>CADCVF010000001.1 GCA_902806095.1 uncultured Rubrobacteraceae bacterium
TGACGTGCCCGATCACGCCGAGGTCCCTGAACCTCTTTGTCAAGGAGCCGCGCGAGATGCCGTGCGCCGTGTTCAACCCCGCGATGACCGCCCCCGGCACCTCCAGCGAGGGGCTCAAATCTTCGGATATGTGCCTGCGGTACCTGGAGTACTTGAGGTTGTGGGCCTGCTCCCTGAGAAGCCCCACGAAGCCCAGGTTCCTGGCGACGGCGCCGATCCAGCGGATGTCGTGGTTGCCGGGGATCACGAGGTACGGCGCTATCTCGCCCAGGGAGTCAAGGTACGCCCTGGCCTGCGTGAACTCCCGGTTCGTGCACCGCTGCGTGAGGTCGCCGGAGATGGCGATGGCGTCGGGCCCGACCCCCTCCAGAAAGTCCCTCAAGGCGTCGAGCCGCTCCGCGACGGCAGGACGCCCGAAGTGAAGGTCCGAGACGTGCACCAGGGTAGTCACGGGGCGGGATTCTACCTGACCGCGCCGGAACGGGAAACCCGCGTCATCCCGCGGCCGCTGGGGTCCGCGCGCCTTCAAGGAACTCCGTGAGCGCCTCGTTGAACCCGCGCGAATCCTCCAGGTTCGAGAGGTGGCCGACGTTCGGCAGGGTAACGTGACGCGCGTCCGGAATACCTGCGGCCATCTGGCCCATGACCTCGGGAGAGGAAATCGTGTCCTCCCCGCCGCCCACGACGAGGGTGGGGACGTTTATTTCTCCCAGGGTCGCCGTCGAGTCCGGGCGCTCGCGCATGGCGCCCAAAGCCGCAACGGCGCCGTCCGGCGTGTTCTCCAGGATGATCGAGCGCACCCGCCCGACGAGCTCCTCGTTCTCGGCGCGGGTCTGGGGGGAGAGCAGGCGCTCCATCTGGAGGTCGACGAGTACCCCGATGCCCTCCTGCGCCACCCTGAGGGCCATCTCCTTGCGCCCCTCCCGCGCCTCCTCGGTGTCCGCGTCGGGGCGCGTGTTCGCGAGGACGAGGCCGGAGATCCTCTCCGGGAAAGCCCTGACGCACTCGAACGCCACGTAGCCGCCCATCGAGACGCCGCCGAGCACGACCCGCGGTATCTCCAGCCTGTCCAGGAGCGACCTGACGCAGCCCGCGTAGTAACCGACGTCCGGCTGGGCCGGCGTGCGCGGCGACCGCCCGAAGCCGGGGAGGTCCGGCGCGATGACGCGGCGCGTGGCCGACAGGGCCTCCATCTGCGGCTCGAACATCTTGCCGTTGAGCGGGAAGGCGTGGAGCAGGAGCAGGGGGTCGGCGTCCCCCGCGCCCAGATCCCTGTACCACATCGCCACACCGGTGCTCCTGCTCTCCGCCACGTCGTCTCCTTTGTTTGAGGCTTCAGGTGTCAGGCATAAGCCGTCAGCTCTTCGGTCCCAAGGCGGCTCTCCCCACGAAAACCACCGCCAATGGTAGCGTTTTCGTTGTGAGGTTTTCGTCTTTACGTTCCCTGATGCCCGTAGCCTGACACCTGACGACTGTTCCATCTCCTTTACGGACGGTACATGATGATGGATGTGGAACGGGACCCGCGTTGCCCTAACATGTCCCGTGGGGCGTCGGTGAACCGGGATGGCCCGGTCGTGTCCGGCCCGAGGAAGGGGTGGTAAAGGTGTGGGAGAACTTGACGGGCGTGCTCGAGGGCGAGGTCGTGCGGCTGGAGCCGCTGGCGATGGGCCACGAGGAAGGGCTCTTCGAGGCCGCGCGGGACGAGAGGACCTGGCGGTGGTTGCCGCGCGGGGCGCCCGGGGATCTGGACGAGTTTCGGGGTTGGATGGAGGAGGCGCTGGCGCGGTCGGAGGCGGGGTTGGACGGCGCGTTCGCCACGGTGGATGCCCAGAGCGGAAGACCCATCGGTAGCACGCGGTACCTGGCGCTCAGGCCGGAGCATCGGGGGCTGGAGATCGGCTGGACCTGGCTCACGCCCTCGCGCTGGGGGACGGGCGCGAACGTCGAGGCCAAGCTCCTGATGCTCGAACACGCCTTTGAAAGGCTCGGCTGCATGAGGGTCGAGTTCAAGACCGACAGGCGCAACGAGCGCTCGCGAGAGGCGCTTGAGGCACTGCCGGCACGCTTTGAGGGCATCTTCCGCAAGCACATGATCGTGCGCGGCGACGCGGTGCGCGACTCTGCCTACTACAGCATCGTGGACGACGACTGGCCCGGGGTGCGGGCCAACCTCCGCGCACGGCTGGAGGGTCTCCGCGAGCGGAGGGAGCAGGGATGAGCGGGGATGCGAAGACGGGCGAAAGGCGGGCCACGGTCGCGGGGGCCATGGAGAGGCTGCCGGGTCCCGGCGGCGAGCGGTTCGCGAAGGTGATGGGCCACGGCACCATGGAGGTCGAGGTCTACGCCCCGCGAGGCCAAGATCCGCAGGAACCGCACACCAGGGACGAGCTGTACTTTGTGGTCTCGGGGAGCGGCCTGTTCGTAAACGGCCCGGGGCGCCACCGGTTCGGGCCCGGGGACGCGCTGTTCGTGCCCGCCGGCGTGGTGCACCGCTTCGAGGACTTTACGGACGACCTCGTCGTCTGGGTGGTCTTCTACGGCCCCGAGGGCGGGGAAGCGTCGGGGGAGGAAGCATGAGCCTGGAGATGCGAGCCGGTTGCGAGCGGTGCGGGGAAGATCTCTGTTGGGGAGATCCCGCGTTTATCTGCAGCCACGAGTGCACCTTCTGCGCCGGATGCGCGGGGGAGATGGACCACACCTGCCCCAACTGCGGCGGCGAGCTGGTGCGCCGGCCGAGAAGGGAGACGCCGTGATCCCGCACGACTACCCGCCCTCGGGGAACGGCTACAAGGCAAGGCCCCTGCTGGCGTAGCCTGGCATCCCCTTCCGGGTCGTGGGAGTTTTGCGAACTTCGCCTGTGCTTCAAACTCGTCCTTTCGTGTTCCCAAGGACAGATCCGCCAGGCGTGATCGGCCGGCGGGTTGGCCGCACCTTATGCCCGCGGGGAGGCAAACGGGACGTTACCGCGGTCTTCCAGGTAGGCGGAGAGCTCGGCCGCCGCCGTGAGCATCGAGAGGCCGCGGGCGGTGAGCCGTGCGCGCCACCCGTCGAGGGTGGCTTCCAGCGGCCCTATCCCTCCGGCGTGCCGAACCCGTGCTATCAGGGGCGCGATCTGGCGCAGCAAGTATCCCCCGCGACGGAGTTGGTGGGCCAGGCGCGCGTCCCGGACGTCCTCGGCACCATACACGCGGTAGCCGGTCTCCGGGTCCCTCTGGGGCTCGACCAGCCCGGCCTTCTCCCACTTGCGCAAGGTCGCTGGCCCGATCCCCAGTTGCCGCGCGAGCCCCCCAATAAAGGTAACCCCGCCCCTAGGCGGGGCTTGGGGTTCCGAAGATGCGAGGTCTCGGAGTGCGGTTTCGACCGCTGCAAGGGTCTGCCGGTCCTGTTGCAGCTGCGCGTGACCCTCATCGAGCAAGGCGAGGGCGGTCTCTATGTCGTCGGTGTTCAAAGCCCGCATGATGCCCGCCGCGGTCTGGTGCCCGTGAGCCGGGACGAGGGCCACGAACGCGCGCAGGGCCCGAGCGTGCAGCGGGGTGTAGACCCGGTAGCCGCTGGGGGTGCGCTCCGAGTCCGGCAAGATGCCTTGCTCTTCGTAGTTCCTCACGGCCTGCGCGGACAACTCGTGTTCACGAGCAAGGTCCACCGGACGCAAACGCTTTTTGCCCACCTTTTACTCCCTTTTGAGGCTTACCAGCGTATTTGCTCCCGTTTTGCACCAAAGTTTAAACGGAAGGTTCAACGATACAATTGAGGGTATTGTGTGGTCAAGGAATGGGAGGCTTGTTTATGTCCGCCGGACCTTCACGCGGCGACCGGCCCGAGCAGAATCCCGGGGCCATGCGGCTCGTCATCGATCTGGACCTGGGCCTGCTGCCGAAAGATCCCGGCGCGGAACTGCGCCGCACCCTCGGGTTCTGGGCGGCCTGGCTGCCGAAGATGGACCTGACGCGGCCCGTCGAGCACGAGCTTCGCGACTCCGGCCAACGGGCAGTCGGCACGCTGCGCCTGGTCGCCGCGAGCACGACGGACGAGTTTGGGGCTGATCGATGAGCGCCGGTTCGGCGGTCGGCGGGGGCTGGAGTTTTGACGGCGACGGGGGAGAAGATCCCGGGGCCGCGCTCGGAGGCTTTCTCGGCTCCCTGGGCGCGAAGCCCCGCCTCCTGGGTCTTGGCGAACCGATGCACGGGGAGGGGGAGTTCCCGCGGCTGCGCAACCGGGTGTTCCGGCAACTCGTCGAGCGCGAGGGGTACCGTTCGGTCGCGATCGAGAGCGACTGCCTAACCGCCCTGGCGGTGGACGCCTACGTCGCTGGGGGAGAGGGCCCACTCGACAGGGTGATGGAGACCGGCTTTAGCCACGGATTCGGGAGGTTAAACGAGAACCGCCAACTCGTCGGTTGGATGAGGCAGTACAACCAGGATCGCGACGCGGCAGATCGGCTCAGGTTTTACGGCTTCGACGCGCCCATCGAGATCACGGAAGCCGCCAGCCCCCGCCGGGCGCTCACCGCGCTCTACCATTACCTCGCCACCAACCTCGAGGCCGCCCTGCTGCCGCGCGCACTGAAGACCATCGACGATCTGATCGGCGACGACGGGCGATGGACGGACCCCGAGGCCGCCATGGAGCCCTCCATGTCCATCGGGGCGTCCCACGAAGCCGGGGAGCTCCGCCTCGTTGCCGACGACCTTGTCGCCGCGCTCACCTCCGAATCGCCGCGGCTCATCGCCGCCACGTCGTACGAAGAGTGGCACCGCGCGTGCCTCTACGGACGCACGGCGGCCGGCCTGCTCCGCTACCACGCCAGAATGGCCGACGGCTCCGGCTCTCGCGCCGCCCAGATCTCCCGATTGATGGCCCAGCGGGACGCGATGATGGCCGAAAACCTGCGGGCTATAGCCGCCCAGGAGGCGCGGCGCGGACCCACGCTGGTCTTCGCCCAAAACCTGCACCTGCAAAAGAACCGGAGCGGTTGGCTCCTGCCCGTCGAATGGGGTGGTATGGAAGGAGAGACGCTCGTGTCGTGGTGGAGCGCCGGGGCGATCGCCGCCGCGCAGATGGGCGACCGGTACGCCTTCTTGGCCTCGGCTTTGGGCTCAGCGCCGGACCACGGACTCGGCGTCCCGGAGCCCGACACGCTCGAAGGGGCACTCTACGCTGCGGTGGCGGGTCGCTGCATCTTCAGCTCGAAGCTCTTGGACGCCGCCCTGCGCGACATGGCCACGGAGCTAACCCCGCGCACCGCTGCGTCGAACAACTACTTTCCCCTGGACCCCGACCGGCTCGACGGGACCGATGGGGTGGTATTCATCAAGAACATTCTTGGGCGGGAAAAACGGGAACGGGCCGTCGAATGATCTTCGGTAAGCAGCGGGACCCTCGGCTCGTGACCGTGCGCCGGGGCGGCACCCTGCAGGACGCCGATCATCACCGCCTCGCGTTCTGGGCGGCCGATTGTGCCGAGCACGTGCTGCACCACTTCGAGCACGCGCGCCCCGGTGACGACCGGCCGCGCCGTGCGATCGAATTGGCGCGCGCCTGGGCGCGGGGTGAGATCACGATGACGCAGGCCCGCACGGCCGCCTTCGCCAATGCGGCGGCCCGAGAGGTGTCGGGTGCCGCAAAGCAAGCGGCTCTTGCCGCCGGTCAAGCCGTGGCGGTATCCCACGTGCCGGCTCATGAACTGGGCGCGGCGGCTTACGCGTTCAGGGCCGCACGCGCGGCGGCTCCTGAAGAGGAGCAAGAGCAGGCCGGTCGCCTAGAGTGCCAGTGGCAACGGGCACGGCTTCCCAGCGAGATCCGAGAACTCGTGCTGGACGACCAGAGGTTGCGCAATGAGGTGTGCTGGTACGTATTCGATTGCTGACCGGCGCACGTTGGCCGGCGTGGGCGGTAGGGGCGGGGCCCAGCCGGATCTCCGCTTGCCCGCACTCGGGTGAATAGCAGGGGAGAAGATCACCGAGGTAACCTTGCCGTGATGTGTGGCACGCATGGCGCTCCGCGCTCATGCGCCGTAGGCGTCGTTGTAGTCCCACCACCCGTAGGGCGCAGTTTGCGGGTAGTCCTCGGGCGAGTCCTCCCAGTCCTCTTGGCGACCGAGCGCGGCCAGGTCCAGGTAGCTCCAAGTCGTGCCCATGGCCTCGTCGCCGCGGCTGTCGATGAAATAGGTGCGGTAGATCTGGTCACCCTCGCGGATGAACGCGTTGTGCCCGTGCCACTCGTCGACGCCGAAGTCCTTGTCCCAGTCGTCGGTGATCGTGTACCAGGGGATGTGCTCCCACCCGTGGCGCTCCTTCAACTTCTGGAGCTCGGCCTGCGGTGCGCGCGAGGCGAACGCGAGCGTCACATCCCGCGCGTTCAGGTGGGCGGGGTGGGCGACCTGGTCCGCGACGAAGGAGCAGCCCACGCACGCCCGCTCGGGGTACGCGTCGCCACGCTCCGGGTTCGCGTAGGTGGTGACCTCCGGCCCGTAGAAGGCGCGGTAGACGATCAGCTGACGGCGGCCCTCGAACAGGTCGGCAAGCGTGGCCGGCCCGTTCGGACCCTCGAAGCTGTACTCCTTCTCGACCGCCATCCACGGCATCCGGCGGCGCTCGGCCGCGAGTGCGTCACGGGCTCGAGTGTGCTCCTTCTCCTTGACGAGCAGATCCTCGCGGGCGCTCTTCCACTCCTCGGGGGAGACTACGGTGGGTGTGTTCACTTTGCTCCTTCCTCCTTCAGGTACTCCTCGACGACATCCATGAAGCGGCTCCAGACGGCCCGGTGGCGATCCATCCACTCTGCCACCTCGCGGAGCACGTCGAGCTCGAGTGACAGGACGTGCGTGCGGCCCTCGACCGCACGCGTGACGACACCTGTCTCCTCGAGCACCTTCACGTGCTTGGTGATCGCCGGCTTGGATACGCCGAAGCCCGCGGTCGCATCGCCGACCCTCGCCGGCCCGGCGCCGAGCCGCTCCCTGTAGTCTACTCCTCGCGCAGTTGTCTGTGACACTCGAGTGTCCTCCTGAACTCGGGACACATTACTGGATCGGGACCGTCCCGCAAATGTGGGGTCATGGCCAAACCTGGACGCTCCTATCCCTGTCTAGATGTCGGTTGTGAGGTTCATGCCCACAACTCCTTGACCAGGATTTGTCATATCAAACTTACCCCATCTATGACCGAAACACTACTGCCAATTTGAAGGCCAGCTACTTCTTCTGCGCCCACAACGGCCTTAGCATCAATCACAGCAGTCAACACAATAGCACCTCCTGGAAACGCGCAGCCGAGGGCCAGGCTTTTGGCCTCATGCTGCAACTAGATTTGCCCGTCGTAAACTAGGACATAATCCCGGCCGTGTGGGTCTCTCGTCGTCTCGTAGACCTTCGTAGAAAGCCGTTCACGCGAAGGTCCCCTAAGAGTCAACCCGCGAAGGTCACGGAAACGTGCTTCCACACGCTCGGGTGGATAAGGGCAGGAAGAATGGGCGAGGTTGATAGACTTCAAACTTATGAACGACCATGATGTAGAGGCGGACAACGGGCCGATTTTTGGCGAGTTCTCCGATCCCCGGCTCGTCGAGATCTACGACACGGTCAATCCGATCGATGAGTACGAAACGTTCTATCTGGATCTCGCGGCGAAGCTGTCGGCAGCGACGATCGTCGATATCGGATGTGGTACCGGGCTGCTAACCTGCGAGTTGGCCAAACGCGGCCACCGCCTGATCGGCGTGGAGCCATCGAACGCGATGCTCGAGGTGGCCCGGCGCCGTGCTTGCGGCGACGATGTGGAATGGATCGAAGGGGACGCGCTTGGCCTACGCGAAGTCGGGGCCGACCTCGCCATCATGACCGGCCACGTAGCCCAGATCATCAGGGACGATGAGGTCTGGTCCGCGACTCTCGCGGCCATCCGTGAGGTGTTGGGTCCTGGCGGACGCGTGGCATTCGAGAGCCGTAATCCTCTCGCCCGGCCGTGGACCGCCTGGACCCCGCAGGCATCCCACCGCACGGTCGAAGACGAGGTAGTCGGGCCGGTCGAGGTGTGGATTCAGGACCTGGAGGTCGACGGTGATCTGGCACGGTACGAGATCCATTACCTCTTTGCGAGGTCCGACGAAGAGCTGGTGTCGCACGCCGAGCTGAAGTTCCGCACCAGGGCGGAGCTGAGCAGATCTCTATCGGATGCTGGCTTCTGGGTGGAGTGCGTCTTCGAGGACTGGGATGGTGGTCCGGCCGACGCAGCGAGCCGCGAACTGATCTTCGTCGCAGCCACGTAGGCGAAGCTCGCAGAAGCCCCATTTCCACGACCATCCACTGACGCAAGGCACATGTAATGAAGCTAATTCACCCGAGTGAGTGGAGGTAGAATCTCAGGAGTTCGGCGAAAAGCGTAAAATGGCCGGAGGTTGCTAACTCGACCCTTCCATATGCACCTCTTGTTCGATGGCCGAGCGCTGGGGGCCATGGCCGCGCACGTGCTAGCGCTGTTCGTTATCATCTCCCAGCCTGTTGCGTCTCTGGCCTGGCTCGGTGGTGCACACGCCACCCCGGAGCAGGCCGCCCTTCATGAAGGGGCCGTCGCCCAAGGGCATAACCACCATCACGGCACGTTGGGGCATCACGAACACCAGCCCGAGCACAGAGACGACAAGACGGATGTCCACTCCTCCCGATCCATACTCGGACCGGAGTTCGCCTCCGCGGCACCCTACGCAGGCCTTTTCCAGGACCTACTCCAGACCCTCCTCCAGGCGATGTTGGCCGTGTTGCCAGACGCACGCTCATCTGACGAACACACACGCCGCGCTTCGCTGGCGATGAACTTCCCATCTCAGCACTCGCCCACGGTCCCGAACAGGCCCCCGATCCTACTCTCCCTTACCCTCACCATCGTGTAGCAGATGCAGCCCGACTTCGACCCGGCGACGATGCATCTCGTCCGGCCGAGCGAGGGCGCATCAAGAGGAGGAGTAGATGAAGCGACTGTTGTTTGTCGTGAGCGGCGTGCTCGGCGTCGGCGCTATGCTCGCCGTGTCCGCCCCGGCATGGGCCCACGTGGTCGTCTCCCCGGAGGAGGTGACGGCCGGCGACTACGAGACCCTTACCATCTCGGTTCCGACAGAGAAGGAGATACCGACCACGGAGATCCGGGTAGAGGTGCCCGAGGGATTCTTGCTCTCCGGGGTGCAGCCCGTGCCCGGGTGGGAGCACGCCTTCGAGGAGGACGGCGGTGTTGTGACGGCTGTGACCTTCTCCGGCGGGGAGATAAGCCAGCGGGAGTTCCAGCAGTTCCTCGTGCAGGCCCAGGCCCCCGAGGAACCAGGCGAGTACCCGTGGAAGGCGATCCAGACCTACGAGGACGGCAGCGTGGTGGAGTGGACCGGCGCCCCCGATTCCGAGGAGCCAGCCTCTGTGATCGAGGTGGTCTCCGGCGGATCTGAGGATCCCCCGTCCAGCCCACAGCCGTCGGAAGCGAGGGCCTCCGAAAGGGCGGGTGGCGAAGCGGAGGTCCTTGCAGATACGGGAGGGACGAACCTGGCCGTCTACGCAGGGCTTGGCCTGGTTGGACTGGTGGTTTCGGCTCTACTAGCGCGACGCCTTCTAGGGTAGAGGATGCCGAAAAGGGCAGCGAGGGGGCGCGCCGCGCTCCTCGCGGGGCTGGCCACCGCCTGGCTCGTGCTGGCTTGCGCACCGGCACTCGCCCATGCGAACCTCGTGGAGGCCTCTCCACCGCGGGGGGACAAGGTATCCAAGCCCCCCGAGCGGGTCGAGCTGCGGTTCAGCGAGCCCGTGGACGCGGAGTTCGACCCTGTGGTCGTGCGCGCCGCCAGCGGTGCTCGCGTTGACGCGCATGATGCCCGCGTGGACCCTGAAGATGCGAGGGTCGTGCTGGCGGACCTCGAGAGGATGCCCGCCGGCTCATACACCGTAGAGTGGCGGGTCACCTCCATAGATGGGCACGTCGTGGATGGGCGATACGCCTTCATCGTGGCGCCCTCAGGAGAAGACCTGCCGTCTGAAGATACCGGGGACACCTCCGCCGCAGGGATGCACAGCGGACACCATGCCGGGCACCACGGGGGAGGTGCTGGGAGAGTAGCATCCACCGACCGGCGAGAGCCCGTCCCTGAGCCAGCCGCAAGTCGCGCCGCAAGTATCGAACACGGGCTCGGACTCGCCGCGACCGCGTTCCTCGCCGGCCTGGCGCCGTTCGCGGCCGTGGTGTGGCTTCCTGCCAGCAGGCAGTCGGGCGTCGGCCGCGCCGCGATCCGCTCTTTCGGGGTGCTCGCAAGTAGCCTGCTCCTGGCGCTCGCCGTCGCTGGCGTGGGCGAGCTGTCCTCCTACGCGGTGCGGGCCTCCGGGGATCCCCTAAGCACCGGGCTGTTCTGGCAAACGCTCTTCGACAGCAGGGTCGGCGCTGTCTGGCTGGCCCGGCTCGGCCTGGCGCTGCTTGCGGCCGCTGCGATCACCGCGGCTGCGGCGACGAGGCGCACCTGGCCGTGGTGGGCGGCGATCGGAACGAGCGCCTTGCTCATAACAACGCTGACCGGGTCAAGCCACGCTGCCGCCACGGGCCGCCTCTTGCCACTCCTGGCGGACTGGACCCACGCCATGGCAGCGGCGGTCTGGATGGGCGGCTTGCTGGGCTTCGCCGTCGCCCTGTGCTCCGGAGCGTTTCGGAGCCTGGCCCCCGATATCCGGACCAATCTGCGCGAACGTTCGGTGCGCCGCTTCTCGGCGGTGGCCACATTCGCCGTGGTGGTGCTCGCCTGCACGGGCCTGTACGCGGCCATCCTCCACGTTCCGCACCCGCAAGCGTTGCTCGCCGTACCCTACGGCCGCGCCCTCCTGGTGAAGCTCGCCCTGCTGACCTTGCTGCTCGCCGTGGGCGCGTCTAACCTCCTGCTGCGCGGCCGCGGGCCGTTCGGTCGGCTGGTCGTCCTCGAGCTGCTCCTGGCGCTCGGGTTGTTCGTGGCCACGGGCTTCCTGACCAGCCTGCCGCCTGCGAGCGGCGCTTAGCAAGTGCGGACCTGGCCTCTGTGGAGCCTACGAATTAAGGTGCGTCGAAAGTGCTTTCTTTGCGAACTTCGCCTGTGCCAGATTCTTGGACATTCGGATGGCTATGATCTACGCCCAGCGGCGCACCCTAGCCTTGTAGCTCAGATACTCCTCCCCGAAAGTGCGCTCCAGGTAACGCTCTTCGCGCCCGATCACCTCGCGCTGAATCACATACACCACCAGCGGAAGCAATAAGATGGCCCAGAGCGAGTTCCTTCGGTATGGTCAGCAGGTCGAGTGGATGAGCGCTCCTACTTTCTCGGTCTCACGCAACTCGTCGTAGAGGCGGGCAGCCTCTACGGTCTGTGCAACGTGCGCGGGGACCTCCCTCTCTTCCAGCATCCTGAGGGTCTCGGGCGCGACATCGAGACGCTCGTGGAAGCCTCTGGAGAGGATAACGACAGTCGAGCCGCGTTCCAGCAACCTCTCCACGTCTGCCGGCTGTATGCCGGGATCGTGGCTCGTACCTGTCTCCTTCCAATCCCATTCTTCCGCGCCTCCAGGGTATAGCCTGGCGTCCTTGAAGGCACCGTTCTCGGTCTCGAGGCGGCCCCAGGAGAGCCTGGTTATCCGTGGAGAGTGCGTTGTCCGATCCATACCGCTCACCGCGAGAGTTCTAGCTGTCTTCGGTGCGGCTGCGGCGCCTGGCGCGCTCCTCCGCGCGGCGCCTCCGCCGCGCCTCTGCAGCCGTCTCCGTCTGCTCGGAAGTCTCGTCCTCTGCGGGAGCCTCCGCCTCGGTCTCTGCGCGTGCCTCTGGCTCCTCGGAAGTTTCCGACGCTTCGCCCGCCGGCTGTTCCTCTGTCCTCGTGTCGCTGGAACGCAGCTCCGTGGTCCCTTCTTCGGGTGGGCCATCCTCCGTGCTGGCCTCTTCTTCAGGAGGAGTCTCGGTCTCGGTCTGGCTGCTCGTCTCTACCTGCGTGGTCTCGCGCTCGCTGGCGTTGGGATCTGGCTCGCTCACAGGTATCGTTGGCTGCGCTGGGGCGGTAGCCGTCTCCTCCTCGGAAACCTCGTCGCGCTCCGTCGTTGTGCTTCCCGACCCGATGCGGCGTCTCTCTTCCTTCTCGGGGAAGGTGATGTCCGTTATCGTGGCGTTCAGCTCCTTGATCCTGAGCCCCGTCAGATTCTGGATGCGCTCCGTGATCCTGCGCCGCACCTCCTCGACGGTCTGGAGGATGTTCTTGTCGTATTCGATCCCCATCTTGAGGTCTATGGCCGCCTCCGTCCTTCCGACCTCGACGGAGATCCCGCTGGTCTTGCCCTCCGAACCCGTCAGGCTCCCCAGTACCCCACTGGCGGTCCTCGAAGCACCCCCGCCCATGTGGACGCCATCAACCTCCTGCGCCGCCATGCCGGCTATAGAGGTGACTACGGTGTCACTGATTATCGTGGCCCCGCGATCGCTCAGGAGCGGGCTTTCACTGCTCTGCTGTCCTGACTCGCTCATCTCTCCTCCTTCGACCAGGTTCGCTAAAGTGTTCCCCGAACAGCCCCGTCGAAACCAGAATACCAGCATCCGCACCGCGAAGGCCCCAGGCGGATGGCAAGTGGTCGATTGCAACGCTGCACGGGCGCTCCTATACTTGCTCCCTATACGATGGTCCGGACCGGTCCATCGGTTTTCGTCTGGAGAGTAGATCGGAGAGAGGCACGTGAGAGAGCGAATTATCCTGAGCGGGCTCCTCTCCGCGGTTCTGCTGCTCGCCAGCTGCGGAGGACCCTCAGCGGAGTCGGGTCCTTCCGATAAGTGCGAATTGGCCAACCCGCCGCTCTTCGAGAAGGGCGGGCTGACGGTCGCCACGGACAAGCCTGCCTATCCGCCGTGGTTCAAAGGAAATCCCAAGAACTACTCGGGGTACGAGGGCGATGTGGCGAGTGAGATCGCAGAGCGTATGGACCTCCCTATAAAGTGGACCGTCGAGCCCTTCAACAAGTCCTACGCCCCAGGCAACAAAGACTTCGACTTCGACATAAACCAGATCACCATAACCCCACAACGTGAGCAGGTCGTCGACTTCTCGAACGGCTACTTCGACAACGCCCAGGGCGTGCTCGTGATGAAAGATTCCCCCGCCGCCGGCGCGAAGAGCGTCTCCGACCTGAAGGACCTGACCATCGGCGCCCAGGTCGGCACGACAGGCCTCGATTTCGTCAACGAGACGATAAAGCCGGCCGCGGACCCCAAGGTCTACGACAGTACCAACGACGCGAAGTCCGCACTGGAGAGTGGCCAGATCGACGTCTTCGTCACCGACCTTGTGACAACGGTCTACCTGCGCGACTTCGAGATAGACGGCTCGACCGTAGTCGGGAAGTACCCGCGCAACGAGCAGTTCGGAATGCTCTTCGAGCAGGGCAACCCGCTCGTCGGCTGCGTAAACGAGGTCCTAGGCGAGATGAAGACCGACGGGACCCTCGATGAGCTGGAGCAGAAGCACCTGCAGCAGTTCCTGGACGTCCCCACCCTAGAGAAGTAGCGTGATGGAGGGAGGCCCTGCCGCCCCGGGACCGTCCGCGGGTCGGGGCTCGCGGGCCCTCGGAAACCGGGCGGTGCTCGTGTCGAGCGCGAGCACCGTACTGTTCTTCGCGATCATCGCGGTAGTCTTAGTGCTCGCGCCGGGGAGCGGGATCGTGGCCAAGCGGTTTTTCGACCCGTCGCACCTCTGGGACTCTCTCGTCGGCTCCGAGGGCTTGCCTTCGGTCCTCGGTGCGTTCTGGCTCAACGTGCAGATCTTCACGGTCTCCGAAGTCTTTATCCTGATCCTGGCCCTCGTCATAGCCGTGGTCAGGGGGATACCAGGGCCTGTTTTCTTCCCTTTCAGGCTGGTCGCTGTGGCTTACACGGACCTCTTCAGGGGGGTGCCCTTGATCCTGGTCCTGTACATGATCGGGTTCGGCGTGCCTGGCCTCGACCTCGGCTTCATCTCCTACCTCCCCGACGTGGCATACGGTGTGATCTCACTCGTCCTCGTCTACTCGGCCTACGTCGCCGAGGTCTACCGGGCCGGCATCGAGTCCGTGCACGAGAGCCAGAACGCGGCGGCCCGCTCTCTTGGACTAACGCGCTGGCAATCCTTGAGGTTCGTGGTCCTGCCGCAGGCGATAAGGCGCGTTATACCGCCACTTCTCAACGACTTTATAGGGTTGCAGAAGGACACGGCGCTCGTCTCGGTGCTCGGCTCCATCGAGGCTGCGAGGGCGGCCCAGATCTACGGCGCCTCGGAGTTCAACTACGCGAGCTACGTGGTAGCGGCCCTCCTTTTCGTCCTCATCACCATCCCACTCGCCCGCTTTACGGACCGTCTGATCGCCCGCGACAAACGCCGCCGAGAGGCAGGAGCACTGGCATGAACGAACATCCCGCACTCCTCCTCGAAGGCGTCCACAAATCCTTCGGGGAGAACGAGGTTCTGAAGGGGATAGACCTGAAGGTCGCGCCGCACGAGGTGGTATGCCTGATCGGGGCCTCAGGCTCTGGCAAATCCACGCTGCTCAAGTGTGTCAACCTCGTCGAGCCGATAGACGCAGGCAGGGTCGTCGTGGACGGGGAAGAGATCACCGAAAGAGGCGTCGACGCGAACCGCATCAGGCGCCGAATAGGCATCGTCTACCAGGCTTTCAACCTCTTTCCCCACATGACGGTCCTGCGCAACGTCACCCTCGCCCCCCGCGAAGCCTTGGGGACAAACCGCGCCGAGGCCGAGAAGAATGCCGGCGATCTCCTACAACGTTTCGGGCTCCTGGACAAGCGGGACGAGTATCCCGACAGGCTCTCGGGCGGCCAGCAGCAGCGGGTAGCCATAGTGAGGGCGCTCGCGATGCGCCCTCACCTCATGCTTCTCGACGAGGTAACCAGCGCCCTAGACCCCGAACTTGTCGCCGAGGTCCTCGCCGTCATCAGGGAGCTGGCGCGTGAAGGGATGACAATGCTTATCGCGACCCATGAGATGAGCTTCGCCCGCGACATCGCAGACCGCGTATGCTTCCTCGAAGCGGGCCGAATCCTCGAACAGGGTCCGCCCGAGAGTATCTTCACCGCTCCCGAAAACTCCCGCACCCGCCAGTTCCTCGGACGCATCATCGAGGCTGGCCGATTGTAGGCCCACCGTATGTGGTGGTGCTTTTGTGTGTGGTGCACGAAATGGTCCGAAAGTTGTAGCACGGGGATCGTGAGAGATGGTACTATGACCCTGGTTGTTGCACCTCGACTAGGAGGAAAGGGTCCAGTGGACTAGCTAGCCAACAACCATCTGTGGACCCTGGTGGTCCGCGGACCGGGTCGGTAGTCGTTCGCTATAAGAGCGGCTCTCCGGCCCGGATATTTTTTAGAGCTGTCAGCTATTTGAAACGGTATTGGCGGTACATGCTGGCGCTCTCGTCTACGTCGGCTTCGGTGACGTGGGTGCGGCCTCTCGAAGTCACCCTGTCCTCGATGCGCTTGCGGATAAAGCGGCGCATCAGGAACGGGCTGCGCTTTATCCTGCGGTCGGCCTCTGGGTCCCAGGTGATCTCTTTCGTCTCAGCCATGCTCTCTCCTCCGAGTTTACACAGGGGATTATATTCTCGCGCTCCCTGGCGTGTCAGCCGCGATCTGGGCTTGCGGCCCTGTAGACGGCCGCCATGTCGTCTTCACCGTGGCCAGCCTGTATCGCTTCGTCGAAGAGGGTTGTTACGGCCTCGGCGATCCGCAAGTGCAGGTCGTGATCCCTTGCGGAGTCGAGAACGAGGGCCGCGTCTTTGCGGGCGAGGTTGGCCGAGAAGCTGGTGGGAAAGTTTTCCTCGATCATCATGCTACCTTTCAACTGGGCGTAGGGTAGCCCGAGCGGTCCGCCCTCGATGGTCTCGAGGAACTTCGCGGGGTCCACACCGGTCGCCTCTGCGAAAGCTACGGTTTCGGCCAGTACACCGAGCAGGCCCACGATCCAGTTGTTGACCACGAGTTTGAGGCGGCTCCCCTCACCAGCCTCGTCGAGCCACACGGTCTTGCTTCCTAAAGCATCGAAGACCTGCTCGCTCCGCTCCCTGACCTCCTCGGGCCCCGAAGCGAGCACGATGAGCTGGCCCTGCTCAGCGGGCTGCTTCGTCCCGAGGACCGGCGCGTCGACGTAGGCAACCCCACGATCAGCAGCCAGCCTGTGGAGACGCTCGGTGCCGCCCTCCCCCACCGTGCTCATCTGTAGCCATACGCCGTCTTCGGCCAGCTCAGAGAGTACATCTCCTCCGACGGCTTCCTCTACAGCGTCAGCGTCAGCGAGCATGGTCAGGATGAAGTCTGCGCCCCTGGCTGCGTCCGCTGGATTGTCGGCGACCTCCGCGCCATCTTTCACCAGCGGTTCTGCCTTCTCGCGCGAGCGGTTCCAGGCGCGAACGTCCATGCCGGCGGAGAGGAGGTTGCGCGCCATCGCGGAGCCCATGATCCCGGTCCCCAAGACCGCTACCTTCGTGTCGTCAGCCATCCGTCCTCCTGTCTATGAATCGTCCGTACTTACCATACTCCACTACAGAGCAAACTCGGGTGATGCGTCTGACAACCGACCTGCGGGGAGGGCGCTACAATTCTCGTGCCATGAGATCGAATACCGGGAACACCCCGCCGGCCCTGGAAGCGATGAAGATAAGCCGCCTCTACAAGAGCAGCGGGCGCGGGGTCTCGGACGTTAGTCTCTCCGTCGCCCCCGGCGAGGTCTTCGGACTTATGGGGCCGAACGGTTCGGGTAAGAGCACTCTACTGCGCGTCCTCTCGACGGCCATCCCTCCAGACTCCGGCGGGTTCCGTGTGTGCGGGATGGACGGCTTGACACAGAAGCGGAAGGTCCGCGCCAGCATGGGCCTGATGGTCGACCGTCCGACGCACTACGATGACCTCACGGGCCGGGCGAACGCTTATTTCTTCGCACGCTCTTACGGGATGGAGGAGGCCAAGGCCGAGGGGGCGCTCGCTGAGCTCTTCGACTACTTCGACCTGGCTGAGTACGCGGACGACAGGGTCAAGACCTACTCGTACGGTATGGGCAAGAAGCTAGCCCTCATAGAAGCTATGGCGCACGGGCCTGAGGTTCTGCTCTTGGACGAGCCCTCGCTCGGGCTCGACTACACCTCGCAGCTCGCGTACCAGGGCAGGATCAGGGACCTGGCAGACGAAGGCGTCGCTATCCTGCTCGCGAGCAACCAGGTCGACGAGGTCGAATCCCTGTGCGACAGGGCGGCTTTCTTGCACCGCGGTAAGGTCGTCGCCGAGGGAACGCCGGAGGATCTCATCTCCCGCGTCGAAGGTGTCAGGCGCATCGTGGCGACGTTGCGCAACCCCGTGGAGTACGGCTCACTTACCGAGGTCGGCGGTGTACAGCGCGTCGTTCCCGAGGGACGAGACCTCATCATCCACTGCGAGGAACGTCCGGGCATAGTCGCCGACGTAGTGGCCGGTGTCGTCCGCTCGGGCGGGGACATCGTGAACTTGTCGGTACAGAGGCCCAATCTGGAGGACGTGTTCGTGCAACTTACCGGGGAGGCGCTCAAGGATGAGGTTTGATCCCCCGGACACCTATTGGAAGAAGGACGTCGCATTGTTCTTCTCCAGGAGGTTCGCGCTAATACTGAAGATGCTCTACCCCATTGCCATAATCGTGCCCGTCGCGGCGAGCGGTATGCCGGCTAAGTACGCGGCAGCCGTCATAGGCATCGTTGCGGTGATGGCAGGGACCTTCGGAGCCGGTGAGAGCCTGACTGTAGACCTGAACGACGGCATCCTGATGCGCGTGGCCCTGACCCCGCTCTCCCCTTACAGGCTCGTCTTCGAGATCCTCGCCGTCAACGCCGTGCTCGACCTGGTGCAGCTACTGCCGGCGCTCCTGATCGTCTACCTTCTGCATCCTGTCCCGATAGTCTGGATGCTCGCGGCCACTATTACCGTCTTCGCGACGCTCGTTACAGCGAACTGCATCGGCATCTTTATCGCCAACTTCACCTCATCGCCAGCAGATGTGCTGCTGTACGCGACGGCCATCCTGTTTCCCTTGATCTACGTTTCGGGCTTCTTCCGCAACCAGCATCCTACGGGTGTTCTCCAGACGCTCCGAGGCTTCGTCCCCTTCTCCTACACCGACGACGCCCTGAAGACGGTCTTCGGGCTTACCACGGGCACGACCCCGCTGGAGATCTTTATCTATCCCACCATCATCTGCGCCGTCCTTGCTTTTGCCGTCTGCCTGACAGCACCCCGCCTTCTATCCCAGCGTCTGTAGCGCCGGGGTCGGCGGGGGCTGAACCGGCAGGTGTAATCCGGGCGGTTTTGGGTGGCGTTCCCCGCTTGGGCGGGGAGTTTCTCATCTGATACCATGTTCCGCTATGATAGGATTCATATGCTTCGGTACGGCCTTAGGGAAGGGTGTGAGGAGACATGAGTAACAGTCTTCGTCGGTACGGGATCTGGGTCGTCATCGCCCTCGTGGGGGCGTTGTGCTGGGGGATTCTGGCCCTCTCGCGCGGAGAGACGGTCAACGCCGGCTGGCTGCTTTTTGCAGCGCTGGCCTCCTACGCCATAGCCTTCAGGTTCTACGCGCGTTTCATTCAGAACAGGGTACTCGGGACCGATGACTCGCGGGCGACGCCGGCGGAGCGACTGAACAACGGGCGCGACTTCGAGCCCATGGACCGGCGGGTCCTGTTCGGGCACCACTTCGCCGCCATCGCGGGGGCCGGGCCGCTCGTGGGGCCGGTGCTGGCCGCGCAGATGGGGTTCTTGCCTGGAACGATCTGGATCATCGTCGGCGTCATACTCGCCGGCGCCGTGCAGGACATGACGACGCTGTTTTTCTCCATGCGAAGGGATGGAAAGTCCCTCGGTCAGATGGCGAGGGAGGAGATAGGGCCCGTTGGTGGGGCTGCGGCCCTTATCGCGGTGCTCTCTATTATGGTCATACTGCTCGCCGTGCTGGCGCTCGTCGTCGTGCTCGCGCTCGCCGAGTCCCCGTGGGGTTCTTTCTCGCTCGCCATGACCATCCCTATCGCGGTGCTCATGGGCGTCTACCTGCGGTTCCTGAGGCCGGGACGGGTGCTCGAGGTCTCGCTCATCGGGGTGGGGCTGTTGTTCCTGGCAATCATCGGCGGCGGTTGGATCTCCGAGTCCTCGCCTTACGCTGGCTTCTGGACGTTCAGTCCGAACCAGATCGTCTTCGCCATAATCGCCTACGGCTTTATTGCCTCGGTCCTCCCGGTGTGGATTCTTCTCGCCCCCCGCGACTACCTCTCGACCTTCATGAAGATCGGCACCATAGGCCTGCTCGCCGTCGGCATCGCCCTCACCCTGCCGGCCATGCAGATGCCCAGGACGACGGAGTTCGCCTTCAACGGCCAGGGGCCGGTCTTCGCCGGCGCTCTCTTCCCCTTCGTGTTCATCACCATAGCGTGCGGGGCGCTCTCGGGTTTCCACTCGCTCATCGCCTCGGGCACGACCCCGAAGCTGATCCAGAAAGAGTCTCAGGTGCGCGTGATCGGCTACGGGGCGATGCTCACGGAGTCGTTCGTGGCGGTGATGGCCATGATCGCAGCGTGCATCCTGGACCCGGGCGTTTACTTCGCCATGAACGCCAACCCGGCCCTCCTCGGCGACAGCGTCCAATCGGCGTCCCAGGCCGTGGGCGGCTTCGGGTTCTCCGTGAGCCCCGAGACGCTCAACCAGACCGCCCAGAGGGTTGGTGAAGATTCCATTATCGGCAGGACCGGCGGGGCACCCACCCTCGCGGTGGGGATGAGCCAGATCCTCGCTGGCCTGACCGGCATCTTCGGGGCCTCGCTGCAGGCTTTCTGGTACCACTTCGCCATCATGTTCGAGGCCCTGTTCATCCTGACGACCGTCGACGCGGGCACCAGGGTCGGAAGGTTCATGCTCCAGGACCTCATCGGCAACGTGTACAGGCCCTTCGCCCGCCCCTCATGGCTGCCCGGCAACCTGATCGCCAGCGCCCTCATAGTCGCGGGGTGGGGATACTTCCTCTACGCCGGCGTGAACGACCCCTTGGGCGGCATCAACCAGCTCTTCCCCCTGTTCGGCATAGCCAACCAGCTCCTCGCCGCCGTCGCCCTTACAGTCGGCACGACCATCCTCATAAAGATGGGCAAGCTCCGCTACGCCTGGGTAACGGCGCTACCGCTCGCCTGGGACGCGGCGGTCACGCTCACGGCGAGCTACCAGAAGATCTTCTCTACCGACCCCGCCATCGGTTTCTTCGCCCAGCGGGCGGCCGCCCAGCAGTCCCTCCAGGCCGGCAAGCTGAACGACGTCATGCTGGCCCTGAAAGCCGAAAGCCTGCAGGACGCGCGCCAGATCCTGATCAACACCACGGTCGACGGCGTGCTCTCCATACTCTTTGCGGTCATGATCATCGTCGTGATCGCGGACGCTTCCCGTGTGTGGTACGGCCTGATCTGGGGCCGTAAGGAGCCCGAGTTGAGCGAGGCGCCCTACGAGGAATCGCACCTCGACTCTGAGGGCAACGAGATAGAACGCGAGCCCGTGGGGGCAAGGTAGGAAGGTATGGCGAACCCTGTACGGTCTATCTGGGACTACCTGAAGGAGATCTCCGGCGAAAACGCCTACGACCGCTATCTGACGGTCCACGCCGCGACCCATCCAGGCAAACCGCCTATGAGTCGCGGCGAATACTATCGCGCCCGCCAGGACGAGAAATACGCCAACCCGGGCAGCCGATGTCCGTGATAAGGTCTCTCTGGCGGGCCGGTCGGTCCGCGAGGCTGTAATTCGAAAGCGGCTTCGGGCCATTGAATCGTTTAGGACGGACGCGCGTTACGCTACACTATACGCATGGCAGAGTGCGTCAAACCCCACGACTCCCTTACAGTCGATGAGTACCTGAAGCTCGAAGAGTCGGCCACGGTCCGCCACGAGTACGTCGGCGGCGAGATCTTCGCGATGGTCGGCGCTACGAAGCGGCACAACAGGATCATCGTCAACATCACCGGCCGTCTCTGGGGGGCCGCACGCGGCGGCGATTGTCGGGTGTATTCTGAGAGTGTCAAGCTGCGCGTATCGGACGACGTCATCTACTATCCGGACGTGATGGTAGCCTGCGGTCCCGAGGGGAATGACCCGCTCGTCGAAGACGACCCTTGTCTGGTAGTAGAGGTGGTGTCGCCTAGCACCGAGACGACAGACCGACGCGAGAAGCTCGCGGCCTACAAGCGCATGACCGGCCTCAGAGGGTACCTAATCGTCTCCCCAGATCAGAGATGGGTCGAGAGCCACCTCCGAGGCGAGGACGGCGTATGGCGTCGGGGCGATCTCGTTGACGAGGGACGTTTCTCCGTCCCCTGCCCGGAGGCAGAGTTATCCCTGGCAGAGATCTACGAGGGTTTGGATTAAGGCTTCAGGCATCAGCCGTCAGCAAAGACCTGATATCTGAAGCCTGTAACCTGATGCCTCTCTACCCGCTCCGCTTGAGCTTTCCGGTCCGCTTAGCGTAGCTCTCGCCGAGGTGGAAGACGAAGAGCCCCATCGGCACGAAGACCGCGCCCATTACGAGTAGCGGCCAGATGCTGCCCCACAGTTGCGAGAGGCCAACGCCGCCCAGGAGCGCAGCGCGGGATCCTTCGAGCGCGTACGTAACCGGAGAGAACTGCGCCATCACCTGCATCCACTCGGGGAGCACATTGATGGGATAGTAGACACCCGAGACGAGGAGCAATAGGGCCGAGACGATGTACGTCACCTGCTGGCCCTTCTCGGGCGAGAGCAGCGGCATAACGGCGGCTACTACCCCGAAGCCAACGAGCGAGATGCTGCACACGGCGAGGACGACCAGGGCGGCCCAGTAGTTGGCCTCCGAGAGGTCGAGGTCGAACGCCAGCATGGCGACGCCGAGGACGATCGCGGTGCGTATGATACCGTAGACGACTGCGTAGACGCCCATGCCGAGAAGGTGGGTGACCCGGCTCGTCGGGCTCATGAACGTGTACTCTATCGTCCCCTCCCACCGCTCCCACTGCACCGTCTCGGAGAGGATGTCGAAGATCATCGACAGGTAGCTCCAGATCAACGCCCCGATGAGCAAGAATGTCATGTACTCCTGGATGTTGATGGCCTCGGCACCGGGCCGCTGGGCCGCCCCTGCCCCGATGAAGGTTATGGACATGGCGTTGACGGTGGTGAAGGTCAGCCAGACGACCTCCCACATGAAGTACCGTTTGGTCAGAAAGTAGTTCCGTTGTACGTAGCCCCAGACTGCGATCATCTCGACCAGCCATCTGGGCTTGAGCCTGTTGTGCATCTCTAATCTCCTTCTGCACTGGCCTCTTCTACGGAGTAGCCCGTCGCGGCCATAAACGTCTCCTCCATCGTAGGCACCCGCCCGTTCGTGGCGTAGCGGCGTTTGAGCTCTTCTGACTCTTCGAGGGCCAGTATCTTCCCGTCCATCATGATGCCGACGCGGTCGCAGAGCTCCTCGGCCTCGCCCATGTCGTGGGTGCAGAGCAGGATCGAGGAGTCGTGGGCTTCGCGTATCCTGCGAATAAACGCCTGCACATCCTTCTTGCTCCTCGGATCCAGTCCCGTCGTCGGCTCGTCGAGGAGCATCAGGACGGGGCTTGTCAGCAAAGCTCTTGCGAGCGCTATCTTCTGCTGCATCCCGCGGCTCAAGTGCTCCATGGGCTCGGTGGCGCGTTTCTGGGCGAAGCCGATGTTGTCGAGGATCTCCTTTATCCTTGGCCGCGCTTCGGCGCTGGTCACGCCATAGAGCTTGGCCCCGTAGAGCAGATTCTCCATCGCCGAGAGCTTCTTGAAGAAGCTGGCCTCGACGCTGACCCTATTCATGCTGCGCTGCACCTGCTTGGGATGGCGCGTGGCGTCGACTCCGAAGACCTCGACCTCCCCCTTGTCAGGGAGGACGAGCGTGGAAATGACACGCACCAGCGTGCTCTTCCCGCTCCCGTTGGGCCCGAGGATGCCGACGACCTCACCTTTCCCAACCGTGAGCGAGACCGAGTCGAGGGCGCGTACCACCTCCCCGCGCCGCTTCTTGAAACTCTTCTCTACTCCTCTTAACTCTAATGCCTTCATAACCACACCTCCTGTGAAACTCTGCCCTGAGCGGCGCCTGCCCTACAGGCGCCCCCTGGCCTCCAGCC
This sequence comes from uncultured Rubrobacteraceae bacterium, assembly GCA_902806095.1. Taxonomy (GTDB): domain Bacteria; phylum Actinomycetota; class Rubrobacteria; order Rubrobacterales; family Rubrobacteraceae; genus Rubrobacter_D. The sequence continues at coordinate 23,186 of CADCVF010000001.1, forward strand.
TCTCCCAGACTACTCGCCAGGTCTCCTCGCTCTCGGCGGCTATCGCCAGGTCGAAGAGCCTGCGCGCCACCCTGGCCCTCAAGGAGGGTTGTCCGGGGGACCGCGCGTATCTCCCGCGCTCGGCCACCCTTTCGGCGAGGTCTTGCTCACGGGCTGCCCGGTCCTGTGCCAACACGTAGTGCCAGTCGTTGAACATCTCTCTGTCTCCTTCTTTCGTCTCTTCCTCGCGCCCTGGAAGGGCTGATACCGTCCATATTGGGATCGGAGTCGGAGACCATCGCCCGCTCTTATCGAGCAACGCTCGAGGCCCCCGGTCCGCTCGGACCGGGGGCCTCTTCTGAGAAGTTTGGTGGAGCTAGAAGCTCACGTTCTCATCGCGACCTCGCGGACCTCGGGACGCACCTCTCCCCCGAACACCGGAATCCCTATGTTCGTGCGACGGATGTGCATCAATCCTTCGGTCCTTTGCGCGACAACAACATTGCTAGAGAACTCTACTCTGCTATCAGGAACTTGTCAACGATTTCACTTAATTTTTCTTAATGCAAGCTGGTCAGCAACTCAGCACGCTCCAGCCATCGGCTTCCGCTTGTCAGCCAGTCAGCATTTTTGTGTGTGGTGCCCGTTTGGCCGAGGACGACAGGACCTGAGAGAATGACGTTCCTGATGCGAGTGGTAGTTTTGGAGAAGGATTTCTTATGACCGAGATGAAAGCGACGACAGAGGAGCAGATCGCCCGCGTCACTATCTCCGCCGACGCCGGGTTTCTTCCGCCGGTGGGCGAGTTCGTAAAGCAGATGACCCGCCGGCTAGGCTTGAGGGATGCAGAGCATGTGGACCGGGCTGTCGAACTGGTGTGCATGAACGTCATCGAGCTCGCCTTCGGGCCCGAAGAGGAGGGGGCTTTGGAGGTGCAAGTCCTGCGCCGGGCGGGCCTCGTGGTCGTGGCGGTCGAAGACCAGGGGCTGCCTTTCGATTACAAACGCCTGGAAGACGGGGAGGATCGAACCGTGCTCGAGATACTTCACGGGTCCTTCGACGAGACCCGCTTCATAAACCTCGGCCGAAGCGGTAACAGGGTCGAGCTACTCAAGCACCTTCCTCACAACGACGTCAGGGATCATCTCCCCGAGGATGAGCACCGTAGAACCCTGGAAGCCACCGCCGTGCCCGAAGATATCCCTCTGGAGATTCGCATGATGCGCCCTGAGGAATCCTTCGAGCTTTCGCGCTGTGTCTACCGCTCCTACGGCTACAGTTACGACTGGGACTATATCTACTATCCCGAAAGGATCAGGGAGCTTCAGGAGAAAGGTCTTATGGTCTCCTGCGTCGCGGTGACGCCTGAGGGCGAGTTCGTGGGACATCTAGCCATTACCCTAGATCATCCCGCCTCGCCTGTCGGGGAGGCCGGGCAGGCGGTCGTGGACCCGCGGTTTCGTGGACACCATCTGTTCCCGAAGATGAAGACCTTCATGGCAGAGTGGGCCGGGGAGGCCGGCATGTACGGGCTCTACAGCGAGGCGACCGCCGTTCATCCATACAGTCAGAGAGGCAATCTTCATCTCGGCGCGAGGGAGACAGGCTTCTTGCTCGGCTATATACCTGCGTCCGTCTCGTACAAGCAGATCGGCGAGGAGAGGGAAGGGCGTCGCGGGTCCGTCGCCCTGTTCTACATGCGCGTCAGAGGCGAACCGGAGCGGGAGATCTACCCTCCCGCACCTTATCTGGAAGCGGTCAGGCGCGTCGTCGAGCACAATGGGCTGCGGCGTGTCATCGGAGAGATCCCTGACCCGGCGCTACAGCACTCCCTGATGAGCGTCGAGGTGCGTCAAGACCACAACCTCGCCTTCGTGCGGATCGATGAACCTGGGGCTGACCTGGAGGAGCTGGTCCGCACTCATCTGCGCGATCTCTCCCTGCACCGGGTGGATTGCGTCTACGTAGATCTTCCTCTCTCCCACCCAGCAACGTCGAGCGCCGCTGCCGGGCTGGAGAACCTCGGGGTGTTCTTCGGGGGGATCATCCCCGAAGCCCACCCAGGAGGAGGAGACGTGCTCCGGCTCCAGTACCTGAACAACATCGAGATCCAGCCCGGCGACGTCAGCACGGCCTCGGACTTCGGGGAGGAACTCCTTGGCATGATCTTTCGGCAGAGTTCCCTTCCATGAGATCGCGCCCGCGGGTCAGGCGACCGTGAGGTCCAATTCGCTGGAGATCTCGATACTCCCTTTTACTGAAGCTGCCACCGGACAGCTATCGGCGTAGACTTCGAGGACCCTCTCTATGGTCTCGCGGTCGCTTTCGTCTGCGGTAAGGTGGAGGGTCTGTTTGATTCGCTTGATGACGAGCACCTTGCTCTCGACCTCGATCTCTCCGACCGTCTCGGCGTGGAGGTTCTCGAACGACACCTGACGCGCTGCCAGCGCGCCCGAAAAGGTGCCGAGCAGTCAGCCGCCCGCGGCTGCGACCACATAGTCGAGCGTGGTGTCGTAGGGTTCGACATCCTCTGGAGAGACGCCGTAGTGTTCGGCGACCTCGCTGTGGACGCCGAACACTACAGGATCATCCTGAACAGGCAGATACGCGTGGCGGATCTTACCCTCCACCGGCTCCACCTTCACCTCCGAGACGTACTTTACTCCTGACACGCTCTCCTCCTCTCCTCTGTGTGTCCACAGTATACAAGCCCCTCTCTAGTGTGCGCTGGGTGGCGCCCGTCTCCCGCGCAAGGCGGAGAAGATGCCCCAGAGGCTCACCAGCGCCCAGGTACCTTCCAGAAGCAGGAAGCCCAGTTGCTGGTCTATGACGGCAACCACCGTCAGCACTGCCGAGCCCAGGAAATTGGCTACTGAGTACCAGAGGTTAGAGGGCTGTATCCAACCAAACAGGTTGGCGGCGAAGGCGGCGAGTATAGCCAGCGCGCCGAGAACCGAGATCACCTGCAGCACAGAGGTGTACCTCCCGAAGTTCTATCTCGCCAGCGCGTGGTACTCCTCGTTCGGGATCATGCCGCAAGCCAGCGACATGCGGTTGGTGAAGTTATACATGCTTGCGATCTCTACTATATCCCAGACTTCCTCCTCGGTCAGCCCGTAACCCTTGAGGTGTTCGAGGTCTTCCGGATCGCAATCCAGCGGGCGCTCGGTGATCTTGACGGCGAAGTCCAGGATGGCCGTGCGGCGCTCGTCGAGGCCTGCCCTCCTGTGATCCAGCGTGATGCGGTCGGCGAGGATGGGGTCGCCGAGGGCCTGGCGAAGGGCGGCGCCGTGGGCGACCAGGCAGTAGAGGCAGCCGTTCGCCATCGAGACGGCGACAGCGATCATCTCCCTCTCAGCAGCGTCCAGGTTCTGGGTTGGCTCGTGGAGCTGGCGGTAGTGGGCGAACCAGGCGGAGAGCCGCTCGGGACGATAACTATAGGCCCTGAAGACGTTGGGCACGAACCCGACCATCTCTCGCGCCTTCCGAAAGAGTCCCCGCAACCCCTCCGGCAGCTCGGACTCTTCGGGGACGGAGAACCAGCTAATGGGCACGCCAGTCCCCTTGCGCGAGATGTGCTCGACCTCAGTCATCGACGCCTCCTAGCGGCCCACGGCCCGCATCTGCTCTTCGGAGTAGCGCTCGCCGGCGGCCGAGCCACGAGGCATGGCCTCCTCGATGCTGGCGAGGTCGTCTTCTGTGAGCGTTACATCGGCGGCGCCTGCGTTCTCTTCGAGGTACTTGCGGCGCTTGGTCCCTGGGATGGGGACGATGTCTTCGCCCTGTGCAAGCAGCCACGCGAGGGCGAGTTGCCCCGGGGTGATGCCCTTGCCTTCGGCGACCTCGCGCACCCTGTCCGCCAGCTCCAGATTCTTCTTGAAGTTCTCCTCAGCGAAGCGTGGGAAGCGGGCGCTGCGGGTGTCGTCCTCTGGCATGTCCTCGATGCTCCTCCAGCGTCCTGTGAGGAAGCCTCGCCCGAGCGGGCTGTAGGGGACGAACCCGATTCCCAGCTCGCGAACGGTCGGCAGGATCTCGTCCTCCACGTCGCGGGTAAAGAGCGAATACTCCGACTGGAGGGCACTGATGGGGTGCACGGCGTTGGCCTTACTGATGGTTTCGGCACTAGCCTCGGAGAGGCCGAGATACCTGACCTTGCCTCCCTCAACAAGCTCCTTCATCGCGCCGACCGTCTCCTCGATGGGGGTCTCCGGGTCGACCCGGTGCTGGTAGTAGAGGTCTATGTGGTCGACCCCGAGGCGCGAAAGCGACGCGTCGCAAGCCTCTCTAACGTAGTCGGGCTTGCCGCTCACGCCGAGGAAGCTCCCGTCTTCGCCGCGCACGTTGCCGAACTTGGTGGCGAGCACGACCTCGTCCCTGCGGTCGGCTATGGCTTTGCCGACGAGCTTCTCGTTGGTGAACGGGCCGTACATGTCCGCAGTGTCCAGGAACGTTATGCCAAGCTCTATGGCGCGGTGGATGGTGGTTACTGATTCTTCCTCGTCGCCCGTACCGTAGAACTCGCTCATCCCCATGCACCCGAGCCCGAGCTCCGATACGACGAGTCCTTCGCTACCTAGATTTCGCTGATCCACAGATCTCTCCTCTAGCCTGGGGCACTCTGATACACCCGTCGAGTTTATTACACAATCCAGGCACTGGCTGCGGACCCTGGTTGATCAAGGCGTGCACGAGAGGACCATTGCGTGTGAGAATAGGAGGTCTCGACAGGCTCGTGCGAAGCTGCGTGGTCAGAGAAGGAGGAGCGTCGATTTGCGTGACGTGGCCGTCAGGGGCTGCGAACCGGAAGATTACAAGGCCGTGCACCTCATCTACTCCTCCCCGCGAGCCATGGCCGAAACGCTCGGTCTTCCGTTCTCCTCGGAGCAGGCATGGCGCGAAGAGCTGGCCCGAGGGCGGGACGACAACTTCTCTATGGTGGCCTGCGTACAGGGCGAGGTCGTAGGGCACCTGGATCTCAGTGTCTACATGAACCCAAGAACACGGCACTCGGGACACTTCGGGATAGCGGTTAGGGACGACTGGCAGGGAAGGGGCGTAGGCACAGAGTTGATGAAGGCTTGCCTGGACCTCGCAGACAACTGGTTGGACCTCAGGAGGTTGGATCTCCGGGTCTACGTGGATAATGCGCCAGCAATAGCCCTCTACAAGAAGTTCGGATTCGAGATAGAGGGGACCCACAGGTGGTTCGCTCTAGGCAACGGCGAGTACGTCGATGCCCACGTCATGGCCCGTCTGCGGTGAGTGACTTCCAGCTCTCTGGGTGGAGTGCGATCCTCTGGCGCCTGGCATGATCTACGAAAGTAAAGAGATCAGCCCACCAGCGGCCCGAGTTGGTAGACGTGCCCCCAGGGATGGAACACGATCTCCTCGCCACCCCCGACCAACTCCTCCCGGCTGACGGTGATGCCGACCTGATCCAGGTTGAGGAGGGTAGCCTCTTCTTGCGCAGTCCTATCAGCCGTGACTATGGTGATGATTCGTACCCGTTGCCCGACCCACGAGCCGGGTACTTGCTCCTCTTCCATCTCAGCCTCCCCTATGAGCCTACAACACCCGCAGGGTATCAGAAGGCCGGAGAGACGTGCTGCGACGAGCTTGCGGTTCTCCCGTAGCGCACCGGTTTGTCTCGTCCGTGGCCAGGGTATTCATGACCGGACTCGAGCTAGCGCTCCGTTCTCTCCGGCAGGTAGCCCATAACGGCGCGCAGGCCGAAGTCTCCGGGCAGGTCCGAGGTGAAGCGGCGGACACCGAAGGTCTTGCTGGCGTCGAGCTTTATCTCGCGCCCGGCGAGGTGCGGGAAGATGGCGTGTGCGGCGTAGATGGGATCCTCACCCTTCAGGCGGACGAGGCCCTTGCGCTTCCTGAGACCCTCCTCGCCAGCGGCGTAGAGGCTCGCCTCTCCAGCCCCCGCGCAGCAGATGGCCAACCTGTGCCAGTCGAGGACCAGCGCCTCGCCAGGACGCAACATCCGCCGGGCCGCTGATGTCAGACGAACATCGAAGGAATAACGCTCCATGCCATCATTTTACCCATAAGGGCGGTTCGCGAACCGCCCTTGCACCTAGACTCGTTGGGCGTTGCGGATGAAACGGTATGGGTAGACGTCTTCGAGGGCGCTCGCCTCGGAGAGATCCTCCACCTGCTCTCCCGTCAACTCCCAGCCGCTCGCGCCGATGTTGTCTTCGAGTTGTTCCACTGTGCGGGCGCCGATGATCGGTGCGGTGACGCCATCTTGCCGCAGGAGCCAGTTCAGCGAGATCTGGGCGTAGGACTTGCCCATCTCATCGGAGATCCTTCCTACAACATCGAGCGCGGCCCAGTTGCGCCCTGTGGCGCGGCGGTCCCAGTATTCCTCCATCGACTCCACGGCGCCCGCGATGCGCGAGTCCTCGGGCGGGTCCTCGTCGCGGCGGTATTTCCCGGAGAGGAAGCCGCCGCCTAAGGGGCTCCAGGGGATCACACCGAGCCCCTCCTCCACGCAGACGGGCAAGACCTCCCGCTCGATATTGCGCTCGACGAGCGAGTATTGCGGCTGCAGGCAAACGAACCTCTCGAAGCCGTTTGCCTCGCTCGTATCCAGGCTCCTCATCAGTTGCCAGCCCGTAAAGTTGGAGACGCCTATATAGCGCACTTTGCCGCTCCTGACCAGGTCGGAGAGGGCGGAGAGGGTCTCTTCGAGTGGCGTGGCCTCGTCCCAGCAGTGCACCTGGTAGAGATCTATATAGTCCGTGCCGAGGCGCCTGAGGCTGTCCTCGCATCCCTGCATTATGTGTTTGCGCGAGAGGCCGACATCGTTCGGGCCCTCTCCCATAGGGAACCGGACCTTCGTGGCCAGGACGACTTCGTCGCGGACATCCCTCAGTGCACTGCCTGTTATCTCCTCGGAGATACCGTTGGAGTAGACGTCGGCGGTGTCAACGAAGTTGCCTCCGGCCTCCAGGAAGCGGCCGACGATCTCTCTGGAAGTCTCCTCGTCGGCCTCCTGTCCGAAGGTCATGCACCCCAGGCACAGCTCGGAGACCATCAGACCCGTGTTCCCAAGACGTGCGTACTCCATACCCTGCTCCTCTCGGATCTCCACCATCGAAAGGCCGTACTTTAACATACGGGGTCCAACCACTTTCGTACTGCTCGCCGCTCTCATCTTTCGTAGCAGGGATGTGAACTGAAGGCAACAGGTTTCAGGCTTCAGGATTTTTCCCTGGGAACGGGCGTACTACGAATCACGCCATGAACCCTGCTGATGCCTGAAACCTGTTGCCTACGCTTCGTCGTTGCGTTCGAAGTAGCGGTTGGTGATTGGCATACGCCTGTCGCGGCCGAAGGCCCGGCCCGTGACTTTTATGCCTGTCGGGGCCTGGCGGCGCTTGTACTCGGCCCTGTCCACGAGTTGCACGATGCGTCGCACGTCGTCTTCGTCGAAGCTTGAGGCCACGATCTCGGCCACCCCCCTGTCCTCCTCGATGTAGGCCTCCAGGATAGGGTCGAGGACCTCGTAGGGCGGCAGGGAGTCCGTGTCGCGCTGGTCCTCGCGCAGTTCGGCGGTGGGCTCTTTGGTGAGGACCGAGTCGGGGATGACCTCGCGGTTCTTCCTCTCGTTGAAGTGCCGCGCAACCCTGTATACGAGGTTCTTGGGCACGTCCTTTATGACCGCGAAACCGCCGGCAGAGTCGCCGTAGAGCGTCGAGTAGCCCACGCTCATCTCGCTCTTGTTGCCCGTAGAGAGGACGATCCAACCGAACTTGTTGGAGAGGGCCATCAGGATATTCCCCCTGATGCGACTCTGCAAATTCTCCTCCGTCACGTCCTCGGGGAGCCCCTTGAAGGCGCCTTTCATCATCTCCCTGTAGGCGTCGAAGGCTGGCCCGATGGGGATGGTCTGGGTGTCTATACCGAGGCTCTTGGCGAGCGCCGCTGCGTCGGTGTTGCTCCCCTCCGAGGTGTAGCGGCTAGGCATGAGGACGCCGGTGAGATTCTCGGGACCGAGGGCCTCGACAGCGACGGCGGCGGCCAGAGACGAATCTATGCCGCCCGAGAGACCGAGCACGGCCCGCGAGAATCCGTTCTTGCGGAAGTAGTCACCGAGGCCGAGCACGAGAGCTTCGAGCACCTCGCCTTCCTCCGACAGTGAAGACTCGACCCTCGATTCGACCGGCTCCAGCGCGGCCGGCTCGTATGCAGGAACCCTTATTGTCTCTGGCTTACGATCTGTGTTCTCCTTGCGGGGCCTCGGGTCATGAAGGCGTTGCATGAGCGAGTGATCCGGGTACAGGTCGACGAGCAGCAGGTCTTCTTTGAACTGGCGGGCCCGCGCCACGAGCCTGCCCTCGGGGTCGAAGACGACGGAGTGGCCGTCGAAGACGAGCTCGTCCTGGCCGCCCGTGAGGTTGCAGAACACGACGTAGCAGCCGTAGTCCGAAGCCCGCACGCCTAGCATCCTCTCCCTGGCGGCGCCCTTCCGCCTGTGGTAAGGGGAGGCCGAGATGTTGAGTAGGACGCTCGCCCCGCCGAGGGCCTGCTCGCGGGCCGGGCCGCCGGGGTACCAGATGTCCTCGCACACGCTCACCCCGACGAGGGCGTCGCCGATATCGAGGATCGGGGCGCCAGAACCCTCCCTGAAGTAGCGATTCTCGTCGAAGACGCCGTAGTTGGGCAGGTAGTGTTTGTGGTAGCGATGCAGCACCTCGCCGCCGGATACCACGGCGCAGGCGTTGTACAGGTCGGCGTCCAGGTCAACGAAGCCCACGGCGGCCACCACGTTCTCGGGCACCCGCCCGGCGAACTCGTGGAGCGCCCTCATATTCTCCTCGATAAAGCTTCGGCGCATGAGAAGGTCCTCGGGCGGATAGCCGGGGATGGTCAGCTCGGGGTAGGCGACTAGATCTGCGCCCGAATCGGTCGCCCGCTCCAGGGTGTCGGCCATCTTCTCGACGTTCCCCCAGATATCTCCGACGGTGGTGTTGATCTGGGCCAGCGCAACCCTCATGCACTAAATATATCGCGCCTTGCAGGTTCGTGCCCGTAGGGCGTCGCCTGCTGGCATCCGGCCTGGCCAACCTTCGGTAGAATTCCGCGCGATGGTCGCCCGAAAGCGCACCCCCGCGGATGCAGGAGCTCTGGCCGCAGGCCTCCTCGTCGACGCCTGCCGGCCGCATTCCGAAGACTCGTTGCGGCTGGAGGTGGTCAGGGACCTGGCGCTAGACCTCGGGCGCCGGCTCGAGATCCTCGCAGAAGAAGACTTCGCCGCCGACTCCCTCATAGAAGCCACGCTGGCGTGCGCCGATCTTGCCACCCTCGCCGCCTGCAACCATACTGCTCTCCCCGATGATGAAAAGCCTCTCGCAGCGGCGGCCACGCACCTGGCAGCCGGAGCCACGCGTGCCCTCATCTCCCTCGTCGAGTCAGAGACGGGAACTCTGGACGAAGCCCACGCCGAGAATACGCTAAAGGACGCGCGCAGCGCGGGCTGGCGGGCCGACCTGGGCGTGAGTCAGCTAGTCAGCTAGTCAGCACGCTACGCCCTTCGGGCTTCACTTGTCAGCATCTCAGCTGCGTGATTCGTGGTAGGTAGATACCTTCGCCAGTGGCTTTAGAAGATAGGGACCGGCTGCATTCCCGACAGATGTCGACGTGCCGCTCCTGCCACGCTGCTCAGGTAGCCTTCTTCCTTCGGTACGAACTCATTGAGGTGTATCCGCGTCGCCGAGGCTCTGCCGTCGGCGTACTCGCGGGCGGGGGCCGACCCCCTCTCGTAGAGTGACTGCACGTCGTCGAGGTCGAGTCGGAACACGGCGTCGACCTCCTCCTTCTGGAGGCGCAGGTCCTCCGGGGGTGTGGCGTCGAACACGAGGAAGACATCGTGCAGCTCTTTGTCGCAGCCGCCGGGTATCTCCTGCTCGACCCTGCGGGTTCCGAGGGGGACGAGTCTCTCGGGCGCTATCCGCAGGCCGAGCTCCTCCTCGACCTCTCGCAGGCCGTCCAGCGTCTTCTCGCCTGCTGCGAGGTGCCCTGCTGCGGTAACGTCGAGATAGTTCGGCCAGGTGTCTTTCGTGGCGGCGCGCCGCTGGAGGAGCAGGTAGGACCCTCGTGGGTCGGAACCGCAGATCCAACAGTGAAAACAACGGTGCAACAACCCCAGCCGGTGCGCCTCGCTCTTCAGAACGACCTCCCCCGTCGGCCGCCCCGACTCATCCAGAATATCCAGCAGCTCATCCACACGAACAAGAGTAGCATTTCAGCTAGTCAGCATGTCAGCACGCCGCCAGGCTTCGCCAGGCGGCTCGTCAGCTTGTCAGCCGGGACTTGCATACACGGAGGCTGAAGTGCTGAAATGCTGACAAGCGCCCCTCAGGGCGCGTGCTGACAAGGCGGCGTAGCCGCCGGGTTGAAATGCTGCCGACGAAGGAGGCACTCCTTGACCACGGTCGTCGTAACGAGCTACTTCGAGGAAGAGTACATCCGTCGCATTCGGGAGGTGGACGAACGGTTGCGGGTACTCTACAGGGAGGATCTGGTCCCGCCTCCGCGGTGGCCTGGGGACCACGCGGGGCCGGAAGAATGGGAAAGAACGCCTGAGAACGAGGAGGAGTTTCTTTCCATGCTCTCCGAGGCCGAGGTCCTCTACGACTTCCCCCGTGGGCATGTTAATGATCTCGCAGAGGCCGCACCTGGACTCCAGTGGGTGCAGGGGAGCATGGCGGGGGCCGGGGAGGTGGCGCAGAAGGCGGGCCTCCAGGACACTGACGTCGTCGTTACGACGGCCAGCGGAATCTACTCGGGACCACTCGCTGAGTTCGTGCTGATGGCGATGCTCCAGCACGCCAAGGACCTCGACCACCTCCGCAGCGACAAGGCGGGGAGGATCTGGCGTCAGGGGGCGGTGGGGACCCTAGAGAACAAGACGCTCTGCGTCGTCGGGATGGGGAGTATCGGTCGAGCCATTGCGGGGCTGGCGCGGCCCTTCGGTATGCGCATCGTCGGCGTCAAGCGCACGGTGCGCGAGGTCGACGAAGCGTGGGAATATGCCGACGAGCTGTACCCGACGGCGGAGTTGCGCAGCGCTTTAGGCGAGGCCGACTACGTCGCTGTTACGCTCCCAGGCACCCCCGAGACGCAGCGCCTGATCGACGCCGAGGCGCTGGCCGCGACCAGACAGGGGGCGTACTTCGCCAACGTGGGGAGGGGTTCCGTCGTCGACGAGCGCAGCCTCGTCGAGGCGCTCGAGAGCGGCCATCTCTCAGGAGCTGCGCTCGACGTGTTCGAAGTCGAGCCTCTGCCTGAGGAGAGTTCTTTATGGGAGCTCGATAACGTCATCGTCAGCGCCCACACAACCGACGTCGTGCCTGAACTGATCAACGCCGCGCAGACCGACCTCTTCTGCGAAAACCTGCGCCGCTACCTTGCCGGCGAGGAGCTGCTGAACGTGCTTGACAAACGGCTATTGTACTAGGGTGGCATCAGGTTTCGGGCAACAGGATTTGTCTGCAAACCCATCCTGCCTGTGGTGTCTCCTACGGTAGACTACCAGGAGGAAGACGGGTGGAGGATCACCGGCCGCAGATGCGTGGCAGGCGCTACGCGAAAGAGACGTAGATCGCGACCGCAACGGCGGTGAGCACGATGCACATTATGAGCATCTCTCTCAAGGGTCACCCCCCTCTAAGGCTGCACGGGGTCGCGCTCTTGCAGGAAGTACAGCCTCGCGTAGAGGCCGCCTGAGGAGACGAGGTCTTCGTGGGCGCCTGCCTCGGCGACGCCGCCGTCTTCGATCACGAGGATCGAATCTACGCTCCTGACCAGCCTGAGCTCGTGGGCGATGACGAACGTGGTGCGTCCTTCTGTAAGGGCCCTCCAGCTCTCCTCGACGGCCGCTGCGGCCTCGGCGTCGAGGCCTGACTGGGGCTCGTCCAGGATCAGGATGGGGGTATCCCTGAGCATGGCCCGCGCGATGGAGATGCGCTGCCTCTGTCCGCCGCTCAAGCTCTCACCGCGTTCGGAGAGCACGGTGTCGTAGCCTTCTGGCAGCGCCCGGATAAAGTCGTCGGCCCCAGCGAGCTCGGCTATGGCCTCGATATCCCCGCGGGACGACCCAGGCCGCCCGTAGGCTATGTTCTCGGCGACCGTCGCCCGGAAGAGCAGGGGGTCCTGCGGCACGAAGGTTATGGAATCGCGCAAGGACTTGAGGGTGAAATCCTTTACGTCTTCCCCGTCGATGAGGACTCTTCCCTCTTGCGGGTCGTAGAGGCGGGCGATGAGGCTCGTTACAGTGGTCTTGCCCGCTCCGCTCACCCCCACGAGCGCGACCCTGCTCCCCGCTTCCACGTCGAAATCCACACCGCCAAGGACCTCCCCGGCCTCGTCCTCGTAGGCGAAGCGCACGTCCTCGAAGGTAACCCGGCCTTCGAAGGCTGGCGCGGAACGGGCTCCTGGCAGATCTTTCACTGTAGGCTCAGCGTTAAGGAGGTCGATGATGCGCTCGCCGGAGACGAGTGAGGTGCCGATCTGGTTGACCTGCCGGCTCAGGGCCCAAAGTGGCGAGAGGAAAAGGGCCAGGTAGGCGACGAAGACGGTAAGGTCGCCCAAAGAGAGGGCGCCGGACAGAACCTGCCTGGCCCCGAAGTACACTACCAGCGCCGTACCGAGTCCCCCTACGATCCCGAGGACGGTGCTGAACTTCGCCTCTATCATCGCGCTGTCAACGCTGGCCCTGAGGGACTCTTTGCTCTCGGTCCTGAAGCGCTCCATCTCGTCGTCCTCGCGGGCGAAGATCTTGACGGCCCTTATGCCGATTATCGCCTCCTGCATGACGCTGGCGATGGCCCCCTCCCTCGCCCTCACAATACGCATCCGCTGCACGAGCGCCCTCCTGTAGCGGCTGACGGCGAGGAAGAGGAAAGGTACCGTGACGAGGGCGAGGAGGGTCAGTTGCCAGTCGAGCCAGAGCATGACGACCATCATCCCGAGCAGGATCGTGACTGAGGAGAACACCTCGACCACAGAGTCGACCAGCATGGTGCGGACCTCTTTCACGTCGCTCGTGACGCGGGTAATGGTGTCCCCGGTGCGCTTGCTGCCGTGGTAGTCGAGTCCTAGGGCGTGGACCTTCGCGTACAGGGCCTCGCGCATGTCGAAGACGGTCTCCTGCCCGAGCCTCTGGAGCAGGTAGCGCCTGAAGGAGGCTACGCTCCTCGTCACCGTGAAGATCAAAACGATAAGGAATGCTATCCCAGCGAGGAGTAGCGCTTTGTCGGCCAGTAGATCTGGCAGTCCTTTTGGGAGCGGCTTATTGTCGGTCAGCACGTAGTCGATGATCAGGGCGAGCGGCCACGGCTGCGCGAGGCTCGTCACCGTCTCAAGCAGCAACACGCCTAGCGCCAGCAGAAGCCCGGCGCGGCGGGGCCTCAAGAACGGTGTAAAGTTGGAGAGGGTCTCACCGGTGCGCCTCAGCCCGGCGCGAAGTTCCTTCAATCTTTTCACCCGTATAGGATACCGCACCGTCCGCGGGTAGAATGTGCGAACTTACCCAACTACTGCACGGAGGCGAACGTGTCGAGAAAAGTCCTTGCGGCCGTAGAAGACCTTCTGTTCAGGAGCAAGATCTCCGAGACGGCCTCGACCCTCGGTATCGAGGCGGCATTCCCCCGCAACTCCCGGCGATTGCTCGAGGCCCTGCGCGAGTCCCCACCCGACCTGCTCGTCCTCGACCTCAACTCCGCCCGCTTCGAACCGCTGACGCTCCTGAGGAGCGTGAGGTCTGATGAAGCGACACGCGAAGTTCTTACGGTCGGCTTCCTCTCCCACGTCCAGAAAGACCTCGCCGTCGCCGCGCGGGAGGCCGGATGCGACCGCGTCGTCGCCCGCAGCGCTTTCACGAAAAACCTTCCGCATATACTCGCCGGCAGCACCCCCGACACCATCGACGAGGCCAGTGTTGGCTGAGGGCGAGGGGTGGAAGCGTCTCGGTAGCGAGAGGCTCATGGAGAACCCGTATTTCTCGTTACGCTCGGAGCGGCTGCGGCTCCCCGACGGTGGGATCAAAGACCCCTACTACGTCATCGAACGCCCCGACGCGGCGATCATCTTCCCACTCACCGAGAGCGGCGAGGTCGTCCTCGTCAACCAGTACCGTCCTCCGCTCGAGATGATGGAGCTCGGCCTGCCAGCAGGGCTCGTCGAAGAGGGCGAGAGGCCGGAGGAAGCGGCACGCCGCGAGCTCTCGGAGGAGACAGGCTACACCGGCGGCGATTGGGAACTTCTAGGCTCCCTGGCCTCCTCCCCCAGCCTCAAGGACAATTGGGCCTACCTCTTCCTGGCCCGCGGTGTCGAGGAGACCACACCGCCCGACCCCGACGAGCACGAGCTCGTGGAGGTGGTTCGCGTTCCCGTGAAAGAACTACTGAACCTCGTCCACCAGGGCAAGATAGTCAGTTCCAGCGGAGTCGCCGCGATAATGCTAGCCCTCGAGCGGTTGCAGGTGTAGGCAAAGAAAAAGCCCGGAACTCAACGCTCCGGGCTCCCTATATCCGTAAGCTGACAAGCTGAAGTGCTGACCGGCTGAAATGCTTGCAAAGAGGTCAAAACCTCTTTGCAAACCCCTAGCAGGTAAAGGAGCTACCGCAGCCGCAGCCGCCCTGGACGTTGGGGTTGTTGACGGCGAAACCGGCGCCCATGAGGCCGTCCACGTAGTCGAACTCCGAGCCCATGATGTAAGGAACGCTCATGGCGTCGATGAGCATCCTGACGCCCTTGGCCTCGAAGACCTCGTCGTCGTCGGCGATCTCGTCGTCGAAGTAGATGCTGTACTGGAAGCCAGAGCAGCCCCCAGGCCTGACGCCGATGCGCAGCGCGAGGTCTTCCTCGCCTTCCTGGGCCATGAGGGTCTTGACCTTCTCGGCGGCGTTGTCGGTGATATTGACTATGGTCGCTTGCTTCTGCTCCATCAGCACCTCCCGTGCTGTAGTCTGCTTTTGGTTACGCAAATTATTACACCCCCAACCGTATACTTCAACGCCGCTTTCGCAAGGTCCAACGAAGCCTTCCACGCAGCGCCTTGTCGAGTCGCGCCCTCCTGGCCGAGATGTCCTTCCTCGACCTGGCGAGCAGCGAGGACGGGTTGACGGCCCCTAGCATCCTTCTCCAGCGGGGCAGGATCTCGTAGGCCCGCAAGGCCTCCCTGTAAGCCGAGGCCACGTCGTCTCTTTCACCGCCCGCGGAATAGAGGTGGTCCGAGTAGGCCAGGGCGAATCGTGTCATCGGGGCCTCCTCAACGCCGGCAGCCCCGGCGAGGATGAGTACCCTCTCGGTGGGGGTCAGCGCGGGCGAGTCGGCCACGATGCTCCTGTTCGGCGGCAGCACGTCGCGCAGCCGGCCTGTGAGGTCTCTGTAGAGGTCCTCTGGCCTGCCGCGGGCGAGGAGCGCCCTCTTGGAGAGGGGTACAGCCGCCGCGAGCAGCAAGGCCACGAGCACGAACAGGGGCCATGCCGGAATGTTGTTCTCCCCGGAGCGGCCCGTGGCGGGACCCTGGTTGGCAAGGTCCTGGTTCTGCTCTCTGGGGTTCTGCTGAGCCCGGCTTTGCGCGAGCTGGCTCCTGTCAAGGTTGTTCTCGGCAGCCTGGATCCCGCTGGCCGGCGGAAGCTCCGGCCGCGGGGCATTGGCCTCCATCGCGTCTGGCATGGAGAAGCCCGGCGTCGGGTTGAATGGGTACCAGCCGACACCTGGGAAGTAGGCCTCTACCCAGGTGTGCATGTTGCTGCCCGTCACGAGGTACTCTCCCTCGCTCACCTCTTCACCCGAGGTGGCCCCGTAGACGACCCGCGAGGGCACGTTCATGTCGCGCAGGAGGAGCGCCATAGAGGTCGAGAACTGGGTACAGAAGCCCTCCTTGCTTTCACCCAGGAACTCTTCTATTGCCTTATCCGCCCTGCGGTAGCTCACATCGAGGTTGTAGGTGAAGCCGCCGTCGTAGATCAGGTACTGCTCGATCGCGCGCGCCCTGTCGTAGGGCGTCGATGGTTCGTATTCGCGTTGGATCCTCTCCGCCGTCTCGTGGACCACGGGCGGCGTGTCTTCGGGAAGCTGGAGGAACTTGTCGTCCACCGCTGAGGGGTAATCGTTGCCAGCCCCCCTTAGC
Source organism: uncultured Rubrobacteraceae bacterium (assembly GCA_902806095.1). Taxonomy (GTDB): domain Bacteria; phylum Actinomycetota; class Rubrobacteria; order Rubrobacterales; family Rubrobacteraceae; genus Rubrobacter_D. The sequence goes on from CADCVF010000001.1 coordinate 39,315, forward strand.
TGTGCCGCGGTCGGCTGCGGTATCTCCGAGGTCACATCGTAGAAGTCGCCCTCTTCGAAGGGCTCATCCATCGACCATGAGCCGTCGGAGTTCTCGGTCGCCCCCAGAAACTCGGAGGTTCGAACGATCTTGTACCCCCCGAAGACGAGGTCCGTCTGGGCGTTGAGGACCTGCACCCTCTGGAGCACGGGGCGGGTCTCTACGCCTGGGGCTATCTCCTCCCCGTCGTCGACCGCAGCCTGTGTGGTGTCCGACCATCGGACGCCGTCGAAGTAGTCCATGGTCCCGCCGCGCCACAGGAGCGGCTCGGAGCTTCGGATCCGCAGGAGCTCGGCCTCCCTCCCGGCCGTAAGGTAGTCTCCGACGTCGGCCTGTACGCCGAGCCTGGAGGTGCCGCCCGTCCCTATGCGGGTCCAATCTATCATTCCGGTGCTGACCGTATCGTCGGAGAAGGGCATCCTCGGCACGAAGAGCACCAGCGCGACCACGACGGCCCCAGCCACGACCGCGGGGCGGCCGGGCCCGATGGGCCCGGCCACGCCCGTGGAGAGAAACAATCCGACGGCGCACACCAGGAAAACGAAAAAGAAGGGTCCTGCACCATCCTCGAAGCTGATGGTCGAAAGAACGCCTATGGTGAGCCCCAGAACCGCCACGGAGATGACGGGGCTCTCCTCGTAAAGGGTGGCCGAGGTTGAGAAGGCCACCAGGATCATGACCAGGGGCACGAGCACGACGAAGAGCCCTGGTGCGAGATCGTAGGGTATGGGCTGGACGTACATGGTGTTCGCCGCGCCGTAGACATCGGCCCATACAACCCCGGAAAACTCCTGCCAACCCGAGACCGAGAGGAGGTCAGTACCGTACACCGCGGCCATCGTATAGACGGCTATAGCAGGGAAGAGGAGCACGAATCGCCACCTGCCCGCCGAGCCGATCAGCGCCGCCACGGCCGCGGCGAGGAGCATGGGCAACAAGGCCTTGTGTCCGGCTATGATCGTGACCACGGAGAGATCTCCGAAACCACCATCGGCGCCGTCGTAAGTCTCGCCGGTGAACAGGATGCTGAAGGCGCTGCCGGTAGCCAGCGCCGCGCCGTAGAGCCACAATCTCGTCCCTAATCCACTCACCGCACCGCCTCGACCCCCCTGGCGCCCGAGAGTCCTGCCACCCCCGCCGGGTGGCCAACGACGCGGACCGTGGCCCCGGCCGCTTCCAGTCTGCCCACTCTCTCGAAGAACTCCGCCTCCCTGCCCTGTGAGGCGTCCCCCGGCACGCGGGGCGTCCTGTAAGTGTGGGTCGCGAGCGCGACCACGATCACCGAGAGACCAAGCTCCTTGAGCTTGCGGACGCAACGGGGCAACTCTTCGTCGCGGGTACGCGAGACGAGGACGACACCCTCCCCGAGCCCTCCCCGCTCCCCGAGCACAGTCTCCCCAAGGCGACGGATCCCGTCGGCGCGAGCCGTCGCGAGGAGCCTCATCGCCTCCCAGTAGGAATCCTCGTCGGATCCAAAACCCGTGTCGGTGTTGCTACTGCCCGTGGCGAGCAGCCTGAAAGGCAGGCTCTCCCTGGCAAGGTGAGTGAGCACCGACGCCGCCGCCGAGAGGGCGTCCTCGACTTCGTCTTCCTGAGTCCTCATCCCCTCCTTGCGCAGGTCCAGGGCCACAGTATGACGCCTCGGAGCCTGGAGGGAGAACTCCTTGACGAAAAGTTCTCCCGTGCGCGCCAGGCTCTTCCAGTGGATGTGACGCCTGTCATCGCCCCTGCGGTACTCCCTGAGGTTCGCGAACTCCTCCCCCCGCCGCCCACGAGACCCTGTGGTGCCGGCCTCCACGTTCCCGCCCCGCAAGGGGAAGCCCCTGAGCTCGTGGACCCGCGGGTAGACGACCACCTCCATTGTCTCCCAGACCTTCCTGGCGAACCGGAGCAGCCCGAAGGGATCTGCCACCCTGACCTCCGCCGGGCCAAGCGTGTAGACGCCCCTGCGCGCGAAGGTGAGGGGAACCTCGCTCCTGCTCTTCTCCCTCGTCGCCGAAAAATCGAAGCTACGCGGACCCGGAAGACGGTCAACTACACTCGCCTTCGTCGCGCCGAACCGCGAGCGCTCGAGCAGGAGGCGCAACGTCGCTGGGCTGCCGGCCGTGATGCGGCTGCCGGGGGGCAGGGCGCGCGAGTATCGGAGGCCTCTGGAGGCCATTACCCCGAGAGCCAGGGAAGCGAGAGGCAGGAGCAGCAGCGCGTAGGCAAGCTGGTGGAACTGGGTCGTGCCGATCAGACGCGCAACGACCAGCGTTATGACCCCGGCAGAGAGCGCCTGCCAGCCGCGGGCCGTCGGCCTGACGGAGAGCCGCGAGGCGCCCCTCCCAGACAAGCGCCCTTACACCGCCTCGGTGACTGGCACGGAGCGCAGGATATCCCGCACGATCCCGCTGGTGGTTTCGTCGGGCCCGAAGCCATCTTCGGAGCCGGTGGCCGAGGGTATGATCCTGTGCGAGAGCACGCTGGAGGCCATCGCCTTGACGTCGTCGGGCGCGCAGTACGAGCGTCCGTTCGCCGCAGCCCGCGCCCTCGAAGCGGCCAGTAGCATCCGGCTTGCGCGGGGGGAAGCGCCGAGATAGACGTCCTCGTGCACCCGGGTCGCCGAAGTCACGGAGACGACGTACCTGAGGACGGCCTCGCTCGTGTAGATCTCCTCGACCACGCGGCGCATCTGTAGGAACTCCTCGACCGCGACCACGGGAGCGAGGTCGGCGACAGGATCCTGGGAGAGCTTGAGCATCTCGGTCTCTGCGTCCTCATCGGGGTAGCCGACCCGCATCTTGATAATGAACCGGTCGAGCTCGGCGTGCGGCAGGGGGTAGGTGCCTTCGTGCTCGACGGGGTTCTGGGTGGCGACCACGCAGAACGGCTGCGAGAGGTGGCGCGTTACACCGTCTACCGTCACCGAGCCCTCCTCCATCGCCTCGAGCAGCGCGCTCTGAGTCTTGGGGCTGGCGCGGTTGATCTCATCCGCAAGCACCACGTTGGCGAAGACGGGCCCGGCCCAGAACTCGAAGTCCCCCTCGCCCTGGTTGTAGACGTTGAGGCCAGTCACGTCGGCCGGCAAAAGGTCGGGTGTGAACTGTATCCTGCGAAACTCGGCCCTTAGCGAACGGGCCAGCGACTTGGCCAGAAGCGTCTTGCCAACACCGGGTACATCCTCTATCAGGACGTGCCCGCCCGCGAGCATGGCCACCACGGCCAGGAAGACACCCTCGCGCTTGCCAGAAACAGCCCGCTCGACGTTCCCGACAATGCGTTCTACCCTCTCCGCAAAATCGTTGTGGTCCAAAGAAGTCCTGTCTATGTACTCGGATAACAGAGGGAATTATAGCTCATAGTAATCAGCACGCCGCTTCGCGGCTTGTCAGCACGCTCAGGCCTTCGGCCTTCGCTTGTCAGCATTTCAGCTTGTCAGCCAGTCCTGGCCAACTGCAGCTGTACATGAGCAACGCTTCCACAGAACGGCTCGTCTGGTGCTGCGGGTGGCGAACCGTCGAGGTCTTGCTGAAAGCCGTCGAAGGCGGCGTGCTGAAGTGCTGACAAGCCTGCGAAGCAGGCGTGCTGACTGTCTAGGAGGCCGTCAGGCCTCCGTAGAACTGGTCTACGTAGCGGCGCTGGACCTCATTGAGCTCGCGCGAGTACCACACCATAACTACGTAGCGCGGCTCTTTTGGTGTGCTCTTGGGGTACATGCCGCATTCCATCGGCAGGCGGTTGCCTTTCCTCGCGTTGCACTTGGTGCACGCGGTCACGACGTTGTCCCAGGTGTTCGCGCCGCCGCGCGAGATCGGCTTGACGTGGTCGCGGGTCAGACGGTCGCGGCGTCCGAGGTCGTTTCGGTGCTTCGAGCAGTACTGGCAACGGTAGTTATCGCGGGCGAAGAGGATCGCGTTCGTCACGTGCTTGCGCAGGCGGCGGGGTATCTCGACGTACTTGACGAGCCGGATCACGAGCGGGTAGGGGTACTCGGCCCGCTCCGACCGGAAGCGGCGATCCAGGTTCGCCTCGACGATCTCGGCCTTTTCGGAGACGACGAGGACGATAGCCCTCTTGACCGTCACCAGGGCCACGGGCTCATAGCTCGCGTTGAGCGTCAAGCATCGTGCCACGCCGAGATCTTAACATAAGTGTAAGCATTTCAGCTTGTCAGCTAGGGGGTCGATGCCTCTGTGAATTGCTTTAGAGGCCTATGGCCTTGCTTTTGGACGCTTCGAGTACGGCTTCGAGGATGGGTGCGGCCGAACCTCTAAAGGGATCGGCGGTGGGAAGACCTGTCTCGTCGGCTACGGCGGAGATGAGTTCCTGGGATTCCTTTTCGTCCAACCGTGCGGTGTTGAGGCTAACGGCGACGACTGGCGCTGGTTTGATGAGGGATGCGACCTCCTCGTAGAGGCGGGCCACGCTGGCCGGGGAAGGGCGGGGGACGCCCCTGAAGACCTCTTCTTGCGGGTCGGCGGAGCAAAGGATCAGGCAGTCGGGGCAGGAGCCGTGCATGAGGCCAAGCGTCACCCCCGAGTACGCCGGATGTCCCAGGGAGCCCTGGCCCTCGACGAGGATGAGGTCGGGCGAGGTCTTTGCCGCTTCGAGCACCAGTTGCTCTGAGGCGCCCGCGATGAAGTCCGAGACAACGGCGTCGACGCAGATGCCCCAGCCCGCGATGATTACGCCTGTCTGTCCCGTAGGGACGAATTCGGCTGAGAGGCCCGCCTCCCTGGCGGAGCGTCCGATCTCCAGGGTCGCCGTCATCTTGCCGATGGCGCTGTCCGTCCCTACGGTGAGCGCGACCTTTGGCCCTACCTCGAAGCCCTCCCCCGAGAAGAGCGGGATGCCCTCTGGCGGCTCCCGCACGTCCCAGACGGCTTTAGCGGGAAACTCGGGTGCGAGCCGCTGGTGGAGGCCGCTGACGATCTCGAGCCCCGCTTCCGCCGCATCGCGCAGGGTCTCCATCCACTCCGCGGGGAGCCTCCCGCCTGCTGGGGCGAGTCCGACAAGTACTGAAGTCGGCGAGAACTCGAGGGCCTCTTCGAGCGTCCCGACTATCGGCGCGTCACGCCCGAGGCCGGGCAAGACGTCGGCCACACGCTGCCCTGCGAGCGTCGAGTCCATGATGACCACCACCTCGTCCTTACCGTAGCGGACGAGGCCGTGTGCCGTCTTGGCGGAGCGGTTCGCGAACCAGCCCTCGGCAAGGATAGCGTACCGTCGCTCCGGAGCCCCGGTATCGATCATAGCGGGTCCACCCCGAGGCCAGGCTCCTCGGACAGAAGGATGCGGCCGTTCTCGTAGATGGGTCCCGAATAGGGATCGTCGGCGAGGAGCATCGCGCCGTCGAGGTCGACGAAGTCGACGAGGCCCGAGATCTGGGCCGCTGCCGCGATGCCGAGCGAGGTCTCGACCATGCAGCCGAGCATTACGAGCATCCCGTGGGCGCGGGCCGTGTGGATCATCTCCAGCGCGCGCCGGATCCCACCGCACTTGGCGAGCTTGACGTTGACCCCGCTGACACTTCCTGCGAGACTAGGAACGTCCCCGGCCGTGATGGCACTCTCGTCTGAGATCAGCGGTACCGGAGAAGCCGCCTCCGTCACTTTCTGGAAGGACTCGAAACCGGCGGAGGCGGGGATGGGTTGTTCGATCATGCCGACACCTATCTCCTTCAGCTCCGCCACGACCTCCACGGCCTCCTCGGGGGAGAAGGCCTCATTAGCGTCCACCCAGAGATCCGCCTCCGATGACTCCCTCACGGCCCGGAGTGTCTCGATTTCGTCCCACCCTCCGACCTTTACCTTCAGGATCGGATGCGCCCGCAGCCTCTTCGCGTAGGCGACGGTCGTCTCCCTGTCGCCTATGCCCAGGGTGAAGGCCGAGACGGATTCCGGCCTGGCGAGCCCGAGCAAACGATAGACAGGCACGCCGAGCCTCCTTGCCACGAGGTCGTGCATGGCGTTGTCGAGAGCCGTTAGCGCAGAAGGGGGCATCGCGCCGTTGCGCGCGAGGGCGCCCTCGATGTCCCAGGGGTCCATGACCTCGACGCCCTCTAGAGCTGTTGCCACCCCTTCCGCGTCCTGGCCGTAGTGGCTGGTGGGGGCTGCCTCGCCCCTTCCCGTGAAGCCCTCTTCAGAGATCTCCAAGATTACCCGTTCGAAGGTGTCTGCCGAGCTGCGGGCGATCGCGAAGGTACGCTCGGTGTGCACCCTCACGGTCTTTACGCTCGTCTCCACGTCAGCACCCTCCTCCACACTAGCCCGGATAGCATTGTAGCGGCGGCGGGCGCGTCCTTCCTCCTCGATCCCGGTCTCGTGTTGTTTGTGGCAGTCCAGGCGGTTTAGAGAGTAGTATGAGTGTCAGGATAACCGGAAAAGGGAAACGGGGGTACGAATGGCTGTAGACCTGTCGTTGTTCAACAACTCGGTGAGCACGCTGCTCGACCATCTCACCCGCCACTACGGCGAGGACGCGAAGCTCGAGACGTACGTAATCTGCGCGAGGGTGAGGAGCGCGACGATACCGGGAGGAAGCGGGATCAACTGGATAGTAAATCCTGGCGGCGAGGAACTCGCCGGCGGGTTACTGCGTGAGGTACTGAAGGCCGTGGAGGGTAATGGAGACCTGTCGTGAACGTCTCTTGATGATGACCGTTGCCAGAGGCCAGCAAGACCCTTGCGAGACTCCGCTCCGGCATCCTGGCTGTCTTCGCTGCGCATGGAGACCTCCGAGAGAGGAAAACTCCTGATGAGCACCGAAGAGCGGGCACTGATCGCACGCGCCTCCCGCGGCGACGTCGAGGCGTTCTCGAAGCTGGTCCACGCCCATTCGGCCCTCGTGCGCGGGGTGACGCTTCGCATGCTGGGAGGCCAGGAGGCCCAGGACGCGAGCCAGGAGGTCTGGGTCAAGGTCTGGGCGAACATGAAGAGCTTCAGGGGAGACAGCGCTTTTTCTACCTGGCTTTACAGGGTCACGGTCAATACCTGTCTTAGCGTCAGACGCAAAGAGTCGCGCCGCAGCACGCGCGAGGTCGACGAGGAGATGGCGCATCTCTCTGAGTCTTCGGGCGGCGACGGTGATCCCGAGGAGGCCGCGCTCGACGCGGAACGCCGCAGGGAGATCCAGGTTGCCCTCGGCAACGTCAGGGCCGAGCATCGCGCAGCCATGGTAATGCGTCACATGGAGGGCCTCTCCTGCGCCGAGGTCTCCGAGGCGCTCGGCGTCCCCGACGGCACGGTCAAGGGATGGGCCAGCAGGGGAAGGGCCGCCATGCTGGCCGCGCTGACCCAGGGCTCCGCGGAGCCAATTATCCGCCCCACCAAACAGACCTGAAGGCGGGCCCATCAGAGCGCCGCTGATGACGCCGGAGCCCCCGGCTCCGGGCACCTCTGTTAAAACGGGGTTAAAAGAATGAACCCCGTAAGAGCAGCATCTATACTGGCTGTAGCCCAGGGCCGGATCCGACAGGAGTGGATGCTTTGATAACCAGTACGGCGGAGATCCTGATAATCGAGGACGACGAGGTGATCATGGGCACCCTTGCCTACAATCTCTCGCGCAATGGCTTCGGGGTGAGCCAGGCGACAAGCGGCGCAGACGCCTTGAGGATGGCGAGGAAGTTGAGGCCAGACCTGATCCTACTCGACATCATGCTCCCTGGTGAGTCCGGGATAGAAGTGTGCGAGAGGATTCGCGAGCGCGACCAGAGCGTGATGATCGTGATGATCACGGCCAAGGACGCCGAGGAGGACAAGGTTCGCGGGTTCGAGGCCGGCGCCGACGACTACGTGACGAAACCTTTCGGCATGAAGGAGCTGGTCGCCCGCATAAACGCGAACCTGAAACGCAGTGAGACGGGCGGCCGGGGCAAGATCATCGAGGCCGGGGACCTGCAACTCGACACGAAAAACTTCACGGCCCGTGCCGGGGGAGAGTCGCTGGAGTTGCGCCTGAAGGAGTTCGAGCTACTCGCCGCCCTCGCCTCCACCCCCGGCGAGCTGAGGAGCCGCGAAGAGCTCGCCAAGGAGGTCTGGGGGCATGCCGGCGTCGGTTCCTCTCGCACGATAGACGTGCACATACGCAGGATACGGGCCGCCCTGGAGGAGAAGTCCTCCTACGACTACGTCCACACAGCTCGGGGCCTGGGTTACCGTTTCGAGCCGAGGCCAAGGCGCCAGGCCGAATCTCTGTCAGAACGCCGGGAGTAGATGGTGGCGCTGGAGAGGCACAACGGTACCCCTCACGTCAGCCCCGATGAACTCCAGAGGGTCAACAAGATCCGGCGCGACTTCGTCGCCAACGTCTCCCACGAGCTCAAAACACCCGCGACGAGCCTGAAGCTACTGGCCGAGAGCCTGGAGGAGACCCTCGACGAGGACCCCGTCCAGGCGCGCCTCTTCGCCGCGCAACTCAAGAAGGAGACCGAACGTCTCGCCCACCTCATAACGGACCTCCTCGACTTGACACGCCTAGAGAGCCAGGAGACCATCGACTATCCCACCATCGTCGACGTGCGCAGCGTCCTGATGACCGTGCTCGCCCGTATGAGACGCGTCGCCCGTAAGAAAGACATCACCCTCCAGTGGAAACGATTCGGCAAGGCGGCCGAGTACACTGTCTACGGCGACGAGACTCAACTGACCTCTATGTTCACAAATCTTGTAGATAATGCCGTTAAGTACACGCCCCCAGGGGGCAGGGTCGAGGTGGTCGGCGGCTCAGAAGACTCAGAGATAACGACTCGTATCTCCGACACCGGCATCGGCATCCCCGAGGGGAAGATCCCTCGCATCTTCGAGCGTTTCTACAGGGTGGACAAGGCCCGCTCCAAGGCTACCGGCGGAACGGGGCTAGGCCTCTCGATCGTGAGGCACATAGCCCAGAACCACGGCGGCCGGGTCACCGTCGAGAGTACGCTGGGTGAAGGGTCCACCTTCACCGTGTACCTGCCGCGCGCGTAGAGTAATTCGCCTTGCCACCCACGGCTACGGGCATCAGGTTTCAGTGCCGGCTCAGGTGAAGTGGTTCCAGCCGGTCAATCCGTCGACCGACTCACCTCCGCGCTCGAAGATGACATCGCTATCAGTAATCTGCCCGATCAGGGTAAGGGGGACTTCGACGCTGTTTGCCAGCGTGCCCAGGAGGGGCTCGGGGGCGCAGATCAGGAGCTCGTAATCCTCACCCCCTGTTGCCGCAAGGAACTCAGGGTCGTGCCCGAGAGACTCTGCGAGCTCTCTTGTATCGTCCTTGATGGGTAGGAGATCCAGGTCCACGATACATCCCACCCCGTCGCACACGTGTCGTACGTCCGAAGCGAGGCCGTCGGAGAGGTCTATCATGGCGCCAGCACCGAGCCTGGCAGCGGCGCGTCCGGCTTCGAGCCTCGGTTCCGGCCGCAAACACCTGCTGATGAGGCGTTCTTGGCCGGTCATGCCTCTCTCGAGGGCGAGTAGGCCGAGCGCCGAGGCACCGAGCTCGCCCGTGACCGCTAGAGAGTCGCCTGGGCTCGCCCCCGAGCGCAGTACAGGCTGCGTGGCCAGTTCCCCGAGGATCGCCACGTCCACCGTGAGGACGTCTGCGCGGGTCGTGTCACCACCGAGCGGATAGACGCCGAACCTCTCGCAGGCCTCTACGACACCCGCAAAGCAGCGCAGCGCGGTCTCCGGAGCAGGCGCTCCCCCCGAGGTCAGGACGAACCTTGGGGTCCCCCCCATCGCCGCAACATCCGAGGCGTTGACAGCGACCGCCTTGTAGCCGACGTCCTCGGGCGTGGCCCAATCTTCGAAGTGGTGGCCCGAGACGAGCATATCTGAGGCGGCTACCCACCTCCTGTCCCCGATCTCCAAAACGGCGCAGTCATCCCCGAGGGGTACGAGCACCTCAGGGGGCGCTGGAGGCAGGAGCGTCGAGATCCTACGTATAACCTCGAGCTCGTTCAACGACGCTCTTTGCCGAACCAGCCGCGGGGATCGAGGAACCTCCTGTAGCGCCGAAACACCTCACGCCCGAGCGCCAACGCCGCAACCCAGAAGGCTACCTCTCCCAGGACCACGAAGGCCGAACTCGTCCAGGCCTTCTGCGCGGCGGAGAGCGGGGTTAGCAGTACGGCTGGGGCCGCTACCCAGAACAAGATCGCGGCCACAAGTAGGATTATTCCAAGGACCCGTGCCAGGCTGGCACTTTTCGGACCGCGAGGCTCTTCGTCCGCTCTTTGCCTGTGCTCCTGCTCGTTTATGGTTGCATCTCCCTGACGGCTCTCCAGAGAACGTCTGACTCTCTTTTCGTATACCAGGTACGCAGCGAGCGCCACTCGGTTTCCGTGACCCACACAGAAGCGTCGTGGGCCGCGGCCTCCGGTTCTATCTCTTCTCCTCGATGCTTTGCCAGAAAGCCCACGCCGGCGTAGAGCTCGGGATCGTCAGGGTTATGCCAGGGCTCGACCCTGGCCCACCAGGGGTCTTCGATCCCGGTCCGCACGCCGGTCTCTTCGTAGAGCTCGCGGCCGGCGCAGGCTTCGAAGTCCTCGCCTTCTTCGAGCATACCGCCGGGGTTCTCCCAGAGGCCCACGGGCGGTTTGCGGCGCCTTAATAGTAGCACCCGCGGCTCGGCGTCTTCGAGGTCCACGAGCACCGCTCCCGCCCCGAGGTTGGCCGGGACCACGCCGGTGTCCTCGCGGGGTTCGAGAGGTGGGGGCGGTTCGTGTAAGGGCGGTTTGCGAACTGCCGCTACAGGCCCGGCGATGCGCTGGATGTTCTCGTGGCTCCACCAGCTCGGCAGCGACATCCACTCCCCGAGGGTTACCCACCTGTGGTCCAAGTGCTCCTCAGAGAGACGGACTTCTCCTCTACCTACTCGTCCTGCGTAGGTAACGGAGGCCAGCCGTCTCTTGCTCGGCGCCTCGCCGACCCAGGTGGCGATGATGCGCTGGGGAGGGATTAGGATGCCGGTCTCTTCGTAGAGCTCACGGACGGCACCCTCCTCGAAGCTCTCGCCTGGCTGGAGACGTCCGGCCGGCGGCTCCCAGGTACCCGTCGGGCGCTGGAGCAGGAGCATGCGGCCGTCCTCCCTGATAGGCAGGAGGCCGGAGACGAGATCCGCCTTCAAAGCGTGCCCGTACCGAAGATTTCGGGTCTGCCGTGCACGCGGCAAGTATATGGTCCGTAAGGGCGCTTCGCGAACCGTCCCGGCCTACGAGGTCACCCGTCGTGGTAGCCAAGCGAGTACGTCCAGACGTTTGGAGAAATGAAGGATCGGGTCTGTCTCAGGTGTCTCAAGACCTATCTGCTGCGTCATAGCGAGCGTGTGTATCTCGGCCTCGGCGGGCTGGAGGGGCCAGAGATGGTGGTGGACTTCTCCGCGGCGGACGTTGCCCCTCCTGTCCGCACTGTAGAGGCAGTAGCGCTCGGTCAGAAAGTTCTCGATGGACCCCTGATCTCTCTCGAAAGGTTCCCCCACGGGGCTGTAGCGGGCCGCGAATTCGGCCTCAGGGGCACCCCTGTGTGTCCTCACGCTCCTGTAGTCGATCTCGTCGCCTGAGGCGTGGCAGGACATCTCGGCGTCGAAGTAAGGCAGGTGGAATGTGGCGCGGGCGAGGCGCACGGCTACGCGGCTGTGGGCGTCGAGGGAGAAGAACCAGACGCCGGGCCTGCCTTCCGCCGTCACGTAGGTGCGGAGGTTTATCTCGGGGAAGTGCGAGAGCCCCGGGACGGCTGGTAGGAAGTGGGGCCTTACGCCGATCATATCGAAAGGTACGATGCCGAGCCAGGCGCTGCCTTCGAAGGTGTCGATGCTCAGGGTTGGCGGCACGAGGGGCCTGAGATCTTCCACTTCGACGGGCCAGTGCATGAAGAGCAGGTCCCGCCAGCTCATCCCGAGGGCCCACGGACCAGAGGGAATGGGGTAGGGGCGGTGCTCTATCCTGCCAAGAACCGTCTCGGGTCGAAAAGCCTTACGCATAAGCGACGCCTATCTTAGGCTCTGCCAGCGCCGGAGTCCGTATACCCTGTCACGGGCTTTCGGTCTCTTGCACCACGAGGAGTGCGCCTTTCCCCACGCTTACCCTTGCCTCGTTGCCGATCAGCTCGTTGTGGAACCCGAGGGTGTCTCCGGGCTCCAGGATGGCGTTCTCCAGCGGATACTCCATACCTTCGAGGGTCACGCCGGCGGCAGGACCGGATAGGGGGAAAATCGAGACGCTATCCTGCCACGCTCCCTCCACCTTCCTCGAGCCGCCTTCGATCACGAACATCCGCCCCCAGTCCGCCACGACGGTGGAACGAAGGCCGATCCTCTCGGCGACGAGCAGGATGTGCGAGACGGCGAAGAGGGCTCCTGGCCTCCCCCCCATTGCGCAGAGCAGGTCGGCCGCTGTCGCCCCCCGCTCCCTGGCGGCAAGTACCGCGAGATGGCCGTCCATCTTGTCTTTCTTCACCGGATGGCGCTCCAGGGAGGCCCCGCGCCCCTCGACTTCCCGCGCGAGGTCTTCTCCCAACGAATCCAAATCCCCGACGACGAGGTCAGGCACGACCCCGGCCTCCAGCGCGTACCTGGCCCCGCCGTCGGCGGCGACTACCAGGTCTGCGCGTCCTGCGGCGCGCCTGAGCAGGTCCAGAGAGTCGGGAGAGCCGTTCAGGAAGATTGCGGCCAGCACGCTACGAGGTTTTCGAGCGCTGATAGTGCAGCTGTCTTGGCGAAGGCTGCGCACCTTCGAGCGCCTTCAGCAACACCACCGTGACCACGATAGCGATGCCAAGGCTTGGGACCAGGTACGCCGCGTTGTAGGCCGCCGAGTAGAGGTAAGGGTTCCAGCCCTCCGGCGCGAAGGAGGCGAAGAAGACCACACCCGAGAGGAAGTGGCATGAGAAGCGCGCCAGGACGGCCACTGTGGCGCCCAGGATCGCACCCCGCACCGTGGGCTTGAAGAGTCCCGCGAGGCCCAGGGCGCCGAAGGCCAGAGGGTAGTCAAGGAGAAACTGCACGGGATGTACCACGTAAGGATCTATGGCGAGATCGAGCAGACCGTAAGCCGTCCCAGCGACGATGCCTACCTTCCAGCCTTGCCTGAGGGCGAGGAGTATCAAGGGGATCATCTCCAGCGAGACAGAGCCGCCGAACGGCATCTTGAAGAGCACGAAGAATCCCAGAACGAACGCCAATGCTACGGCGAGCGCCGCCTCGGTCAGTACCCTGGTGTCTCTGAAGGCGTTCATACGCGCACCCTCCTTCCGGTCTGCGGGGATGCGCCGATAAGAGATTCCGAGATCTCCCTGCGCCGGCATTACCCGGATCAGGTACAGCGGGTCGGCACCTGTGTGCCCTCTCAGCCTCACGGCTCCCCGGTCTTTGTGGCGCTCTTAGTGTAACCCACCACCGTAAACAGCACCACAGTTTGCACCCCAGAGCAACCCGAGCACGGTGGCGGCGTCGGTGATCCCACCCTCAGACACCAGGTGCAAAGCCTCCCCGAGTGGTACTTCCACCACCTGTATAAACTCAGTGGGCTCGGGCCGCGGACCACGCTCGTCCCTGACCGCCGTGCACCTGAACAGGTGACAGACCTCCGTGCTCCGTCCCGTGCTCGTATGCATGGAGACCAGGTGCTCTAATCCTCGCGCCCTGTAGCCCGTCTCTTCGAAGAGCTCCCTACGCGCCGCCCGCTCGGGCTCCTCGCCCGCATCGACCCCACCACTCGGCAGCTCCAGCGTGAAGGCATCCAGAGGCTGCCTCCACTGGCGCACGAGCACCACGTCTCCCCCTTCCGTGACGGGCACTACAGCGGCGAACCCGCCGCTCTCCAGGACGCCGTACTCGATCCGCGCCCCGCCCGGTAGTTCAACTTCGTCCACCCGGAAAGCGCACCACGGACTCCGATGCACGTACTCCCTTCCGAGCGTCCGCCAGCTACCATCTTCCATGCGGGAGAGTATAGAGCGGTACGCTCGTAGAGGCGGGGTTTGAAACCCCGCCTCTACGAGCTACCACCATTCTGAAATGCTGACAAGGCGGCAAAGCCGCCGTGCTGACAAGCGAAGGCTTAAGCCGGAGCGTGCTGAAATGCTTGCAATGGGGTCTTTGACCCCTTTGCAACCTACTCGAAGTAGTCGGCGGCCTTTGTGGTGTAGCTCTCCATGTCGTCGGGGACTTCGTCCTCGGGGAAGATAGCCTCGACCGGGCACTCGGGTTCGCAGGCGCCGCAATCGATGCACTCTTCCGGGTTGATCATGAAGTGGTCACCGGCGTCGTAGATGCAGTCGACCGGGCAGACCTCGACGCAACTCTGGTCCTTGGTGCCGATACACGGCTCCGTGATCACATAGGTCAAAAGGGCCTCCTCTCTGAACGTCTCGTAGCGGCTTTATACCAGCCAGCCTCCACCCTCAACACCCGCCGTTGATTAGTGTCATCGCAGTACATGACCCCGATCATACGGCCGTGTGATCCTGGTCAAAAACCGCCCTTGCTGCGAGCCGTTCTCAGGTACGGGAGCGGAGTTCGGCGGGCTGGAGTATGGTTATGGTCTTGCTGCCGAGGTCGAGGATGCCTTCTTTGGCGAGGCGCGAGAGGGCACGTGAGAGGGCCTCGCGCGAGATCCCCGTCGCCTCGGCCATCTCCTGCCGGCTCAAGGAAGGCGCGAAGACGACGCCCCTCTTGGTGACGCGGCCCTCCTCTGTTGCGAGGTTCAGGAGCATCCGCGCCACCCTCTGTGGGGCGCTACGGAAGACCAGGTCACCGACGAGGTCTTCCAGCTCGCGGGTCCTCGCTGCCAGCGCCCTGGAGATCCTGACGGCGCCGCCGGGGAAGCGGCCCATGATCTCGAACAGGTCGTCGCGGAAGACAGCGTAGAGCACGCAGTCGGTAAGTGCCGTGGCTCCCTGGGTCTGGGTCCGGCCTTCGAGGGCCGCCCCGAGGCCGAGCACGGAGCCGTCGCCGACAACGCCGAGGATCTGATCCCGCGCCTTCGGCCCGCCCCAGGAACGGTAGAGCTTCACGCGCCCCTCGCCGACGAAGTACACGGCCCCAGAGGGCTCGCCCTCCCTGTAAAGGGCGGTGTCTGCGCCGAGCTCTAGCACCTCGGCCGCTATCGCGAGACCCTGGAAGAATCCCTCTTCGAGTCCTTCGAAAAGCTCGAACTCCTTGAGCCCGTCCAGCTTTGTCAGGTGTTCGACCGCCCGGCAGCGCGCGCCCGGCAACCGCGCCCAGGAAGGTGGCGCGTTCTCACCGTACATCGTCTCTTGTTCCTTCCGGCTCCCGTAGTCTCACATACCCTTTATACGCTAAGTGAGGAAAGTTTGCTATCCGACGAACCCATCTCCGCTTCTTCCGCCACCTGCGCGAAGACGCCCGTGATCTCCAGGGGCCAGTCCGGTCGGAAGCGGACACCGAGCCTGAGCAGCTTGTAGATCTGGTGGCGCTCCTCTGGCAAGAGGTCCTCCAAGGCCCCACCGACCATGCCCGCGTAGGACTCCATCAGGGCGTCTCTATCATGCTCCAGGCGCCGAAGTGCCTCGCCCCTAGCCCGCGCCGTTTCCAGTTCGCGCTCGGCGGTCTCCCGAACCTCCTCCAGCTCCGAGAGCGCCGTGACCAGTTCCTCGTCCGTCATGTGGCCCTTCGCGGCGAGCCTGTGATAGCCGCGCCTCTCGACCTCGACCTCGGTCGTCTTCCTCGACCAGAACTCCGCGTCTCTCCGCGGGTCCCGTCCGGCGTCGGTCCGCTCTTCCTCTATGAGCCGGTCGATTCCCGCCCTTATCCGCTCGGGGTCACGCAACAGCCCGCGCACGAACCCCCACACCTGCTCCTCGATCTGCTCCGCCCGCAGGAATTTCCTGTTAGAGCAGTCCCGGCTCGGCCCCGTATTGTAGCGGGAGCGGCAGCTGTAGTAGTGAAACCGCCCGCCGCTCTTCTTCTTGTGGGCGCTGTTGGGCCTCAAGGTGTGCCCGCACTCGTCGCAACGCAGGACGCCGCCGGAGAGTTCCCAGAAACGTTTGGCCGCCTTCGAGGGCTTGCGCGCGTTGTCCTTGAGGCTCTGCCTCGCCGCCTCCACGACCTCCCACGACACGCCGGCTTCGGGCACCGGCACGAAGATCCATTCCTCCCTGGGGCGCGGCGTGTTGTTGTAGCGAACCTTGAACTCGCTGGCCGCCTCGTCCCAGACCTTGCGCCGCGTGGTCTTGCGCGTGTTCCACGTCCACAGTCCGTAACTGGCTCCTTTGTCCAGGTGGGCCGCGACCCCAGGCTCCACCAGCACCGCGACCTCCTCGTAGGTGTGTGGGGCATAAAGCTCGCTCCTAATGATGTTCCTGACGGTGGTGTGGTTCCACCGACCGATCCCGGAGGGCGCCAGTATGCCGTCCTGCTCCAAGGAGATACGCACGGAACGAACCGACACTCCTTCCGCTACTGAGCGGAATATCCTCCGCACCACCTCCATCTCCGGCTCGGACACCTCAAGGGCGTTGCCGTCCTCACTGGCTCGGTAACCGTATGCGCCCCGCCTCCGCTTTATGATTAGGCCACTCCTGCACTTCTCCAGGAGTCCGTCTTGCGTGCGCCTGGCGATCTCTTCTCGCTCCCATTCGGCGAACTCGTCCTGCATCGCGTCCCCGAAGCGGTTGCCGGTGTCGTCAAGGGCAATGAGCTTGACCCCCAGCTCCCCGAGATCCTGATCCCAAAGGAGCCGGTAGAGCCGGCTCCGGAAGAGCCTGTTGCGCTTCTTGGCGAGCACGACGTCTATCATGCCGCTCTCCGCTAGTTCCATCACGCGCCTGAGGCCGGGTCGGTGCGGGTCCGCGCCGCTGTGCCCGTCGTCCACGGCCTCCTCGACCACCACGTAGCCTTTGCGGGTCGTATAAGCGCGGAGCTCCCTGAGCTGGTCCGGTATCGAATATCCTTTCATCTGCTCCTCGGTGGATACGCGGGCGTAGAGTATTGCCCTCTTGAACCTTTCGCCGTTGCTCCGCTTCTTACTCACCCTCCTGCGCCTCCTTTATCGACTCGTTAGACAAATTATGCTACAACTATCAATCTATACTATATCAATATAACATATTAAGGCGGTTATTTCACTATTATCCGGCACAATTCTTGTAAGGAGGCAAGAGAAAGCCCCGGCGCGGCTGGAACCCGCCCAGGGCATGGCCCATAAGGAGCAAAGCTTATGGACGATTCTAGTGTAACGCGCGAGGCCCACCACACTGCCCCGCGTTGCCTTCTGAAGCTCCATGAGAAGGCAAACGGCTCCGAACTAGACGGCGAAGGCATACAGGCGTGGCTGGAGTGGGAGTGGGAGGCGATGCGCTGGCGCGTGCCCGTGGAGATCTCCAGGGAGGACCTGGAGATGCTGGTGGAGCGAAGCACCGTGGTATTAGAGCGGGAGAAGCACCGCCTGATCCACGAGGGCGACTGGCGCAGGTGGGGAGCCAGGGGTGGTAGGGAGACCTTGAGGCGCTACGGCCCGCGGTGGTTCGCCCTGCTCGCTCGCAGGAGATGGGGCCGGATCAGCCCGAAGGAGCTAGAGGCGGCGAGGGTGCTCAGGTGATGGGCATCGCTCAGGGAGGTGGTGTTGAAGTTACCGGCCCGAACGTCGCTTCAAAGCCCCTCAGAATCATCTTCAAGGCGAGGAGGGAACGATGACGGCGCCTCTCCCCCTCGGTCGGGTGGTGGCCACTCCTGGGGCTTTGAAATTGCTCATGGATATAGAGGAGGACCCGTTCGGCTACATCGCCCGCCATGCCGCAGGGGACTGGGGAGAGCTCTGCGCCTTCGACCGCCGCCAGAACGAGATCGCCCTGCGCGAGGGCTACCGAGTCCTCAGCTCCTACCCAATAGGAGAGAAGTGCGTCTGGATCATCACCGAAGCCGACCGCTCCATCACCACCATTCTTCTTCCAGAGGAGTACTGATGAGCTGCGAGCTGTGTGGCGGGGGAGACATGTGGATCAAGACTTGCCGCACCCCTGAAGGCTCTCGCCTGATAGTGTGCGACGAGTGCTACGGGGAGAACGCCTCCGTCCTGGTGATCGTGCCAGGCGACAGCACGGTGACGGCCAGGTGCGACCACTGCTGGTGCTACGGCAATCCTAGAGAGTTCGCGGAGGTCAGTCCAGGAGGTCGCAAGAACGCCTACTCGGGGACGTGCAGTGCGTGTGCAGAGGAAGCCGAGGACCATCACTAGTGCACAATCAGGCGACCTCCTGTGGAATGGATAGATGCTCGTAATGTGGACAACCGAAAACCTTACAAACTCTGTCGGCGAGCTCGT
>CADCVF010000002.1 GCA_902806095.1 uncultured Rubrobacteraceae bacterium
ACCTCGCCATGGGCCAGGGGCGAGTGGTGCGGGATCTTGATGTTCTCCGTGACCGGCCAGCCGCAGAAGGTCCTCGGCGGAGGCTCGGACACATCGGCGGACTCTTCGCTACCAGTTGGGGTGACATCAGCCTCGCTTCCGGCCGGTTCATCGATGTCGACAGCGTAGCCGGGAGCGCTGTCGGCATCCATCGCGCTACCTTCCAACACGTCGGCCAGGTCCCCGCTGGTATAGACGGCCACGACGCCGGGTTTCTCTCTGGCGGCCGAGACGTCGATGGAGGTGATCCTGGCGTGGGCGTGGGGGCTTCGCAGAAAGGCCATGTGCAGCATCCCCGGCAGTCGGATGTCGTCGGTGAAGTTAGTGTGCCCCGTCAGGAGCGTCGGGTCCTCTTTGCGTGGTACGCTGTTCCCCATGTATCGCCGGGCCATTTCCGTCATGGCGCAACCTCCTCCTTCAAGCCAGAATCCTTTAACCAGTGGCAGCAATTTCTATTGTGCACCGCGAAGTCTCCCGTGATCTTGTGCGTACGGGCGGTTACGGAGGTGTCCCGGCATCCTATTCCATCTCTAGGAGATCCTGGCCAGCGTCCACGGCCTCCTCGTTCTCGACGAGAAACCTGGCGATGGTGCCCTCTTCCCCGGCCTTGACCTCGTGGAACGATTTCATGACCTCGATCAGGCCGACGGTATCTCCGGCCGAGACCTGGTCGCCCTCTTCGACGTAAGTGTCGCTCTCCGGGTCGGGGCGGCGGTAGAAGGTGCCTGGCATCTGGGCTTTCACGGTCTTCGCCAATTCTAACTCTCCTCGTGCTAGGGAACCCTCTGCTCCGCCCGTCCGACGGGTCTTACCTCAACGCCGTTCTCCCCGAGCTTTCGCACTATGGTCTCGGCCAGCCTCGCGACCCCGGGTGTGTCACTGTGAACACAGATCGAGTCAGCAGCCACCTCTATGTCGTTACCCTCCACGGTCCTGACCCTGCCCTCCGTCACGCCCCGGAGGACTCTCTCGGCCACCTCCTCAGGATCGAGCTCCTCGCCTACGCGGCGGGTAAAAACGATCTGGCCTTCGTCGTTGTACTCGCGGTCGGCGAAGAACTCCCTCGCGACGGGCTGGCCCATCTCCCGGGCGATCTCGTGGGTCTTCGAGGATTGCATGCAGTACAGGACGAGGGCCGGGTCCGACTCCTGAATCGCCCCGATGATCGCGCGCGAGAGCTCCTCGTCGCTGGCTGCGGCCATGTAGAGGGCGCCGTGGGGCTTGACGTGCTGGACCTCCAGGCCGTAGAGGCGGGCGAACTCGCGCAGCGCACCTAGCTGGTAGATCAACTCGTCGCGGAGTTCCTCTGGCTTGGCCTTTATCTCCCTCCTGCCGAAGCCGACCAGGTCACCATACCCGTTGTGCAACCCGATCGCGACGCCGTGCTCTCTGGCCAGCGCTACTGTCTCGCGCATCACATGCGGGTCACCGGCGTGGAAGCCGCCGGCTACGTTGGCCGAGGAGATGTGGCGCATCAACTCCTCGTCCGCACCGAAACTGTAAGGGCCGAAGCTCTCGCCCATGTCGCAATTGAAGTCTATCTGCAAGGTGCCTCCCTTCGGTCGGCGGCTTCAGGCCTCAAGAAAGCGCTTCCTTGATCTCCGCCATCTGCTTGCGCCTCTGCTCTCGGGCCGCGAGCGCTTCTTCGAGATCGACGGAGCGAAAACGGGTCTTGTCATTGGTCTTGGTCTGGGCCAGTTTGTCGCGGTCCGCGCTTATGACGGTGCCTATGGTCGCGTAGCCCCCGCCGGTAACGGCGTCGTTCATCAGGACGATGGGCTCGACGCCGCCAGGCACCTGAATGGAGCCAACGGGGTAGCCGAAGTCGACCACGTTGGCCTGGTCTGCCCCTGCACCGGCCGGCTGTTCCCGCTCGACGAACCCGAGTTCGCCTCCCTTGTAGCGGTAGCCGACCCGGTCAGCGTCAGGGGTGACCGTCCACGTGGTGTTCAGGAACTCCTCCATGCTCTCCTCGGTCAACCGGTAGCTGGCGAGCCCGATAATGACGCGCAGCTCCGTCTCTTTGGAGTATTTTGGGATCTGCTGCTCCACGACGGCCATCCCGACGCGGTCGGAGCGGTCACCGGCCTCGCCCAGCGCCAGCTCGTCGCCCTCCCCAAGCGCCCTGCCCTCGTGGCCGCCGAGCCCGATCAGGGTGTAGGTCGAGCGGCTGTGCATGAAGACGGGCACGTCTATCCCGCCCGCCACGGCCAGGTAAGACCTCGCGCCGTTCTGGAGGTAGTCGAAGGTAAGCACGTCCCCCGCCTCTACCGAGAGCGTCTCCCAGGTCGGGGCCTCCTCGCCGTTGATCTTCG
Organism: uncultured Rubrobacteraceae bacterium; assembly: GCA_902806095.1. GTDB lineage: Bacteria > Actinomycetota > Rubrobacteria > Rubrobacterales > Rubrobacteraceae > Rubrobacter_D. The sequence goes on from CADCVF010000002.1 coordinate 2,355, forward strand.
GCGGCATCTGGGCCCCCGTAACGGCGACGACGGCGTCCTCTGTAAACTCAAGCTCAGGACCGAAGTACGTTATCTCCAGGCCCGCCGCGCCTTCCTCGTTGCCCACGAGGTAGTTGCCGACCTGGTAGGAGAACACGTCCATCGCCCCGCTGGGCGGCATCCCGATGGCGTACTCGCCGAGGCGGCCCGTGTCCTGGACGGTGGTAAGTAGACCAGGGCTCTTCACCCTAATCGCCATAGAGCACCCCCAGGATCTCCTCGTTGTACGCGTGGGGGTCGTGGAGCGCGCGATCAGGGTGGAAGACGAAGTTTTTCTTCCTGTACTCGAAGGTGCCGTCCTCGACGCAGCCCCGGATCTCGTCGAACTCCTCCCTTTCTATGCCCCGATAGTTGAAGACGTCGCCCGGCTTGGGGAAGACGATCGAGTCCTGAAAGTCCTTCAACTCCTGCTTCACGTCCAGGACGGGTGCAGGGGCGAGGCCGTAGAGCTGGTAGCCGCCGGCCCCTTCGACCGAGTAGACGACAGCGAACCCGCCGCCGAAGCCGAAGGCCCGTTCCGGGGTGTATGTGCGGGGTCTCACGTACTTGGGCACCTCCACCTGCTCCTCCGGCGGGACGAGCTGGTAGCACCAGGGCAGGCCTGGCACGAACCCGATCATGGTCACGAGCCAAGGCGAGCCTAGCAACGCCGCGATAAAGTCCTCCTTCGAGTCGTAGCCATTAATGCGGGCAGAGTACTCGAGGTCGGTCGTTTCAGGGTCCTGATGGCGGTCACGAAAGCGCATCAGGGTCTCGTGGGTCCAGGGGTCTTCCATCATCACGGGCACGTCAACGACCCGCGTCCGGAGTTCGAAACCCTGGATATCTCCGGCTTCGGCGTCTATCTCCTTGAGGCGTGAGATCAGGTCGTCAGGATGCAGCACGTCGGGATCTATGCGGACCATGTACGAGGCGTTGGACGGACAGATGTCCATCACGCCATCGATGCGTTCCTCCTCGAGCTTGTTCGTTATCGCCATAGCCCTGAAGTTGACCTTCAAGCTCATCGCCTCGGCCAGCTCGACGAAGACGAACTCGTCCCCCCCGTAGCTGTAGCGCGCTTGCGGAAGCTCGGTCTCGACGCCACGACTCATATCCGGTTGCACCCCGCCTTCCCCTGGACTGTGCCGCAATACTACATACGCCGGATTTTTGGGTCAATAGATGCTAAAAGGGAGCCTGGATACATTGGAAGGTGAGGGGGGCGAACTTGAACGCAGCTACGATGACCCGCGTGGCGCTCATGGCCGCCGTCACCGCCGTGGCAGCCCAGATCGCTATCCCGCTGCCCTTCTCGCCCATACCGTTCACCCTGCAACCACTGGCCGTTGTCCTCTCCGGGCTCCTGCTCGGCCCGCGCCAGGGGGCGCTGGCGCTGGCAATCTACGTGCTCATCGGAGCGGTAGGGGTCCCTGTGTTCGCCCAGTTCTCGGGCGGCCTCGGTATCATCGCTGGTCCCAGGGGCGGGTACCTCCTCTCCTACCCCCTGGCCGCCGCCGTGGCCGGCCTCGCCGCCTACGCCGCGGCAAACTCGCCCCGTAGCAGAGCGCTGATGCTGAGCTTTCTGTGGGGCGTTGCGGCCCTCGCCGTCATCTACGCGATCGGGGCGGGCTGGCTCTCCATCGTAACGCATCTGCCGCTGGCGGTGGCCGTCGCGCAGGGCGTGCTGCCTTTCGTGGTCTTCGACCTCGTGAAGGTCGTCGTGGCGGCGCTCGTCGCTGTGGCCGCCGCCCCGGCTATCGCCGCCTCCCGGACCTGAGGGAGCGCGGGGCCGGGAGTGGGGCTAACATGGCACTCTGGGCTCGGCGATTCAAAGGAGGTCGAGGGTCGTGTTCGAGAAGGTACTCGTGGCGAATCGGGGGGAGATCGCGCTTCGCGTCGTGCGCGCCTGCCAGGAGCTCGGGGTGGCCGCCGTCGCCGTCTACTCCGACGCCGACGAGAGCGCCCTCCACGTCCGCCACGCCGACGAGGCCGTACGCATCGGCCCGCCGCCGGCTGGTAAGAGCTACCTCGACGTCGAAGCGCTGATCGACGCGGCGAGAGAGACGGGGGCTGAGGCGGTACACCCTGGCTACGGGTTTCTGGCCGAGAACGCCGCGTTTGCGGCGGCGTGCCGGGAGGCCGGGCTCACGTTCGTCGGGCCTCCGGCCGAGGCGATCGAGAAAATGGGGAACAAGTCCGCCGCGCGTCGGCTAGCTCGTGAGGCCGGGGTGCCGGTAGTGCCTGGCTCGGACGATGCCTCTTCCGCTGAGGAGGCGGCACAGACGGCTGGTGAGATAGGATACCCGATCATGGTCAAGGCAGCGGCGGGTGGTGGTGGCCGCGGCATCAGGGTGGCCGAGGATGAGGACGGGCTCAGAAAGGCCGTACAGGTGGCCAGGCGCGAGGCCGAGGCCGCTTTCGGGGACGGGACGCTCTACCTAGAGAAGCTGCTCGTCGCGCCGAGGCACGTCGAAGTGCAGGTCATGGGCGACCACGAGGGGAACGTGATCCACCTCTACGAGCGCGAGTGCTCGATGCAGCGCAGGCGACAGAAGGTGCTCGAGGAGGCCCCTTCGCCAGGTATAAGCCAAGGGGTTCGCGAAAAGATAGCTGAGGCTGCGGTCAGGTTGGCCAGGGAGGCCGGGTATGCGAACGCTGGTACCGTGGAGTTTCTCGTCGAGGGCGATGAGTTCTACTTTATAGAGATGAACACGCGCATCCAGGTAGAGCACCCCGTGACGGAGATGCTCACCGGCGTGGACCTGGTGAAGGAGCAGATCCGGATAGCTGCGGGAGAGCCCTTGAGTCTCGAACAGGAAGACGTGCCGATGGTCGGGCACGCGATGGAGTTTCGGATCAACGCCGAGGACCCCGACCAGGACTTTATGCCGTCTCCAGGCGAGATCTCCTGGCTCGAAGTCCCAGGCGGCCCCGGTGTCAGGGTGGACTCAGCCATCTACCAGGGGTACCAGATCCCCCCGTTCTACGACTCGATGGTGGGCAAGCTCATAGTCTGGGCCCTCACCAGAGAGGAAGCTATCAGCAGGGCCCGTCGCGCCCTCCGCGAATACCGCCTCGAGGGCATAAAGACGACGATCCCCCTCCACCTCAGGCTCCTGGAAGGTGAAGCCTTCCGATCCGGCGAGTACCATACAGGCTACCTGGAAGAGCTGTTGAACGGAGGCTGAAAGGACGAAATCCTAAAGGTTTCTCTTCGCGCTCCGAGTATACTCCCGCATGAGACGAGCGAGTTACCGGAGGTTTGCGTGCGGACAATACCTATGGAGGTCAAGCGGCGGCGCTTCACCGTCCACGACTACCATCGCATGGGCGAGGCGGGGATCCTGCACGAGGACGATAGGGTCGAGCTCATCGAAGGCGAGCTGGTCGAGATGACGGCCATAGGCACCAGGCATTTCTCGTGCGTCAATCGGCTAACCCGGCTACTCGTGATGAACGTAGGGGATGATGCTATCGTCAGCGTCCAGAACCCCGTAAGGCTGAACGAGTACAACGAGCCCCAGCCCGACCTCGCGGTTATCCGCCCTCGCGACTACAGGGAATCACTCCCCGAACCCGATGACGTGCTGCTCCTGATCGAGGTCTCGGATACCACCCTCGCCTACGACCGTGGGGTAAAGCTGTCGCTCTACGCGCGGGCTGGAATCAGGGAGGTCTGGATCGTAGACCTCCCGAACGAAACCATCGCGCGTTACACCAGTGCGTCTGCAGACGGCTACCGGCACGTAGACCAGATGCGACGCGGGCAGACGTTGGAGTCCACCGCGTTACCGGGATTGGTCCCGAGCGTGGACGACGTGCTCGGCTGATTCAGGCTGCGCCGTCTACGGCGCGCCCGAGAACGGCCAGACCTTCCTCCAGCTCCTCGTCGGTGATGACGAAGGGCATCAGGGTGCGTATGCAGTTGCCGTACTGGCCCGCGCTGAGGAGCAGGAGCCCCTCCTGGAGGGCGCCCCCGATCACAGCCGCCGTTCGCTCCTTATCTGGGGTGCGGCTCTCTGCATCCTTTACGAACTCCATGGCGGCCATCGGGCCTCTGCCACGCACGTCGCCGACGAAGTCGGGGTGCCGGTCCTGGATCTCGCGCATCGCTGCCATGACGCGCTCGCCGAGGACGTTGGCGCGCGCGAGGAGGTCTTCCTCCTCGAAGGCTTCGAGCACGGCGAGGGCGGCGGCGCAGGCTATCGGGTTGCCGCCGTAGGTGGTGCCAAGGCCCCCGACGTGGACGGAGTCCATGATCTCTGCTTTCCCCGTAACGCCGGCTATCGGGAGTCCACCGCCCAAGCTCTTGGCCGTCGTGAGGATGTCAGGCTCGACCCCCGAGTGCTCGACGGCGAGCATCTTGCCCGTCCTGCCGAAACCCGTTTGGACCTCGTCCACGATCATCACGATGCCGTGCTCGTCGCACAGCTCCCGCAGCTTCCTCAGGTAGAAGTCAGGGAACGGTATGAAGCCACCCTCCCCGACCACAGGCTCCACGATAATAGCCGCGACGCTGCTCGGATGCACCGTGCTCACGAAAGCCTTCTCGATGGACGCAAAGCAATCGCCCTGGCAGCCGCCGGAACAGTCCTTGCCCGCAGGGCAGCGGTACGCGTAGGGCGCAGGCACCCTGTAGACCTCGGGGACGAAAGGCCCGAAACCCTTCTTGTAAGGGTCAGTCTTTCCGGTCAGGCTCATCGCGAACATCGTGCGCCCGTGGAAGGAGTTCTCGAAAGCGATCACCGCCTGACGCCCCGTATAGTAGCGTGCTATCTTGGCCGCGTTCTCGACCGCCTCGGCCCCCGAGTTGACGAAGAACGAGCGTTTCTCCGTGTCTCCGGGTACCAGCGCATTCAGCTTCTCTGCTAGCTGTATATACTCCTCGTACTCTGTGACGTAGAAGCAGCTGTGGGTGAGTCTCTCGGCCTGTTCCTTTACCGCCTCGACCACCCGCGAGTCCGCGTGCCCGACGTTCATCACGCCGATGCCGCCACCGAAGTCTATGAACGTGTTGCCGTCGACGTCGGTGAGCAGGGCGCCCTTCGCTTCCTTCGCGACCATCGGCGTCGCGATCCCAACCCCTGATGATACGGCGTTGTGCCGCCGCTCCATCAAAGCCAGGCTCTTCGGACCCGGTATCTCGGTCTTGATCCTCGTAGACTCAAGCATCGTCGCCACCTCTTCCTGTCGGGCTACTGCATTCCAGTATACCCGTCGTCAGCTCCCGGGCGATACCCCAGAGCGAGACGTATGCGGTGTGTAGAGCGTGAGGAGAGCAGGTCCGGGCATCAGGAGGTTGTCTCCGACTCTCTTCTGGTCTCCGACTCACGGATTACCTCGGAAGGATCCCTCTGCGGTGGCCCGAACGCCTTGCGCAGCATGTAGGCCACCAGCATCACGCCGAGGCTTATGAGGCTCGCTATCAACAGGGGACGCAGGCTGGAGATGATAGCCATCCCGATGAGCACCGCCACGATACCGACTATCGACAGGTACGTCAGCCACGGATAGAACCACATCTTCAGCTGCAGCCTCTCGGGCGCCTCGCGCTCCAGGCGGCGGCGCATCACGAGCTCCGAGATGGCGATCAGAAGGTAGACGAAGAGGGCTATGGCACCCGAGGCGTTGATCAGCCACGTGAACACCTCCGAGGGAAAGAAGTAGAAGATCGCAACGGACACGTACGCGAAGATGGTCCCTGTGAGGATAGCCCAGATCGGCACGCCGCGCCTCGTCGTGTTGGTCATGAACCTGGGCGCGTCGTTGTGGCGGGTGAGGGCGAAGAGCATGCGGGAGGTCGTGTAGAGGCTGGAATTGAGGACGGAGAGGACAGCGGTCAGGACTACGAAGTTCATCAAATCGGGCGCGAAGGGTATCCCCATCCTGTCGAACGCGAGGGTGAACGGGCTCTTGATGATGTCCTCCGTGAACCCTGTGTCCCATGGCACGATCGCCGCGACGAAGAAGACCGAGATCACGTAGAAGAGCAGGACCCTGTAGATGACCGCGTTAGTCGCCCTAGCGACGTTCCTCCCCGGCTCGTTGGACTCGGCGGCGGCGATGGTGACGATCTCCGCCCCGACGAAGGCGAAGATCACGGTCGCCACGCCGGAGAACATCGCCAGAGGACCGTTGGGGAAGAAGCCGCCATCCGCGTAGAGGTTCGAGAGACCCGGCGAGTTCCCGAGCGGCCACAGCCCGAACACGAACAACGCCCCGAGACCGATGAACAGTATGATCGCCACGACCTTTATGCCGGCGAACCAGAACTCGAACTCGCCGTAGGAGCCGACGGAGTAGAGGTTGGTCGCCGTGAGGATCAACACCAAGGCCAGGGCTATGAGCCAGGGCGCCACACTCGGTATGTACTGCCCCATGATGGACGCCGCCACCGTGGCCTCGAAACCGACCACGATGGCCCAGAAATACCAGTACAGCCACCCGATGGAGAACCCCGCCCAGTTGCCGAGAGCCATCCGGCCGTAGTCGGAGAAGGAGCCCACCGAAGGCTGGGCGACCGCCATCTCCCCGAGCATCCTCATGATCAGGATGAGGAGGGCTCCGGTCAGTAGGTAGGTCAGTATGGTCGCCGGACCCGCCTGGTTGAGTATCGGCCCGGTCCCCACGAAGAGGCCGGCCCCGATGATCCCGCCGAGCGAGATCATGGTCATGTGCCGTCTTTTCAGGCCTGGTTGCAGGTGGCCTTCCTGGCCAGACCCGTCGCGCTTCTCTGCCGCCGCTTCAGCCATCTATTCCCCTTCCCTATCTCTACTCGCTCCGCGTGCAGCTTACACGTTATGCACGCTCTTTTACAACATAGGGGCATCCGTCATGAAGGCGGGCCGGCACCAGCATCAGACGACGATGAACTCCAGGGGCCGCGCGGAGAGAACCTCCCTCCCTGCACCGGTCACCAGGCAGGTGCGACCCAGGCTCATGGCGACCCCGCGCCCGGAGTCGGCCACCACGCAATGCAAGAAGAAGACCATCCTCGGCTTGGCCAACACGTGGTTCCCCGAGAAAAGCATCGGCCAGTCCATCCAGTTGGGGCTGAAGGTCGTGCCCAGAGAGTACCCGCACGCAGCGAAGCGATGCTCTTCTAGGCCCGCCGCGTCCAGTACGCGCCGATGGGCGTCGTCGACCTCACCGACAGGACGTCCCGGCGCCAGGGCTTCGGTCATCTCTTCGAGCGCCTCACGAACGGCGGAGAAGAGGTGGCGCTGGTAGTCCGAGGCCTCGCCCACGACCAGGGTGCGCATCATGGCCGCGTGGTAGTGCCTGTAGGAGCCTGCCCACTCCAGGGACAACTGGTCGACAGGGTCCATGCGTCGCATCCCTGCGGCGGAGCGGAACAGGAGGGCGCGCGGGCCCGAGCCGATGATCACCTCGTTCGCGGGGAAGTCCCCGCCGCCCTCGAAGATCGCGCCCTGCAAGGCCGCCAGGATGTCACCCTCGAAGACGCCAGGCGCCGCCACCTCCACTGCCCTGTCCAGGCCGAGATCCGCGAGGCGTGCGGCTTCCCGCACGTAGGCGATCTCGGCTGGGGACTTGATCACCCGCAACCTGCTTACGAGGTCCGAAGCCTCCACCAGCTCGCAGAAGCCATCGAGCGCGGTCTCCACGCGCTTGAGGTTGTAGCCCGTGAGGCCGTAGGCGTCAGTCTCTATCCCCAGACGCTTGCCCCGGCAGCCGTGCTCTTCGAGGACCTCCCTCAGATCAACGGCGGGATCTGCGCCCTCTGCGTCAAACCAGACCCTGATGTCCTCGACCACCGAGGTATGCTCGGCTTGGCGCACGTCAGGGGTGCGGGTCAGGAGCGTGAGGTCCTCGCCATCAGCGTCCATGTAGAGGCACTGGAAGAAGACGTAGCCGAACGTGTCGTACCCGGTGAGGTAGTACATCGACTCCTGGCGGAACATGAGCAACCCGTCGAGGCCGCGCCCTGCCAACTCTCCTGCGGCGGCCTTGCGGCGGGCCGCCAGTTCTTCCGAAGCGAAGTGCAAGGACACGGCTCTAGGCTACCCGAGTTAGGTCACAGACATGGCCGGAATGCCATAGTAGCCGCCGTAGAACGCCTCGCTCTCACGCCTGACCCAGCCACGGTCGGAAGCCTGCTCTCCGAACCGCTCCAGGCCGAGCGAGGACAGGTCTTCTCCCGGGTCGCCACGCGCGATCCAGCCGGCCAGCCAGCTGCCTACCGCGGCGGAACCCGCGATGCCGAGAGCTGCGCATCCTGTGGCTGCGAAGAGGCCCTCGACCTGCGGCACGGGGCCGATCAGGTATGCCCCGTCGGGGGCGAAGGTCGTAAGCCCACGCTTGTAGGCGGATATCTCGAGGTTTCTCAGCACCGGGAAGACGGGGGCCAACCTCTCGCTGGCCTCCTCCATAATTTGTACCGGTTCCTCGATATCCGCCGTGTGGAATCCGGCGGGCAACTCGAGGTCGTAGCTCGTCGGATCCGGCTCGAAGAACCCGTACAGGTAACCTCCCTCCTCCGGCCTGAGATAGCAACTCGCGTCGGTAACGCGGACGACGGGGTGGTGGTCAGGGATGCCCGAAACTGGGACCGTGGTGACGCGTTGGTGGCGAATGGGCACCATCGCCGTCCGATGACCCGCCATCTCGGCGAGGGTCCCCGTCCAGGGTCCGGCCGTCACCACGACGTTCTCCGCCTCGACGAAACCGTCGTCGGTCTCGACCCTCATCACCCGGCCGTCCATTATCGAGAGTCCGGTCGCTGCCGTGCCCGTCCTGATTCTGACGCCAAGATCCTCTGCGGCGCAGCAGAAGGCCCGCGCGCATCGTCGAGGGTCTAGGTAGCCGTCCTCAGGTACGAAGTACCCGCCCTCGACCTGCGAGACGTCAAGGTGCGGCGCCAGCGTGGACATCTCCGCATCGTCGACAAAGCTGGCCTCCACGCCGCTACCGTTCGCGTGCTCGACGTGCTCCTCGAAGGAGACCATCCGTTCGGGATTTTGGGCCAGCAGCAGGCTGCCGACCTGGCGGAAGCCGGGGTCGTGGCCGGTTTCGCTCTCGAAGTCCAGGAACAGGTCAATGGCGTATCTGATCGCGCGCCTCATGAGTGGGGTGGCCCGGATCTGCCCGACCAACCCGGCGGCCTGGGAGGTCGTCTCGTCGAACAGAGTGCCGTTGCGCTCCAGGACCTGCACGTCCGTCCATCCGGCTCGCGCCAGATGGTAGGCGGTGCTCAGTCCCCAGATGCCGCCGCCCACGATCACAACGCTCGCTCGTCGGCTCATCCCGTCACCCGATATGCTGCCCGCATGGCCAGGCGGAAGCGCCCCAAGGACCGAGTAGGGCTTGTTGTGCCGGGGCGTACCGCCACCCTCCTCAATTCAGAAGCTTCTCTGCATCGGTGTACGAGAGGTCGTGGGCCTCGGCGACAGGCTCGGAGACGAGATCCCCCCTGAGCGTAGAGAGTCCTTTGGCCAGGGCCTCATCTTCGGTAGCCGCGCCCTCGATACCTTTGTCGGCTATTTTGATCAAGTAGGGCAACGTCGCGCTGGTCAGGGCCAGCGTCGAGGACCTCGCCACAGCACCTGGTATGTTGGCCACGCAATAATGGACGACGCCCTCTTCGACGTACGTGGGATCGGAGTGCGTCGTCGGCCTAGCCGTCTCTATGCACCCGCCCTGGTCGATGGCGACGTCGGCGACCACGCTCCCCGGGCGCATGCTCGCGACCATCTCGCGCGTGACGAGCTTGGGCGCTTTGGCCCCGTGCACGAGCACGGCCCCTATGACCACGTCGGCCTGTCTGACGTAGGCGGCGGTCCTGGCCCGGTTGGGTATCACGAGGTCGGCCCTCCCCTCGAAGATGTCCGAGAGGTAGGCGAGCCGCTTGGGGCTGATGTCGAGCACGCTCACGAGTGCCCGCATGCCGAGAGCTATCTTGGCGGCCTCGGTGCCGACGACCCCGCCGCCGATGATCGTGACCTTCGCCGCAGGCGTCCCCGGCACGCCTCCGAGCAGGAGCCCCGCACCGCCTTGCGGGCTCTCGAGGTGGTGCGCCGCCGCCTGTACGGACATCCTTCCGGCCACCTCGCTCATGGGCGTGAGGAGCGGCAGAAGCCCATCAGGCGTCTCGACCGTCTCGTAGGCGATGGACTGTATCCTGCGCTCCATCAAGAACTCCGTGAGACCCTTGTCAGCGGCCAGATGTAAGTAGGTGAAGAGCTGCTGGCCCTCCCTGAAGCGGTCGTACTCCTCGGGGACGGGCTCCTTGACCTTCACAATCAGATCCGCGGCCTCAAAGACCTCCTCAGGCCCGTCGACGAGCCGCGCCCCCGCCTCATCGTACTCCCCGTCGGAGAAGCCCGCGCCGTCTCCGGCACCGGCCTGGACATATACCTCGTTGCCGTAATGTACCAACTCGGCAACGCCGTCAGGCTGCATGGAGACGCGGCCCTCCATGTCCTTGATCTCCTTGGGCACCCCTATTACTGTCGCCATAGCGTTCCTTTCCCTCGCTGCACCCAGACTCTCAGTACCTTATAGCAAGGTTACTATAAACGTGCAAGGATGCTGGCAGGGGAGCATGTCAGCGTTTCAGCAGTCAGCACTTCAGCTGGTCAGCTTCACGCGGCTTGCCGACGATTTCGGACTGGACTATGCTGGCCGTATCGGCTCTGTCGTGGCGGGCGCGAGGAGGATTGGACGGTGCTGGTCTTTCTGGAAACCGAGCGGCTTGTGCTCCGCCGGTTCACAATGGCCGACGTGGACGATCTGTTCGACCTCGACGGCGACCCTGAGGTAATGCACTTCATAACGGGTGGCAGGACGACGCCGAGCGAGGAGATCGAAAACGACGTTCTGCCCGCTTTCTTAAGCTACTACGAGCAGGGTGACCGGTACGGTTTCTGGGCGGCCATCGAGAAGTCCACCGGGGGATTTCTCGGATGGTTCCACTTCCGGCCGCGGGAAGGCGGAGACCCGGACGAAGCCGAGCTCGGCTACCGGTTCAAGAGATCCGCCTGGGGCAAGGGCTACGCCACCGAAGGTTCACGAGCCCTGATCCAAAAAGGCTTCACCGAACTCGGCGTGCGCCGCGTGGTCGCGGAGACCATGGTCGTCAACGCTGCCTCCCGTCGGGTGATGGAGAAAGCTGGCCTGGCGTACGTGCGCACGTTCCATCAGCCGTGGCCTTACCCCATCGAAGGTTCGGAACACGGAGACGTCGAATACGCGCTGCGCAAGGCCGATTGGGAGCGGCCGGCGAATCCTCCAGGCTAATCGTCGGTCTGCCGGCGCTCGATGAGGACCGTGTCGGGACGCAGCCACAAGGAGACGTGCGCCGGCTGCATCGTCTCCCTGACTACTTCGACCAGTTCGTCGCTGATGATGCCGAGGTTCGTTTCGTCGCGTAGCCGGGCGGAGAACGTTTCGAGGGTCCTTCTCGCGTCGTATTTGCTGCGGTAGAAGCGCCTATCCACGAACGCCTGCACCCGACGGCGCAGCGGGTTGAACAGCGCCGCTATGGCAAGAGTGGTAGCCACGGTGGCAAGTCCATTGTCTCCTGCCATAATCGGAGAGAAGAGACGCTGCAACACCACGATGCCGCCGAAATAGAGTCCGACTAGCATGGCCGTGAGTGAGCCGTAGACGAGGGTGCGGTTTATGAGGATGTCTATGTCGAACAGATGCGAGCGTAACACGGCTACGGAGATGGACAGTGGGACGAGCAGGAAGAACAACGAAAAGCCCGTACGGAGGAGGAGTAGCGCAAGAGGCGTGTCTCCATCAACCAGGGAGAGGTCCACCGGCAACTGGAAGGGGAAGGTTCCCACGATAGCCAGTGTCGTGCCGAAGACGACCCATCTGGTCTGCCGACGTTGCTCTACAGAGGAGATCCTCCGGTAACGATAGGCCAGGGACCAGGTAATGCTCACCACGATTCCAAGGAACACCATGTATGATATCCACTCCAGGGCGGGTGAACGAGAGTACAGGTCCGGAAACAGATCGCGGGAAACCTGAAAAGCGATGAACGCAACGGCGAGCCAGCGTGTCCAACGCGGCACAAACCGTCCGCCGGGGAAGAGCAAGAAGAACAACATTGAACAGACCAACCCCACAACCTGCAAGCCCCGGACGGGCAACCACCAGGCCGGCTGGGCAGAGACCAAGGCTTCGGCATTCGTGGTATCGACCGTGACCGGCCCGAAGGACACCAGAAACATGGAAACCAACAGCGCCATGCGATCGTCGGAACGTCGCCAGAAGATGAGCGCACCCACCACGAACCATACCAGTTGGGAGACCTTGTCCACCACAACGTTCAGAAACGCATAGGTGCGCACCGACAGCCCGGCGTCCTGTAACGCTCGCACACCTTCTGGTGTAGGTTGATCCACAGCCCGCTCGGAACAGACCTCGGACGTGGCGGTGCACACGCCACGATAGTGTTCGAAGCTGCTCGGAACACTGAAGACGACTATAGCTAGCGCCGTAATGGCCACCACCACCCACGTCATGCGGGCCAGGAAGAGCCAGCGTCCTTGCAGGGTGGGTGGAGGTGCGGAGGCGCGTGGGCTCATCTCACTGATTCCTCGGTCTGGCGAGGTTGAGTGTGGTCCCGGCCGCGCATGCAAAGCAGGACGCCGTCCTGACGCCAGGCTCGCCTGCCGTTCTCCCAACTATCGTTCTCACTCCTTCCGAGTTGCCCGGAGCTTCTCTTTGTCTCACCATCATAGCGGGCAGACGTCTGCCAAGCGTTACGAAGAGCGTTACGATCGAGAATTTCTGGCAACCACGCGAGATTGTCTTCGCATTGCAGCCCTTGACTCGCAGCGCGGCGAACACCCTCCTTCACCCGGTGAGCCCCCACCGAACAGTGGATGCTTGTTTTTGTCGTGAAACCTTTACAATAAGGGTTCAAGCATACAGGGACCGGCATTGCGGGCGCGACGGGAGATGCATTGGCACAGGGAAGCGGTTCGATGGGATTCTCCATTGGCGAGGTCTCACAGGCGGTAGGGCTTGCGCCGCAGACTTTGAGGTTGTGGGAAAGGGAGCGCCTGATCACACCCCGCAGGACGGACCGGGGCTACAGGCTGTACTCGGAGCCCGACGTACAGCGCCTGCGCGAGATCAAACAGCTCAGGAAGGTCGAGGGCCTGAACTTCGCGGCCATACGCAAGCAGCTAGGCAGCCCGCCGGAGACGACCAGCCCCAATGGATCGGCGCGCGGCGGACCGTCAGGGGCGCCGGGGGAGCGCTTGCGGAGGCTCAGGATCAAGGCCCACAAGACGCTGAAGGAGGTCTCTGAGGCCACTGGGCTCTCTATCTCGTTTATCTCCGCGCTCGAGCGAGGGGGTTCGGGAGCTTCGGTCGCGTCTTTGCGGCTGCTTGCGGAGGCTTACGGGGCGAACATGCGCGAGGTGTTCGGCGCCGACCTGGAGCAGAGCACGCCGCTGGTGCGGGGCGCCGACAGGCCCGTGATGCAGTGGGATAACGGCGTACGCTTCGAGGAGATGGCCTCGGGTGAGAAGGTCATGGATCCTTCCTACATAAAGGTGCCTTCCGGCGCGGGGAGCGAGGGTTTCTACTCCCATAACGGGGAGGAGTTCATCTACGTGATCTCCGGCCGGCTGTTCGTTGAGCTAAAGGACCACGGAACGTTCCAGGTAGCACCCGGCGACACCCTCTATTTCCCCTCGACCACCCCGCACCGCTGGTGGGCCGGCGAGGAGCCCGTCGAGGCCGTCTACGTCAACACCCCGCCGACGTTCTAACCAGGGCAGGATCTCGTGCCCCACGACCTCGAGCTCGACGCCCTGCTCTCGATCCCAGCTCTCTTCGCGCCGCGAGTCTCGCCCGACGGAAAGTGGGTGGCGTGGAGCTGGTCGCGCCTCGGGCCGGCCGCGGACGTGTTCGCAGCACCCACCGATGGCTCGCAGCCTCCCCTCCGCCTTACTGAGACCTTAGAGGGGGACACCATGGTCGTCTCCTGGACCCCGAACAGCGAAGCAGTCCTGGTATCTGAGGACAGAGACGGCGATGAGCGCGTCAGGCTCTTCCGGGTCAGGCTCGCGGAGCCGGGGGTGATGGAGCCGCTAACCGGGGCTGCCCCGAACTATTATCTGCGGGGCGGCGAGTTGCATCCGAACGGACGTTGGCTGATCTACGCCGCCAACCTCGACGCCGAGAGCGGAGAGGAGATCGAGACCGACCGGCTCTACAGGCATGACTTGCAAACGGGTGAAAGAATGGTGCTGGCCAGACCCGAGAAGGGTAGTATCCCCTGGCCCGAGCTGAACCATCAGGGTACCCACGTACTCTACTCGCGCAACGAGTCGCACCCGGCCGGACAACAGATCTGGCTGGTGGACATAGAGGGTCTCGAAGACCGTGAGATCCTGAACTTCGGCCCGCGGCTCAAGGTCTCGGCCTCCTGGTTCCCCGACGGACGCAGGGTCCTCTTCGTCGCCGAGGCCGAGTCCTATCGCAGGCTAGGCTTGTGGAGCATGGACGAAGAGCCCGTACGCTGGCTCGTAGAAGATCCAGCCCGTAGCATCGAATACTCCTTCGCTCCCCCGAACGGCGGCCCTGTAGTCGTAGTAGGGGTCGAGCAAGCCAGGGTAAGAGCCTCGCTGCTCGACGTGCAGAGCAGCGCCGAGACCTCACTGCAGCACTCTAGAGGCAACCTCATACCGCTGGCCAAGGTCGACGACGGCGAATGGATCTGTACTTACTACGACGCCCTTCATCCCGTTGACCTCGTACACTATGGCGCAAATGGCGGCGCGCCGGCGAGCCTCACAGGCCTGCCGGAAAGGATGGACATAGACGAGGAGCGGCTCGTCGCAGCCGAAGACTTCCGCTGGCGCTCTGTCGACGGCCTGGAGGTACAGGGTTGGCTCTACAGAACACGCGGTGAGAAGCTTGGAACAATCGTCTTGATCCACGGCGGCCCGACCAGCCATGCCGAAGACCGGTTCAACGCCCAGATCCAATACCTGGCCTCGCGCGGCTTCGACGTGCTGGCGCCGAACTATAGGGGCAGCACGGGGTTCGGGCTCGCTTTCCAGGAGTCAATAAAGCATGACGGCTGGGGCGGTCGGGAGCAGGAAGACATAAGGTGTGGGATCGAAGCGCTGATCGAAGCCGGCGCGGCAGAGCACGGACGCGTGGGCGTTACCGGCACCTCCTACGGCGGATACTCGGCATGGTGGGCTATAACCCACTACGAGCCCGCCGCTGCGGCCCCGATCTGCGGGATGACAGATCTCGTACTCGACTACTACGCGACGCGCCCCGACCTCAGGCCCTACAGTGAGGAGATGATGGGCGGCTCACCCGAGGATGTCCCCGACCTCTACCGCAACCGGTCTCCGATCGAGTTCGTAAACAACATCAAAGGGAAACTCCTGATCGTCCAGGGCTCGAAGGACCCGAACGTGACACAGGACAACGTCCAAGCAGTTACGAAAGCCTTGCAACGCGAGAACATCCCCTACGAACTCATCACCTTCGACGACGAAGGCCACGGCATCGCCCGCCCGAAGAACCTGCGCGTCCTCTACCCGCGCCTGGCCGACTTCTTCCACAAGGCTTTCGACGTATCTTCTCGATGAGAATCCAGGTCAACGGACCCAGGAGCGCATAGATGTTTAGGGTGTGTATTCTGCGAATACACATAAGTGCAGAAGGATGTACTACGACATTGTGGAGCGGCACACATGGGGCCAGGCAGATCAGCACCATGAAACGTTAGAGATCCCACCGAATTTCGCGCCGAATCTTGACCGCTTTACAGTAACTGTGTAGTATTCGTGCAAAGCAAGGAGCCGGGTGACTCTGCCTGTAGGAGGTCTTAGATGGATGTGATGAGGGGTCTTGAGGAGCGCGGGAACGGCAAGCCGCTCTCTGGTGTGGAGAACCTGATGCTTCACTTCACGCCTTATGACGAGGACTGGTCGAAGCTGCCTGTTATCGTCTCTGGTGAGGGGTGCTACGTCACCGACGACAAGGGCAACTCTTACATAGACGGGCTTGCCGGGCTCTTCACGACGCAGGTCGGGCACGGCAGGAGCGAGCTGGCCGAGGTCGCTGCGAGGCAGATGAAGGAGCTTGGGTTCTTCCCCAACTGGAGTTTCCAGCACCCGCGCTCGCTGGAGCTTGCGGCCAAGATCTCGGAGATAGCGCCGGGGGACTTGAACAGCACGTTCTTCGTCTCCTCCGGGTCCGAGGCTGTGGAGACCGTCATAAAGCTTGCCAGGCAGTATCACAAGACCAACGGCGAGCCGGGGCGATACAAGATCATCTCCAGGGACGTGGCCTACCACGGGACGACGATGGGTGCTCTCTCGGCGACGGGGCTGCCCGGCTTCAAGGCACCGTTCGAGCCGCTTCCCTCGGGCTTCTTCCACGTGAGGAACACCCAGCAGGATCCTGATGGAGCGGCCGACGCGATCGAGCAGATGATCGAGGCCGAAGGCCCTGAGCTCGTCGCCGCCGTTATCCTCGAGCCGGTCCAGAATGCCGGTGGCTGCCTCGTGCCGCCGCCCGAATACTGGAAGAAGGTACGCGAGATCTGTGACCGTCATGGTGTGCTGCTGGTCTCCGACGCGGTGATCTGCGCCTTCGGCCGACTCGGCGAGTGGTTCGGCATCGAGCGTTTCGACGTGGTCCCCGACATGACGAGCTTCGCCAAGGGCGTCACATCGGGCTACCTGCCCATGGGGGGCGTCGTCGTAGGCGACAAGATGGCATCCACCCTCAAGGAGAACGCGCCGATGTTCATGCACGGCTCGACCTTTGGGGGGCACCCGGTGTCCTCTGCGGTGGCGCTAGAGAACATCGCGATCATGGAGCGCGAGAAGTTGCTCCAGAACGTCCACGACCTCGAAGGGCATTTCGGGGACGAGCTCGGACGCATGGCGGCCGACCATCCGGTCGTCAAGGAGGTCAGGGGGATGGGCTTCTTCTGGGCCGTCGAGATCAACCCCGAGAAGGCCGACGGCACGCCGCTGGAGGGCGACGAGTACCAGAAGTACTTCAAGGGCGTGGTCTCGAGGAAGCTCATGGAGGGCGGCCTGATCTGCCGCTTCGACGATAAGGACGATCCCGTGATCCAGTTCTCCCCCGCGCTCGTCTCGGACAAGGAAGTCCTCAGCCGCATAGCAGAGATCACCGATGGCGCCCTCACCGAGCTCGAAAAGCAACTCGGCTACAGAAACTAGAAGGGTAGACGGTTGAC
Source organism: uncultured Rubrobacteraceae bacterium (assembly GCA_902806095.1). Classification (GTDB taxonomy): domain Bacteria; phylum Actinomycetota; class Rubrobacteria; order Rubrobacterales; family Rubrobacteraceae; genus Rubrobacter_D. Next base: position 19,600 of record CADCVF010000002.1, read on the forward strand.
CCGAACCGTAAGCTCGCGGCGGCACGCCGGCCCAGGAGCCAAAGACTACCGTTCTTACAGCTTCTGGCTCGAGACGACCGGGGAGGAGCTCACGCCGAGACCGTTGCTATCCGGTCCCACCGAGGCCGACGTGGCCATCCTGGGCGCGGGCTTCACGGGTCTCTGGACGGCCTACTATCTGCTCCGGCGGGAGCCTTCGCTGCGGGTGGTGGTGCTCGAGTCCGAGGTCGCCGGTTTTGGTGCCTCGGGGCGCAACGGCGCCTGGTGCAGCTCGGGTTTCCCCGTCAGCCCCGGTGAGCTCCAGCGACGTTTCGGCAGAGAGGCCACGCGAGAGCTTCTGCTCCAGATGCGGAGCGCGGTCGACGAGGTCGGCAGGGTCGCCACGGCGGAGGAGATCGACGCCCAGTATCTTCGCGGCGGACAGCTCCGCGTCGCCCGCGGTCCGAGCCAGCTACCAGGTCTAGAGGGAGCGTACGAATCGTTCCGCAACCTCGACCTGGACGGGGGCCTCAGGTTGCTCGACGCGGAGGAGACCGCAGAACGCGTCAGGATCACCGGCGCAGAAGGGGCTCTGTACAACCCGCACTGCGCGACCATCCACCCGGCGCGGCTCGCGCGCGGGCTCGCCAGGGCCGTAGAGCGACTCGGCGGTGAGATCTTCGAGCAGACTACCGTCACGGACTTCGAGACCGGTCCCAGCCCGCGGCTGGTGACGGATTCTGGTGAGGTACGCGCGGGCACGGTCGTGCTCGCGGGGGAGGCCTACCTGGCGCAGCTGCGCAAGCTGCGCCGGGAAGTGCTGCCCATCTACTCCCTCATCGTTTTGACCGAGCCCCTCTCCGAGGAGAGCTGGGCGGAGATCGGCTGGGAGGGCCGGGAGTGCGTGGCGTCCAACCGCTACACGGTAGACTACCTCTCCCGCACGGCCGACGGGCGCATACTCTTCGGGGGTCGCGGCGCGCCCTATCATTACGGGTCGCGCATAGAGGATGAGTTCGACCGCCACGATCCCACGCACGAGATGCTGCGCAGCACCGCGAGGGCGTGGTTCCCGGCCCTCGAGGGCGCGCGCTTTACCCACGCCTGGGGGGGACCATTGGCCGTGCCCCGCGACTGGATGCCCACTATGTCCTACGACCCGGCCCGGGGTGTCGCGACCGCGCGCGGCTACACGGGACAGGGCGTGGCGACCGCCAACCTCTCGGGCCAGACGCTGGCCGATCTGATCCTCGGTCGAGACACCGCGGTAACCCACCTGCCCACCGTCAATCACGAGACGCGTGCCTGGGAGCCGGAACCGTTGCGCTGGTTGGGCGCCAGGTACGTGCAGCGCGGCCTGATGAAGGTCGACGACCGCGCCGAGCGGACCGGGGATCCGCCGACCGGCAAGACCCTGGCCGAGCGCCTCGGCAGTCACTGAGGGTCGACGGTGGGGACGAAAAGAACCGGCGGCACGGAGGCGGGTGAATGAACAGAAGCCTCTCGCGCGGGGATACGGCTGTCGATGTGGTGATCGTCGGCGCGGGGTTGGCCGGGCTCACGGCGGCGAGAGAGCTGGAGAGCGCGGGCGCTGCGGTGCTGGTGATCGAAGCCCAGGATAGGGTCGGTGGCCGAACGATGGCCAGGCGCGTTGCAGGGACGACCGTCGAGCTGGGCGGGCAGTGGATCGGGCCGGGCCAACGTCGCATCGGCGCGCTCGCCCGTGACCTCGGCGTCGAGACCTTCCCGACGCACCTTCCCGGGCGCACCGTGTTCTGCGAAGGCGGGCGTCGCTCGGAGTACGAGGAAGACGGTGAGATCCCCTTTTCGGACCCCGCCGCGCTCCGCGAGGTCGAGGAGGCTTTCGGGGCCCTGGGCAAGCTCGCGAGGGGAGTGCCAGCCGATGCGCCCTGGAGGGCGAAGAACGCCGCGGAGTTGGACGGGCAGACACTCGAGACTTGGAAGCTAGGGCATGAGCTAAGCAGTGGTGCCAGGTTCTATTTTGATCTCGCGGTGGAGTCGCTGTACGCCTGCGAGCCGCGCGACGTATCGCTGCTGGGCGTCCTGGCGGATGTAGCCTCATCGGGCAGCTTCGAGGGACTCTTCGAGATCGAAGCCTCCGCCGAAGAATACAGGTTCGTCGGCGGCGCGCAGGAGATCTCGGTCCGCCTGGCCGAAGGGCTGGAAGGACGCGTGGTTCTGGACTCTCCGGCGCGGCGAATCGTCCAGGAGGGAGGGGCTGTGCTCGTGGAGTCGGTCCGCGCCTCCGTTCGCGCAGGGGCGGTGATCGTCACGGTGCCGCCCGCCCTGCGCGGGCGCATAGAGTACGTTCCCGCGCTCGGGCCGAGGCACGACGGGCTCTCACAAAGGATGCCCATGGGGGCCGTGATCAAGTGCCACGCCGTCTACGGGACGCCGTTCTGGCGCGAGACGGGGCTGAACGGACGGGCCGAGAGCGACACGGGTCCATGTAAGGTCACCTGCGACAACTCGTTTCCCGAAGACAGCGTCGGCGTCCTGACCGGCTTTATCCTGGGCTCCGACGCCCGCGAGTGGGGACGCCGGGAAAGAGGAGAGCGCGAGGAGGCCGTACTCGAGTGCTTCGCCCGCTATTTCGGCGAGAAGGCCCTCGACACGCTTGGCTATGCAGAGACTGATTGGGGAGCGGAGGTCTATTCACGCGGGGGCTACGCGGGGGTGCCCACGCCGGGTATGCTCTTGGACCACGGTCCCGCGCTGCAGGAACCCGTGGGTCGCATCTACTGGGCGGGGGCCGAGACCTCCTCGGAGTGGAGCGGGTACATGGAGGGGGCCGTCGAGTCCGGCGAGCGGGCCGCCCGGGAGGTACTCTCGGATCTCTCCGGGGTTGTCCCGCGCCGGGAGGCACCCGTCTCCGACGTAGACGATCTCTCGCAAAGGAAGCTTGCTCAGGGCTACACGCACAGGGGGTAAGGGTTGCAAGAAAGAAAAACAACGGAACACTCGCCAACGGCGAGCGGTGCCGGGCCGGATACGGGCCGGGAGGTGGCCGTGGAGTTGACCGGGGTCACCAAGCGCTTCGGGGAGTTCGTGGCGGTAGAAGACCTGTCGCTCGACATCTATGAGGGCGAGTTCTTCTCGCTGCTGGGGCCGAGCGGGTGCGGCAAGACCACGACGCTGCGTATGATCGCGGGCTTCGACGAGCCCACGGAGGGCAACATCTCCGTCGCCGGAGAGCAGGTGCGGGGTGTCCCGCCCTACCGCCGTCCCGTCAATACCGTGTTCCAGTCGTACGCGATCTTCCCCCACTTGAACGTCTTCGACAACGTGGCCTTCGGCCTCAGGCGGGCCGGGGTTCAGAAGGACGAGATCCGCCAGCGGGTCACCGATGCCTGCGAGATGGTGCAGCTCGCAGGCTTCGAGAAACGCCGGCCGAACATGCTCAGCGGCGGGCAGCAGCAGCGGGTCGCGCTCGCGAGGGCGCTCGTCAACCGGCCGAAGGTGTTGCTCTTGGACGAGCCTCTGGGGGCTCTCGACCTCAAGCTCAGAAAAGAGCTGCAGCTCGAGCTCAGGACCTTGCAGCACGAGGTCGGTATCACCTTCGTCTACGTCACGCACGACCAGGAAGAGGCGCTCACGATGAGCGACAGGATCGCGGTGATGGACAGCGGCGTGGTGCGGCAGGTCGCCGACCCCGCCACCCTGTACGAGTTCCCGCACGACCGCTTTGTCGCCGGCTTTATCGGGCAGACCAACATGTTCTCCGGCAGGGTCGAGGCGGTGGAAGGGGATCGGGTAACGCTTCGCACCTCGGACGGGGAGAAGATCGAAGCCAAAGGGCAGGAAGCCATCGAGGCGAACTCGGAGGCGCACGTCGCAGTCAGGCCGGAGAAGATCAGGTTCGGAGGCGACGGGGATAACGTCCTCTCGGTCACCATCGAGCAGGTCGTCTACCTGGGGGTGAGCACCCAGTACATCGCGGTGCGTCCCGACGGGGAGAAAATCGTGCTCTACCAGCAGAATTCCCACGACACCGCCGGTCCCGCGGAAGGCGAGCGGGTCTCCGTCGCCTGGGACGCCGCCAACTGTCTTGTTCTAGGAGGGTAACCATGCAAAGAAGGGTAAGCCGGGGCAGATTCCTGAAGACCCTGGGCGCCGCCGGGATCGCCGGCTCGACGCTCTCGATCCTTTCCTGCCAACCGAACACGAACGCGGCGGGTGGCGGCGGTGGCGGCGGTGGCGGGCCGGAGGAGAAAGAGCTCGCCCTCTACAACTGGTCGGACTACGTCGCCAAGAGCACCATACCCAGCTTCGAGGAGAAGACGGGCATACAGGTCACGCAGGACTTCTACGGCTCCAACGAGGACCTGCTCGGCAAGCTCCAGGCCGGCGCCACGGGATACGACGTGATCGTGCCGAGCGACTACATGGTCGCGGTCATGATCAAGTCCGACGTCGTCCAGAAGCTGGACAAGTCCAAGATCCCGAACGCCAAGAACGTGGGTGAGGACTATTTGGGCCTCTCCTACGACCCGAACAACGAGTACAGCCTCCCCTACCAGTGGGGCACGACCGGCATCCTGTACAACCGGAAAGAGGTAGGGGAGCTGGACGGCACCTGGGACCCACTGTGGGACCCCGAGTTCGAGGGTCAGATCGCCATGCTCTCCGACAGCCGGGAGACTTTGGGCGCCGCGCTCTACAGGCTGGGCTACTCGGTGAACACCAAGGACGACGACGAGCTCGCCGAGGCCGAAGCGTCGTTGAAGGATCAACAACCACTCCTACGCGGGTACTTCATCTCCACCGAGGTCCGGCCGCTGGTGCAGAACGGCGATGTCCAGCTGGGCCACGTCTACTCCGGTGACGCCTTCTTGGCCCTCGCCGGGAACGAGGACCTCGACTACATCATCCCCAAGCCGCGGGCGTCGCGCTGGACGGACAACATGTGCATCCCGAACGGCGCGCCACACCCGGACAACGCCCACAAGTTCATAAACCATATCCTCGACGCGGGCGTGGGGGCCAAGCTCTCCAACTACACCTACTACAACACGCCCAACGCGGCCGCGCTGCCCAAGATAAACCCCGCGCTCAAGAATCTTCCGGGCTACACCTTGACGCCGGAGATCTTCGAGAGGCTGGAGGTCATCGAGGACGTCGGGGCGAAGACCCGCAAGTACGAGCGCATCTTCACCGAGGTAAGGAGCGCTTAGCGTGGGAGGCAAAGGCCGCGGCTGGACCTTGCGGCTCGTGGGGCTGCTCACGCCCATCACGGTGTGGCTCGGGCTCTTCTTCCTCGTGCCGCTGCTCCTGATCCTGGCCTACTCCTTCGGGAAAAGCGGCGTCTACGGCGGCATAACGCTGGGTTTCAACCCGGGTAACTACCTCAAGGTCTTCGATCCGCTGTATCTGGAGATCATCATCCGCACCTTCGTGATAGCGGCGCTGACCACCTTAATCTGCTTCGCGCTCGGGTACCCGCTGGCCTACTTCATCACCTTCAAGGGACGCAGGTGGCGCAACGCCCTCATCTTGCTGGTGATGGTCCCGTTCTGGACGAGCCTCCTGATCCGGGCGTACTCGTGGGTCGTGATCCTGAGCGGCAACGGAATCGCCAACAAGACGCTGCAGTTTCTGGGCATCACCGACGCGCCCGTCACGCTAATCTTCACGTCGCAGGCGGTCCTGATGGGAATGGTCTACTCGTACCTGCCGTTCATGATCCTGCCCCTCTACGCCTCCCTGGAGAAGTTCGACACCCGCCTGAAGGAGGCGGCCAAGGACCTCGGGGCGAGCCGGTGGGAGACCTTCTGGCGGGTGACGTTCCCGCTTAGTATGCCGGGCGTGATCGCGGGCTCCATCCTGGTCTTCATACCCTCGGCCGGGGAGTTCGTCATCCCTCAGTTGCTCGGCGGGTCGAGGACGGTGATGACGGGCAGCCTGATACAGAGCCAGTTCGGATCGGCCCGTGACTGGGCCTTCGGGAGCGCCCTCTCCATAATGCTCGCCGCGTTGCTGCTCGCGGCGATCCTGTTCTACGTGCGACGCGTCGGCGCGGACAAGCTGGAGGGGGTGTAAACGGATGAGCGCGAAGACCGGCGGCCCCGTCTACAAGGGCGTGGGGAGGATCCCGGATCGGGCGCTGTTGCTGTTCTCGGTCCTGATCTACGCTTTCCTGTACGCCCCGATCCTGGTCCTGATGTTCTTCTCGTTCAACTCCAGCAGGAGCACGCAGAGCTGGACCGGCTTCTCTACCGAATGGTACGCGGCGCTCCTTCGGGACGAGACCATCCACCAAGCCTTCTTCAACTCTATGAAGGTCGGGGTGACGGCCACGCTCATCGCCACCGTCATCGGTACGTTCACGGCGCTGGCGCTCACGCGCCACGACTTCAGGGGCAAGCTGGCGGCCGACACCACCATCTACGCGGCCACGGTGATGCCAGAGATCGTGGTCGGAGTGAGCCTGCTGGCCTTCTTTGTGGCCACCCTGATCCCGCTCGGCATCGAGCTCGGCATAGTGACCATAGTCATCGCGCACGTGGCGTTCACCGTCTCGTTCGTGACCATCGTGGTGCGGGCGCGCCTCGCGGGGATGGACGAGTCTCTCGAAGAAGCGGCCCAGGATCTTGGGGCCAACCCGACGACGACCTTTCTACGGGTAACGCTACCCTTGATCTTTCCCGGCGTCATGGCCGGGGCCCTGCTGGCGTTCACGCTGTCCTTCGACGACTTCGTGATTACGTTCTTCGTCTCGGGCGTGGGATCGAGCACGCTGCCCTTGAAGATCTACTCCATGATCAAGTTCGGCGTCACGCCGGTCATCAACGCGCTCTCCACCGTGGTGCTCGTGGCCACCATAGCCTTGATCTTCGGCGGCAGCCGCCTCCTCGTGCGAAGAGAAAACTCCTAGAGGCATGGTCGATACTACTCACCCGAAAGCCAGTCCTCCGCGCGAGCGCATCCTCGCGCTGACCGAACGCGAGAGGGATTCATTCGCGCGGACGCACCAAAGATCCCGCGAGCTCTACGAGAAGGCCGGCGACTCCCTCTTCGGGGGCGTGCCGATGAGCTGGATGATGAAGTGGGCCGGCGGGTTCCCGGTGTTCGCCGCACGGGCCGAGGACTCGACCGTCTTCGACGTAGACGGCAACGAGTACGCCGACTTCTGCCTCGGCGATACCGGTGCGATGACGGGGCACGCGCCACCGGCGGTGGCGGCAACGGCGGCGGAGCAGTCAGCCCGCGCCATCACCACCATGATGCCCTCCCCCGACGCCCCGGCGGTCGGCGAGGCCCTGGCCGAAAGATTCGGGCTGCCGCTGTGGCAGGTGACCCTGAGCGCGACCGACGCGAACCGGTTCGCGATCCGGATGGCGCGCCAGATCACCGGCCGCCCCCGCATCCTGGTCTTCAACTGGTGCTACCACGGTACCGTGGACGAGACGTTCGCCGTCCTGCGCGAAGGCCGCGTCGTCGCCCGTCCAGGCAACGTCGGCCCGCCGGTGCAGCCCGAGCACACCACCCGCGTCGTCGAGTTCAACGACCTCGCAGCACTCGAGGAAGCCCTGGCCCACGAAGACGTGGCTTGCGTGCTGGCCGAGCCAGCCATGACCAATATCGGGATCGTGCTCCCCGAACCTGGTTTCCACGACGATCTGCGCGACCTCACACGCCGCCACGGGACGCTCCTCATCATCGACGAGACCCACACCATGTCTACAGGCTACGGTGGCTACACCCGAGAGCACGGGCTCGACCCTGACATCCTGACCGTCGGCAAGACCATAGGCGGCGGCGTCCCTGCAGGGGCATTCGGCCTTACCAGGCAGGTTGCCGAGAGGGCGCTAGCGCAGGAAGATGCTGACTATGTGGACGTCGGCGGCGTCGGGGGCACGCTGGCCGGGAACGCGCTCTCCGTGGCGGCGATGCGCACTGCCCTGACGGAAGTACTGACCGCTGAAGCCTTTCAGCGCACCATCCCGCTGGCCGAGCGTTTCGAGCGGGGTGTAAAGGGAGCCATAGAGGAGAAGGGGGCTCCGTGGAACGTCACCCGCCTTGGCTGCCGGGTCGAGTACAGTTTCTCGCCCGAGCCGCCGCGGAACGGCGGGGAGGCTGCAGCCTCCCACGATGATGAGTTGGAGACACTGCTGCACCTGTACGCGCTCAACCGCGGGGTGCTCATAACGCCCTTCCACAACATGGCCCTTATGGCCCCGACGACCACGGAGGCGCAGGTGAATCGGCACACGGCCGTTTTCTCGAAAGCGCTGGAGGACCTGTATCAGTAGGCTCCCGTCTCCGGCTGTGGTGAGCGAAGCGACTCCTCCTGCCCATCTCTGAGGTACACGTGCCGTGCGTGCTGGTCGAATCAGCAGGATCACGACAGGCGAGTAAAATGGAGCGTACCGTCTAGCGTGCAGGCGGGCTCTCAGGGAAGGGAGGCAACGTGGCAGAGTCGATCGACCGAGGCGACGCTTCGAAGACGGCCAGATCCGATAGTCCACACGAAGACCTCAAGGACAAGGGTCTCGAGCACGATGCCGTTGGACTCCTGGCCAGCGTCGTGCTTGGGGTCTCCTGCGTGGCTCCGGCCTACGCCCTCACCGCCACCCTCGGCCCCACGGTCAGCGAGGTCGGTCTGCAGATGCCGGCGGTCTTCCTGGCGGGGTTTATACCGATGTTGCTCGTTGCCTATGCTTACCGGGAGCTCAACCATGAGGCGCCGGATTGCGGCACCTCGTTCACGTGGACGGTGAAGGCCTTCGGCCCGCACGTCGGCTGGATGTGCGGGTGGGGCTTCGTTCTGGCGACGGTGATCGTGCTCTCCAACCTTGTGGGCGTGGCGGTCACGTTCTTCTACCTGCTGCTCGGGAACGTCTTGGGGAACCCGGCCATCGAGGCACTGGGCGGCAACGCGGTCGTCAACGTCCTGACGACCCTGGTTTTCCTGGTGGGCGCCACAGCTATCTCCTACCGCGGTATGGCGGCGACGAAAGGGGTCCAGTACGTACTCGTGGGGCTGCAGATGGTCGTGCTCGCCCTCTTCATCGCCCTGGCTTTCGGCGGAGCGCTCGGGGGTGCCTCAGAGCTCGCTATCGGCTTTTCGTGGAGCTGGCTCAACCCGTTCGCGATAGGGTCCTTCGCGGCTTTCGCGGCCGGGTTGTCGCTCTCCATCTTCATCTTCTGGGGCTGGGACACCACGCTCACCGTCAACGAGGAGACTACCGGCAGCTCCAGCACGCCGGGACGAGCCGCACTCCTGACCATTCTCACGATCCTCAGCACGTACATGCTGGTTGCGATCTCGGCCCAGATGTTTGCCGGCATCGGCGAGCAGGGCATCGGTCTGGGCAACCCCGACACCGCGGACAACGTTTTCGCCGTGCTCGCCGAGCCCGTGCTCGGAGTGCTCGCCATCTTCCTATTCCTCGCGGTGCTGGCGAGCGCGGCAGCGAGCTTGCAGACCACGTTCTTGCCCGCGGCTCGGACGATGCTCGCCATGTCCTTCTACAAGGCGGCGCCGGAGCGTTTCTCGCACGTGCACCCGCGATTTCGGTCGCCGTCGTTCGCGACGCTTTTCTCCGGCGTGGCCACGGCGATCTTCTACACCGTAATGACATTCCTCAGCGAGGACGTCCTGATCGACACCATCTACGCGCTCGGGTTGATGATCGCCTTCTATTACTCGCTCACGGCTTTCGCGTGCGTGTGGTACTTCCGCAGGGAGCTGTTCACGAACCCGAAGAGCTTCGCGTTCAAGGGCCTCTTCCCGGGTCTCGGCGGGATAATGCTCACGCTCCTCTTCTTCAAAACGGCCATCGATACCTTCGACCCAGCCTACGGTAGTGGCGGGGCGGTATTCGGGATGGGCACCGTCTTCGTTATCGGGGTGGGCCTGCTGCTACTGGGTGTCATCTTGATGTTCGCGTGGCAGTATCGGGCACCGGAGTTCTTCCGCGGAGAGACCCTCACTCACGACACGGCCGTGCTCGCCACCGAAGAGGATCTGCTGCAGGATCGGGACCCGGAGGAGCACTGAGATGGGGCAATCCACGGGCAGAACGGAGAGGGCCGCGGCGGTCAGGCACCCGCTCGACCCGCTCGTCGCCGAAGAGTTCCGCCGGGCGGCGAACACCCTGCGCGAGGACCGAGGCTTCGACGAGCGGTGGCGCTTCGCCGCCATCGAGCTCAAAGAGCCACCCAAAGAGGTACTCGCGTCTGGGCGTAAGGTACCGCGGGAGGCGCTGCTCATCTGCTGGAATCGCGACGACGGCCAGGCATACAAAGCGGTCGTCTCGCTCGACGAGGATCGCATCGTCTCGTGGGAGCACCGTCCCGGCGAGCAGCCGAACGTGACCGTCGACGAGTACCACGAGTGCGACGATGCCCTGCGACGGGATCCCAAGGTCGTCGAGGCGCTCGCCTCGCGCGGCGTCACCGACATGGACAAGGTCCTCTTCGACGTCTGGGCCTACGGGGGGTCTTTGATCGCTGACAAGTACAGGGGCCGTCGCATCGGCTGGACGGACATCTGGTACCGGGACCACGAGGACTCCAACCCCTACGCCAACCCCGTCAACGGCCTCAAGCTGATCGTCGACCTCAACCGCGCGAAGCTACTCGAGATCGAGGACAACTTCTCGGTCGAAAAGCCGAAGATTATGGGCGAGTACGCACCGAAACACGTTCCCGGCCTGCGGGAGCGAAACGACCTGAAACCGCTCGAGATCACGCAGCCCGAGGGAGCCTCCTTTGTCCTCAGCGGCAACGAGCTCGAGTGGCAGAAGTGGTCCATGCGCGTTGGGTTCAACTACCGCGAGGGGCTCGTGCTCCACACCGTCGGCTACGACGAAGGCGGAAAGACCAGGCCAGTGGCGCACAGGATGTCGTTCTCGGAGATGGTCGTGCCCTACCGTGATCCGAGCCCTGAACACTTCAGGCGCACGGCCTTCGACGTTGGTGAATGGGGCCTGGGGTTCATGACGACCTCGCTTGAGCTGGGGTGCGATTGCCTGGGCGAGATCTCCTACCTCGACGCGGTCCTCCACGACTCCACGGGGGAGCCTTACACCATCAAGAACGCCATCTGCATTCACGAGGAGGACGACGCCGTCCTCTGGAAGCATGTTGACGAGGTCGACGGGGCTGAGGTCCGAAGAAGTCGGCGGCTGGTTCTCTCCTTCCACGCGACCGTGGCGAACTACGAGTACCTCATCTACTGGCGTTTCTACCAGGACGGCAACATCGAGTGCGAGGTGCGGGCCACCGGCATCATGGTGACTTCCCACTTCCCAGAGGGCGAGCAGCCCCCGTACGGGTCTCTGGTTGACGATCGTACCTACGCCCCGTTCCACCAGCACTTCATCGTCGCCAGGCTCGACCTCGACGTGGATGGCGAGGCGAACACCGTCGTCATGTCCGAGACGGAGGCGTCGCCGGTCGGGCCGAAGAACCCCTACGGCCTCGCACTCGTGCAGCGCAACCTACCCCTTCGAACCGAGGAGGAGGGCAAGCAGGACTACGACTGGAACACCCAGCGCTCCTGGAAGGTCGTCAACGACAACGCCAGGAACGGGCTCGGCACCTCCACCGCCTACAAGCTCGTCCCCACCGGCTGCCTTCCGGCGATGTTCGACCCCTCCTCGCCGGTCCTCGAGCGGGCCGGGGTCATCGGGCACACCATGTGGGTCACCCCCTACCACGAAGACGAGCGCTGGCCTTGCGGGGAGTTCGTGAACCAGAGCGAGGTCGACACGGGGCTACCGGTATGGACCCGACAGAACCGGTCCATCGAGAACTCCGACGTCGTCCTCTGGTACGTGTTCGGCATCCACCACATCACACGCCCCGAGGAGTGGCCTGTGATGGCCGTTGACACCGTCTCGTTCTGGCTCAAGCCGGTGGGCTTCTTCGACCGCAACCCCGCCCTGGACGTGCCTTCCACGGCCAACGAACACTGCCACAGTCCGGGCGGAGGAGCGCCATGATAGATCCCTTCCAGCGCTGGGCATCAGTGGGCGAGAAGCCCGATTACGCGGGCCTGCTCACCTTCGCCGGCGTTCCCTACACGCAAGACCCGGCGCACCTCGAAGGCGTTGACGTGGCGATAGTCGGCGCGCCTATGGACGACCTGGTCTCCGACCGTCCGGGGACGCGTTTCGGGCCGCGCGCGATCCGCGCCGCGAGCAGCCCATCCGGCCCGGAACTGGAGACCGCACTCGACGCGATCTCCGAGTTGCGCATCGTTGACTTCGGTGACGCCCCTGTCCTACCGGCGGACCCCGTTCACTCCCACGCAGCGATCGAAGCTACCGTCGCACAGGTCCTTGCGGCTGGCGCGGTCCCTGTCATCATCGGCGGAGACCACTCCATCACCGAGCCGGACGTGCGCGCCTGCGCTAACGCATACGGGCCCGTTGGCCTCGTGCACTTCGACACGCACACCGATACGGGCGCAGAGGTCTTCGGCGTCGAGCTCTCCCACGGCACCATCATGCGTCGGCTCGTGGAGGAGGGCACCGTCGATCCGCAGCGCTACGTTCAGATCGGGCTGCGCGGCTACTGGCCCGGTGAGAAGGAGTTCGCCTGGCAGAGAGAGCACGGTATCACTAGCCTCTTCATGCACGACATCCGCAACCTGGGTATAAGAGAGGTCATAAGCCAGGCCGTCGAGACGGTCGGCGGGGGACCGGTCTTTCTGACCGTGGACATAGACGTTTTGGACCCCGCCTTCGCGCCAGGCACAGGGACGCCGGAACCAGGTGGGATGACTACCACCGAGCTGCTCTGGGCCATGCGGGAGGTGGCCGTGCACCTTGAGGTGATCGGGGCCGACATGGTCGAGGTGATCCCTACGGGCGTGGGGTCAGCGGACATCACCGCGCTCGCCGCGGACAGAATCATCAGGGAGATCCTCGGCGGCATCGCACTGCGCAGGAGAAGTCGAAATAGCGGAAAACCCAACGACAAGGAGGAGAGATGACGGAGACCAAGACACTGAAGAACTTCATTGGGGGGGAGCACGTAGACGCCGCAGGAGGCCGCACCTACGAGCTGGTCAACCCGGCCACGGGCCAGACGTTCGCCCAGGCACCCGTTTCCGAGCAGGCCGACATCGACCGGGCATTCGAGGTGGCGGACAGGGCTTTCGAGACGTGGCGCGATGCGACGCCTTCAGAGAGGCAGCTCGCCCTCTTGAGGCTGGCTGACGCCATAGAGGACCGGGCCGAGGATCTGGTTCGGGCAGAGTCGGAGAATACGGGGAAGCCGTTCGGGCTCACCATGGAAGAGGAGATCCCTGCGGGGGTGGATCAGATCCGCTTCTTCGCCGGCGCCGCCCGCTGTCTGGACGGCAAGTCCGCCGGAGAGTACCTCGAAGGGTACACTTCGTTCGTCCGCCGCGAGCCGGTGGGCGTCATCGGCCAGATAACTCCGTGGAACTACCCGATGATGATGGCAATCTGGAAGTTCGCCCCGGCCATAGCCGCAGGCAACACCATCGTGATCAAGCCCAGCGACACCACCCCCGTCTCCACGGTAATGATGGCCGAGATCGCTGCTGAGTTTCTTCCCGAAGGCGTGTTCAACGTGGTCTGCGGCGATCGGGACACAGGAAGGATGCTGGTCCAACACCCAACACCGCAGATGGTCGCGATCACCGGTTCCGTCAGGGCCGGCATGCAGGTCGCGGAAGCCGCGGCCTCCGACCTCAAACGGGTCCATCTGGAGCTCGGCGGAAAGGCGCCGGTGATCATTTTCGACGACGCCGACATCGAAGCGGCGGCCGAGGAGATAGCGGGTGCCGGCTACTTCAACGCCGGCCAGGACTGCACCGCGGCCACCCGCGTGCTTGCCCACCCTGGCATCCACGACGACTTCGTGGCGGCGATCACCGAGCAGGCCAGGAACACGACGACGGGAGACCCCGACGACGAGGTGGATTACGGCCCCCTGAACAACGCGACCCAGCTGGAGCACGTCTCGGGCATGGTCGAAAGGCTCCCCGACCACGCCGAGGTAACCGTCGGCGGCGAGCGCTTCGGCGACAGGGGCTTCTTCTACTCCCCCACCGTGGTCTCGGGCCTCAGGCAGGACGACGAGGCTTCCCAGAACGAGATCTTCGGCCCCGTCGTCACCGTACAGTCTTTCTCGGATGAGGACGAGGCGGTCAAGTGGGCCAACGGCGTCAAGTACGGTCTGGCTTCCAGCGTGTTCACAAAGGACCACGGACGGGCGATGCGGGTAAGCCGCAGGCTGGACTTCGGGTGCGTCTGGATCAACACTCACATCCCCCTCGTGGCAGAGATGCCCCACGGCGGCTTCAAGCACTCGGGCTACGGCAAGGACCTCTCGATGTACGGCCTGGAGGACTACACCCGCATCAAGCACGTCATGACCAACCTCGAAGCGTGACCCGACGCGGAGGGCTCGGCGTGAGCGAGAGCCGGATAAACGGCGTGGAGTTGACCGGGACAGCCGCGCTCACGCCCCGCCGACCTGGCAGGCACTGAAGGTAAGGACGAACGGAATGACGACTTGCGGAGAAGTGTTAGTCGGGCTGCTGGAAGCCTATGGCATCGACACCGTGTTCGGCATCCCCGGCGTGCACACCGTGGAGCTCTACCGCGGCCTGCCAGATACTCGCATACGCCACATCACACCGCGCCACGAGCAGGGCGCAGGCTTCATGGCCGATGGTTACGCCAGGGCCTGCGGCAGGCCGGCGGCCTGCTTCATCATCACCGGGCCGGGTCTGACCAATATCGCTACCGCCCTGGGTCAGGCTTACGCCGACTCGGTACCGATGCTGGTGATCTCCAGCGTCAACAACAGCCATGAACTGGGGCTAGGGGAGGGACGGCTGCACGAGCTACCCTCGCAGCGCAACCTGATGGCTGGTCTGACCGCGTTCAGCCATACTCTGCTGCGGCCGAACGAGTTGCCCGAGGTGCTGGCGCGCGCCTTTGCGGTGTTCCACAGCGCCAGGCCGCGGCCGGTGCACATCGAACTGCCGCTGGATGTCATCACTACGCCCGCCGATCACGTACTGAGGCAGATAGCGCCGCCCGGCGCCCGGCCGGGGCCCGACCCGGGCGCGATCGCCGCGGCCGCCGAGCTGTTGCGCGGAGTCCGGCGGCCGCTCGTGGTGCTGGGTGGTGGGGCGCAGGACGCGGCTCCCCAGGCGCGCGCTCTGGTCGAGCGGCTCGGAGCGTTGACCGTAACCACCATCAACGGCAAGGGCATACTGCCGCCCGAGCATCCACTGTGTCTGGGCAGCACCCTGCCGCAGCCTCCGGTGCTGGAAGAACTGGCTGCCGCCGATGTCGTTCTGGCGGTCGGCACAGAGCTTGGCGAGACCGATACGCTGCTGTTCGACGGCCGGCCCACCCTTGGCGCGCGGCTGATCCGCATCGACGTTGACCCCGGGCAGCTCACCCGCAACGCGCTGCCCGAAGTCGCCATCCTCAGCGACGCAGGCATTGCTCTGCAAGCGCTGGAACGAGAGTTGGAAGATTACGATGTCGATCAGGCAACGGCGACGGCGCGAGCGCAAGCGCTGCGCGAGCAGTTGCAAGGCCTCCTGAATAAGCGACAACGCCTGCATCAACGCTTCATGGCGGCGGTGCAGCAGGCACTGCCGGGTGTGATCGTGGTGGGCGATTCCACCCAACCGGTCTACAGCGCCAATCTATTCTACGAACCTGAGCAGCCGCGGTCGTACTTCAATTCCAGCACCGGCTACGGCACCCTGGGTTATGCGCTGCCGGCTGCACTGGGTGCCAGGCTGGCCCGGTCCGAGCGGCCGGTGGTGGCCTTGATCGGTGACGGCGGGCTGCAATTCACGATGGGCGAACTCGCGACCGCGGTGGAGCTGGCGCTGCCACTCCCGATCCTGCTGTGGAACAATCGCGGCTACGGCGAGATCAAACGCTACATGGCGGAGCGCAGCATCCCCCAGATCGGGGTTGATATTTACACGCCCGATTTCCTCACCATCGCCCACGGTTTCGGCTGCCGCACCGAACGGACCGAGACCCTGGAGCAGTTACGGCAGCTGCTGCGCCAGGCTCGGCAGGCGGCAGGGCCAACCCTGATCGAGATCGATGAGGAGGCAGCGCTCGCGTGGTAACGAGTGGGGAGAAGGCGCCAGAGATCCAGGGTCGGAGTAGAAGCCTGTGCGGTGTCGAACGGGCGCAAAGCTAGAAAGGAGATGATGCCGTTGATCCGTTACGAACCAGCAGACTCGTTCGTAACCCCGCGCTTCTCGGGAGTGCGCACCTTTATGAGGTTGCCGAACACGCAAGATCTGGAGAACGCCGACGTGGCTATAGTCGGGGCGCCGTTTGACACCGGCGCATCCTTCCGGGTCGGCGCCCGCTTCGGCCCGGAGGGCATAAGGAGCGCTTCGCACCTCTTGAGGCCCTACAACCCTTCCCAGGACATCATCATATTCGAGCATCTCTCGGTCATAGACTACGGGGACGTGCCCGTGGTCCCCGGCTTCATCGAAGAGAGCTACGAGCGGATAAGGGAAGGACTGGAGCCCATACACCGCGCCGGCGTCGTCCCCATCGTGCTCGGCGGAGACCACTCCATAGCGCTTCCGGAGCTCAGGGCCGCGGCGGCCGTCCACGGATCTCTGGCCCTCGTGCAGTTCGACTCGCACGCCGACACCTGGGATTCCTACTTCGGCAAGAAGTACAACCACGGCACCGTCTTCAGGAGGGCGGTCGAGGAGGGACTGCTAGATCCGGCGCGCTCCATCCAGGTCGGGATGCGCGGCCCGCTCTACGACGCAGGCGATTGGGATGCTTCTCTGGAGCTGGGCTTCGAGCTAATCGCCACCAACGGTGTTCGCGAGTTGGGCATAGACGAGACCGTAGCCCGCATCAGCGAACGGGTGGGCGATGCAAAAGTCTACGTCTCTTTTGACGTGGACTTCGTGGACCCGGCGTTCGCGCCGGGGACCGGGACCCCAGAGATCGGGGGCTTCACCAGCCGCGAGGCGCAGGAGTTCTTGCGGGACTTAGCAGGGCTTAACATCGTAGGTTGTGATGTGGTGGAAGTCTATCCGCAATACGACGGCGCCGGCCAGATAACCGCCCTGTTGGCCGCCAACGTGGCGCACGAGTTCTTGAGCCTGATTGCACTCCTGAAGCGGGGAGGACGCCCGACTACCCACACGAAGCCATGACGGTTTCCCGCAAGAGTTGTGAAGGCAGATAGAGGGAGCAAGAGATGAACGTGCTCGACTACCTAATCATGCTGATCTACTTCGCGGTGATGATCGGCGCCGGCTACTGGGGCCTGAGAAGGGCCCGCAGCGCCGACGACTACCTCGTCGCCGGGCGGAGGTTGGGCCCGTTCATGTACATTGGCTGTCTGAGCGCCGTCGTGCTCGGCGGCGCCTCGACCATCGGCGGCGTGGCCCTCGGCTACGAGAACGGCATCTCGGGGATGTGGCTGGTGTTCTGGATCGGCATGGGAGTCATAGCGTTGGGCGTACTCATGTCCACCCGGCTCTCGCGCCTGGGGGTCTATACCGTCGCCGAGATGCTGGAGAACCGCTACGGGGCTCCCTCGCGCCTGATCAGCGCGCTCATCATAGCCGCCTACGCTCTCATGATCGCGGTGACATCGACCATCGCGATAGGCACCGTCTTCAACGTCGTCCTGGGCCTCTCGCCCACCGTGGCGATCCTCGTCGCGGGGGGCATCGTCGTCGCCTACTCGGTGGCGGGCGGGATGTGGTCGATAACCCTCACGGACATCATCCAGTTCTGCATAATGACGGTCGGCATCTTCTTCATCCTGCTGCCCATCGCGGTCGTCAGGGCCGGCGGCTTCTCGGGGATGCAGGAGGCCCTTCCGGCCTCCTACTTCGATCTCACCACAATCGGGGGGCAGACGATCTTCACCTACTTCCTGCTCTTCTTCTTCGGGCTCATGATCGGACAGGACATCTGGCAGCGGGTCTTCACGGCGCGCAGCCCGGAGGTCGCGCGCTGGGGAAGCGTGGTGGCCGGAGTGTACTGCCTGCTCTACGCCCTCACCGGCGCATTGGTGGGGACCGCGGGGCGGGTGATCCTCCCCGACATCTCAGCTGATAACGCCTTCGCCCGGATAGCCACCGACGTCTTGCCTATCGGGATCACCGGCCTGGTGCTCGCGGCGGCGCTCGCAGCGGTGATGTCCACCGCCAGCGCAGGCCTCCTGGCCTCCTCTACCATCCTCGCCAACGACGTCTACGCTGGCTTCGTCGCCAGGGGAGAGCACAACAAGGTGCTGGTCAGCCGCGTGACCACCCTGCTCGTGGGCGTCGCCACACTGGTGACCTCGATCGCGGTGAACGACGTGGTGGGAGCGTTGACGGTGGCCTACGATCTCCTGACCGGCGCGCTGTTCGTGCCCATAGTTGGGGCGCTTTTCTGGGGCCGCGCGACCGCGGCGGGTGCGCTGGCCTCCATGGCGGCCGGCAGCGTCGCCGTGGTGGCTTTCATGGTCAAAGACGGGCTGTTCGCGAACACGCCCATAATCTGGGGGTTGGTGGCGAGCCTCGTCGCGTTCGTGGTCGTGAGCCTGCTTACGCCCAAACCCTCCCAGGAGCGCATGGCGGCCTGGGAGCGCCGGCTGACCGAGGGCGGGACAGCGCGAGTCCCGGAAGAAGCATGAGCGAGAGGCGGTAGACTGTTCACGAGCCCAGACGGTGACCGTCGGGGAGATGGAGAGGAGAAAATCGTGACGCGGTTCGCCATGGCGGGGATACAGATGCGGGTCTCAGCGGAGTACTATTGGCCTCGCCAGAGGTTCTCGGACTTCGAGGAGGAAGAGGCGATGATCCACTCGCAGCCACTGCGCGCGCCCTTCAAGACGAGAACGGTATCGTGAAGCACTGAACCCGATAAGAAGGAAGGGAGACGTCGATGACCATCGCAACGTCCGAGCAAAGCGTAATTGACAGCGTAAACAAGCAGCTCTTTATAGGGGGAGAGTGGCGTGACGCCTCAGGCGGCGGCACCCTGGCCGTCGAGGACCCGTCGACCGCCGAACCGCTCTGCGAGATCGCGGACGGCACGCCCGAGGACGCCACGGCCGCGCTCGGGGCGGCCGACGAGATGCAGGAAGAGTGGGGCAAGACGGCGCCGCGCGAACGGGGTGAGATCCTCCGCCGCGCCTTCGAGAAGATAGTGGAGCGCACCGACGAGCTGGCCCTCCTGATGACGCTCGAGATGGGCAAGGCGCTCGCTGAGTCGAAGGCGGAGATCACCTACGCCGCCGAGTTCTTCCGGTGGTTCTCGGAGGAAGCCGTTCGCATAGAGGGCCGCTACGCCGTCCCGCCCGCGGGCGCCGGGCGCATGCTCACTATGAAGCAGCCCGTCGGCCCTTGCCTCTTCATTACGCCGTGGAACTTTCCCATGGCGATGGGGACACGCAAGATCGGGCCAGCCATCGCCGCCGGATGCACGATGGTGATGAAGCCAGCCCAGCAGACCCCCCTGTCCATGCTCGCCCTCGCCGGGATCCTAGAGGAGTCAGGCCTTCCCGGCGGCGTCCTGAACGTGGTGACGAGCTCCTCCTCCGGCGGCACGATGGGACCACTTATCGCCGACCCCCGTGCCCGCAAGCTCTCCTTCACGGGCTCGACCGAGGTAGGGCGCAAGCTCGTCGCCCAGTCGGCCGAGCAGCTCCTGCGCGTCTCTATGGAGCTCGGCGGCAACGCCCCTTTCCTCGTCTTCGACGACGCCGATGTCGACGCCGCGGTCGAGGGCGCCATCGTCGCCAAGATGCGCAACATCGGCGAGGCGTGCACCGCGGCCAACCGCTTCCACGTCGCAGGGGGCGTCGCTAGTGAGTTCGCCGAGAAGCTCGCGAAGCGTATGGATGCCATGAAGGTCGGGCGCGGCACCGAGGAGGGCGTCGAGGTGGGCCCCCTCATCGACGGCGACCAGCGCGACAAGGTCGGCGACCTTGTCGATGACGCGCTCGGCAAGGGAGCCAGGGCCCTGGTCGGCGCCGAGAAGATGGAGGGATCCGGCTACTTCTACCGCCCCACCGTGCTCGACGACATCCCCGAGGACGCGACGCTCTTGAAGGAGGAGATCTTCGGTCCTGTAGCCCCGGTCGCCTCCTTTGATTCGGAAGAAGCTGCCATAGCCGCCGCCAACGACACCGAGTACGGCCTCGTGGCCTACGTCTACACCAGCGACCTGAAACGCGCCCTTCGTGTCTGTGAGGGCATCGAGACCGGCATGGTCGGCCTCAACCAGGGCATGGTCTCCAACGCCTCAGCCCCTTTCGGGGGCATCAAACACTCCGGCTTCGGCCGCGAAGGAGGGATAGAGGGCATCGAAGAGTACCTGGAGACGAAGTACGTAGCCATCAATCTTTAGGGAGTAGGAACGTATCCTTGTAGGGGCGCTTCGCGAAGCGCCCGAAAGGAGATCATGACGGAAAGTACGATGCGGGTCATCAACCCGGCTACGGGGGAGAACATCGAGGAGATACCGATCTCTTCCCGCGAGGAGGTCGATGCTGCCATCGAGCGAGCGCGGGGCGGTTTTCGCGAGTGGCAGGGGTTCGCCGGGCTGGACCGGGCCGAGGTATTGCATGAGATCTCTGCGCGGATGCGGGAGCATGCGGACGAGCTTGCGAAGGTCATGACGCTGGAGGGTGGCAAGCCCTACATCGAGAACCACGACGAGGTCGGGTGGACGGCCGCCTGCTTCGACTATTACGGTGAGATAGCCCGCGACTCCGTCGGCTACCTACCCGCCCCAATCGAACCCCAGCAGCTCGCTCTTGTCGTAAAGGAACCCGTAGGCGTCGTGGCATGCATCGTCCCCTGGAACTTCCCGCTTCTTTTGGCCGCCTGGAAGGTTGCCCCTGCGCTGGCCGCCGGGAACTCCGTCCTCCTCAAGCCCTCCGAGGAGACGCCGCTGGCCACGAGGCGGATGATCGAGCTTATGGGCTCCCTGCCCGACGGCGTCCTGCAGGGAGTCTACGGGGCGGGGAACGTGGGCGATGCCCTAGTAAGGCACCCCGGCGTGGACATGGTCGCGTTCACGGGAAGCCAGACCACGGGGCAGAAGGTGGCGCACGTCGCCGCGGACCGCCTGATAAGGGTAAACCTGGAGCTTGGTGGCAAAGACCCGTTCATAATCTGCGACGATGTAGACATCGACATCGCCGCGCAGGGGGCCGTGTGGGCCGCCTGCCTGAACGCCGGACAGGTCTGCACCTCCTCAGAGCGTTTCTACGTGATGAGCGAGGTGGCCGACGATTTCGTCGAGGCTTCGAGGAGCTTTGTGGAGAGCCTGAACATCGGCGACCCGATGGACCGCTCGACGGACATAGGGCCCATGATCAACGGCCCAGGCCGCGAGAAGGTCGAGCGCCACGTCGGGGAAGCTCTAGAGAAGGGTGCGAAGCTCGTCGCCGGCGGCGAGCGCTACGGCGAGAGAGGCTTCTTCTACAAGCCCACCATACTCACCGGCGTGACGCCGTCCATGACTGTGATGCGGGATGAAACCTTCGGGCCCGTGGTCCCTGTCGTCGAGGTCGGGAGCCTGGACGAGGCGATCGAGCAGGCAAACTCCGTACCCTACGGGCTAGGGGCAAACGTGTACACACAGGATTTCGAGAAGATGCTCAAGTGCATGCGGGAACTCAAGGCCGGCACCGTCTGGATCAACGACCCCCTGACCGACAACGACGCGGCACCCTTCGGGGGCCAGAACGGTAGCGGCATAGGCCGCGAGCTCGGCCGCGAGGGACTCGAAGCCTTCCGGGAGTCGAAGCACGTTCACATCGACCCGAAGGTGGAGAAGAAAGAGTGGTGGTACCCCTACGGCCCCGACGACGAGTCGGGCCAGAGGACGATGTAGGTGGCCGCTCCGCAAAACCTGGCGCCTGGCGTCTACAGGATGGACGCTTTTCGCTTCTCGAACTTCATAAGCGTGCTCCTCCTGGAGAACGACGACGGCTGGACGCTCGTAGACACCGGCGTGGACGGCAGCGTGGGGCGTATCGAGGAGACTCTAGCCATCCTCGGTTCCGGACCAAGAGACCTCAAGCGCATCTTCATCACCCACCAGCACGACGACCACACAGGTGGTCTGAAGGGTCTCCTGGAGTGGGCGCCGCATGCTGAGGTAGGCGCGTCGGAGCACGAGGCAAAGGTGATATCTGGCGAGCTTCCCTACGATCCCTCGGGCAACCGATTCGTCAGGTACATGGCCCGCAATGCGGAGCCGCCTGGCGTCCCTGTCGCGCGGACGTTGGACGAGGGTGATATGGTATCCGGGTTCCGCGTGATCTCCACGCCGGGCCACACTCCAGGACATGTCTCGCTGCTGCGTGATGCGGACGGCCTGCTGTTCACGGCCGACGCCTTCGGGTGTCTGCCTCGCAAGCCAAGGGTAGGCGTGATCAAGGCGCTCTGCACTGACCCGCCGATGGCGAAACGCTCGGCACAGAAACTCCTGCGCGAGGACTTCGCGACGGTTGTATTGGCACACGGCCCGGTCATGAGATCGGGTGGGAGAGAGAAGCTACAGAGAGCGATAGACAGGTGCCGCTATTAGCATGAACGGACGTTATGATGCCATCGTCGTCGGCTCGGGCCACAACGGCCTCATAGCCGCCACCTACCTCGCGAAGGCGGGCAAACGAGTACTGGTGCTGGAGCGGCGCGACGTCATCGGGGGCGCCACGGTAACGGAGGAGACCTGGCCCGGTTACAGGCTCTCGACTTGCTCCTACGTGTGCAACCTTCTGCTGCCGGAGGTGATCCGGGACCTCGACCTGAAACGCCACAGCTACGATGTCAGACCGCTCGACCCCCAGTACTTCGTCCCCTTCCCTGACGGCAAACACATGATCTCCTACCTGGATTCCGCGATGACGAAAGAGCAGCTCCGCAAGTTCTCCGAGAAGGACATAGCAGCCTACGACGCCTACTGGGCGATGTGGGACCGGATCATCGCCAGAATGCGACCTCTACTCGACCTACCGGAGCCGACGCAGGCAGAGATCGAGCGCGCCTTCGACGGACCCGCAGGTGAAGAAGACTGGCACACGCTCACGAAGAAGAGCATCGCTGAGGTCCTGGACGAATATTTCGAATCAGAGCAGATCAAGGCCACATTGTGCGTAGGCGGCGTGATCGGGACGAACGCCGGTCCCAGAACTCCAGGCACTGCCTACGTAAAGTACCACCACATCCTCGGCAAGATCGGCGGCCACCAGGGGGCCTGGGGCTACGTCCGCGGCGGCATGGGCACCGTGTCGCAGGCTATAGCCTCCTCGGCCCGTGAAGCGGGGGCCGAGATCCTCACAAACGCCGAGGTCGCCGAGGTAGAGATCAGGAACGGCGCCGCAACGGGCGTCAACCTCCTCGACGGCCGCTCCTTCGACGCCGGCGTCGTCCTCTCAAACGCCGACCCACAACGGACCTACCTTGGCATGGTCGGCGAGAAGCATCTGCCTGATGACCTTGTCGAAGGTGTGAAGAGGATGCGCGCGGAGGGCTCGGTGGTGAAGGTACTTCTGGCCCTCGGCGAGCTGCCTGACTTTACGGCCCTGCCCGGCAAAGAGATCGGCCCGCAACACACTGGCGGCATCGTCATAAACCCTTCCGTGGACGCACTCCAGGAAGCGTGGGAAGAGTGCGAGCGGGGCGAACCTTCCAGGCGGCCGTTTATAGACGGCTACATCCAGAGCGCCACCGAAGACGGACTCGCCCCGCCGGGAAAGCATACGCTGAGCCTGTTCTGCCAGTACGCGCCGTACACACTCTCCGGGGGAACGTGGGAAGAGCGGCGAGATGAGATCGGGGCGAACATTGTCGAGACCTTCGCGCAGTACGCCCCGAACCTGCCGAATGCGATCGAGCATATCGAGGTCCTTGGTCCGCGGGACATAGAGGCCAGGATCGGGATAACGGGCGGCAATATCTTCCACGGAGAGATACTGCCCGAGAAGATGTTCGATGGCCGTCCCGTCCCCGGCTACTCGGGCTACCGCACGCCGGTCGAGAACCTCTACCTCTGCGGCGCGGGCGCCTGGCCGGGAGGGGCCGTCTTCGGCGCGCCGGGCCGCAACTGCGCCTTCGAGGTACTCGCGGACCGTTATTAGTGCGGTCTGCAAAGAGGTTCGAACCTCTTTGCAAACTACGGCCTCAGGTTTCAGGCTACAGGATTTCAGTGTCTCTTCCGAGCCCTGCTTCGCGGGCGCGGGCTACGGCCGCTTTACGATCAGCGACCTGTAGCTTGTGGAGGATATTGGAGACGTAGTTGGCGACCGTCTTGGGGCTCAGGGAGAGGAGGCGTGAGATCTCGGCGTTCGACGCGCCCTGTGCCATGAGGTGCAGCATCTCCCGTTCGCGATCGATCAGGGTTGGAAAGGCTTCCGTGGCGCCGCGGGACGGGTGGTGAAGAAATCCATCAGGCGGGCGGCGATCCCAGGGCTGAAGACCGCGCCCCCTCTGCCCACTGTGCGGATCGCACTCAGCACGTCGTCCTTGGCAGCGTCCTTCAGCACGTAGCCGCGCGAGCGCCGCCGCGCTCGGATCTCCGTATGGCTCACCGGTCCACACCCCGAGCAGTATCTCCGCGCCGTACATCAACACCCACAGCAGCCCGCCCAACATCATGGCCGGACCGCCCAACCGCATCAGCTTCGACGACATCTTTACGGCTCCTTTCTAGGATTCGCTTACCTTGCTAGCGGGTACTCTACGCAGGGTCCTTTCCCGGGAGGTAGAGGAAAGTCTTCCCCAAGTTCGGGTGTTTTTCCGGGAAGATCAACTCGCGATCGGACGCAAGAGATTACAATAGACTACGATGTATTCGTAAAGAGGCGGTGAAGAAGTGGCGACGAAGGGGCGGCCGTTCACGGTGCGTTTGAGGCCGGAGGTGGAGCGGCGCTTGGAGGAAGAGGCCAGAAGGGCGCGGCGGCCGAAGACGGTCATGTTGGAGGCTCTGGCGGACGAGGGATTGAGGATGCGTCGCTTTCCGGGGATAGGGTTCAGGGGGGCGGAGCATGATCGCAGGGCGTGGATCATGGGCACGGGACTGGACGTATGGGAGATGATCGAGCTTTACGGGGACGGGGGCGAGGGAATTCTCAAGAACCATCCGATCTCTCGCCGTCAGCTGGAGGTGGCGCTCGCCTACTACAAAGAACACGCGGACGAGGTGGACTGGCACATCGAGGAGAACAGCCGCACGCCCGAGGAGTGGCACAAGCTCTACCCGGGGATCTTGCCTCCGCCGGAGGAGTAGATGCGGCTCATGCTCGATGCCCATGTCTCGGGCCCACGGGTTGGCGAAGCTCTCGAAAGCATGTGCTACTCTGTCAGGGCCGTGGATCAAGAAAAAGAACTCGAGCGATTACCCGACGAGCTGCTTTTCGATCTGGCCGTCGAAGAGAATCGCATCATGGTGACCCAGAACGTCAAAGACTTCATGCAGATCCTCAAGCAGCGCCCGCCGGAGAAGGGCCATTCGGGGCTCCTGTTGATCCCGCACTCCGTCAAGCTGAACGACTTTGGAACCCTGATCTCTGGCATACGCAAGACGCTCTCCGGTCTGTCCCAGGGGGAATGGGTGGACCGTGTCGAGTGGATGAGGAGAGCGAGGAGCAGTTGACAAGCCTGACGGCAGATTGCCCTACGGTCCTTCGTGTCCCAACCCCGCTTCGCGAGCCCGGATGATGGCCTGGGCGCGGTCGGCCACCTGCAGCTTGGTGAAGATATTCGAGACGTGGTTTCGGACGGTCTTGGAGCTTAGGCGTAGGCGCTTTGCTATCTCGGGGTTGGGCTCGTGGCGGGCGATGAAGGTGAGAATCTCGCGTTCACGGTCGGTGAGTTCGGGGAAGGCGTCCGGTGGAGTGCTCGTACGGGGAGCCGCGAAGTATTGCATCAGGCGACGGGCTATGGCCGGGCCGAAGATTGCCTCACCGCTCGCGACGGCCCGGATCGAACGCAGTATCTCGGCTTTCAGGGCGCCTTTGAGCAGGTAGCCGCGGGCACCGGCCTGTAGCGCCGCAAAGACCGAGTCGTCGTCCTCTTGCATGCTGATGACTAGGATGCTTATGTGGGGGCTGGTGCGGAGGATGGTGCGGGTGGCTTCGATGCCGTTGACGTCGGGCATACCGAGGTCCCTCAGGATCACATCAGGCTGAAGTCTCTCTGCGAGCGTGATTGCCTCTCGTCCGTCCCCGACCTCGCCGACCACCTCGAGGTCGGACGCAGAGAGGAGCAGAGCCCTCAAACCGTCTCGAAAGTGGGAATGGTCATCGGCGATGAGCACCCGAATCTGCTCCAAAGCTAGGCCTCCCGTATACCGGTTTCGTCAGCCACATCCTGCACGCAGGGCAGTAGCGCCCTTACGCGAGTGCCGCCGAATGGAGCGGACTCGACTATGCAAGACCCGCCGAGCTCTTCGGCCCGCTCACGCATCGAGGAGAGGCCTACACCCGGCTTGTGGTCTTCCCCGATGCCCCTTCCATCGTCCGATGCTTCCACAATGAGCATCTCCGATTCTTCATTCATAGAGAGGCAGACTTCGCAGTTGCGGGCGTCGGCGTGCCGCGACACGTTGTTCAGAGCTTCCATGACGATGCGGTAAGCGGCGACCTCGACGGCGGCGGGCAGCGGTGGCAGCGCACCCGGAGCCTCGACCGTCACCCGGATGCCGCCATCGTTGTGATGGTCGGCGTGCGCCCGCAACGCCGGTAGAAGGCCCAGGGCGTCGAGCGCGGGAGGCCTGAGCTTATAGACGAGGCGTCGCACGTCGGACACGGCGTCTTGGGCGCGTTCCATCAGGTGGCCGAGCAACTCTTGAGCGCGTTCGGGATCTGTAGAGATGAGATCCCGTGCGGCTTCGGCCGTCATCGTCAGGCCAGCGAGTTGCGGACCGAGTCCGTCGTGCAAGTCGCGCCTGAGCCTGCGCCGTTCCTCCTCCTGAGCCGTGACCAATCGCCCTCGAGAACGCTGAAGGTCGGCGGAGAGGCTTATTGCCTCGTTGGTCAGATGAGTAGCGTGCGCTACAACGCCGACCTGGTGCGCGAGGTTCTCGAGGAGTCGCCTTTCCTCGGGTGAGAAGCTCCCCTCTCCGGCGCGCGTTCCCAGAATCAACCGGCCCACCGTCTCTCCTCCGTAGATGAGCGGCAGGCGAAGCGTGTCATCTACCGGATCTCCTGCGGCCGCTGCGGTCTCGAACCCTTCCTTGAGTTTGAGTTGGATCTCTGCGTAAGGTAGCTTCAACGCTTCCTGCACGGTCCGGGTGGCGGCGGGTAGCACGCCGTCCGGGGCGAGCGTAGATTCGAGACGCTTTCCGAGATGCGAGAGGACCGCATATGGATCGTCCCTCTTGCCGTACATGAGTCGATTCACGACGCGCTGCAACCATTCACGCACAGGCTGGAAGAGCACCGCGACGAGTCCAGCGGCAAGGATCGAAACCAGCAGATTGCCTTGCGCTTGCAGGAGCACGCCGAGACCGCCCACCACCAGCACGTAGATCCCAAAGACGCACGCGTCAACGCCCCGTAAACCAGGGCACGGTTTACGACGAGATCTATGTCCCACAACCGGTAGCGCAGGATCGCCACGCCCATGGATGCTGGAATGGCGCACACGGCCAGGGTAAGGAAGGCCCATAGAACGCCTTCTATGAGTTCCGAGGATCGTACCCCCACAACGAAGAGCAAAGTGGCGGCGAAAGCCACGAGTATACCGGAGCCCGCAATCCACTTGATCTGCTGCCGTTCTACTCCTTGGGATCGCCAGAAGCGCGCTACCAGACTGCTCGCAGGCAGGAGGTATGCCAGTACGAGTAGGAGCGTCTGCGCGTAGCTTACGTACGGGTCAAGAAACGGTTTCAGAGCGTCAATACCGAAGGGGTTGTTCGCCGATGGCCACCCGAGGAAACGCCCGGGCGCGAATGCCCAAAAGGCGATCTCCGCCAGGGTAGTGCCGATGACGAGCCAGACGACGGGTCGCCAGCGGCGCGAGGGCAACCTTCCATCCGGAAAGAGCAGCAGCAGGAACGGGAAGATGCCGATGTTACCGGTGAATACGTTCGCCCAGGCTGCAAACGCCCCTCCGAGCAACGGCTCCGGGTTGCTGTACAGAGCGTGAGCCGCGTAGGAGTCGGCCAGGGCGTTCAATGCCAAGAGCAGGCCCGTGGCGCACATGAGCCAGCCTATGACGTTCTCCGGTCGGCGCGAGGCGACCAAAGCGCCGACCGTCGAGAAAACGGTAGCCAGGAGCACGGGATTGAGGACGGGCATTGTCTCGTTGGTCGGAACCTCGGAGGACCAACCCAGGATCATGATTGCCAAAGCGGCTGTGGCGAATAGGAGGGAAAGCACCAAAGAAGAGAGGGCGAGCCACCGGGCGGCGCGGGGACTCATTCCCACAGCGATGCGTCCCAGATCCGTCTCCCGATTTTTGACGGTATGTGTCATTCGCCTCTTTCCCAGGCCCATCCTACACTACAAGCGTACGCAGGAGGGACATTCAAGAGTGCATGACATCCGTTCCCCGGAGTTCAGCTCACGCGGGCGGGCTGCTCGGTTGATGCTTCTCTTCGCGACCAGAGCACGCCCCCTAGCGCCAGCCACAGCAGGCCGAAGACCACCAGTCCCCACGGGTCAACCGGGAACATGGCTATCCTTACGGGCAAGCCGACGATGATCGCTACCCCGCACCACCACGGCAACACTCTAGCTTGCAACGTAGCCACGCCATAAAGCACGAACCCTATCAGCGCGCCCAGCGACCCGATATCGAGAATCCAATAGGTCTCGCTCCCCGAGAGCGCTAACACAATGCGGCCCACGAACTCGACCGAAAGCACCACGACGAGTATGTAGAATCCTGCGCGTCCGATGAGCCCGTAGTTGGCTTTCTGCAGGGCGTGGAACCCTACGAACCCCACCGTCAGTAGACCGAATGCTGAGGCGAACAGGAGCGCCGGCAACAGGGCGTTCACCCCAAGACCGAATACCAACCCGACTAGGGCACTCCCCGCGAATGCTACGCCGGCCAGCATGGTAGCCACCCCACCCCAACGTACAAGATCCGAAGAGGTCATGATCCTCCTTGTGTCTTGGTTTCGGACTACAATCGGTTGGTATGGGCGCGACAGACCGATTTCTCCTTGATCGGAGCTTCGCTCTAAGATCGCAGGAAAGCCAGGGTCGTCGCGCCCCTTTGAGCTCGGTGGAGCCCGCACAGTTGCCTGGGCCGCTGGCCTCGCCAGTGAGCCCGTACCCGCAAGGTTGGGCCATGCCCGAAAAGGAGGAGCGTTTTGAGCACCGCCACGCCTACCCTCTACGTAGGCATAGACGTTTCCAAGGCCACCCTCGATGTTGCGATCCTCCCGTCCGGGAGGCATTTCGTCGTCTCCAACGACGAGAGAGGGATCGACGAGCTCCTCGGCGGGTTCGAAGATCCGCGCCCCACCCTCGTGGTCCTCGAGGCCAGCGGCGGCTACGAGCGCCCGGTCGCGGCGGCCATCGCCGCTTGCGGGATCGCCGTCGCCGTGGTCAACCCCAGGCAGGCCCGCGACTTCGCCCGGGCGACCGGCAGGCTCGCCAAGACCGATGCCCTGGACGCCAAGGTTCTCGCCCGCTTCGCCGAGGCCGTGCGGCCCGAGCCTAGGGCGCTCCCCGACGAGGAAGCCAGGGAGTTCTCGGCCATCCTCGCCCGCAGACGGCAGATCATCCAGATGATGAGCGCAGAGAAAAACCGCCTCGGCGCCGCTACCTCCGTGGCCGTCGCAAGACGTATCGGGGCCCACGTCCGCTGGCTCGAAAAGGAACTCGGCCGTACCGACCGGGACCTCGATGAGGCCATCGAGGGCAGCCCTGCCTTCAAGGAGAACGAGGCCCTCCTCAGGAGCGTTCCCGGGGTAGGTCCGGTCTTCTTGTGCAGGACGCTCATGGCCGAGTTGCCCGAGCTCGGCTCCCTTCCTCCCAGGGAACTCTCGGCTCTGGTGGGCGTGGCTCCCCTCAACCGAGACTCCGGCACCCTTAGGGGCAGGCGCGCCGTCTGGGGCGGGAGAGCCAGGGTGCGTGAAGCGCTCTACATGGGCGCTCTGGTCGCCACGCGATACAACCCCTGCATAAAGGAGTTCTACGAGAGGCTGGTAGCGGCCGGCAAGCCCAAGAAGGTGGCGCTGGTGGCGTGCATGAGGAAGCTTTTGGTGATCCTCAACGCGCTCCTTAGAGACCGCACTCCCTGGAGGTGTCCTCATGCCCTAAACTCCTGATCCTTCACAACAGTTGCTTTCCTGGCGTGAAGGTACGCCAGAGCCTGTCGGTTATCGCCCATAGCAGGAACGTGGCTGCGCTCCTGCCTATGGGACGAACGCGGCTGTTGTGGAACGCGGCGAAGCGCCATTCGGCGTCCTCACGCACGGCGACGAGCGTCTGGATCGAATCCCGTTCCGGCGAAGGCTTCGTCTTGCCCCGCATCACCGTGCCACCGGTCGCATGGACGATGGCTACGTCTGTGCTCGGAAACTTGATGCTCAGAACGCGTCCCGTCAGACGCGTGCCCTTGAGGAACTTGTCGAAAAGTCGCTGGTGTGAAGCGGCGATCTCCAGGCGCCCTTTGGTGTGCGTCCCGTCGAAGGCGACGTAGTCGGCGTCTTCGGTGAACCGCGAGCCGTAAGCTTCGCCATCTCCCCTGCCCCAATCGGCGAGCAGGTCCTCGAAGAGGGCGAGTATCTTCGCTTCGTCGGTCCGGAAGTGCGTGGTTGTTTCGCGTTTCATCGGGTCGAAACGTCCTCTCTGGTTGTGGCCGTCGGCCATTCCTACCGCGGAGCTTCGACCTGTTATCCTTGAGGTTGCGTGTCTCGGGTAACGGGTCTCGCCCAGCGCGAGCCTACTACTCGGGGATTGCGACCCCCGGCATGAGGTGTTGCAGCACCCCACCGGGGGTCCTCTTTATTCAGATCACGGCCCAGCCTCCTCCACCCGGAACACCGGACATCGGGGCGCCAGCGCTTCGAACTCTTCTGGAGTGCCTGAGATACCGTAGAGTTGCCTGAAGTCACACATCTTTCTCCTCTCCACCCCCGGCCGCGCTCAACTGGTCCCGCTCCGAATGAAGGGAACGCCACTCCGACAGGCTGCCAAGCTTTCCGGCCTCGATCTCCTCTACGATCCCGCGCACCCATCCAAGTTCGGCCTCGCGCAACATCAACTCGTGTTCCGACTCTACGAGGAAAAGTCGGGGCAGGTTAAACTGCTCGGCGGCGGTGTCAAGTCGGGATCTCAGCTCCACAGTCTCTGCTTCCAGACGCCGTACCCGCTCCTCAAGTAGCGCGACAGCCTCCTCGGGAGGAAGCCCTGGCAAGAATGAGAGCCCGGCAGCAAACTGCGTGTACTCTTTTACCGGCTCCCTCAAGAGCTCACGCAGCCAGGTAAGGAACTCCTCGCGCCCCGCGCCGGTGATCTCGTA
Source organism: uncultured Rubrobacteraceae bacterium (assembly GCA_902806095.1). Classification (GTDB taxonomy): domain Bacteria; phylum Actinomycetota; class Rubrobacteria; order Rubrobacterales; family Rubrobacteraceae; genus Rubrobacter_D. The sequence goes on from CADCVF010000002.1 coordinate 51,041, forward strand.
GATCGTCCGCTCGGGACGCCGCCCGTCGCGTACCGTCTCCCTCGCTACAATGAGTCCCTCCCGCTCCAGCACCCCAACCACCGAATACAGAGAACTGTACCTGAGCCGTACCGATTCGTGCTTGCCCCGCTCGCGCATCGTGGAGACCATCTCGTAAGGGTGCATCGGCCGCTCGTAGAGGAGCGCCATCACCGCCAAAGCCAGCGGATTGGACACCTTCCTCTTAGACGCCACGCTTACTCCTTAGTCGATATAAACTAGTCACAATCGACTATATACCTGGAGCGGCGTGGTGTCAAGAGTTCGCTGACCGGCTGAAATGCTGACAGCCGCCACAGGCGGCGTGCTGAAATGCTGACCTGCTGTCTGCTATACACTGTGATCGGGGTGAGTAGTATCGGAGTGCATGGAGAGCGACACCTCGCACCGGCTACGGCGTGGGCAGGAGCGTTCGTCGCGTGCGCGGTGGGGACTGGATGCTCGGGCGTTGGGTGTTCGTGCCAGTCTTCGTAGCTGCCTTCTACGGCGGTATGATCGTCATAGACCTCCTCACCTACACTATGCTCTCGTTCTGGCGAGGATGGCTGAGGCGACGCGGCCTCGTGGCATGGTACCTGGTCGAGGTCGTCGGGATGTGGGGCGGGACGACGCTCCTAATCGTGGCGCTAGCGCCGTGGTGGCTCTCGGAGAATCCTGGATGGGTGCCGTTGCAAGTGCTCGGCTGCCTGCTCGGGCTCGTCTCGGTCGGGGTGGGGACCTGGGCCTGCTACAAGATAGGCTGGGCGCGCCTACTCTTTGCTGGGGCGCTGTTCCTGCCGGGGTCAGGTGCTGAGGAGAACAGGGTACCGCAGCGGCTCGTGGTGGAGGGACCGTACCGCCACGTACGGAACCCGCTCTACGTCACTGACTTCGCACTCATCCTGGGTACAGCCCTCCTGGCGAACGACCCCTTCCTCTCCCTACTCGCCACGTTCTACGCCGCCCAGCTAGCCCTCCAGCCACCCCTCGAAGAACGCGAGCTACACTGGCGCTTCGGACTACGTTATAGTCGCTACTGCCAGTTAGTACCCCGCTTTATACCGAGGATTCGACCCATTCGTCCCAGTGAGATTGAATAGAAGGCAATAGGCTGCAGCAGTTTGGTCTTGCTGAAACCTGTAGCCTGCAACCTACTTCCTTGTGAGCACGATGAGGTGATCGCTCATCGAGGTGAACGGTTCGCCCTCGAAGCCGCCGTAGACTGCGTCCACCTCGAAGCCCGTCAGTCTCAGCATGAGCCCCAACTCGTCGCGGTTGGTGATCCGGATCATCAGGTCGTGCGCCCTCCGGTTCACGATCGTCCCCGAACCGTCGTACCTTTCGTAGAACAGCCGCATCTCCATTAGATGTGTGGCAGCGTCGTAGCGGGAGACGGAGAAGCGATCGAGCCAGCCGTCTGGCATTTCGCGGGTGAAGTCGTGGCGCAGCCCGGAACCGTATGGCGGGTCGACCAGCTCCTCGGGTGAGAACACAGAGACCTCTATGCCGAGCAGACCACCTGGCATGAGGTGTTCTGCTACGTTGCGCAGGAACGCCAGCGCATCGTCCACGCTATTCAGGCACAGGAATGAGTTGAAGGCGCAGACGGCGAGCCCGTAGCGTCGCCCGAGCCCCACGCTGCGCATGTCTCCCACGATCCACTCGACAGGCTGACCCTTTTCTCTCCCTCTCTCGACCATGTCCCTGGAGAGTTCGACGGCGGTTACGTCGTGGCCGGCTGCGGCGAGTGGGGCGGCGATGCGGCCTGTACCTGCGCCCCATTCGATGACGGGCCCGGCCTCGCGTCCGGCAAGGGAGAGCCAGAAAGGGAGGTCGTAGTCGTGCGTATATTCGAAGTCATAGAGTTCGGACAGGGGATCATACTCCGCCATTCGAATTAGGAATCGAGACTTAGGAACTGGGAATTGTTCGACACGTGGACCTCTCTAGCTTCGGAAACTGCACTTCACCATTCTTTCACAACTCGAAACTCAAAATTCCTGATTCTGTGGGGATATAATGTTGCTGGCATCCTAGTCGCGGAGGTTTTGGATGGGCATTGTCTTGTTGATCGTACTCGTCGTGATCGTGGTGATACTCGTGATCTTCGCCATCGTCACCTATAACGGGCTCGTGCGGCGACGTAATGAGGTCGAGGAGTCTTACAGGCAGATAGATGTGCAACTCAAGCGGCGATACGACCTGATCCCGAACCTTCTCGAAGGCGTGAAGAAGTACTTCCGTCAGGAGCAGAACGTGCTTACGCAAATAACGCAGGCACGCTCACAGGCTATGCAGCCCCAGTCTCCGGGCCAGCAGGCCCAGTCCGAGGCCCGTCTCTCGGGGGCTATCGGGAACCTGTTCGCGGTTGCTGAGAACTACCCCGACCTCCGATCCAACACCGTGCTTTTGGACTTCCAGGAGGAGCTCTCTTCTACGGAGAACAAGATCTCCTTCGCGAGGCAGCACTACAACGACTCTGTCCAGTCCTACAACACGAAGATACAGAGCTTCCCTGCGGTCATCTTCGCCCGTTCCATGGGCTTCACCGAGAAGGAATACTTCGAGGCCCAGGGTCCCGAGCGGGAGTCCGTAACGGTCTCCTACGACTAGGGCGATGGAAGGTAGAGACCAGGGCACTTTCAGGGATCGCATCGCCCGCAACAGGCGTAACAGCCTGCTGCTCATGGCCGCATTCCTCGCCTTCATCACCATCTTCGGCTACATCATCGGGTTCGCCTGGCTCGGTGACCCCACACGCGCCCTCTTCGGCCTCGCCCTGGCCCTGGTAGTCGGGGTGGTCTCAGGCCTCATCAGCTACTTCGCTGGGGACAAGATGGTCCTCGCGGCCTCGCGGGCCAGGGAGATCACACACGATGACGCCCCCGTACTCTTCAACGTGGTCGAGGAGATGTCCATAGCCTCGGGTCTTCCGATGCCGAAGGTCTACATCGTCGACGACAGTGCCCCGAACGCCTTCGCCACGGGCCGCGACCCCGAGCACGCCACCGTCGCCGTCACGAGTGGCCTCCTCGAAAAGCTCGACCGCGACGAGTTGCAGGGTGTCATGGCGCACGAGATGTCCCACGTCGCCAACTTCGACATCCGCTACTCCATGCTCGTCGGCATCCTGGTAGGCACGACGGTCTTGATCTCCGACTTCTTCCTGCGCGGGCTCTGGTTCAGTGGGGGCAGGGGAGGAGGTCGTCGAGGCGGAGACGGCGGAGGGCAGTTGCAGATCATAATGATCCTGATCGCCATCGTCCTCGCCATCCTCGCGCCCCTGTTCGCCCGTCTCTTGCAGCTCTCCATAAGCCGCCAGCGCGAGTTCCTCGCCGACGCAACGGCCGTCAGGCTCACCCGCAACCCCAAGGGACTCGCAGACGCGCTGCAGAAGATCGGTGGCGACAGGGAGGTCCTCGAGGTGGCCAACCGCGCGACCGCCCACCTCTACATCGCCAATCCCATAAAGAAGTTCGAGAAGCGTTCCAAGGGGCTTTTCTCAACGCACCCACCGATAGAGGAGAGGGTCATGATCCTACGCGCCATGGAGGCCGGTGGAGTAGCCGAGACCACTGGACAAACCTCGACGGAGACCCCGTAAAGCGTTACAATAGCCGCCGTTACCTTGCCGGATGGTGTAACGGCAGCACGAGTGACTCTGAATCACTTAGTCCTGGTTCGAATCCAGGTCCGGCAGCTCCTCTGAATATCCCTAGTTTGCAGGTAGAATGTGGAGAAGGGGCAGGGGTATTGCAGTCCGTCTCGACACCTTGTGCAGCAACCGTGCAGCAACGCAGCGGTGGTCGCTCTTCGAGGTCCGTCTCCAACAGGTTCCTAGCGCCTTCGTCCAGCTTCGGTCTTGAACGGGGGCGCTTCTTCGGGGCGAGGGGAGACCCCTCGCGAGGCGAGGCGACGTAGCGATTGACCGCGGAAACGCCCGCGCCGAAGGCGCAGACGTCTTCGAACTTGGCATCTCCTTCTCGAAGTCCTCACCGATCTTCTTGCTGAGCTCTTCGGAGTATCCTATCGAACTTCTAGAATGCAGCATAGCCCAGTATCGCTGCAAATTGCTCTAAGTAAGGGCACCTTCCAGTGCCGCAATGGCTTCATCTTGCATGGTGGGCAGGACGTGAGAATCGGTGTCTAGCGTCATGGCGATGTTGGCGTGACCCAGCATCTCCTGAACTATTTTAGGGTGAGTGCCTTTAGAGAGTAGAAGAGTCGCGAACGTGTGGCGCAAATCATGAATCCTTATCTTCGGAAGACCCGCGCGTTCGAGCAGCGGCCTGAAGGAGCGATAGGTGAGGTTGCCCACGTCCACGGGAGTTCCCACTTTCGTGGTGAAGACAAGTCTCGTATCTTGCCATAGGCTTCCTGCTTTAAGCTGCTCCTCTTCCTGGGCTATGTTGTGGTTCTTCAGAACCCTTACGGTATGACTGGCGAGTCGTATGCTCCGGCTCTTGTCGCCCTTGGGGGAGGTGAAGGATAATCCCGATCTCGTCCGCGTCAGTTGTTGGCGCACCGAGAGCGTTTCAGCGTCCAAATTCACATCTTGCCAACGCAACCCTAGTAGCTCACCTTCTCTCAATCCAGCAGTGATGGCCAGCACGTACAAGGCTTCAAACCTCTCTCCTTTGGCTGCCTCGAGTAATCTCTTCGCCTCTTGGGGAGAGAGGGCTTTGATCTCCTTCTTCATGATGCGTGGCGGGGTTACGGCTTCGCACGAGTTGCGCGGGATGAGACCGTGGCGCACGGCATATTTCAGGCTCTTGTTGAGAACGGTGTGGATGAGCTTTACGGTACGCCCCGACAAACCGGAGTTCAGCTTGGAACGGTAGAGTACCTGTACGTGCGCAGGGGTTATAGCCTTGAGCTTCAGGCTACCCAACGCAGGGATCAGGTGTACCCTCGAGACGTACTCGTAATTCTCCCAGGCATTCTGCTTGACGGTGTCCCGTACCGCACCGTCGAGCCACTTATTCAGGTACTCACCCAGCGTAAGGTTGCCGGCGTCAAAGATGAGCCCGCCGTCCCTGTCGGCCATCGCCTTGGTGAGCTTGTGGCGCACTTCTTCACGGGTCTTACCGCTGACGTAGCGGCGCTTAGGGCCTTCCGCTGTTTGGACCCAGTAGGCTCCCCGGTAGCCGACCTTCTTCCCGTTTTTCTTGTGCGGATAGATTGAGCCTTCACCGTTGCCGTTCTTCTTGGCCATCTTCTACTCCTCTCCCTTCATTAGTCCCTTAGGCTTCACTCCCAACAACCCCAGCTCGCCGATGGTCTGGGCATGCTCCTCAACCTACCTGTATCCGCTCCGAGAAAGCACACACGAGGTACTCCCCTCGATTCCCTTCCTGTTCGCCTGTGGTTCTTCGAGCTAGCGGTCTTCGCTCTCTAGGTCATCGAGGCGGGAGTCCGCAACCGCCAGCTCACCCTCAAGATCTTCCACCTTCCCGCCGAGCTCCTCATGGCTCGACTCCAGATCCTCATGCCTCGAATCAAGATCTTTGTAGTTGGATTCAAGGTCGCTCAAGCGTTCACCGGTGCGTTTCATCCAGTCTGCGACGTGATCCGCTATGTGCTTCTTAGGCATTCTGTGACCTCTCTTTCTTGCGCCCCTGTTGGGGTGCAAGTACTAGGTTGATTTACCAAGAGAGTATATCACATATAACTCATTAAGTCAATAATCAAACTAAATAACTCTATACATATAGATGTGTTAGCTGCATGTGCATCTAGGGGGTTTGGCAGGCTCGCAAGGGGGCGTTCGCATCGAGGTGACTCGTGCTCTGTGGATAGCTCCTTTGTGTGTATCCTTGTGCCGGGGCAACATCTATGCACCTAGCCAGCGACTACATCCACCCCTACAAGGACGCCGGGGGAGGTGCTGCCCGCTGCCGCGTACGGATCTGCCTTGCCGACGACGTGCGCGACGCTCCTGTGGTGATCTGCTCGGAGCTGCCCAACAACCCTGGAGGATCCATTACTAACTGGGCGGAGGCGATAACCGCGGGAGTGATCCGGGCCAACGAGCTGCCTACTCCTTTGGTGTGGATTGAGCACCGGCCCGAGGAGAGCACTGACGCCGGGGAGGAGACCTTCGAGTTGGTCGTCTTCTCTAGCTACGATGTGGAGGAGAGGGCACGCTACCTCGGGGAGACGAGGGCATGGATAGGGGGCGCTTCATGGAAGCGGCTAGACCATACCACCGTAGAGGTGTTGGTGGGAGATAAGGTGTAGTAGCCGATTGCAGGGGAGAAGTATCCGGTTCGCTAGCTGGATCTTCAGATATTGCGGCGTGGAAAGGACGCTACGCCGGGCGGATTTCCT
>CADCVF010000003.1 GCA_902806095.1 uncultured Rubrobacteraceae bacterium
CAGTGGCGGCGGCATATTCAACGATAATGCCACGGCCACGTTCAAGAACACGATCGTGGCTCAAAGCCCTTCAGCTTCGGGCCAGAATTGCTCCGGGGTCGAGATTTCCGACGGCGGCTACAACCTCGACTCGAACAATACCTGCGGCTTCTCTACGAACAACAACTCCCTCTCCGGTGTTGACCCCATGCTCGGCGACCTTTCAGACAACGGCGGTCCCACCATGACCCATGCCTTGCTGGAGGGCAGCCCGGCCATAGATAAGGGCAACTCCTTCGGGGCAACCACCGACCAGCGCGGTTTTGCGCGTCCGCAGGGGACAGCGTCCGACATAGGCTCCTTCGAGTCTGCGTTCACCGTAATCGAGGACACCCTAAAGCCCCACGTTAGCACTGCGACACCCACCCGAACGGGCATTGCGCGTGGCACCAACCTCACCGCTACCTTCTCGGAGAAGATGGACCCCCTCTCGATCACCAACTCGACCTTCAAGCTCTTGAAGGTCAAACCCGATGGGAGCACCACGCAGATTGCCAATGTGAGCGTGAAACTAAGCACCGATGGGCTGACGGCGAAGCTCAACCCCTTCGGGACCTCTTCGACCGTGCTGGGTGCGAACACCAAGTACAAGGGAGTTATCACCACGGGGGCTAAGGATGTGGCTGGCAACCAGCTCGATCAGAACCCCACCACAGCTGGCTTACAGCAGAAGGGATGGACCTTCACCACCAAGGGCTAAGAAGGGCAAGTGGTGCAAGAAGGGCCGGGGCGTAGCAGTCTCGGTCCTTCTTCATGCCCTTATTCACCGGAGTGCGTGGAATAGGTATTCTCGGAAGTTCGCCACACCAAGCAACGCCCAAGCAACAGCAAAAATATGGCCACCTGGCGTATAGCCATACTGTACTCGCGCCTCGATACTCAACTCATTAGCCACTGAGGCTAGCCACTCGAGGTGAGCTAACCGCTCCTTTTCCCGCCTCCCTACAGGAAGGAAGTTGTGCACATATGATGAAGCGCATCTTTATGTTGATGGCTCCAAAGAAGAAAGGACAACGACGATGAGACGGGCGATATTTCTGGTGGTACTCGGAGTGAGTACTCTAGCCCTAGTGGTGGGGGCGGCACTGGCCACCCCGCCTAAAGGTGCGACCACGACCGTATTAACACGTGCAACGTTCGGGACGTTCGCGCATCAGAACTCCGGCGTCGAGGTGAAGAGCAAGCGTGAGGCAGACGTTGCAATTGCAAAGCAGGTCATCGAACCTGGAGGCTCGAGTGGCTGGCACCATCATCCCGCCGTCTCTTTCTTTTTGGTGAAGTCTGGTAGCGTGACTGCCTATGACAAAAACTGTAAAAAGACCGTCTACAAGGCGGGCAAGGGTTTCATCGAAAGCAGCGACCACCCGGGGCTCGTGCGCAACCAGGGCAAGGTTGATGCGGTTATCTACGCCACGCACATCATCCCGACGAATACTACCGAAGAAGGGTTTCGGATAGACGACGCCCCAAAGCCAAAGAACTGCAACGTCAAGTAGCCAACCAATGCTTCCAGCACATTTCCTGGCCCCAGGGGTCTTCTCGCTGGCACGAGCCCCTGGGAACCTCCCCCCTGCTGGCCGGATAGAGAGTCCCGTCTACGGGGCTCCTCAGCAGTTCCGGGATGGTGGCCCTTTCTCTTCTTCTTGCCCCTATTCACCGGAGTGCGTGGAATATGAATTCTGCGAACTTCGCGCCGAAGGGGTTCCCGGAAGTACACATGAGGCATCATGCGTAGGCGGCGGAGTAAGCCTTAAGCACCCCGGGTACGATATTGATAACTTCGTGGGGGAAACCCTAGGTGCACAGAGGAGGAGCGCTATCATGCCCTACACCCTTCCTGCCGATGTAGACGAGCGTCCGGTGGTCATCGACGGTGCGGGTACCCTCGGTCGCCAGATCGCCTCGGTGTACGCGGCGGGCGGCAGCGACGTGCGCATCTTCGACCTCTCGGTGGAGCAGCGCGAGGCGGCCCGCGAGTACGCCGAAGAGCAAATCCCCGAGACGCAGCGGACGCTCGGACTACGCCCCGCCCGACGCGGACGTGTCGAGGTTGCCGATGACCTGCAGGAGGCCGTCGCCGGCGCCTGGATGGTGATCGAGGCGGTGCCAGAGAGGATCGATCTCAAGACCGAGGTCTTCGGCGACCTCGACCGGCTCGCCGAGCCCGACGCGATCCTGTGCAGCAACTCCTCTTCGATCCCCACCAGCCAGATGATCGGTAAGGTCGAGCGCCCCGAGCGCGTACTGAACACCCACTACCAGCAGCCGCCCGAGCTCAATGCGGTCGAGCTGATGTCGTGCGGCAAGACCGACGAGGGGGTCATCGAAGCGCTCATGGAGAAGTTCCTCCGCTACGGACTGGTGCCCTTCCGCGTGCGCCGTGAGAGCGACGGGTTCATCTTCAACCGCATCTGGGCCGCCATTAAGCGCGAGTGCCTGATGGTCGTCGAGGAGGGCGTCGCGCGCCCCGAGGACGTCGACGCCATGTGGGAGATCTGGACCCGCGCGGGCGTGCCGCCGTTTCGCTTGATGGACCGCGTCGGTCTCGACGTCGTGCTCGCCATCGAGGAGCACTATGCCGAGGTCCGCGATGGCATCCCGGAAGGTCCCCGCAAGCTCTTGCGCGAGTACACCGACGAGGGGCGCCTCGGTGTCAAGACCGGAGGTGGATTCTACGACTATCCCGGCTGATTAGACTGGGGCAGCGTGACGACTCCTGAGCCTCGCCCTTCTTTCCGCCTCTATTCAGCGGAGTGCGTGGAAGGTTAATTCTCGGAAGTTGGTATCTAGAATCCTGCATATCTGCGGCTCGGCACCCGTGATTTAGCTGGCCGAAAGCAGCATGACCCCGGTCTGGCACCCCCTACATCTCGTGGGCTGGATAAAGATGCAGTTTGATTCGCGCTAGCCTTGGCAAGGGACCTCCCGTATCATGGCGCCGTGGCCAGGGCGAAACGAAAGAACCCTAACCGAGCAGGGACGGACGCACGCAAGCGCAAGGACGGGCGTTACGAGACTCGCGCCACGTTGAACACCACCATGGGCCGCCGGCGGGTGAGTTTTTACGGCGACACCGCTGAGGAGGCCAACAACAAGAAGTTTCAAGCTCTAGCCGACCACTCTAAGGGGGTCCTATTCTCCGACCCGGCGCGGCTGACGGTTGGTGAGCATCTCCAGAGTTGGCTCACTGACACGGCCCGCTACCAGGTCAGCGAGGGTACCTTTGAGCGCTACGAACGGACCTGCCGCAATCACCTAGTTCCGTTTTTCGGACGTCTGCGGCTCCGCGAGCTCACTGCGGCACACGTCCGCGCCTTCAAGGCTCGCAAGATCGAGGAGGGCCTCAACCCCAACACAGTGGGCGTGATGCAGGGCGTTCTCTCGACCGCGCTCAATCAGGCTGTGGACGATGGTCTGATCCCGTCCAACCCAGCCAGTCGCGTCAAGAAGGCCGTCAAGCGTGAGCAAGCGCCTATGAGGTCCCTATCCCAGGAAGAGGCTTCGAGCCTCTTAGGAGCCGCTGTGGGCACACGAGACGAGGCCCTGCTAACCCTCGCGCTCAGGACCAGGATGCGTCAGGGGGAGCTCGCAGCTCTGAGGTGGGAGGACGTCGATCTCACCGACAAACCCTCCATCACCGTTTGGCGCTCCGCCGACACTCGTACGAAGACGCGCGTGTCCACTACCAAGACTGGCAAGGAACGCAAGGTTCACATCGGTCCTCGCACCGTCGAGGTCCTCAAGGCACACCGCGCTAGGCAGCTCGAGGAGAGGATGGCGGCAACCTCGTGGGCGGATCCAGGCCTCGTGTTCCCCAACACCAAAGGCAAGATCCGCCGGCGCGACTCGGTAATGCGCTCACTCAGGCATCTCCTCGAGGAGGCCGGCCTACCGAAAAACGTACGCTTCCATGATCTACGGCATACTGCTGGAACCCTGGCGCTCCGCCAGGGCGTTCCTCTTCACACGGTCTCCAAGATGCTCGGTCATGCCGATCCGGCGATGACGCTCCGCCGCTACGCCCACGTCCTCGATGACATGCGCGAAGATGCCGCCCAGGCGATGGACGACCTGTTCTAGGTCACGATCTGAACTGTGATGAGGTTGTAAGGAGGTACGAGAGGCATGGCACCCCAAGGCCGAGGGCACATGGCGACGCTCGCGCTCGGGACCGAGCTCGTTGCTACCGTGACACAGGAAGCTAGGCCCGGGCGTTGGCGAGCGACGGCTGACGCCTTGCCCGAGGGTTGGGCCGCCATTGTCCATACGAGGGGAGGCTCGGCGCCGCCCTCGGGAAGGACGACCTACTGGATTTTCAGTGTCGACGGGAACAAACGTCTGGTGTTACTGTCCAACTCCGACTTCGGCAGGCTACCTATCTCCGACCGAATGCGACCGCGCTACGCGAGCGCATTGGCCGACATCCTCCGCATGCTTTCTGAAGAAGGAGAGGAGCCCGGAGTCCCTCTCGCCTCTTCGATCTCCGAGGTGAAGGGCATGATCAACAGATGCCTGCGCAAGGACCAGCCCGACTGGCTCTCGGCCTACAAGGCACTTGGGAGGCCAGCCTGGAAGTGGATGCGACGGACGGTAGGGGTCTTGGATCAGCTCCGCCGAGCTCTGCGCGACGCGGACGAAGCAGCCGTCGCGGCAGCTCGCAGCGAACTCCGCAAGCTCGGGGCGGCCGAACGGTTTAGGGCGGCACGCGAGGCTGTGCTTGCTAGCAGTCCCACTCTACCGGACGTCCGAACGCCAAGCAGGCGTCCGCGGAAGGATCTAGCTGGACATCTAGCTGGACAACAAAGAACCGAGACAGCTGCCGGTAGGTTGACGTCTGAGGCGACGCGCAGAAAGCTCGGAAAAGCTAACGCGGACCACCGCGAGGTTCTGGCCGCACTTGCCTCTTACCTGGCCTCACACGGCCACGAGATCGAGGAAGGCAAACACGTCGACGCTTTCTGCCACCTGCGGACCGGGCCGGCGATCTTCGAGGTCAAGAGCATAAGCGCGAACAACGAGCTGTCCCAGTGCCGTAAGGCCCTCAGTCAGCTTTACGAGTATCGGTTTCGCCACGGTCTAAAGGAGGCGTCGTTGTGGCTCGTGCTCTCGAAGATACCGGAGGCAGAACCCTGGCTCGTCGAGTACCTGCGCGAGGACCGTCGGATTCGGTTGCTCTGGCTTGAGGGGAGCAAACTGGACGGGCCCGACCTACCACTGTTGCTCGAGAGCGGCTCGGAGGCCCTGCGCCGCGCAGGACAGGAGGCAGACCCTACCGTATGACCTGAGACGCTTCAGGCCTCTGTGCCGAAATCTACGGCCGCTCCCACGGCGGGGGTGCTTAAGATGGAGCCGCGTGAAGCGGCCGTTCTTCCGGTGCCGACGGCACAAGCTCTAAAGGCCACGTGGGAGCGGCTGCGAGGTGAGCGGGCTAGTCTCGGGCGCAAACTTCATAAGGGGAAATGGCAGGCAGTGAACAAGCGTGTCGACGAGATCTTGCTCCGCGACGTTCTCAAGCTGAGTTCAGCCGCCAGACAGGAATTGTACGAGGCTACTCGATTCCTACGCGAGCGGCGGGTGAGACGAGAACAGCCTAGATCACCGCTGCCGTCTGTGCTGCTGCCCTGAGCACTCGCAGATCATCGGAAGCAGCACTCTCACATACCTCGGCCTGCGTTGGGCTCACACTGCCCTCTTGCCTTTAGCTGCACTGTATACTGGAAACCGCTAGATTTGACTTCGACCTCTGACCCCAATCTTGACCCCAACCGACCCCAACAGAGGCCGACTAAGGCCAACACGCCTCGACGAGGCTTCCCCGAAACCCCTGTCCGGCCGGGCATTCTCCGACATAACCCGGCACCCGGATACGCCACAGCCTCCTTAAAGCAGAATCCGGCTTACAGGACGGCCCGGACTTCGCACACCTATGTGCATCGTGGAACGGATTCACAACGAGCCTCTATGCGATCCTCTATACTGCCCGGGCGTAGCAAACGCTTTTAGTTACAAAACGTTACAAGCATCTAGATGGGAGAACGAGCTTGTCGAGTATAGCCGCCGCCTGGAGGAGGTTGCCTTGGTGGGTCGAGCCGGTATCTGTTGTGATCGTTTTGAGTGTTTTCGGTCTTTACTCGTTCGCCATCGTGTCTTTTCTGCCCGGCGAGTACAAGGAGTATCTCTCTCCTTTCTACTCGCCGCCGATCCCGCATCCTGACTGGATGCCTGATTTCATAACGGCGCCGATGTTCATAATCTGGATGCCCCTGGGTTTCCGGGCAACGTGCTATTACTACCGCAAGGCGTACTACAGAGCTTTCTTCTGGGACCCGCCTGCCTGCCAGGCGGGGGCACAGGAGAGAGAGCCGCGCAAGGCCGAAAACTACAGGGGCGAGAGGGCTGTGTTCGTGCTGAACAATGTCCACAGGTATTTTCTGTACGCCTCCTTTGTGGTGCTTGCTTTTCTTTGGTACGACACGGTTCTGACCTTCTTTCCAGGGGGTTCGTTCGGGGTGAAGGTAGGTTCGATCATCTGGCTGGCCAACGTGGTTTTGCTCTCCACCTACAGCCTCTCGTGCCACTCGCTGCGGCACATCATCGGGGGCAACAAGGATTGCTACACGTGCGTCAGGGGGGGCAACACCAGGCGCAAGCTGTATAACGGCGTCAGCAGGCTGAATCTGCAGCATCCGCAATGGGCGTGGTTCAGCCTCTTCTCGGTGCTGCTCACGGACATATATTTCAGGCTCATTCAGGCAGGCGTCATACCCGACCTGACGATTCTAGGGTAGGTGGTGGAGTTGCAGAGAGACGGACACCGTGAGGGATACGAGACGCGCGAGCACGACGTCCTGATCATCGGTGCCGGAGGAGCTGGTCTCAGGGCCGCTGTCGCCGCGGCCGAGCACGGCCTCTCGGTCGGTATCGTCACGAAAAGTTTGCTCGGCAAGGCCCACACCGTCATGGCCGAGGGCGGCATCGCGGCGTCTGTCGGGAACGTCGACCCCGACGACTCCTGGCGGCAGCACTTTATCGACACCATGAGGAGCGGCAAGTTCCTCAACGATTGGAAGATGGTCGAGACCTTCACCAAAGAGGCCCCTGACCGGGTCTACGAGCTCGAGCAGTGGGGCGCTCTCTTCAACAGGACGCCGGAAGGTAAGATCTCACAGCGCCCCTTCGGCGGGCATACCTACAGGCGGCTCTGCCACGTCGGGGACCGTACGGGCCTGGAGCTGATCCGGACGATGCAGGAGAAGGTCCTCGCCACAGACGCTAAGGTCTACATGGAGACGACTGTCACCAGGCTCTTCAAGAAGGAAGGGCGGGTCGTCGGCGCCCTGGCCTACACGCGCGAGAACGGCAAGTTCGTTCACTTCAAGGCCAAGGCGGTCGTCATGGCGACCGGCGGGTGGGGACGCATCTTCAAGGTCACCTCCAACTCCTGGGAGGGGACGGGGGACGGCGTGGTCCTCGGTTACGATGCCGGGGCCGAGCTGGTGGACATGGAGATGATGCAGTTCCATCCGACCGGGATGGTGTGGCCTCCCGGCGTGCGCGGGCTGCTCGTCACCGAGGGTGTGCGCGGCGAGGGGGGATTGCTCCGCAACTCCGAGGGCCAGCGTTACATGGAGAACTACGACCCCGAGAAGATGGAGCTCTCCACGCGCGACGTGGTGGCCCGGGCGAACTACACGGAGGTACAGGAGGGCCGCGGCAGCGAGCACGGCGGCGTCTACCTGGATATCACGCACCTCGGCTACGACGGGATCATGAAGAAGCTGCCGACCATGTACGAGCAGTTTCTCAAGCTCGCCGACATAGACATCTCCAGCGAGCCGATGGAGGTATTCCCGACCGTCCACTACACGATGGGCGGGATCAAAATCGACCCTGAGAGTGCCGCCTCCAGCGTTCCTGGGCTCTTCGCCGCCGGCGAGGTCGCCGGGGGTTTGCACGGCGCGAACCGCCTCGGGGGCAACTCGCTCTCCGACCTGCTCGTCTTCGGACGCCGCGCCGGCGAGGGCGCAGCGGCCTATATCGAGGAGAGCGTGCATTCGGCGGAGATAGACGAGGGTGAGGTGCTGCACGAGATAGGGCGTGTGCTCGAGCCTCTGGAGAAGAAGGAAGAAGGCGAGAGCCCATACCTGATCCAGCAGGAGCTCCAGGAGGTGATGATGGAGCATGCGAACCTGATGCGCGACGGAGACTCCTTGAAAGAAGGTCTCGGCAAGATACTCGCGCTCAAGGACCGGCTGCCCCAGATAAGCGTTCCAGGATCGCGGCTCTTCAATCCTGGCTGGCACACGGCCCAGGACGTGCGTTACCTGGTACAGATCTCGGAGATCATCATAAGGACGGCCCTGGAGCGCAAGGAGCGCCGCGGGGCGCAGTGGAGACTGGACTTCGACGGTCCCGACGAGGAGCTCGGGAAGATCAACTTTATTGTTACGAAGGACGGGCAGGGCGAGGTCGGCATCGAGCGGCGCGAGATACCGCCGATGCCCGAGCACCTGGCGTCGCTTGTGGAGGAGGCGAAGGCGAAGGCATGAGCGAAGGCAACGGCAACAACCCTGGGGGAGTGACCTCGAAGGCCCACTCCCCTGTACCGGACGAGGATCTTGGCAAGAGTGGCAAGATGGCGAAGCTGAAGATCTTCCGCGGCGACGCGGAAGGCGGGGAGGAGATCGGGTACGAGATACCGCTGGTCGAGGGCATGGTCGTCCTCGACGCCGTACTGGCGATACAGGCCCAGCAGGCCCCCGACCTGGCGGTGCGCTGGAACTGCAAGGCGGCCCACTGCGGCTCGTGCAGCGCGGAGATCAACGGCAGGCCCAAGCTGCTCTGCAAGACGCGCGTCGAGGAATACGATGGGGGAGAGATACACGTAGGTCCCATGCGGGCCTTCCCCGTCATAAAGGATCTGGTCTCCGACGTATCCTGGAACTACGAGGTGTCCAAAGGCATCAAACCTTTCCAGAGCAGCGAGCAGGCGCCCTTCACCATGTACGAGGAGGATGTCGAGCGCCTCTACGAACCGAAGAAGTGCATCGAGTGCTTTATGTGCCAGGACGTCTGCCACGTCTTGAGGACCCACCACAAGCACCCCGAGTTCGCGGGACCGCGCTTCTTCGTCAGAAACCAGTGGCTGGAGATGCACCCGATGGACGAAGCCGACCGGCTGGCCGACCTCAAGGAGGACAACGGCCTCGGGTTCTGCAACATAACCAAGTGCTGCACCGAGGTATGCCCGGTCGATATCCACATCACCGACAACTCCATCATCCCCCTCAAGGAGCGTGTCGCCGACGAGTACTACGACCCGGCAAAGTGGCTGATGCGCAAGATAAGAGGAAGCTAGTCAGCAACTCAGCACGCTCAGGCTTCGCCTCCGGTCGGCGGCTCTCAGCACTTCAGCAAGTTGTCCCGTAGCGCCGCTGCTGGCAGTGGTCCCTCGTGCGGCCGGGCAAGGAGCCGGAGCGTGCTGACATGCTGAAATGCTATAACAGAGCGGACGACGGGCTTCGAACCCGCGACCTCCAGCTTGGGAAGCTGGCGCTCTACCAACTGAGCTACGTCCGCGTGGGCGGGTATTTTAGCACGCCGGAAGTAGCCCGTTACACGTAAGAATCTCCGACGTTTGGTAGCCTAGAAACCAATGGCGATGGACTATGACATATGCAGTGACATCGTTGCCGGTCGGGCACCCACGAGCGTCGTCCATGAGGACGACACCGTCATGGCGTTCATGACAATTGGTCTGGTTAACCCGGGACACGTTCTCGTTATCCCCAAAGAGCGCTTTGTCTACCTACACGACTTGGACGAAGAGACTGGTGCACATCTATTTAGGATCACGATGCGCGTAGCCAGAGCAATCCGGGAGTCCGGTATCAGGTGCGAGGGCATCAACTTGTTTCTTGCCGATGGTGAGGTCGCTTTTCAGGAAGTAGGGCATGTTCACATGCACGTCTTCCCGCGCTTCGCGGGAGATCCGTTCAAGATAGACGCGGACTGGAGCGCGCGGCCGAGCCGGGAAGAACTGGACGAGATCGCTGGAAAGATACGAGCAGCCCTT
This sequence comes from uncultured Rubrobacteraceae bacterium, assembly GCA_902806095.1. GTDB lineage: Bacteria > Actinomycetota > Rubrobacteria > Rubrobacterales > Rubrobacteraceae > Rubrobacter_D. The sequence continues at coordinate 10,115 of CADCVF010000003.1, forward strand.
GAAAGCAAGAACAGGCGTTAGTATTGGAGTATAGATTCTGTCCCCGGTGTGCCGGCTGCCTCGATACCCGTACGCTCAAGGAGGGCGAGCCGGAGCGGCTGGTGTGCGACGACTGTGGCTTTGTTTTCTATCTGGGACCGAAGCTGGTTGCGGGCGCGCTCTTCGAACTCGACGGCGGGATCGTTCTGATACAGCGCTCCATCGAGCCGGGCTACGGCAAGTGGACGTTCCCCGGTGGCTTTGTGGAGCGGGGAGAAGTTGCCGAGGTTGCCGCCGAACGAGAGGCTCTAGAGGAGACCGGCGTAAAGATCGAAGTTACGGGCATCGTTGGTCTGTACTCGTACGAGGGACAGGTTCCGGCCATCGCCGTCTTCGCCGCCAGGGCCGTCCGGGGAGAGCCGGTTCCCCTCGACGAGACGATGGATGTGAAGAGCTTCCGCAAAGACCGCCTCCCGTGGCCGGAGATGGCCTTCCCCAGCACCGAACAGGCCCTGAAAGACTACCTGCGAAAGGCCTAAAGCGAAAAGCTGAGATGCTGAAATGCTTGCAAAGAGGTTTCAACCACTTTGCAAACTTGCGAGCGACTCCTCGACCGCCGCCAGAATATCCACCTCTTCCGCGAGCCGTCCGACCCCAGGCTCCTCGTCCGCCGACGCCATGAGGCCCTCCGCAGGTCCGACGAAGCGGTGGCCCCAGCTTTTCAGGGTCTCGACGTTGCGTACGGCGGCGGGGCTGCTCCACATCTCAGGGTTCATCGCCGGGGCCCAGAGGACCCTCTTCGCACCGGCCAGGATAGTGGCCGAGAGCAGGTCGTCCCCTAGCCCGATGGCGGCCCGCGCCATCGAGTCCGCGGTCGCCGGGGCGACGAGAACGAGGTCTGCCCAGCGGGCGAGGGAGACGTGCTCGACACGGCCAGAACGCTCCCACCAGGTCACGTCCGTGTGGACGCGGGCGCCGGCTGCGACGGAGAGCGTCTCTTCAGGAATAAAGCGGAAGGCCGCTTCTGTTGCGACGACCTCGACCTCGTTTCCTGCCTCTCTGAGGCGCCGGATCATCCCCGGCGCCTTGTACGCCGCGATGCCGCCCGTTATCCCGACGAGTAGGCTTGCCACGCAGCTAGTATACGCGTGGTTCAGATCAGGAGTCGTGCTCATACCGGAGCGAGCCAGGACGGGGGCTAACCCGTAGTATTAGTACCAGGATATTCTCTGGTAAGATGCGATCAGTATCGTAGTCGGTCTCGACCCGGGTATACGGCCTTGCACGATTCTCTGCAGAGAGAGGCGACATTGGTAGGCGGCGAGAGTTTGGGGCTTGTGTGGATAGATTGTCCGTATCCCGTTGTGGCCGCCGGCCTCGGGGAGGCCCTGAAAATGCGGGCGCGGTTACACGTTGGAAAGACGGTCCCTACGGACGCGGAAGTTCCCTGTTGCGCTGTATTCGACACGGGTGGCACCGAGGGCATCTCTGAGGGCATAGAACGCATCCGGGGGGTCGACCCCGATATCTCCATCCTGGCCTTCAGCCTGCACGTAGATCTGCCGCTCGCCCGTGCCGCCCTGCGCCATGGAGCCAGAGGTTTCATCCACGGGGGGATGGAATTGGACCAGATAGCCCGCGCCGTGGAAGTGGCCGTCGAAGGCGAGATCGTCGCCCCCAGGAAGCTACTCGAGTACCTCATAGCGAACGATGACCCCACGGACCTCGACGATCTGACCGCCCGCCAGAGGGAGATTCTGCAGCTCGTCGCCCAGGGACTCAGCAACGCACAGATCGCCAAGCACCTCTTTCTCTCGGAGTCGACGGTAAAGCAACACCTGCGCGCTACCTATAAGGTTCTCGGCGTGGGCGACCGTAAGGAAGCCACACGACTCATCAACGGCCGCTAGGGTCGGCCTTGCGGCCTCCCAGCACGCTACGCCCTTCGGGCTTCGCTTGTCAGCCCGGCGGCTGCGCCGCCTTGTCAGCACGCTTCGGCCTGCGGCCTCGCTTGTTAGCAGGTCAGCTTCTTCCGTTCCGGCCCCGCCCTGCCGCACACGACGAACCGCTACCAGCGGCGGTCGGGTTCCTACACTCTCGGCGAGGCTACGGAACAACTAGCTGAAATGCTGACAAGCCGCCTGGCGAAGCCTGAGCGTGCTGAGAGGCGCGAAGCGCCGTGCTACTATACGTGCCCCCGTCGATGGGGACATAAGCACATCAAGAGGAGAGATGGACCGCCAGAAACGGAAGGATGGAAGATAGTGGTCAGCAAGACACAGAGCCTGCGCTGGCTTGAGAATCTGAAGCGATCGCAGAGTCTGACCGCCCGCGAGGAGCGTCGCAAGGAGGAGGTCATGGAGATATTCCGCGAGCTCTACGACATCTCCTTGCGGCACCAGGACCCGTCCGTTTTCCCGCCCTGGCGTCCGTCCTGGTGAGGGCTGCTTCCTGGGCCGAAGAAGCTTCGCTCGCCTTGTAGATAGTCTTTAGTCATCACATGGAGCGAGCACTGAGAGGCAAGGTGGCGGTCGTCACCGGAGCTTCGGGCGGGATCGGCGAGGCGACGGCCAGGGAGTTGGCGTCGCGCGGCGCTTCGGTCGTGCTCGCCTCCAGGGCCATGGACAAGCTCGAAGTCCTGAGGCGTGAGATCTCGGCCACTGGCGGCCTGGCCCTGGCCGTCGAGACCGACGTTTCGGACAGGGGCTCCGTCGAGGCGATGGTCGGACGGGCCGTGGGAGAGTTCGGTTCCCTGGACGTGCTGGTCAACAACGCCGGTCTGGGACTCTCGGGGAGGATCGCCGAGGTGCGACCCGAGGACGTGCGGCACGTATTCGAGGTCAACGCCATAGGCCCGCTGAACTGCATCCAGTCCGCCTTGCCGCACATGGGGGAGGGGGGACGCATAATCAATGTCTCATCCGTGGTCGGCAGGCGCGCGATCCCCAAGGTCGGCGCCTACTGCGCGAGCAAGTCAGCCCTCACTGCGCTCTCTGATGCGCTCAGGGTGGAGGTTGCCGACAGGGGTGTCACCGTCACCAGCGTCTATCCAGGCACGACCAGCACGTCCTTCAGGGAGAACTCGAGGCGTACCAGGGACGAGAAGCGCGGCTGGCGCCCGAAGGGCGTTACGCCGGATAAGGTCGCACAGAAGATAGCCGACGCTGCCGAAAGAGGGCCCCGCGACGTCTACGTGACGCTACCGGATCGGCTCTTCATCACCGGCGTAACGCTCTTCCCCGGCCTCGCCGACCGCGTGCTCAGAGCCTGGGCGAAGGATTAGAGAAGCTTGGTCAGCCCTTCAGCTTTCGCGTGCACGAGCCCTGGCTGACCGGCTGACGAGCCACCCGCAGGGCGGCGTGCTGACATGCGCGATCGGCAGAAGCTCAAGAGCTTCTGCCGATCGCTCTAGAGCACGGTGCGGACGGTCTCGCCGACGGTGGGGGTGTGGATCTTGTGGTTCGGGGCGAGCCTGAAGGCCAGATCGCTTATACGGCGCCTGGAGCCGTGGATCAGGATGATCTGACGTGGCTTTAGTTGCTCGGTTATGCCGAGCAACTCGTCCTGGGTGCAGTGCGCGGCGAAGCTGACCCGCTCGACCCTCCACTGCTCTTCCTCGCCTTCGGCGCGGTGCGTACCGTATGATGAGGCGGCATTGGAGGGCAGAATAACGGCGTTCTCCGAACTCTTCTCCAGTCTCCTGCGGTAGAAAGCGCTAGCCCCGCCCTGCATCGTTACTGGCGAGGCGATAATGGCACAGGGGTTCGAAAGAATACGCTCGCGCGCCCCGTCGTCGTTCGCGACGGCCCTGATGTTCTCGGAGAAGAAGATCTCCCGCGGGTCGCTGTGCTGGAGGTAGGGCTTCATATACCCGAGCTGCTCGGCGTAGAGCCTCTCCGAGGTCGTCACCACGGAGCCGTCGACGTAGATAAAGACGTCCCTGTCGAGGCCGTACTCCTTGCCGTAGTGCTTGATGCCGAGGATGATCTCCTGTGCCTGCCCGAGGGCGTAGGTCGGGATCAAGACCGTACCGCCCCGCTCCAGCGTCGTGTCGTTTATGACCTCGACCATGGTTCTGATCGACTCCGAGAACGGTTGGGGCTTCTGGTCGGCCAGGGTCGCCTCCATGATGAGGAGGTCTATATCCCTGACCTCGGGAAGCCGGGCCGAGGGGATCGAGAAGTGGTCTTCCATACAGATATCGCCGGTGTGGAAGACGGTCGCCGGTCCCGAGGAGAAGAGGACGCTCGCGGCCCCCAGGATATGGCCGCTCTCGTTCAGCGTGACCTTGACCCCCCCGATATCGAGTGGCTTGCCGAAGGGTACGGGGACCAGCCGCTTTCGGACCTCATGGATGGGTGCGCCACCGGGCAGCCCGCCGCCCATCGCGGCGTGGTCGTTTAGGGCACTGACTATGAGCTTCGCCGAAGGGGGTGTACAGTAGATCGGCATCTTTGGCCGGTCTCGCACCAGCAGGGGCAGCGCCCCGCAATGGTCGAGGTGCGCATGAGTTATGACGGCCGCGTCGAGCCCATCAAGCCCGCCGAAGTCGGGCGTTATTGGGCCGCGTCCGTCGGGTTTGATCCCGGCGTCGACCAGTATCCTCGTCTTGCCGAAGTCGAGGAGGTGGCTGCTGCCACCCACCTCTCCCGCTCCTCCCAGGGCGCGAAAGGAAAGCGTCGGCCTCGGCCTGGCGTAGCCGTCGACCCTTGGGAGCGTGGCGCTGCCAGCGGGCCCATCAGCTTTCCCTCGCCGGCTCGCTGGAGAAGGGTCCTTGTCGTCGGGATCTTCCTCCGAGGTCCTGCGGCCCTGTTCTCCGGGGCTGCGCAGGTCGGCGTGCGCTTGGAGCACCTTACCCATGAACTCCATCAGGCGGGCGGCCTGCGCGGTGCTTTCTAGCGAAGTGGGCAGGGTCGCGACCTCGTTCTTTATGGCCCGCACCAGGAGCTCTCCGAAGCCTCTGTCGGTAAAGCGGGCATCTTGCAGGGCGTTCCTTATCCTGTCACGCTCCTCGACCACGCGCCCGAGCTCCTCGTGCAGCTCATCGACGCGCTCGGCCGCCCTGGAGTAGGCCGAGCGCTCGCCTTCGAGTGCCTTCTCGAGCTGGGCGCCGCGCCTTTCGAGGTTCTCGATGCGCTCGTCGAGCTGGCCCCGCAGGTCCAACGCCGAGGCCGCCCGCTCCTCCGCCTTCCTGACTAGTTCGGAGGTGTCCGTGCGTTCGCCGGTCAGGACCTCGACCTCTTCGGCGAGGGCTGAGGCCCTCTCTTTAGCGGCCCTGTATCCGAAAGAGAGCCGCTCGTTGTCCTGCTTTAGGCGCTTCAGGTCGGATTCGAGGTCCCTGACACGCGCATCCTTGGAAGCCCGTTTCTCGGCCTCGCCTCTCTCCTCCCGCCAGGCGTCCACGAGCACCCCGACGACGCCATCTTCTGGCTCCTCTTCCGCGCTGAGGGCGGCCAGAAGCAGGCCCTCCGTGGTGTGGGCCTGCTTGAGTTCCTCCAGGTTCTCCGGGGAGAAGACTTCCAAGGCTTCGAAGGTTTCGGGTGGGATCTGCTCCTGGATGGCTGTCCGGAACGCCCCCCAGGCAGCCGCGTCGTGGGAGATCCTGCGCGCGATGCCCCGGAGGAGGGGAACGCCACCGCCTGACTTGCGCGTCAGGGCGTCGGCCTGTATGCCCCTTGGAAGAAGAATCTCTTCGAGGCCAGGAACGTTCCTGCAGATCTCAGCGAGCGCGCGCCTGGTGTCGAGCCTCCCGAGACGTCGCAGGAGCAACTCCTCAGGCAGATCCGCGGGCGGCAGCCTGTCAAGCAGGGGTTCATCGACGATTTCCTCTGAGGATCCGGCCTCAGTTCCTCCGTCTTTGGGTATGGGATCTGACACGGCGACTCCCTCCACGAATATGAATGTCAAATGGTGTCTTCATGCTCCCATGATTTTATCACGGCTCTTCTCCGCCCCCGCCGGCTTCTCTCGCGTGCTGATCTCCTATAGACTTCAGGTATGGAAGGCGACCGGGCACAAGAGAGAGTCAGGATCAGGGCGAACTCTCCCGGAGAGTACCCCATCCTTGTGGTCGAACTGCCGTCGGGCGGCCTACGCACGGTCTACTTCGAGACCGGCTACGATCTCGGGCGCTCCAAGACCGTCGAGGAGGACTGGCTCTTCGAGAACGCCGTCGGACGCCACAGCTTCGTTGAGGTAGATCCTCCCGTGGAGACGCCCGCAGGGTCCCTCAGAGACTACGTAAGGCGGGAACTCCTCTAGATCTTACTCTTGGCTTCCTGACCCCTGGCTCTCGTTCGTCGTGCCCAACCCTGCGCCGTTACCTGATCCACTGTTGTTCTGGGTGCCGTTGCCCGCACCACTGCTGCCCTCACCAGTGTTGTCCGGTCCACCGTTACCCTGAGGGCTAGTGTTCTCCTGAGGGCTGGTGTCCTGAGGGTTGGTGTCGCGCTCCGGTCTATCGGCCGGTCGGTCGTCGGCGGGTTGCGCGTCGGTGTTCCCTCCGCCCTGGCCCCCCTGATCGGGGCGTGGCTCTGGTTCGGGATTGGACGAAGCGTCGGGCGACGTTGAGGCGTCCGGCGTCGCCGTTGTTACGGGAGGGGGACCTGCGCTGTAGTAGAGGCTCACGGTAGAGCCTGGGTCAAGCATCGAGCCGACCCCTGGGTCCGTCGAGAGCGCGGTGCCTGCCGCCTCGTCACCCTCCACCTCGATGGCGGTAGAGTTCAGCCCGGCATTAGACAGCGCCGTCTGTGCCGCCGCCACGCTCAGCCCGTAGACCTCAGGGACCTCGACCTGCTCGGGGCCAAGGCTGACGATAACGTCGACCGCGCTCCCGGGCTCCACGTTCTCCCCTCCTGAGGGGTTCTGGAAGAAGATGCTGCCCTCTGCAACGTCAGTGTTGTAGTCCCGGGTCTGGGTGCCCAACCTCAGGCCAGCTCCCTGCAGTACCGACTCCGCTTGCGCCGGGGTGTCCCCGTACAGCCGCGGAACCGGCACGCTCGAAGGGCCGGTTCCGATGGTGATGGTCACACCTGATCCCACCTCCGTCAGATTACCGCCCGACGGGTCCTGACCCACGACCTGGTCCTGGTCATCGAAGGAGCTCTCCCGCTGGTCGACCCCGACCTCGAAGCCTGCGGCCCTCAGCTCCCGCTCCGCCTCCGCGCTCCCCGACCCAACTACGTCAGGCACGTCCGACACCCGCGTCCCGACGACGTCGACCGAGATCGTCGAGCCTTTCTCGGCTTTTCCAGTGCTGGGATTCTGGCCGAGTATGGTGTCGACGGGCCTCTCGCCGGAGACGCTATTTGCGACCTCTATATCGAAATCGTCCCCGACCTCGTCTCTGGCGCCATCCAGGCTCATGCCGACCAGGTTGGGTACGCCTATCTGCGGCGCCTCGTTGCCTGCCTGCCGGTCCAGAAGGGTGTAACCGACCCAGGCGAGTGAGGCGAGGACCAGGAGCGCGAGGAGGGCGAGCAGCAGAGGCGCCGCCCTCCTACGCCGCTTCTTGTTACGGTGCATCCTTTGCGGGGGCGGTAGGGGGTTGATGCGCGTGGTCGCCGCGATGGCGTGGGGCATCATCTCCGTCGTGGCGCCTGAGGGATCGAGGCCGGCGGAGACGCGCTCGAGGTCTTCTATGAGCTCCGAGTCGCTCGCGTAGCGGTCCTCGGGGTCCTTGGCGAGCAGCCTGAGCGTTATGGCGTTTATGCCGTCTGGCACGGAAGGGTTGAGGTCCCTGGGCTGACGCAGATGCCCGTTGACGTGCTTCATGGCGATCCCCAAAGGGGTATCCGCGTCGAAGGGCAACTCGCCCGTGAGCATCTCGTAGAGGACGACACCCAGAGAGTAGAGGTCGCTCGCGGGACCGACCGGCTCGCCCATCGCCTGCTCGGGCGAGATGTAGTGGGCCGTACCAAGGATGTGGCCCGTCCTCGTCATGGACGAAGACGCCGCCGCGCGGGCTATGCCGAAGTCCGTGACCTTTACGTCCCCGAGCCCAGTGATCAGGATGTTGTGGGGCTTTATGTCGCGGTGGATAACGTCGCGCTCGTGCGCGGCCCTGAGGGCCTCGGCCATCTGGAGCGCCACGGCCGTCGCCGTGTGGGGGGGGAGCGCGCCGCGCTTGAGGATGCGGTTTTTCAGGGTGCCGCCGGGTAGATACTCCATCGCGATGTAGTACGTCCCGTCCTCGGACTCGCCCCTGTCGAAGATAGAGACGATGTTCGGATGCGAGAGGGCTGCGGCGCTCTGGGCCTCACGCTTGAAGCGCTCGACGAACTCCTCGTCTCGGGCGTAGCGGCTGCTCATCACCTTCAGGGCCACGTCCCTATCGAGGATGTCGTCGTGGGCCAGGTAAACGTCGGCCATGCCACCGCTGCCTAGCGACCTCAGAAGACGGTAACGATTGTCTACGAGCTGCTGCACGGACCTAGATTATAGACGCGAGTGCGGACAACGTTCAGACTCCGTCCTCGAGGTAGGCTTTCATCAGGCGGGCCGCCAGGGGCATTGCGCCCCTATCGGCCCTTCCGCCATTCTCTATCATCACGCACATGGCGATCTTCGGGTCGTCGGCTGGGGCGAAGGTGATCCACCACGAGTGCGGGAGCCCGTTGCCCGACTCGGCGGTCCCCGTCTTCCCAGCGACCTTCATGCCTTCTATCTGGGCTTCGGTAAACCCTCCCTGGATGACGACCTCCTGCATCATCACGTTCAAGGTGCTGGCCGTACTCTGGGGGAGCGCCTGCCGGCGGACGCTTGGGGTGGGTTTGTCGAGGATGATGCCGTCGGGAGAGCGGACCTCACGCACGATGCGTGGCTCCATTAGCTCGCCGTCGTTGGCGATGGCCCCTGCGACGAGCGCCATCTGGAAGGCGTTGGACTGCACCTCGCCCTGGCCGAAGGCCGTCTGCGCGAGGGTGCCGGTGGTCCACTGCTCGGGCGGGAGGCTGTTGACGCTGCTCCCCGAGACGAGTAGGGGGAAGTCATCGTAAGGGTCCCCAAAGCCGAAGTTCAGGGCCATCTCGGTAAGAGGCTCAGCCCCCACGATATCGACCGCGATCTTCGCGAAGATCACGTTGATCGAGTAGGCGAGCGCCCGGGTGAAGGTTACCTCCCCGTAGTCCTTGCCCTCGAAGTTGTTGACGGTGTACCCGGGAAGCTCGTAGGTCCCGCTGTCGAAGAAGGTCTGCTGCGGGCTCACCCCAGACTCGAGCGCCGCGGCGGCCGTTATCACCTTGAAGACCGAGCCGGGCGGGTAGAGGCTCTGGGTCGCGCGGTTGATAAGGGGCGCGCCCTGGGCGCTGGCAAGATCGGGATAGTTCTCGTCGATGTTGTTGGGGTCGAATGAGGGGGAGGTGGCCATCGCGAGGATCTCCCCTGTCTTGGGGTTCAAGGCGACCACGGCGCCCCTGCCGGTAGAGCTCGCGGAAATCTCCTGATAGGCGAGCTCCTGAAGTCCAGGGTCGAGGGTAAGGACCACATTGTTGCCCGGTTGCGGGCCTCCTGTGGCGCGGTTGATCAGGTCGTCCAAGGTCTCCGGCTCCCCTGCGATGCTGGAGAGGTCCGTGTTGTTGCCGATCTCTATGCCAGTCGCCCCGTAGCGGGTGCTCCAATAGCCGACCACGCTCGCGAACGGCTCGCCCAGGGGATAGATGCGGTCGTAGACGGGCCCCCTCGGCGTGCCGCGCTCGACGCTCTTCGCGAGCACCGTTTCACCGTCGCCGGCCAGGATCAAACCCCGCGGCGAGGAGACGCTGCGCTGGGTCTGAAACCCGTTCTCGGGGTTGTTGGCCAGTGCTTCCCTCGAGTAGACCTGCCAGTACACGAGCATCACCACGAGTCCGACGAACCCTGCCACGAACAGGTAGAAGGTACGCCTGAGGTGGGCGTTCATGGAACCCTCCACGGATCATCCCTGTACGCAAGCCCCGCGGCTTCGCGGCGTCCCGCCCTCTCCGAGACGAGCAGGAGGAGGCCCGTAAGTATGAAGTTGCCAACGACGGAGGAGCCGCCGTAGGAGACGAAGGGCAGCGTTATCCCCGTGAGCGGTATGGCCTTGGTGACCCCACCCACGATAATCAGGGTCTGGAGGGCGAACATCGCCGTGAGCCCGTAGGCCAGGAGTTTGGATGCATCATCCTCTGCGAGCAAGGCGATCTTGGTCCCCCTGTAGATGAAAGCCAGGAAGGCAAGCAGGACTGCCGTGGCCCCCAGCAAGCCAAGCTCGCTGGCTATCGCGGAGAAGACGAAGTCCGTCTCGACCTCGGGGATAGTCTGGGCGAAGCCTGCCCCCAGCCCCGTACCGAGCAGTCCGCCGTCCGCGATGTTGAAGATGCTCTGGAGAATCTGGAATCCCGTTCCGTCAGGGTCCCTCCACGGGTCCAGCCAGCTCTGCACCCGCAACTGCACGTGCTCGAAGAGCAGGAAGGTCACGAAGGAGCCTAGAGTGAAGAGGATTCCCCCAAGCAGCACGTAGGCGGTGCGGCCCGTCGCGGCGTAGAGCATCAGCAGTGGAACGGCGAAAAATAGCAGACTCGAGCCGAGATCCTTCTCGAAGACGAGGAGGCCTAAGGAGGCGGCCCAGACGAGGGCGACGGGTCCGAAGTACTTTATCGCAGGAAGCTGGACACCGAGGAAGCTGCGGCTCGTGGCTGCCATCACGTCTCGCTTCTCGGCCAGGTACCCGGCGAAGAAGACCACGAGGGCGATGCGGGCGAACTCCGAGGGCTGGAAGTTGACCGGGCCGAGGTCAACCCAGAGCCGCGCCCCGTTGACCGAGTAGCCAAGAGGCGTGAACGTCGAGGCGATCAGGAAGACCGCCGCGATGGCGAGCAGGTACTTGTAGTCGAAGATGCGGTCATAGTTGCGGAAGAACAGCACGAGCAAGAACATGGCACCGCTCCCTATGAGGATCCAGACCGCCTGCGTCAACGCGAGCTTCTGCGCCCCCTCCACGTTATATGTCAGGCGGAAGATCATGACGAGCCCTAGCCCTGTCAACAGCGTGACTATCGGCAAAAGAAGCACGTCGGAGTGGGGCAAGAGAAGCCTCACCCCGAGGTAGAGCACGAAGAGGGTTCCCGCGTAGTACGCGCCGTAGACGAGGGGCGGGCTCGCCGCCTCCTGGACGAAGATGAGGGTCGCGAAACCCAAAGTGGTCACGAGCAGTGCCAGGATCATGGGCGTGAAGGCGCGTTGGGTCACCCTAGCTACCCAGGTCCTCGAGGACCTGCTCTGCCTGGTCCCTGGTGTAGAGTTTGTGGTTCTCTATGGGCTTCTGGTAGGGTTCTTTGATCTCCGACTGGGTGAGGCCAGGCCTGCGCCACTCCTGATTGAGCTCGATGCCTAGGGGAGCGTAGGGCAGACCCTGGTAGGCCACCACCGCCCCCTCATCGAACTCGAAGAAGTACCTGCTCGACCCCCAGAGGTAAACCGGCGTCAGGGCGGCGATGAGGACCAGAATAATCGCAAGCCCCCGCACGAACTTTCCAAGTGCCTTCAGGAAGCCACGGGGACGCTTCCGGCGCGCGGCCCTGGTAGACCGTCGAGGGCGGCTCTTGTCGCCCTTGCCCGTGGGTGGCGTGATGACTTGCCCTGTGGGCCCAAGGGCGAGCATCTCGCTGGTGCCGCCGGAGCGTCTCTCGCGCCTCTCTCTTACGTCCGCCTCGCGCGCGGGCTGCTCCTTTACGTCGACGACGACGACGGTGATGTTATCGTTGCCGCCGGCATCTAGAGCAGCGGAGAGCAAGCCGCGCGCCGCCCTCTCGGGGTCGTTCGGGGACTCGGCCAGAATCTCCGAGATCCCGGCCTCAGAGACCAAGTCCGAGAGCCCGTCCGAACAGAGCAGGATTCGGTCGCCGGCCTCTATGGGCAGTACGGTTGTGTCGACGTCGACCTCATCACCCGCGCCAAGGGCGCGGGTGATGAGGTTCTTCTGGGGATGCTCCGCTGCCTGATCCCTGGTCAGGTCGCCGCTACGCACAAGCTCGGCGACGAGTGAGTGGTCCTCCGTTATCGGGTTCATGTCGCCGCCACGCATGAGGTAGGCCCTCGAATCACCGACGTGCGCCACCTCGGCCACAGGCTCTCCCTGTGTCCCACCGAACCTTATGGCGACCACGGTGGTACCCATCCCCGAGAGCTTCTCGTCGCCGCGTCCTGCGGCCACTATCCTGCGGTTCGCCTCTCCTATGGCCGCTTTGAAGGGTTCGTCCGGCTGGAGATCTTTGAGCACGTCTACGGCGAGGGAGCTCGCGACCTCCCCGGCCTCGAAGCCGCCTATGCCGTCGGCGACGACGAAGAGCGTCTCGTCCTCGCCGTCGCCGACGAGCAGGGCGTCCTCGTTGTTCTGGCGGACCTTGCCGGTGTCGGTGACGCCGAACGGCTGCAACTCGAGGAAAGGCAAGGTCCTATTCCTCGTACCTGAAGGTGGTCGAGCCGACCCTGACGGTGTCCCCGTTCCTGAGCGGCGTAGCACCCACGGTCTTGCGCCCGTTCACGAAAGTCCCGTTCGTCGAGCCGAGGTCCTCGACGTAGAGCAATCCCCCGTGCTTGGTGAGCTGGGCGTGGCGCCCCGAGGCGTAGTCGTCGCTCCTCAGGACGATGGTGCTGCCCGACGAGCGCCCCATGCTGGTCTCGCCGTCCTCGAGCTCGAAGCGAGTCTCGGGGGCGAGGATCTCCGAATCCTCGACTACAAGCCCAGGAACCCCCGAGGCGGAGCCCCGGCGGGCGTACTTCCCGCGTCCGTTTTGGCCCCGGCCTGGCACGTAGGGCTCATCGTCCGCTATCTTCCGCAGGTCCCCGATGCTCCGGCTCATTACAGCGTAGATAAAGGCGAAGAGCAACAGCAAGAGCAGAGCCTTCGCCGCAAGCAGCGGCACCTGGAGCTCGAGCATCCCCTAACGTCTCCCGCCGGACTCCTCGCCCGGAGAGTCTATGCGGCGGATGAAGCGGGCCGTACTCTGGCCGAAGGTCAACTCGTCGCCGCCTTCGATCCTTTCGCGGTCTATCGGGACGCCGTCTAGCAGGGTGCCGTTCGTCGAATCAAGGTCCTCGACGACAAAGCCGTCGTCGGCGCGTGAGATCCTGGCGTGCTTTCTCGACACGTTCGGATCGTTTATCACGATGTGGTTCTCTTGCGAGCGGCCTACGGCCCAGGGGCCGCGTCCTTCCAACTTGTGCTTCTGATCCCCGAGAACGACCTCGACTATCTCCTGCGCCAGACCGTGGCGTCTGGCCTCGTCGGCAGAGATCGCTGCGGTGCCCTCCTCTATCTCACCGCCGGGCGACTCTTCGGTGCGGAAGATGCGGGTCTGGCCCGAGGTGTCCTGCGGGGCACCCTTCTCGCGGGGACCGTCGCCGCCCGTAAGCTTGGCGGTGACGCCGAACTCACCGAAGCGGAGTGTGTCCTCGGTCTCGAAGCGTATCCTTGGGGGGGTCATGAGGTGGTAGTTCTTGTTCTCGGCGTGGGTCGAGGCGTACTGGATCAGCTCGTCCCTGAGCGACGCCTGGTAGGCCCTGATGGACTCCGTATCCTCTTTGGAGAGGTGAACCGTGAAGTCGTTCGGGGCGTAGGTGCGCGAGATAGAAACCATCCTGCCTTCATCCATCTGCTTGGTAAGGCCCTTGGCGATCTCTACGGGGTGGATCTGCCGCCTGAACGCCCTTCCGAAGACGCCTTCTACCAGCGACTCCATCCGCTTTTCGATGTGTTTGAGAAAACCCAAAGAGACCTACCCTCTAACCCTCGACGCGAGGTACCTGAGCACCCCGTATATTATAGCCGCGAGGCCGAGCGAAATCATATCCGAAGCGAGCGTGCCGGGAGGGGCATCCGGGGAGACGAGTAGCGCGTACCCCAGGGCTCCCCCGACTACCGCGACCGTCAGACCTATCACCCACTTGCCTGCCCACTCGGCGAGCGAGATGACACCTGCCATGGCCGCCCACAGCAAGATCAAGAGCGGCAGTTTGGGGAAATAATCCAGGTACCCCTGGGAATAATCGAGCAGGTCGCCGACTCCAAGTGTAATCGGCAAGACGTCGAGCCTCGCCCCCGAGAAGGGCAGCTCGGCGTAGGGGCCGTCGGCGAAGAAGCCGTTGCGCACCGTGAGGTCGTAGCAGATCAAGGTAAAGGCCCCGGCCGCCGCCGAAAGGGTCGCCCCGACGGGCCGCATCAGCGCGCCGAAGAGTAGCGGCAGTCCTGCCGCCAGGGTGGTCCCAAAGAGCGTCCCTAGCCCGACGAGGAGGGCCAGCGGCACGGCGAGCGCAGGCCCTAGCGGTAGCCTTCTCACATCACCATTGGCCGAACCGGCGCCCATCACCCACACGCCCCCGAGGACTGGCACGAGCGCGGAGAACCCGAGGCCGGCCTGGCTCCTTATCAGCAACACGGCGAGCGCGACTATGACCCCGAGGGCGCCGAGGCGCGGCAGCAGGTAGGCCAGTACGCCGAGGCCGGCGGCGATCCCAAGCGCCTGCGCCCCGTCCGCAAGGATCTGGGCCGCGAGGAGATATCCGAGCCAGCCGGCCGCAAGGCCGTTGATGATACGCAGCGTCCCTTCTTTGAAGCCCCCGGAGAGCCTCTCTGGCGCCTTTCGCCCGGCGGGCGAGATACTGCCCGCCGGGGCCCTCCTGCCAGTGAGGAGCTTGACGGCGGCCCACGCGCTCTGCGGGCGGTGGGCCGGGTTGGGCGAGGTGGTACGGTCCACGAACTCCTTGAGGCGCGGGGGCGGCTCGTAGGGCTGGTGGGCGAGCAGGGTGCGGGCCGTCGCGCCGACGGCGTAGATGTCCGTCAGCGCGGTCGGGTCGGCGCCGTCCAGGATCTCCGGCGCGATGTAGCCGGGCGTGCCTACGGCGAAGCCGACGCGCGTAAGGCGGGTATCCCCGGCCCTGAAGGCGACCCCGAAGTCCGTGAGCTTCACCAGCCCGCGGGCCTCGACGAGCGCGTTCTGCGGCTTTATATCGCGGTGGATTATCCCCTGTCCATGGGCGTAGACCAAGGCTTCGAGGACCTGGGACAGGGAGTCTACGAGCTCTTCGACGTCGTAGCCTTTGGCCGCCTCGTCGAGCGGCATCCCCCGCACGTACTCCGTTACGAGGTAGATCTCATGGTCGCCTGGGATGACCTCGAGCGTCTCTACTATGTTATTGTGCCTGAGCCCTTCGGCGATCTGGCCCTCCCGTAGGGCGCGCGAGCGCTCGCCGGCGCTGTAGACGGGGATGACCTTGACGGCCACATCCTTGCCCCTGAGGGAGCCTTTGAGAGAACGGGCGCGCCACACGGTCGCGAAGCCGCCGCGCCCGACCATCTCGGCCAGCGCGTAGCGTCCCTGTCCTTCGATGTAGCGCGTCTCTGTCACCTGAAAGGCTATTGTATAGCCTTTCAGGTGACAGCACGCTGCCTTCGGCAGCTTGTCAGCACGTTCCAGCCTTCGGCTTCCACTTTCAGCACGCTTCGGCTTCGCCTCGCTTTCAGCAGGTCAGCTTCTCCCGTTTCGGCCTCACCCTGCCGCGCACGACGAACCGCTACCAGCGGCAGTCGGGTACGACGCTCATGGCGAGGCTACGGGAGGAGTTGCTGAAGTGCTGAGAGCCGCCGAGCGGAGCGAGGCGGCGTGCTGACAAGCGAAGGCGTCAGCCTGAGCGTGCTGAAATGCTGACGTGCTGGTACAATCCCCGCAGTTCAGGACGTCTCCCGGAGAGGGCCTGCGGGCGAGTGGCGGAATTGGTAGACGCGCTAGGTTCAGGGTCTAGTGGCCGAGAGGCCGTGGGGGTTCGAGTCCCCCCTCGCCCACGATATGTTCTTGGGGGTTTCGTATAGAGCGTAGATCTCACAGGGCCGCCCCCGAGTCTCACCGTCCCAGGAGACCACGCAGCTCTCCGAAAGATCGCCGCCAGAGAACGCTCCCTGCCTGGCTCACCCTCGTCGGCTCCCTCCTTCTCCTCGTCGTGGTCTTCGGGTTTATCTTCTTCGTCGCCCGCGGCTGCGTGGCAAACCAGCAGTCGACCCAGGTCCGCAAGTACGTCACCAGCGCGGACAGCTTCTTGAGCGATTCCTCCAACGCTGGCAGAGGGGAGCTCCAGGGCGTCCTGGGTAACGCCGGAGGGGAACCTGCCAGGCTGGATGACGAGGCGCTCGCCCAGGCGGCCAACCGTACCGAACAGCAATACCTACAGGCTCTGAGGCAGGAGGAGATACCCCCTGAGTTCGAGGACGCCCATCACTACGTCGTCACGGCGCTAGGCATAAGAGCCCAGGCCACGGACGAGCTCGTGCAGGCGGCTTCTGGGGACGCGGACGGGTTTACCGGGGAGCTCGCGACGGTGGTGGAGGACTACAGGACCAGCGACGGCATCGTCGCGAACTACTACATCCCGGCCGTCAAGCATTCCCTGGAGACCGCCGGCCAGACGAGCGATCAGGCCTACCTCGAAGAGCCGCAATCCTTTATGGATTATGGGGCGCTCGGTTTCGATGCGGCCCCCGTATCAGGCACCGCAAGTAGCGACCCGGACGCCGTGCACGGGGTGCAGGTAACGGCCGTCGAGGTCGCGGGCAAGCGACTGTACGCGAACGGGAACGTGGTCTTGACAGGGGCCGACGAGCCTACCTTCGCCGTGACCGTCGGGAACAGCGGCGAGGTGCCCGAGACGGGCGTGGAGGTCGAGGTCATCCTCAACACGAGCGCCGAACGCCAGTCCGAAAGCAAGACAATAGCGCGCATCGAACCCAAGAAGGTGGCGACGGTCGAGGTCGGCGGCTTTATACCCGGAGAACTCGACGAGACCGCCAGGGCCACCGTCGAGGTCGGACCCATCGAGTACGAGCAGCGTAAGGCCAATAACACCCTCACAGGGAGGGTGACGTTTGGGATCTAGGATCGCTGTGGGGAAGTCCCGAGGCCTTCCCCACAGCAAGGCTTCAGGTTGCAGGTATCAGGCATCAGGCCTTTCTGGAGAGGTCTTTAAGGAGTCTGCATGGTAACGGCGATAGTCCTCGTCAGAACGGAGCGGGAGCGCGTCCAGGAAGCCGCCCAGGCCATGCTCGCAATAGATGGCGTCACCGAGGCTTACTCGGTCACGGGCCCCTACGACCTCGTCGTCATGGTCCGTATCCCCGACTTCGAGAGCCTCGCCGAGATCGTACCCGAGAGAATAGCCCAGGTCCCAGGCGTCGCCCGCACCGAGACCATGGTCGCCTTCCGCGCTTACTCCAACTACGACCTGGACCGCGCCTGGAGCCTTGGCTTCGAGGAATAAGGCTACAGGTTTTTCTTCCTGAAGCCTGAAACCTAGCTTTGCTCTTCGGCGAGGGCGGGACGGGTACCCTCTATAAGGAAGGCGACCACGTCGAGGAAGTTGCCGCTCTCTTTGTAGACCTCCCGCTGGCGCTGGCTGCCCGTTCCGCCCGCTACTATCTCGAGGACGCCTTCGAGCTCGCCCTCGCAGCCCAGGTCCTGCGCGTGGGGCTTCAGCCGCTCGACGAGGGTACGGGCGAGGTCCCTGGCAGGGACCGTGGTCTTGCCGTGGGCATCATAGAACACCGCGTCCATACCGTATCTGGAGGCGCGAAACTTGTTCTCTATCGCCAGGTGCCTGTTGTAGGGTTCGTGAGGGCCGACCTCCTCGAGCACCTCGGCCACCAGGCACTGGGTCAGGGCGGTGAGGGCCATCGTGTCCTTCAGGCTGGTCTGGGAGTCGAGCACCCTCAACTCTATCGTCCCGATCTTGGCGTGCGGACGCACGTCCCACCAGCAGAAAGTGTAGTCCTCCATCGCGCCGGCCTCGACCATCAGGTCAACGTAACCTTCGAATGCCTCGTAGTCGGGGAAGGCGGGGGGGAGGCCGGCGCGCGGGAAGCTCTCGAAGATCTTCACCCTTGCCGACTCGAAGCCCGTATCGAAACCCTGCCAGAAAGGAGAGTTGGCCGAGAGCGCCAGGAGGAGCGGCGTCTGCTCGGCGAGGCGGTTGTGGGCGATGATCGCCTCTTCCGGGCCAGGGACGGCCACGTGGACGTGCTGGCCGAAGATCACCTCGCGCTGGGCGATCCAGCGTAGCGTCCTCAAGACGTTCTTGTAGCGCTCCTGGTCCGTGACCTTCTGGTCCCTGTAGCGGCTAAAGGGATGGGTTCCTGCGGATGCGAGAGAGGCGCCGCAGGCCGCGGCCCACGAGCCGACCCTGCTGCGCAGCTCGCGCAGGTGCTTCTCGACCTCAAAGGTCGACGCGCAGGGGGGGGTCTTTATCTCCATCACCGACTGGAACAGCTCGTAGGAGACGGACTCGTGCAACTCCGTAGGCAGCCGGCTCATGATCTCCTCGACCTTCTGGACCAGCTCTCCTGTGGTTGCGTCCACGATGGGCAGCTCCTCCTCGACCCCCAGGGAGTAGCCCGAACCGCCTTCCTTGAACTCTATAGGCACGGCGTTCCTCCTCTATCCTCAGGAGTCGCGGGAAGTGAATCCTTTGCGATCGGCGGTTCTCGACGTGGGCTAACATAGTACCCGTTTTGAGTCAGCAAGTCAGCACGCGCCCTGTCGGGCGCTTGTCAGCCTGAGCGTGCTTTTCTCAGCCTGAGCTGGGCAAGCGCCGCGCCGGAGATCACGAGTCCTGCGCCGACCACCTTCGGTACGGTGAGGTCCTCCCCGAGCAGCACCGCACCGAGGGCACCGGCCGCGACCGGCTCGACCGTTGCCACTATGGCCGCCCTGCCGGCCCCGAGGCGCCCGAGCCCGAAGGTGTAGAGCGCGAACCCGAGCGTCGTATGCACCACCGCGAGCATGAACAACAGGGCGTAGGAGCCCGCCGGTAGGCCGGCCAGCGTGCCGAACGTGGGAAGCGCGGCCACGACGAGCAGCGAGGCCCCGAAGAAGAGAGCGTAGCTCAGGATGACGGATGGGCCAAGGCGGCCTGCCACCGGACGGCCGAAGATAGAATACAGTCCGTAGGTAAGGCCAGAGAGCAATCCTGTCAGCAGCACCATAGGGCTCACCTCCAGGTTCACCGGATCGTAGGCGCCGGCGACCAGGAAGATCCCGCCGATCGTCAGCAGGAGCGCGAGTACTTTCGCCGCGTTCAGCGCCTCCTTCAAGAACAGCCGCGCCAGCACCACCACGAACGCCGGCGAGCTGTAGAGCAGGATCGCCGCCGTCCCGACCGTGCTCTCCCTGATCGTAAAGAAGTAGAACAGGTAGAACAGGCCTATCCCCACGAGCCCTAGAGGGACCAGAAACGCCAGGTCTCTGCCAGAGACGAGCAGGTTCTTCGCTCCGCCGGTAACCAGGACGAAGAGCAGTACCGCGACCCACCCGACCGAAGCCCGCACCGCGACCAGCGACTCGAACGAGACACCCTCAGCGTAGAGGATCTTGGCGAACAGCCCGAGCGTACCCCAGATCGTGGCCGCGGTTACTACGGCCAGAGCCCCCAGTATCCGGTCTCTGGTAAGGTCCAAACATCACCCTTCGTCACTTGCCCGCAAGCGGTATTTATACGGTAAGCCCCGTCGGCGTGCCGGCGAGTCGATCCTCTGACGCTTCGCGTAGTACCCTTTTCGTGCTGGCTTGGTAGTCGGGAGAGAGCGGCCGATGGGCAAGACCTACGAGGCGGACGAGCCAGGATACGCGAAGGGAGATCGGGTATGGGTCCTGAGGGGAGGCGGCTCGCGCGAACCGGGCGTGGTGATCGGCCACTACGTCGACTGGGGCCTCTACAGGGTCGTATACATGGTCGACCTCGCCGGGCGAGGTCCGAGGGCGGTAGAGAAGTGGCGACTTTCCTTCCGCAAACCGCTCTAATGTCTGTCGAGCTTGCGGGCGACCTCGTTCAGGCCGATTCGGTAGCAGATAGACCTCCCGTGCGGGCAGGTGGCAGGGAGGCGGCTCTCTAGCCAGCTCTTTACGAGATCTTCCATCTCGGGCCGGGAGAGTCTGTCGCCCATCTTTACGGCCGAGTGGCAGGCTATGGTGGCGAGGATGTGGTCCTCGCGGCGGTGGCCAGGCTCGGTGCCAGAGATGGCCGAGAGGGCGTCCTTGAATGCGCCGGCTATGTCCCTGTCGGCGAGCGTGGAGATCACGGCGGTAACCCTCACGGATCTAGGCCCGAACGGCTCGGCTTCGAACCCGTAGACGGAGAGTTCTTCGAGGCTCCCTGTGGCCAGCTCGGCCTCGGCCGGCGAGAGGTCGACGACTTCGGGGACGAGCAGGCTCTGCACCGTTGCGGGGCTGTCGGAGTCGTTGAGCCTGTCCAGAATGGCCCGCTCGTGGGCGACGTGCTGGTCGACGACCCAGAGGGATCCTGGCTCCTCGATCAGGATGTAGCCAGCGGCGAGTTGTCCTATGACCCGCAGTTCTTCGGGGGAGGCCTGCGGGAGCCCGCCCCGTTCCGGCAACTCTCGGTACTGTCCGGTCTCCTCGGCGGGCGGTTCCGCAAGCGGCCTCGAGGCCTCGGAGAGCCGTTCGCGCGCCTCCTGCAGACCACGCGCGGGGGGCGCTGTGTAAGGAGAGTCCCCCTCGGCGGCGTAGGAGGGGTAGTCAGCCGGCGGACGCGACGGTACCGAAAAGCGGTCCTGGGTGTATGGCCTCTCGGCCGCCCGCGGGGCCGACGGTGGTGCCTGGGGACGCCACTCTATGGTGCCCCTGACGGCGGCGGCCACCGCTTCGCGGGCCGCCCTCTCCTCCGAGAAGCGGACGACCTGCTTCGTTGGATGGACGTTCACGTCGACGCGGCGGGGGTCGGCGGTTATCTCTACGGCCACGGGCGGATAGCGGCCGGATGGGACGGTCGCCCGATAGGCGTCGTCGAGGCCCCGGTGGAGGTTATCGGCCCTGACGAAGCGACCGTTCACCGAGATCGTCTGGTGGGCCCTGCTGCCCTCCGTCAGGCTCGGCAGGGCCGCGTAGCCCGAGACAGCGAAGGCCCCTGATTCGTATTCGACCTTGCGCAGCGCGCGAGCTTTGGCGACGCCGAGGATCTGCGCCAGTCGCTCGAGGAGATCCCCAGCCTCAGGTAGCGAGAGGTAGTCTCGGCCCTTATCCGTCAGGCGGAACGCGAGCGTGGGATGGGCTATCGCCAGGTGCGTCACGACCTCCACTATCGCGGCCCGCTCCGCCCGCGCGCCCTTCAAGAAGGCGCGTCTTGCGGGGACGTTGTAGAACAGGCGGTCGACGAGGACTGTTGTCCCCCTGGGGTGTGAGGCGGCGGAGACCTCTGCCGCCTCCCCGCCCTCGACGACGACCTTCGTGGCCGCGCCCTCGCCTGTCGAGGTCGTAAGAGTAAAAGAAGAGACGCTGGCGATCGAGGGGAGCGCTTCGCCCCTGAATCCTAGAGTGGTTACGGCCTCGATGTCTTCGACGTTTTGGATCTTGCTCGTCGCGTGCCTGAGCACGGAGAGTGTGGCGTCGCCCCTGGGCATCCCGGATCCGTCGTCGCGGACGAGGATGCGGGAGGTGCCGCCTTCTGTGAGCTCGACCTCGATGCGGGAGGCTCCTGCGTCGATGGCGTTCTCGACGAGCTCCTTGACCACTGAGGCCGGGCGGTCGACGACCTCCCCGGCGGCCACCTGCTGGGCCACCCTGGGGTCGAGGACGTTGATACTAGCGCCTGCGGTCTCCTTCTCGGCCATGGATCTTGGGGCATTGTACATCCGGGGGCGGGTTTTCCCACGGGCTGGCGTGTAGAATCCCTGGCTATGCCGGAGATTGACGAAAACCGTCCGCTGCCGCTAAAGGAAGTCGAGCAGCTCGTCGAGCTCGTGCGCGAGAGCGGGGTCGGTGAGATCCGGGTCCGCCAGGGGGAGACGGAGATCTCGGTCAGGGCAAGACCCGAGGTTCCAACCACGTCTTTCGGCGACCAGGTCGCGTCAGCGACCCAGGGCATTCCGGATGTAGTTGAGTCCGAGCCCTCGCCCGAGACTGACGGGTTGCACGCCGTGCGCTCGCCCGTAGTCGGGACCTTCTACAGGGCGCCGGCCCCCGGCGAGGACACCTATGTCGAGGTGGGGGATACGGTCAGTGCCGGGCAGACCCTTTGCATCGTCGAGGCTATGAAGCTGATGAACGAGATCGTCGCCGACGTCTCGGGGGAGGTCGTCGAGGTTCTGGCCGAGAACGCCGGCGGCGTCGAGTACGACCAGCCGCTGTTCTACCTGCGGCCCGACGAACAGTAGTGATCGGCAAGGTACTGGTGGCGAACCGCGGCGAGATCGCCCTGCGCATAATCCGGGCCTGCCGCGAGCTTGGGGTCCGAAGCGTCGCGGTCTACTCGACCGCTGACAGGGACTCGTTGCACCACGAGCTGGCCGACGAGTCGGTGTGCATCGGCCCGCCTCCAGCGGCCAGCAGCTACCTGAACGTGCCCGCGATCATCTCCGCCGCCGAGCTCACGGGCGCAGACGCCGTCCACCCCGGATACGGGTTCCTGGCCGAGAACGCCCGCTTCGCCGAGATCTGCGAGAGGGTTGGCCTGACGTTCGTCGGCCCATCCTCTCGCACCATAGCCAGGATGGGCGACAAGGCCGAGGCCCGCGAGGCCGCGGCCGAGGCAGGGGTCCCCGTTACCCCTGGCTCCGACGGCTCCTGCGAGAGCGTAGATGTGGTCAAGCGCGTCGGCGCCGAGATCGGCTATCCGCTGGTCATCAAGGCCAGCGCCGGCGGCGGGGGGAAGGGGATGCGGGTCGTAGAGACCGAGGCCGAGGTCGACGCCGCCTACCTGGGCGCGAGCAGGGAGGCAGGGGCCAACTTCGGCGACGGCTCGGTCTACGTCGAGAAGTACCTCGAAAATCTCAGGCACGTCGAGGTTCAGGTTCTCGCCGACTCCTACGGTGAGACCGTTACCTTCCCCGAGAGGGATTGCTCCGTCCAGCGCCGCTACCAGAAGCTCATCGAGGAATCGCCGGCGCCCGGTCTGCCGGTGGACGTAAGGGAGGGCCTCATGGCGGCCTCGGCCGACCTGGTCGGCTCCCTGGGTTACGAGGGTGCAGGGACCGTCGAGTTCGTCTACGCGGATGGGAAATTCTACTTTATCGAGATGAACACCCGCCTCCAGGTCGAGCATCCGGTGACGGAGATGATCTCCGGCGTGGACATCGTGGCCGAGCAGTTGAAGGTGGTCTCGGGCGAGCGTCTGGAGGTCCCCGAGGATGCCCGCTCTCCCGACGGGCACGCGATAGAGTTCAGGATCAACGCCGAGGACCCCCTCCGCAACTTCCTGCCCCAGGCCGGGCTGGTCGAGGTCTACAATCCGCCAGGCGGACCAGGCGTCAGGGTCGACTCGCACCTCTACGCCGGTTACAGGGTGCCCCCATACTACGACTCCCTGCTGGCCAAGCTCATCGTGCACGCCCGTGACCGCGGGTCCTCGATACGCCGCGGTCTTCGGGCCCTCGACGAGTTCGCCGTCTCTGGCATGGAGACGACGCTCCCGCTGCACCTCGCCGTACTCGAGGACGAGGAGTTCAGAAGGGGCGGCGTCACCACGCGGTTCCTGGCTGATAGGGAGCTCGAAAGCGAGGGCGGACTCTTACGTCTCAACAGGACATCCGTCTAGAGCATTTCACCAAGTCGCCTGGCGAAAGCCTGAGCGTGCTAATCTTTAGGGCCTGATCCTTGCCTAGAAATGGGAGAACTGTGGCCAAAGACGTCGCGATGGAGAAAAACGAGGGGCGTCTGATGTTCGGTGGGATGGCCCGCTGGGACGGGCTCGACCTCTTCGGCCCGAACTACACCAGCGTCGCATATCGCCGGAAGGGTGAGATCCACGTCAAGATCGAACCCTCCGCGTTGCGAAAGCCCACTAACCCTACCGTACAACGTATCTCCCGCTGGCCGGTAATACGTTCGTTCTTTCTCTGGGGCAGGGTCTTCGCCCAGGTCTTCGGGTCTATCTGGAGTCTGCTCTTCTTCGCTGGTACATTGGCAGTCCTCTGGCTCTTCGTGCGCCTGATGCAGCTCGGTAGCGGGGCGGGAACCCTCGGCGGTTTCTTCGCCTTCTTCGCGGAGTTTCCTATCCTGCCTATCCTGCTCCTCTTCTTTGCGGCGATGAAGTTCACCCCCATCGGCCGCTACCACGGGGCCGAACACAAAGCCGTAGCCGCCTACGAAAAATACGGTGAGGTGACGCTCCGGAACGCCAGAGACAGCAGCCGCATCCACCCCCGCTGCGGGACGAACATCCTGCTCTACATAATGCTGGCGGCCCTCCTCGACCCGCTGATAGGGTGGTGGGGCTACGCCATCCTCCAGTTCATCCTCATCTCCGAAGCCTGGTTCGTCTTCGGCCAGACCCGCCCCTCGATAGCGGTAGGCAACTTCCTGCAGAGATATCTCACCACCACCGAGCCCCGCCGCTACCAGCTCGAGGTCGCCGTCGAGGCCCTGACCAGGCTGCTCCAGGCCGAAGAAGAGCGCGAAGTCGACCAGGCTGCCGTACGTCTGAAAGCCAGGTATTAGAGCGAACCCAGGGCGGTTCGCGAACCGCCCCTACTAGACTGGCTGCTGGGTGGGCCGGATCAGGATCTCGTTCACGCTCACCCGCGGGGGCTGGGTGACGGCGTAGACGATGGCGCTCGCGATGTCCTCGGCCTGCAGGATCTCCAATTGCAAGAGGCCGCCGAGGCTTTCTCTGGCTTCTTCGTCGGTGATGTGGGTCGCCAGTTCGGTCTCGACGGCCCCTGGCTCGATCACGGTCACCCTGATGCCGTCCGCCAGCAACTCCTGCCTCAAGCCTTCGGAGATGGCGCCGACGGCGTGCTTACTTCCGGCGTAGACGCCGCTCGAGTCGCGGGTAACCTTCTTCCCCGCGAGGCTGCTGACGTTGACGAGGTGCCCGCCGCCCCGGCGCTTCATCACCTCTATGGCGGCGTCGGTGGCGTAGAGCAGACCCATCACGTTGACGTCGAACATCTGACGCCACTCTTCCGAGAGGCTCTTCCCGACGTTCGAGAGGAGCATCACGCCTGCGTTGTTGACGAGGATGTCCACACTCCCGAACTCCTCTTCGGCCTTGCGGATCAGGCCGTGCGCCCCACTCTCTTCCGTGACGTCGCAGACGGCCGCGAGCACCCGTCCTCCGTCGTCCCTGATACGCTCCACTAGATCTGTCAGCCGGTCCTCTCTCCTGGCCGCGACGACCACCGCCGCTCCTTCTGCCGCCAGCGCCTCGGCCGTCGCCTCGCCGATACCGCTCGAAGCGCCCGTGACCACAGCGACCTTGCCTTCGAGCTTTGCCATACTACCTGACCTCTCTAGTCGTTTGCCTGACCATCTTATCCTGGGGTGGGTGTTGGGTCCGGGGATGGAGTTGGCGGGGCCGTCACCCGCAGGTAGGCGAGCGTCCAGTAGGCGTGCGAGAAAGTGCCTATGGCGCCCGTTGCCACGAGAAACAGTAAGAATACGATCAGGACAGCAGGCACGCCCGCGATCCAGGCACCCATAGTGTATCCGGCGAAGGCTAGCGCGATCGCAGGTATGGCCAATACGAGCCCGACGATCAGGAGCAGCAACAGGAACGCGATCCCGATGCCGATAGAGAGCCCGAGCTGTATGAGCCAGAGCAGCAGGCTCCTCCCGATGTTGCGGCGGAAGAGACTGTAGCCGCTCCCGACGGAGCCGACGACGCGCTCCCTGCGCACCACGATCTCCCGCAGAGCGTACTGCCCGATTATGGAAAGGGGGATAAAGACGACGATCAACAAGATGATGGCCAGAAGCCCGACTATCACTGCTACGGAGATCCTCGCCCCTGTAGACTGTGTGGCCGCGAACGTGCCCCCTATCAAGAGTGCAACGGGAACACCGATCACCACGAGGAGCCCGAGCGCGACCAGGAAGAACACGACGTAGTAGCCGAGCACGCGCCAGAAGTTACCCATCCCCGAACCGAATGCCGACCCAAACCGGCGTCCCTCGCCCCTGTCTATGGCGGCGACGCTATCGGCCAGCGCCCCCTGAGAGACTATCGCCAAGAAGATGAAGAACAGTGCGATAAGGAGCACCACAATGACGAGACCAAGGATCAGGACCGTGTTGCCTAGCAAGTTCTGGGGGTTGAGGTTGTCCCCTCCTGACCCGAAGTTGCCCGGAAAGTTGAACCCCACGCCTCCCGCGAAGAAGCCGAAGAACCAGAGGAAGCGGTTGTGGAGTGTGATCCTGAAGGCGTCTCTTATGAGGTCTCCGTAGTTCATGGTTCGAGCACCCAGGTATCTTTCATCTTGCCTCCACTCGAGATGTTGACGACGTGCTTGCCAGGGGCGGCGACCCTGCTCAATGAACCGGGGACAGCCTCGACGATGTGCGGGTCCGTAGGGTCGGGAGAGAGGACGAGTACGCGGTAGTCAGCATAGGAGTCGCGAAGCAGGAAATCTGCCCCGTCTGTCTCGCAGAGGACGTGGGTAGAGAAATCTATCGTTTCCTGGGCCACGTACTCGACAGGATTTTCTTCGACTTGCCTGCGGAACTTCTGGACCGAAGCTTTCGACTCTTCTGGACCGATCATGACCTCTTTGCCCCCGTATCCCCCCCTACTCTTGACGACCAGTTCATCGAAGTGGTCCATGACGTAGCGCCTGTCCTCCTCTACCGCCAGCGACCAGGTCCTGGCGTTCTCTATGAGGGGCTCCTCTCCGAGGTAGCGGCGCACCATCTCGGGGACGAAGGCGCCGACGCCCTTGTCGTCTATTATCTCCGAATTGGGGGCGAAGAGCACGTGTACTTTGCCTTCGATGTGGGACGCGAGTAGGCCAGGTACCTCGGCGTAGAGCGTATCCTCGTCGACGCGCTCGTAGATCACATCTACCCTACGCCCGGTGGGCCGGTAGAGTAGGTATCCATCCCCATCGACTTCGAGATCTCTGGTCTCGGCGAGGATGGCTCCCATCTCTCCGGCGTAGATGTGGTGGTCGAGGTAGAACTGGTCATCCGGACCACTACTAACGACGGCCAACGTCGCGTCGGAGCCTTTCGGGGAGGCCGCGCGCAGGGCGTCGCCGAGGCGTCCGAGCCAGCCGTCGAGAGGCAGGACGGGGAGTTTGGCCATAGAACCGGGGAAGAAGACCTCCCCGCTCATCCTGCGCCTGCGGGTCATCGCGGCGAGCCCGACCGGCATCTTGGCGTTCTCCTCGATGACCAGGTACTCCCAGCCTCCCCTGCCCTCCACGGCGACGACGTCGAAGGCTATCTGACGCACGGGCACGGGACCGAAACGGTCCTTCCAGCCCGTGTCGTAGAGGATGCTGCTCTCGACGACCTCCCTTGGGACCACCTCCTCCTTGCCCGCTTCGAGGCGGCCCAGGAACACGTTGATGGCGCGCAGGCGCTGGGTCAGGCCAGCTTCGAGACGCTCCCAGTCCGAGGCCGGGACGATGCGGGGGATCCAGTCCGTAGGATGGGTCTTGTCGCCCTCCTTTATGCCGAACGCGTACTGCTCGTCGAGCAGGAGCCCGTGCGCCTCGCGCAGCTTCCGCTCCCACCGCTTGGGGCCCGTGCGTTCCAGTTCGTCGAAGACCGGCTCGTAGATCCGACGCAGAGTTCCTTCCGGAAGGAAGACCTCGTTTGTGCCAGGCAATGCGCGCTCGAACCTCACAGGAGGGGGATTATACTAGCCCCCAGGCAGGGCACGCCCTGCCGCATCGATAGACCACGGCCTGAGGGAGCGGATTCTGGACGAGGAAACAAGGATATCCGAAGGGCAAGAAGCGGGCGAAGGTCCGGGACGAGAGGAGCGCGCGAAGCCGCTCCTCGGTTGGATCTCCTGCGCGGTCGGGGTCCTTCTCGGGATAGGCCAGGTCCTGGCCTCGCTCTATGGTGGTGGCGCCAACACCTCCGCCGGCGCGCTAGGCATAGCCTTCGGGGTCCTTGGCTACTTCCTAGGCTCCAGAAAACTCGCGACCGCGACGGTCTTCCTCTGCGCCGCCGCCATCCTCTTCGGATTGGCCGCCAGCCAGGGTCTGATCCCCGGCATAGCACCCTCAGACCGCGCCCTACCAAGCATCCCGGCTCTGATAGCACCGTTCGGGCTGTGAACCATCAAGGTAGTACATATCGCCCTCCGGCCTCACGTCTGGTCCTACAGAAATCCTGTAGCCTGATGCCTGAAACCGACGATTCAGATGTAGAGAGCCAGGCACTCGACCGCTATACTGGCTTCAGGATGGAGAGAGTTCGGCTCACACCTCCGGGGGAGAAGAGGGCGCGGGGAGGCCGCGCCCGTCTCTACGTCCGCTGGATGCCACACCTCGGGGCCGAGGCCGTCGCACTCTATGAGTTGCTCCGCATCCTCCCCGACCTCGGGAACGAATCGCCCGAGATCGAAGAACTGGCCGAGCTCTTGCGGTCCACGCCGGAGGGCGTCGAGGCTTCTCTGGATGCCCTGGACGAAGCTGGCTTCGTCGCCCGTAGGGACGGTTGGCTCGAGGTCGCCGAGCATCCGCCTTCGGCAGGGGCGAGGGAGCGAGCCCGCGAAGACGCGCTTCCCGTCCGCGACGTCGAGGTGATAAGGGCCGAACCCGAGGGGGTTTCGGCCGATGATTACTTCCGTTTTATGGGGACATTGCCGGCGCCGCACATCCTGGAGTTCTTGAACGGTTACTGCGGGCGGGACGGGCTCACGCCCGATGCGGTAAGGGAGGCTTTGAAGATAGCCAGCGAGCGTGACGCGCGCAGGGTCGGCTACGTGCGGAGCATCCTGGAGCGGTGGGTCGAGCGGGGCGTGAAAACGCCTGAGGACGTGGAGCGCTTCGAGCAGGACCGCAAGCTCAGGCTCGTCGAACAGAGCGGGGCCGTGAGGGGCGGCGCCTTGAGGGTACGCGAAGCCAGAGAGGGGGTGAGTGGTGGACAGGATAGACAGTCTGCTGCCAGACGCCGGGAGGGCTATGAGTGGCTCTTCGGGGAAACGGAGTAAGGGTAGAGCAGGGGCCGAGGTACTGAGGCTGGACGACCAGGTCTGCCCCCACTGCGGACGCGAACTGCAGGCAGAGTGGGACGAGTTCCCGCCAGCTCTCCAGAAGAAGTACGGCAAGCCCGGCGAGTGGTACTACCATCCGTGCACCCCGGAATGCGAGAAGAAGAACGAACAGCGCGAGTGGGAGCTGATGCGCCGCAACGCCAGGGTCGCAGCCCTCAGGGACCGCAGCGGCCTCAGCAAGCGTATGAAGGGCTACGCGCTCGACAATTTCGATCCAGGATTCAGCAAGAACTCCCAGAAGGCCTTCGCCAAGGTCATGGACTACATCATGGGCTGGAAAGCCAATCAGGAAGATGGGCGGGGTCTGTATTTGTGTGGCCCGGTAGGCGTAGGAAAGACCCACCTCGCGGTTGCGGTTATGAACGAGATCATCACCAAGAAGCGGGTGCCCTCGCTTTTCGTCACGGTGCCCGAGCTTCTGGACAACATGCGCGGGGCTTACAACGACCCTGGTAGGGATATCGACGTGTGGATGGACTCGGTAAAGAACGCTGACCTACTCCTGCTCGACGACCTCGGCGCCGAGAGGGCGAACGAGTGGGTGCGAGAGCGCATCTTCGTCATCGTCAACCACCGCTACAGGGAGGAGTTGCCGACCATCTTCACCTCCAACACAGGACCCAAGGACCTGGCGGCCCAGCTTGGGGAGAGGACGGCCAGCAGGATCATCGCGATGTGCGATTGGATCTCCCTCGAAGGCGAAGACTACCGCGAGGCCGAAGTAAGGCGTGGCCTGTGAGAGAAGAGTTCATGATCACCCGTCAGGGAAAGCAATACGTTTTATTCGCGGGCCTTCTCGACGAGGCCCATAGCCTGGGACTGAGAGGGATAGACACGGACCTGATCCAGGTCCCCGACGAGTCGAACGGGAACGTCGCCATAGTAAAGGCTACGGCCGAGATGGAGGACGGCAAGCGTTTTTCGGGGATCGGGGACGCTAGCCCCGAGAACGTCGGACGCAACATCGCCCCGCACCTGATCCGGATGGCCGAGACCAGGGCCAAAGCCCGCGCCCTGCGCGACGCTGTGAACGTCGGCGCGACCGCTATGGAGGAACTCTCCGATGGCGACGACGCCCCTCCGGCCCCCCGGGCCTCTTCTTCGCGCGGCAGGCCGACTCCCATCCGCGGGGAGAGACAGAATTCTACTCGAGGCTCTTCCGAGGCTGCCGAAGATCAGGACACCCCCAACGGACAGCCGGAGAAGCCGGCCTCATCGAAGAAAGGCGGCTCGGGGAAGGCGCGCAAGAGTCAGGTCGACCTCCTGAAGACGCTGGCCGTCGAGTGGCGGGGCGAGAACGGTGTCGAGCGCCTGGAGAACCGCGTCGGCAAGCCGCTTACGGACATGACCCGCGCCGAGGCCGACGAGTGGATCGACCGCCTTACCCCGGAAGGACGCGAGTAGAGTTTGCGGGTGTATAGTGTCGCAGTGTAAAGGGCCAAGAGATCCGGCCTAAGGTTTCCGGGAACCATCCGATAACTCATCCGATGGTCGGACGTAAGTATCTATTCACCCTACTGCTACTGGTCCTGCTCTCCCCCGCTTGTGCGGAGCTCGAGTTACTCACAGGCGGCGCCCGAGGCGGTCCTGGTCCGCCGCCTTCTGGCTCTCTATCCGTAAGCTTTATCGACGTTGGCCAGGGGGATGGAGTGCTCGTACAGGCCGGAGGTGAGAGCTACCTGATCGACGCCGGAAGGCCCGAGGAGGGGCCGAACGTCGTGGATTTCCTGCGCAGCAGGGGCGTAGACTCGCTGGACGGCATCGTCGTTAGCAACCCGGACGCCGACCACATCGGCGGCTTTCTCGACGTATTCGACGCCTTCCCGGTCGAGACTGTCTACGTTTCCGGAGACCCGAACAGCACCCTGACGTACAACACGTTCTTGCGAGGTGTGCGCGACGAGGGGGCCCAGACGGAGGTCTTGCGGACAGGGGTACTGATGGACTGGGGAGGGGTAAGGGCCGACGTCATAGCTCCGCCGACGGAAGCCGAGGGCGGTCTTTTCTCCGAGATCAACGACAACTCCGTGGCCATCCTACTTACCTACGGCACGGCCCGCATCCTGCTCGCAGGCGACGCCGAGGCGGACGAGGAGGAGTACATGGCGAACGGTGCATACACAGGTCCCCTGACGATTTTGAAGGTAACCCACCACGGCTCCAACACCTCATCGACCCCACTCTTTCTCAGCCGCTTTCCACCAAAGGTAGCCGTCATCCAGTGCGGCGCTGACAACCCCTACGGGCATCCCACACCGGAGACCCTCGACAGGCTCCAGAGGGTTGGCGCGAAGGTCTTCCGCAACGACGAGGACGGGGATGTGATCGCCACCATAAAAGACCAGGAGCTGAACGTGGCCGTTACGAAACGCTAGAGGGCATAACGCTACTTACGTCCGGCTAAAGTCATGGCGCTTGAGAACCGAGAATGTTCCTGTATTGTTAGCCTTGCAGGGCATAGAGAAGGAGGAAAGAGACATGGTCAGTTTCAATCGAGTCATACTGGCGGGAAATCTTACGAGGGATCCCGAGCTAAGGTTCACGCAGAGCGGCACGCCGGTGTGCGGGTTCGGACTCGCGGTGAATCGGGTGTTCTCCAAGAACGACGAGGTAGACTTCTTCAACGTCTCCGCCTGGCGCGAGCTCGGCGAGCGTGTTGCAAACTACAAGAAGAAGGGCGATCCCGTACTTGTCGAAGGACGCCTGCAATACCGTACCTGGGAGGCCCAGGACGGCTCCAAGCGGAGCGCTGTCGACGTCGTCGCCGACAACGTGCAGTTCCTCGGCGGCAGAGGCGACTCAGACGACGGCGCCGCCTCCGGCGGCGGACAGGCCAGCAGTGGAAGTGGACGCGGCGGCCGGCGCGAAGAGGTGGATATCGATGAAACCGACTTCGAAGATATACCATTCTAATAAATACATAAATCACCAAAACATGTAAGTGGTGTGGTCTGACGAAAGAGCTCTCCGAGTTCTACGACGGTCGCTGGGGGAATAAGTGTAAAGTCTGCGTCAGGTCGCGTGCACAGCAGTATCGGCGTGAACACTTGGAGCAGTACGCCCAATATGAGAAAGCCAGAGCGAATCTGCCCCATCGGGTCGAGGCACGCCGGAAGTATCAAGAAGAGCACAAGGAACAGATATCCGAGTACAAGAAGACCTGGACAGCGAACAACAAGGAGAGTGTAGACGCTTCCAAACGCAGTTACTATGAACTCAAGCGTGAGGAAGTCATAGCTCGTAGCAAGAAATGGGCAGAGGGTAATCCCGAAAAAGTCAGGCGAGCCAAGACCAACAATCTTCGCAAGAGGAGGGCTGCGAGGCACGCCAGCCGTGGGAACTTTACCGTCGAGGAGTTCGAGGAGCTCTGCGAGAGTTACGGCAATAAATGTCTGGCTTGCGGCGATACCGAAGCTGTACTGCAGGCTGACCATGTCGTGCCTCTGACGAAGGGAGGCTCAGACAACATCAGCAACATACAGCCGTTATGCGGGTCGTATAACAGACAGAAGTTCGTGAACATCATCGACTACAGGTTGAATACAAACATTCTCTCGTAGGCGCTTCTTTCAGAATTGTTTCGCTGGTCTCCTACGACACCTAGCACCTCTCTACCGCTACCGGTGGTGTAAACGTCGTCCTGGAGACAATATCAAGGTAGATGGTCCTGGGGTTTGATCCACGACCTTAGATGGTAAGGAGCGCTTATGCCAGGCAAGTCGTGTTTGGGATGGACGCTCTCTGGGTGTCGCGGTGTAGACTGGAAGGACGGGATCGCACTTCCGTCCCGGTATCGGGCTCTGTAAGGAGGCTACAGGTGAACGAGCGTTTGGCGAGGATGCGGGAGCTTGGGCAGGCGCCCTGGGTCGATGAGCTCTCGCGCGAGGACATAGAGAACGGCGGTCTCAGGAGGATGATAGACGATGGGATCGTCGGCGTTACCTCCAACCCGGCCATCTTCCAGAAGGCCATCGCAGGCTCCGACCTCTACGACGAGCAACTTGCGGAGCTGGCCGAAAAAGAAGACGACCCGAAGCGGATCTTCTGGGAGGTCGCCAGGAAAGACATTCAGGACGCCTGCGACATCTTCATGCCCGTCCACGAGGAGACAGGGGGGCGGGATGGCTTTATCTCCCTCGAGGTCCAGCCCGACATAGCCTACGACATGGAGGCCACGGTCGAGGAGGCCACCAGGTTGCACGAGATGGTCGACAGGCCCAACCTCTTCGTCAAGATACCGGCCACGTTGCCCGGGCTCGTCGCGATAGAGGAGATGATCTCGCGCGGCAAGTCTATAAACGTCACCCTGATCTTCTCCCTCGAGCGCTACCGCGAAGTGGCCCGAGCCTACACGAGAGGCCTCCAGAGACTAGTCGAGAACGGAGGAGACCCCTCGGGCGTACACTCCGTGGCCAGCTTCTTCGTCTCGAGGATAGACTCCGAAGCCGACACGCAACTAGAGGAGCTAGGCGCCGGCGACCTAAAGGGCCAGCTCGCCATAGCCAACGCCAAGCTGGCCTACCAGATCTACAACGAAGTCTTCGGGGGTGCCAGGTGGCGCAAGCTAGCCGAGAAGGGCGCCAACAGCCAGCGTCTGCTCTGGGCCTCGACCTCGACCAAGAACCCCGACTACCCAGACACCATCTACGTCGACAACCTCGTAGGGCCAGACACAGTCAACACCATGCCCAAAAAGACCATAAAGGCCGTCATGGACCACGCCGAGATAAGCTCTACCCTCGAGAATGGCATCGAAGAGGCCAAGACACTCCTCGAGCGCCTGAGAGAGGCAGGCCTCGACTACGAAGACGTAACAGACATCCTGGAGAAGGAAGGCATCCAGAAGTTCGCCGACCCCTTCAACGAGATGCTTGAAGAGATACGAAACAAGAGTGCTCAGTTAGTAAGCTAGTCAGCATTTCAGCACGCCGCCCTGCGGACGGCTGGTCAGCCAGGTTGTGGATGGCGGAGGGAAGGTTCTCTC
Organism: uncultured Rubrobacteraceae bacterium; assembly: GCA_902806095.1. Taxonomy (GTDB): domain Bacteria; phylum Actinomycetota; class Rubrobacteria; order Rubrobacterales; family Rubrobacteraceae; genus Rubrobacter_D. The sequence goes on from CADCVF010000003.1 coordinate 44,037, forward strand.
GAGAGGCGGTTTATTGAAGCGATTCGTAGCCGCGCACAAGCGGCGAACCGAAACGAAAAAGCTGAAATGCTGACAAGCGGAGGCCTAAAAGGCCGGAGCGTGCTGACTAGCTGAAATGCTAGCGACCACCGAAGGGAGGAGCTAAGTGGACATCGGAATCTGGGGTATGGGCCGGATGGGCTTCAACATGGTGCGCCGGCTCGTCGACAAGGGCGACCACCGCGTGATCGCTGGCAACCGCTCGCCCGGCAAGGTGGACGAGGCGGTCGAGCAAGGGGCCGAGGGCGCCTACAGCGTGGAGGAGTTCGTGAACATGCAGGAATCTCCGAGGGTGCTATGGACCATGCTCCCTGCCGGGGACGTCACGGACGACATGGTCAGGCAGTTCACCGAACTCGCCGATGAGGGCGACATCATCGTGGACGGGGCAAACTCCTATTTCAGGGACTCTGTGGCGAGGGCCAGGGAAGTCAGGAACGAGGGCTTGAGGTGGCTCGATGCCGGAGTGTCTGGAGGCGTCTGGGGCTACGACGTGGGCTACTGTACGATGATCGGGGGCGACCCTGACGCCTTCGAGCACGTCGAGCCGGCCTTCGAGACACTCGCGCCCCGTGACGGGTACGCTTTTCTCGGGGACGCCGGAGCCGGGCACTTCGCCAAGATGGTCCACAACGGCGTCGAGTACGGGATGCTCCAAGCCTACGCCGAGGGGTTCGAGATCCTCCAGAAGTCCCGCTACGACTACGATCTCAGGGCCCTCTCGAGCCTGTGGAACCAGGGCAGCGTCGTCCGTAGCTGGCTCCTCGAGCTCGCAGAGAGCGCCTTCGAGAAGGACGCCAACCTGGACAGCATCAGCGGCTACGTCGAGGACTCAGGTGAGGGACGCTGGACCGTCCTCGAAGCCATAGAAGAGGACGTACCGGCCAACGCCATAGCAGGCTCGCTCTTCGCCCGCTTCTCCTCCCGCCAGGAGGACTCCTTCTCCATGAAGGTCATAGCCGCCCTGCGGGGCGAGTTCGGCGGGCACGCGATCAAGGAAGCAGCCACGGAGCAAGAGAAGTAGCCGGACAATGGCAGATACGCAGTCTCTACAGAATATTCTGCGGGACGAGCAGAGGCTCCCTCGTGTGCCCGAGCCTGGGGTCGTGGTGATCTTTGGGGCGTCCGGAGACCTGACCGCGCGCAAGCTCGTGCCCGCCCTATATGATCTCGCCGCCCAGAGGAGGCTGCCGCTCGAGTTCGCGGTCGTCGGTATCTCGCGGACTGAGATGAGCAACGAGGAGTTCAGGGGGAAGCTTCGTAGAGCACTCGAGGAGCACCGTTCCGGGGAGGTCTCAGGCGACGTCTGGGAGTCTTTCGCCGGCGGCATCTTCTACCTCCCCGGCGACTCGAAGAAGGCCGAGACCTACAAAGGACTGAAGGAGCTACTGAAGAGGCTGGATAGCGAGCGGGGGACGCAGGGGAACAGGGCCTTCTACCTCTCATCTTCTCCCTCGCTCTTCCCCGCTATCGTGGAGAACCTCGGCGAGGCTGGTTTGAGCGAGGGGGAGGACGGCGGTTGGTCGAGGCTGGTTGTGGAGAAGCCTTTCGGACGGGATCTGGAGAGTGCCCAGGAGCTCAATGCAGAGCTGCAGCGGTATTTCGATGAGACCCAGATCTACCGCATCGACCACTACCTGGGCAAGGAGACGGTCCAGAACATCCTCGCCCTGCGGTTCGCCAACGGTATCTTCGAGCCTGTCTGGAACCAGCACTACGTCGACCACGTCCAGATCACGGTCGCCGAGGATATAGGGGTGGGCACCCGCGGGGCGTTCTACGAGGAGGCCGGCGCCCTGCGCGACATCGTCCAGAACCACGTCATGCAGGTCCTCTGCCTGACGGCGATGGAGCCGCCCGTGGCCTTCGACGCCGAGTCGGTGCGCGAGGAGAAGGTCAAGGTCTTGAGAGCCGTCCGTCCGATCCCAGAAGGCGAGGTCGAGGACTACGCTGTGCGCGGGCAGTACGAGAGGGGCTGGGTGTTTGGTGAAGAGGTCCCCGGCTACCGCGAGGAGGAGAATGTCGACCCCGAATCCGTGACCGAGACCTACGTCGCGCTCAAAGTGTTCATAGACAACTACCGGTGGGCGAGAGTCCCTTTCTACATCAGGGCAGGCAAGAGGCTCCCGAAGAAGGCCACGGAGGTCGCGATCCAGTTCCACGCCTCGCCCCATACCCCCTTCGCCCGCGACGACACCAAGGGCCTCGCACCGAACGTCCTCGTCGTCCGCGTCCAGCCAGAAGAGGGACTCTCCCTGAAGATCGGGGCCAAGGTCCCCGGCACGGGCTTCGAGGTCAGCTCGGTGAATATGGACCTGCTCTACGGGACGGCCTTCCTTGAGGAAGCCCCCGACGCCTACCAGCGTCTCCTCCTCGACCTGATGCTCGGCGACCCTACGTTGTTCATCCGGGCTGATGAGGCCGAGGGTTCCTGGAAGATACTCGACCCCGTGATGAGGCACTGGTCACAGAAGCCGGAGGTGTCGTTCTATCAGGCCGGGACCTGGGGACCGGAAGAGGCCGACGATCTCCTGGAGCGAGACGGAAGGGAATGGAGGAGGCCATGATCGGGGAGTCGCGCCGGGCCCCCGGCGGCGGAAGAATGAGCGTCGGGCAGATAGAGCGCGAGCTTGGCAAACTGCGCACCAACGACGACGGGACGCTCGCCCTCCGCTCGAGCGTGCTCAACCTGATCGTTGTGACAGATGAGGAGTCAGCGCCGGAGATCACCGACTCGGTCTCGAAGCTGGCGGGCCGCCACCCCGCGCGGGCCGTGCTGCTTATCTCCGACCCCGAAGGCGAAACGAACGTGGACGTGGGGCTTTCGGCCTTCTGTCACGCTAGGGGTGGCAGCGGCACGCAGGTCTGCGCCGAGCAGGTGACCATACACGCCGAAGGTCCTCCGGCGATGCACCTCGAGAGCTTCGCAGGACCACTCCTCATCCCTGACCTTCCCGTCTTCCTGTGGTACCCGGGCGAGTTCTCGCCCCGCTCATTGGAATTCGCCGCGATGGCCGACCTCGCGGACAGGATCATCGTGGACTCGGCGGCCTCGGAGAGCCACGAGGCGTGCCTGCGCGAGATAGCCACACTCGTCGAAGATCCTGAGATGCCGGCTATAGGGGACCTGCAGTGGGTCGGGCTTTCGCCCTGGCGCTCGTTGCTAGCCGACACCTTCGGCGCCCCCGAGCGCGCGGGGGATCTCGAAAAGTTCGAGAGCGCAGAGGTTCTGTACGCGCCAGGCGGGGAGAACAGGGCGCTGCTCCTCGTCGGCTGGCTAGCTTCCACCCTGGGATGGAAGCCCGAGCGCGCGAGCCGTAATGGTGAAGGCCAGAAAATTGAGTTCTCGGGTACTTCAGGTGACATCTCCGTCGTGCTCTCCCCCGATTCACCCGACGCCAGGCTGAGGCGCATCCGGCTGTACTCAGAGGAGTACAGTTTCCAGGTCTCGCGCCACCGGGAACTCTCCGACGTAAGGACCACAGTGATGCGGGGAGACGAACTAATCGCCGAGCGCACCGTCCACCTCGGTGCCTTCGACCTCGGAGTCCTGGTCGGCGAAGAGCTGCGCTACCGTGGGCGTGACGAAACCTACGAAGGATCTCTGCGCGCGGCCGTGGAGATACTCGACCTTTGAGCGTGCGCGTCTACGGGAGTCCGGAAGAGCTCGCCGAGGCCGCCGCGCGCGAGTTCGCGGCGAGGGCCGAGGAGGCCATCGAAGAACGCGGACGTTTCGCCGTCGTGCTCGCAGGCGGCTCGACACCGGAGGCTATGTACGGGATCCTGGCCCGAGACTACATGGGCCGGATAGACTGGAGCAGAGTCTACGTCTTCTTTGGGGACGAGCGGAACGTGCACCCGGATCACGAGGACTCCAACCACAAGATGGCCAGCGAGATGCTCCTCGACCACGTTCCTGTAGGGAACGTCCACAGGATGCGGGGCGAACTGTCGCCGGATGAGGCGGCGGAGGCCTACGAAGAGGAGTTACGGGCGTTCTTCCGGACGGAAGAGGTTCCACGGTTCGACCTGATCCTGCTCGGCATAGGCGCCGACGGCCACACGGCGAGCCTGTTCCCCGAGACCTCGGCGCTGGAGGTCCACGACCGCTGGGTCGTTGCGAACCCCGTGCTCGGGCTGGGTACCACCCGCATCACGCTCACCGTCCCCGTGATGAACGCTGCCCTGGCCGTGTACTTTCTCGTCGCGGGCGAAGACAAGGCGGAGGCGCTGGCGGAGATCCTCGAAGGCGACGCTGACCCACGCGCGTATCCGGCCAGACTCATCCAACCCCCCGGCGAACCAGTATGGATGCTCGACCAGTCCGCCGCATCTCTGCTCTAAAAAAACCATTTCAGGGCTCCGACTGCGCCCTGCTTCCACGGCACCCTGTGTGAGACGCCCGAGGCGTTCTCGAACTTGCCGAGGTTCTCCAGGTACCAGCGGAAGTTTCGGATCAGGGCCTCCTTGTTCGAGAACTTGGGCACGTAATCTAGCTGTCTCTCGGCCTTCTCTATGGAGACGAAGGAGTCCTTGGAGGCCGTCTCGTAGACCCACTTGTAGAGGGGAGAGAGCTTCAGCCGGTCGAGGATACGCAGGCCCCAGATCGCAGGCGCTGCGGGGAAACCGACCACCTTCTTGCCGTGGCCAGCGTAGTCGAGGACCGCCTGGTAGTCCTCCTTCATCGTCGTGAACTCGCTAGCGCCGATGTTGAAGGTGTCGTTGACCTGGTCCTCGGGGAGGGTCATGGTCAGGGCTATCGCGTCGCAGAGGTCTTCGACGTCGAGTAGCTGGTAGCGGTTGTTCCCCGAGCCGATCATGGGGAAGTTGTGCCCCGTGTACGCCCAGTCGTAGAGGAGCGCGAAGACGCCGAGACGCTCCGGGCCCACGAACGACTTCGGGCGGATGATCGGGACCGTCATCCCCCTGGCGCGGTACTCCAGGCAGATCATCTCGGCCTGGATCTTGGCCTGCCCGTAAGGACCTACGCCCTCCAGCCTGTCTGTCTCGTAGAGGGGATGGTGGTCGGGTATCCCGTAGACGGCCGTCGAGGAGACGTGTACAAAGCGCCCTACGCCATGCCGCAGAGAAGCATCGAGGACGTTGCGGGTGCCATCGACGTCTGTGGTGTAGATGTCCTCAGGCGAGTAGAGCGGCAGGGCCGCCGCGGTATGGACGACGAGATCTGCGGCCTCTACCGCCCGGTCAACCAGGGCTTTGTTCCTGATGTCGCCTTTGATGATCTCGACGCGGTCGCGCTCAGGGTAGTCGAACTCCTCAACGTCAAGGGAGGTTACGACGTAGCCCCTGGAGAGGAGGTGCCTTGCGAGGTTGATCCCTAGAAATCCGGCTCCGCCGGTGATGAGGACTCTCTGCTGGTCCATTCGAGCAAATCTCCTTGTGCGTAAGAAACCATCGGGCGCATAGAGGCCCATGCAAGCGGCGCATTTTAGCAGGTCAGCACGCTACGCCCTTCGGGCTTCGCTTGTCAGCCAGTCAGCTTTCTCTCTTGCTGAAATGCTGAGAGCTCAGTCCCCGCGACGGAAGAGGTTAGCAGCCTCGGTGCGGTTGCTCACCCCAAGCAGCTTATAGGCGGCACGCAGATGTTGCTTTATGGTTGACTCCGAGAGATACAGGTGCCTGCCTATCTCAGCGTTTGAGAGTCCCTCGACCACGTAACCCAAGATCTCCCTCTGACGGGCTGAGAGGGCGTCGAGGTCGCCGGAGTGGTTCTTGGTCAACACGTACCGAAGCAGCTCCCGTGGCGCGACGAGCTCCCCCGTGGCGGCCACCGCCACAGCGCGTAGGAGTTGTTCGGGCGTCATCTCGGCGTGGACGAAACCGGATGCTCCTGCCTGGAGCGCGTCGCGGGCGAGCGGTAGGTCAAGCTGGGGACCGAAGACCACAATCGGGGGTGCATCAGGGCTCAGTTCTCGGTAGAACCCCACACGCTCGGAGAGACCTTCGTGGCTGCTGGCGCAGAGTATGATACAGGAGGGAATTTCCCCCGGCGGCTTGGGTCCCTGGTGGACTCTGGCTTTCTCCCCGAGGGCTCGCACGAGGCCAGTGCTCACCAACGAGTGAGGACAATCAACCCAGACGACGCCAAGGGGCTTGGGTCTGTCCTTAGGCTGGTAGATCATGCCCACAGCCCACGCGGGAATGGGGCATCCCCCACGCCGTGATTACTTCTCTTGCGACCACCTCTCGTCGGTCCAGAAAACGGGCAGAAGCTATCTGTAAGTGCCTGATCAGGTGCAGTCAACATGCTCAATCTGATTTCCATCCTTATGTAGGCTCCTGTGGCCACTTTGTCTCAGCCTTAGACCATAGGTGCTAATACTTTCGGTTCCTGGTCCGTCTATTCTATGCTGTCCGTGGTGTAGCGTGCAAGTGCGCTACCCGCGCTCCGCATACCGAAGGGTGTTCATCTGACTCTGAGGCGCGGGTGCGATTGACGTCACCTAGATTTGGGAAGCAATGGTCTCCATAGGCCGGTAAGCGGGTCGATGCGACCGATGCCCAGGGTGTCGCCTTTGCAGCGCTCGGCGTACTCGGCCAGTTCCAACTGTGCTTCGGGAGAAAGGGCGTCGTAATCCACAGGTGCTGCCCGCCGCGTTACGAGATGATCGTAGAGGATCTCGCGGAGCTGCCGCTCGGTGAGATCCGGGGAGGGGTTGAGAGTTGCGTACAGATGCTCGAGACCGTTAGTGAGCAACGGTACGTCAAACATCTCGGGCTGCGCAAACCCCACATACAGGCTCAAGTCGGGTACCTGCATTCCGTAATAGGCCTCGATCAGCTCCGCCCGGCCGGGTGGACGCCCCTCTCGCTCGGCGAACTCGACGCTGAGCCGTGCTATGGTCGGGTAAGGGTCGTCGGCGAACAATCCTATCAGCAGCAGCGGCCCCTCTCCGGAGGCGGTCGCGTCGGTCAGTGTCACGCACGTTTCCAGTGCAGAACGAAGGCCGGCGGTCTTCAACGCTTCTTCGTAGTCACCGTAGAAGCGTATCCTCACCCCAGAATCGATCAGCGCCCGGTAGACTTCGTCGTCGGGCAGCTGCGCCAGCCCGCCCAGGGCGTACCGCGTGTAAGCTTCGCCGCGTTTGAGGGTTTCAGCCCCAAAACTGGGGGCGAGTATGACGCTTACTCCGTGGGCGAAGACCAGCCGATGAAGCTGCGCTTGGCGACGGATGAGAACCCCCAGGTAGTCTTTCGCATGCGGGTTTCGGCTTCGGTACGCGACGTACCAGCGGCGCGTACCATTGTAGGGCCATCCCATCACGACGGGCTCCGGCTGGGCGGACACCCACCGCGAGACCCTCTCCGTGGGCCAGCCGAGCCACTCTGCCAGGCTTGGAGGATCAGGGCGCGCACTCATCAGCGCTCTTAATCACGGTCGATGGATGCACAGCCAAGAGATTATCGCGGAAGAGAACGGCTGTCTCAAGGTTTCATAGCGTCTATAATGCCTCGCTATCAGTGATGAGATCGCACGAGTCCGAGAAGCCGCTGCGCGAAGGAGAGGTGTAATGCACTACCCGGGCGGAAGCCGGCGCGAACCTGATTCGGGGCGCCGCGTCGTCGAGGTAGAGGGTGGTACGCGCCTTTCCGCTTACCTGGATTACAACGTGGGGGACATCCTCCGGATGAATACTTCGCGTCCGATCCAACCAACAGATTACGACACTTGTTGGGTGGCGCGGCTGACCAACGCTGACGGTACCCTGGCGTATCCCGACCTGCTCGGACAACTGCTGGAGCGCCAGCAAGCTGACGGGAGCTGGGGTGGCACAATCCCCTACGCGCACGATCGCCTCCTGACCACCCTGGCGATCGTCCTGCTGCTGGCCCGGTTCGGGCGTAGGCGACGGGACCACGCGCAGCGACTCGCCGGCGAACGCTACATTTGGCAGCATGCGAGCAAACTGCGGCTCGAGCAGCACCGAACGGTGGGGTTCGAGATGATTCTGCCGACCCTGCTGTCCGAAGCCCGGGAGCTTGACGTCAACCTACCCTACACTCAACTGCAGCATTACCAACGAGAGCGCACGAGAAAACTGAGCATTCTGCCGGCCCAGCGTCTCTTCGAGATTCGGACGAGCGCGTTATTCTCTCTGGAGGCTTTCGCTGGCGGAATGGATGTGGAGGGCGCGACAAACTTACTTTTGGAAGATGGCTCCATGGCCACTTCGCCATCGGCTACGGCTTTCTTGTTGGGCCAGATCCCCGATTGGCGCTCGCGTTTCCCAGAGAGCGTAAGGTACCTGGAGGAGCTGATGCTACGCTACGATGCGGGCCTCCCGCCCATCGCTCCTTGCGACATTTTTGTGAGGGCCTGGTCATTGTACTATCTATACCACGGTAATCTGCTAGCTGAGCACGCCGAATTGGTGAGAATCAACTGCGAGTACTTGCTGAGTCACTGGGGATCAGAGGGGATCGGCTGGTCTTCTACCGGGCTTCCCGAGTCCGACGACACAGCGATGACGTTATTGGCTCTTTGCCGCGCCGGTTACGATATCGACGGCTCGGGCTTGCTCGCTTACGAACGCGATCGGCACTTCGCGGTGTTGGAACACGAACGCGACCCGTCCGTCAGCGTCAACCTGCACGTTCTGGAAGCGCTGGACGCGATTCCGGCACGGGCCCGCGCTCGCGTGCGGGACAAGATTCTCGCGTACGTGCTCCGCGCTCGCCACAACGGCACCTTCTGGACCGACAAATGGCACCTCTCCCCCTACTATCCCACGAGCCGGGCGCTCATGATCCTGCCCTCCTACGTGCCAGACGAAATGGGGGCGACGATGGACTGGCTTCTTGCTACGCAACACGCCAGTGGTGCCTGGGGCCAATACGCGCCCACGGCGGAGGAGACCGCGCTCACTCTCCTCGCGCTGCTCAAGTACCATCGCGAGGTCCGCCCGCTACCCCATGAGCCTCTACACCGGGCCGCCCGTTACTTGATCACAGGCGAAGCGCCTTTCCAGCAACACTACCCGGAGCTATGGTTCTCCAAGGCGCTGTACTCGCCGACGGTCGTCGTTCGCAGCACCATCCTTGCCTCTCTCGGACTCTACCGCGATACCTTCTGCGAAAACGGGTTGGTTTCGAGTTGAACGCGCTGCTGGAGGTGAGGGGCAAGGATCCTTCTCGACGGCGCAAAGGCCGCGTCCTGGCGATCATACTCCTTGGCATGCTGGCGGGCATGCTAACCGTGGCCACCTACAATGCTGTCTACACCCAATCGCAGTACTATGTGATCAACGGCGTCTTTGTATTGCTGTTACTCGTACTCTTGGTGCTGAACCGGCTCGGATTCGTTTACGTCGCGGGCCTATCGACCGTCGCCTTGACCGGCGTCGGATCGTTGGCTCTGATCGGCGGTCAGCTGAGCGCGACGTTCATTACGATGCCGATACCGATCCTTATCGCGAGTTCCCTTCTCGCGCCCTGGGCCGGGTTCATCGTCGCAGCCATAATGATCGCCGTCGCCGCGATTTTCGGCATCGCAAAGCTCTCACTGCTGATCCTCGTGATCGTGGCCATCATCTCTTACCTGTTTGCCGACAGCCTCGAGCGCGCCTACAGGGAGAGCCGCTACCAGGCTCTGCACGATCCCCTCACCGACCTACCCAACCGCGCCCTGTTCCTCGATCGTTTGGAGCAGGCGTTGGGTAGCTCCGAGCGGGACGGCAGGGTCGTCGCCGTACTATTCATAGACCTGGACAACTTCAAGGTCGTAAACGATAGTCTCGGCCACCAACTGGGCGACAAGCTTCTAGTCGAGGTGAGTTGGCGCATACGCAACTGTCTCCGGTCTCGGGATAGTGCCGCCCGTTTCGGCGGCGATGAGTTCACCATCTTGCTCGCAAACCTTCGGGATACGGGTGCTGCGGTCCGTGTTACAGAGCGCCTCCTCGAGGCCCTGAGCGAGCCTTTCGTCATCGCCAAGCACGAAGTTGCCGTCTCCGCCAGCGTGGGTATCGCCCTGGACAAAGGTGACACCGCACAGCCGTCCGACCTCCTTCGGAACGCGGACACAGCCCTGTATCAGGCCAAGGGGACCAAAGGGCAATACGAGGTGTTCCGTCCAAGCATGCACACCCGGACTCTCAAGCGTCTCGAGCTCGAAGAAGATCTCAGGCGGGCGATCGATAGGGGCGGCTTCGAGGTCCACTATCAGCCGCAGGTGACGCTCGATACCCGCACGATAGCCGAAATGGAGGCTCTGGTGCGGTGGGGACACCCGAGTCGCGGCCTCGTGATGCCCTCGGAGTTCATTCAGGTTACCGAAGAGACCGGACTTATCGTCCCAATCGGGGAGCGGGTGTTGGAGGAAGCATGCCGTCGGGCAACAGAGTGGGGCTACCAAAACGGCCACTCTCCCACGATGTGCGTGAACCTATCAATGAGGCAGATCCAGGATCCTGACCTGGTCGACAAAGTCGAGCGTGCCTTGCGTCGGGCGACGCTCGACGCGAACAAGCTGAAGCTGGAGATCACGGAGACCATGGTGATGGAGGACGAGCAGCACGTTATCGGCGTCCTCCGGGACCTTAGCGCCCTCGGGGTGCGGATAGCCCTCGACGACTTCGGCAGCGGTTTCTCCTCGCTGAACTATGTGAAGGATCTTCCGGTCGACGACCTGAAGATCGACAAGTCCTTTATCGACGGTCTGGGGGAAGATGCGGTGAACGACGCTATCGTGCGCTTGATAGTGGACTTCGCACACACACTGGGTCTCAAGGTCACCGCCGAGGGAGTGGAGAACGACCGGCAGGTGATGAGCCTGACGGCGATGAATTGCGATCAGGCCCAGGGTTTCTATTTCTCGAAACCGCTACCCGGCGAGGTGGCGGGGGCGCTCATGGCGACTAACCCTGTGTGGCAGGTACCTAGGTAGTGGCAGTGCAGTAAGCACTGCCATCGATCAGAGGGCTGGCAGGACAACCTAGTCCGGAATCGCATAGAGCTCGGACTCTAGCAACTCTTTGCATAAAGCAATGAAAGGACCTTAACATGATACTCGTCACTGGCGGGGCAGGCTTTATCGGAAGCCATCTGGTGGATACCCTTTTGGCTGCCGGACAGGAACCGGTAGTTCTGGACAACCTGGCCAGCGGCGACCGGGAGAACCTGCCCAACGGAACAAAGCTGATGGAGATGGATATCGTGGATGCCGGGGTGGTGGAGGCCATGGCCGAACTAAAGCCGGAAGTCGTGATTCACGCCGCCGC
>CADCVF010000004.1 GCA_902806095.1 uncultured Rubrobacteraceae bacterium
GGGAGGAGAGGAACGCGATCTACAACAGCACCCGCCACATCTACGCGTTCGCCGAGGAGTCCGCGACCATTAACAAGAGCGTGGCCAAAGCGACCGATGCCGCCCCCTCGCTGGGTGAGAAGCCATTGATCGTCCTGAGCGCTGGGGCCCGCCAATACCCCGGCTTCACGAAGGGGCAGGCCAAACGGTTCAGCGAGCGAACCAACGAGTTCGTGGCGGGCCTTACGGACCTCTCGGAGAACAGCAAGCTCGTCGTGGCGAAGGACAGCGCCCATTACATCCAGTTCGACCGGCCCGGGCTCGTCGTGCACGCCATTCACAAAGTGGTGGATGCGGCGCGGGACGGCGGCCGGGTATGATCTCAAGGCGCCCCCCTTGCCTTGACGCCTTTATTCACCAACCTCGTGGGAGGTAGAGATGACGTAACCGAGTCCCTATCGAGGACTGGCGATCAACAAAGAAAGGGTCGAGAAGATGAAGAAACAATTGAGCCTGTTGATGGTGGGCGTGCTAGCGTTGCTGGCTGCTGTTTCCTGCGCCAGCGCCGGCGCGACCGGGTCTAAAGGCGCCGGGAACCTTGCGGAGGATATCCAGGTGAACATTGAAAGCGGGGGCGGTGGGGGTAAGCAAACACCCCTCCTTATGCGGGTCTTGGACGCGCCTGAGCCGGTTAAGGGTTCAGACGGGAAGTACCATCTGGTCTACGAGATCGTGCTCACCAACTCTTCCCCAGGAACGGCTACGGTAGAGTCGGTGAAGACGATGGATCCGAAGTCGGGTGAGGTCGTTGGCACCCTCGCCGACGCCGACGTCGCCCCTCGCACGACGCTACTCGGCGACCTAAGCGGGGAGCCGCCCGAGAGGATAGGCAGCGGGCGGGTAGCCATCCTCTACCTCGACGTGACTTTTGAAGATCTTCGCGACGTGCCAAAGGAGGTCGAGCACCGCCTTAAGGCGAGCTTCGACATCCCCTCCGAGTTCGCAAGCAACCTCTTCCCTAAAAGGACCACCGATACCGGCGCTCGCACGGAGGTCTTGAACAAGAAGCCGGTCGTGATAGGCCCGCCGATGCGAGGCAAGAACTGGGTGGCGGTCAACGGCTGCTGCACGGTCTCATCCCATCGTGGCGCCATAATCGGCATAGACCAGAAGCTCCTTGCGTCGGAGCGCTACGCCATCGACTACATCCAGTCCGACGACCAGGGCCATGTCGTACTGCCCAACGAGAGCACCAGGCTCAAGGACTACCCAGCCTACGGCAAGCCGATCCTCTCGGTGGCAAACGGCAAGGTCGTGAAGGTCGTGGATGGGTACCCCGACGTCAAGCCCGGCGTGAACGACCCCGACCTGACGCTGAAGGACGCCGGGGGCAACCACGTGATAGTCGACATCGGCGGCGGGAGGTACGCCTTCTACGCTCACCTCAAGCCGGGTAGCATCACGGTAGAGGAGGGCGATCATGTAAGGCGCGGTCAGCCGCTCGGCCGGCTCGGCAACTCGGGCTATTCCGGCCTCCCCCACTTGCACTTCCACGTAATGGACGCGCCGTCGCCGCTGGGAGCCGACCACAACCTACCGTACGTCTTCGACTCGTTCGCGTATCGGGGCCGTATCGAAGGCGCTCTCGATACCCCGGTCCTGCTTAAGAACCCAGAACCTCGCGAGGACGAACTGCCCCTGGACCGATCGGTCGTCAACTTCGGCTCGCCCTAAAGAGGGGATTAGATGGCGCGTTCGCCCATTCAAGCAATGGAGGCGCCAGTTGAACGAAAGCGAGCCTCGCTAGAGCAGCTCGCAAAGAGGGTGAACCTCTCTTTGCAAGCTCTCAGCAAGTAAGCACTTCAGCTTCTCAGCTTCCTCTTTGCTGGCTTGCTGAAGTGCTGACCGGCTGAAATGCTTGCGATGGGGTTCAACCCCATCGCAATCTGCTCTAGCGGGGCAGGCTGGTCGGCATTGCGGGAGTCGACGGGAACCACGTCATCATCGACCACGGCAACGTAAAGGAGAGGCCATGAACTTGCGCACTGTCACCTTGTTCCGATACCAGGCTCTGAGGACGGTCTTGTTCCTCGCCTTGACGGTTCTGCTCGTATCGTGCTCTTCAGGTGAGACGACGGCTAACAAGGATACGACGAGCCAGAAAACTTCCGGTGCTGATGCCTCCAGCGCTGAGGTGACCCCGACGGGTCCCGTGTCATCGAATGTCGCCAACGCCATAGACCGGATAACCTCGAAGCCCCGCTTCGAGCACAGTAGCTGGGGGATCTCGGTCCGGGACCTCTCGACGGGAAAGGTTCTCCTTGGGCAGGCTGATAACAAGATGTTCGTTCCCGCTTCCACCTTCAAGACGTTCAGCGGGGCGACCGTCCTTGACGGCTACGGGCCCGACTACCGTTTCAAGACCCCCGTCTACCGCACCGGCGCACTGAAAAAAGGCGTGGTGGAGGGCGATCTGGTGATGGTCGCTTCGGGTGACCTGAGCCTCGGCCTTCGCGAGAAACCCGACGGAACGATGGCCTTCGCCAACGCTCCCGAGTTCGACCACACGTACGCGAACGCCGCTCCCCACGTGGACCTCGTGGGAGATCCGCTCGCCGGCCTCAACGAGCTCGCACAACAGGCACATGACGCGGGTGTCCGAAAGGTTCGAGGGGATGTCGGCATCGACGACCGGCTGTTCGAGCCCTGGGAGTCGCCGGACGGGTTGATCTCGCCCATCTGGGTGAACGAGAACCGCATCGACATAACGACGAAGCCGACGAGCCCGGGCAAGACGGCGGAAGTCAAATGGCGTCCGAAGACCGCCGCTTACACGGTCAAGAATGATGTCGAGACCGTCGCCAAGAATAAAGATACGATCCTGGAGGTCGACGACTCCAAGCCCGGCGTAATTCGCATCAGCGGACAGATCGCCGTAGGCAGCGACCCGACGACCCGGGTGGGAGAGGTCAAGGACCCGGCGGCGTTTGCCCGCACGGCCTTTATCGAGGCCCTCGAACGCGCCGGTATTGAGGTGGGCGCCACGCCGAAGGGCTCCAACCCTTCCGATCTCCTGCCATCCAAAGGCTCTTATAGCAAGAGTGATCGCGTCGCGGAGCACGTCTCGGCGCCGCTCAAGGAGTTCACCGCGGTCATCTTCAAGACGAGCCACAACCCCGGCGCTCAACTCTTTACCTGTCTGGCCGCGGTCAAGGCGGGCAGTCGCGACTGCGAGGACGGACTCAAGCAAGAGTTCGAGTTATTCACCGGTCTCGGTGTCCCCGCCGACAGCACTTTCATCTTCGACGGAGCAGGCTCGGACGATCACGACCGCACGACGCCCGATGCGATGACGAAGTTCATGCGTGCTGTCGAGGAGGAGCCCTATGGCGAAGCGTTCGTCTCCAGCCTGGCGCTTATCGGGAAGGAAGGCACGCAGGCCCAGGCGGAGAAGGACTCGCCGGCCGTCGGCAAGATCAGGGTCAAAGACGGGACTCGTGTCCTACCGACGCCCGCCGGCCAGGGGATCTTCTTTGGGAAGGCGCTGGTGGGCTATGTGGAGGCCGAGAGTGGCCGCCGACTCGCTATCTCGATCATGGTCAAGGATGTGCCGGTCTCCTCGGAGGAAAAGATCGTCCCGGCAATATTGAGCATCACCGAAGAACAGGATAAGATGGCCGTGGCGATCCAGCAGGGGTATTGAGCAAGAGGCCGGCGGAGCCCGCTCGAAAGCGATTGACGAGGTTACGCCATGAACGATCGAATGGCTGAGATACGCAGCACGAGGGCCCCTACGCTGAGGGAAGAACAGATCGACATCCTCAAGCGCTACGGGCAGACGAGGAAAACGGAGGTCGGGGATGTCCTGTTCAGGGCAGGAGACACCTCCAACGACTTTATAGTCGTCCTCGAGGGCGAGGTGGAGGTAATAGACGACTTCGCCAGCGAGGCCCGGACGATAGGTGTCTTCCTTCCGGGCCGTTTCTTGGGTGAGCTGAACATGCTCACCGGGCAGGCAATGTACCTCTCCGCCATGGTGAGTAAGGATGGGGAGGTGCTGGCCATACCTCGAGAGCGGCTGAAAGAGGTCGTTACCGAGGAGCCCAATCTCTCGGACATCATCCTCAGGGCCTTCCTGGCCAGGCGCTCGTATATGATGAGGACCGGCCTTGGCCTTAGGATAATAGGCTCGCGCCACTCGGGCGACGCGACGCGTCTGAGGGAGTTCGCGGCCCGCAACCGGCTGCCCCACGTCTGGATCGAACTCGGGGAGGACCCCGAGGCCGAAGCCTTGCTAGGGAGGTTCGGAGCGAAGCCATCGGAGACACCGGTGGCCATCTGGCAGGGCGAGGATGTGCTCAAAAACCCGACGAACTCTGAGTTTGCCCGCACCGTAGGCCTTGAGATAGATGCCCCCCGGGAACGAACCTACGACCTCGTCGTGGTGGGAGCAGGACCTGCCGGCCTTGGTGCGTCGGTCTACGGGGCTTCGGAGGGCCTCTCTACCCTCGCCCTCGAGTCGGTGGCCCTTGGGGGGCAGGCTGGCACCTCCTCGCGGATAGAGAACTACCCTGGCTTCCCAGCCGGCCTCTCCGGTTTCGAGCTCGCCAGCCGCGTCCTGGTCCAGGCCGACAAGTTCGGTGCCCGCACGGCCGTGCCTGAGGAGGCCGTCGGCCTAAGAAGGGAGGACGGTCGCTATCGGATCGATCTCTTCGATGGCGGTAAGGTCGTAGCACGCAGCGTGATAGCAGCGAGCGGGGCCCGCTACCGCAGGTTAGAGGTGGCACGCCTCGGACGCTTCGAGGGCGTGAGCGTCCACTACGCCGCCACGGAGGCCGAGGCACTGCGGTGCGAAGATGAGGAGGTCGCTGTCATAGGCGGGGGCAACTCGGCGGGCCAGGCGGCATTATTCCTGGCGGGACGCACGAGTAAAGTATTCTTGCTCATAAGGGGCAAGGACCTGAGCAAGAGCATGTCGAGGTACCTCGTCGACAGGATCATGAACACCGAGAAAGTCGAACTGCTCGCCAGCACGGAGGTCCGAGAACTCCTGGGGGAGGATCGCCTGGAGGGGATCTTGGTCGAGGACAATCGCTCGGGCACACACCGGACCCTCGGAGTTCGGGCGCTCTTCGTATTCATCGGCGCTGAGGCCAACACAGGCTGGCTCGAAGGGACCGTCGAACTCGACGAGCGCGGCTTCGTCCTGACGGGCAGGGAGTTGGACGGTTCTGCGCTCGAGGAAGACGCCCGGCAAGGACGTTCGCGGGAGCCGTTCCTCTTGGAGACGAGCCTGCCTGGAGTATTCGCGGCCGGCGACGTGCGCAGCGGCTCGATCAAACGTTGCGCCTCCGCGGTGGGGGAGGGTGCTATGGCGGTGAGGTTGGTCCATCAGTACCTGGCCGAAGCCGGCGTGTAAAAAACGCGAGGATTGCGCACCTCACCTCCCTCGGGGACCAGTCCAACCGGCTGAAGTTCGAGTGAGCTCCACGAGTCTCAGGATTCTAGCCTGCCCTGACTATCTCCTCGATGCGACGGTAGAGACCCGAAGCCAGACCTTCTGGCTCTGCGGAGCGTTCGGTGAGCATCCTGGCTACCTGACCGGTCTCGGTCTCGCCGGCTATCTCGAAGGTAAGGACCACAGGCTCAGTATCTTCGAGGCCCAGTTCCTCCGCGATGGCCGCCCTGACTCGGGAGACTTCGCGCCCGGTCTTCGCGGAGATCTCACGGCTTGCGGCCTCAGGGTCGAACTCCTGGCAGACCTCGATACCGCCCCCCAGGCGTCGTTCCCACCACCACGGGGCGCTTACGCCCGTAAAGCTCTCGTTCACGAGGGCCGTCGCGCTGTCGGCGAGAAGTTGGTTGAGATACTCGGGCATAGGGACTTTATACCAGCCGCGGGCTTAACTGCGGCGGTCCGCTACTATACAATGCGACCAGGGAAGGAGTTGTAGGATGCTTCTCGTAAAAGACTCGATGACCCGTGAGATCGTGACGCTCGCGCCGGATGAGACGGCGGGGACGGCGCTCGCCCTGTGCAGGGAGAGGCGCATCAGGCACCTTCCTGTTCTAAGGGAGGGGAGACTCATCGGAATAGTCTCGGATCGGGATCTGCGCTCATCCACCCCTGCGCTCGGCGACCCTGCGCGGGCTACGGCCCTGCAGAAGATCCTGGTAGAAGACGTGATGGCAGACGACGTGATCGCCGCCTTCCCCGACGACCCAATAGAGCAGGCGGCGAACACGATGCGGGAACGCAGGATCGGCTGCCTCCCCGTGGTCGAGGAAGATGAGCTTGTCGGCATTATCACCACTTCGGACGTGATGGATGCGCTCGTCTACCTGGTCGGCGCCAACGAGCCTGGGAGCCGCATGGAGATCGCCGTCCCTGACAGGCCGGGATCCCTGGCCGGCGCGGCCGGCGTCTTCGGGATGTGCGGCATAAACATCGTCAGCGCCGCTATGGGGCCGATAAGGGAGCCCGTGGGAAAGCTCAGGGAGCGCATCGTCGTGTTCAGGGTAGACACCATCGACACAGCAGAAGTGGTCGAATACCTCGAGGAAGCCGGGTATCCCGTCCTGTGGCCGCCCAGGCCTTGAGCGGCCGGGCTGCCATCGTCCACGACCTGGCCCTTGAGAACTACGGCTTCGGTGGTGACCATCCTTTCGATCCCCTGCGTGTAAGGCTCGCACTCGAGCTCTGCGAAACCCTCGGGCTGCTGGAAGATTACCCTTTCGTCTCCTCCGAGCCCGCGACCGACGATGACCTGACGACGGTCCATACTCTCACCTACGTGCGTATGGTCCAGAAGGCTGGGAGATCCTTCGGGCTGCTCTCCGACCTTCTGGACTATGGCCTCGGGACCCCGGACAATCCCATCTTCCCTGATATGCACGAAGCCTGCGCCCGCGTGGTAGGGGGTGTGCTCGCCGCGTGCCGGCTCGTGATGAAAGGGGAAGTGGCCCACGCCATGTGCATCTCGGGCGGGCTGCACCACTCCCTGCGCTCGAAGGCGAGCGGTTTCTGCGTCTACAACGATGCCGGAGTCGCGATCTCACGCCTCAAGGAGGAGCATCCAGGCATCCGCGTCGCCTACGTCGACACCGACGCCCACCACGGTGACGGTGTACAGTGGATGTTCTACAGTGACCCTGATGTCCTGACTGTCTCGATGCACGAGTCAGGGCGTTACCTCTTCCCAGGGACGGGCGGGGTCGACGAGAAGGGACGTAACGGCGGCGTCGGCTACTCCGTCAACGTGCCCCTCGAACCCTATACGGACGACGAGTCCTGGATCTCCTGCTTTGAGACCGTCGTCCCAGAGGTCCTGCGCGCCTTCGGCCCTGACCTGATCCTCTCCCAGAACGGTTGTGACGGCCACACGCTCGACCCCCTGACACACCTCTCCGCAACGACCCGCTTCTACGAGCACGTGCCGAACAGGATGCACGACCTCGCCCACGAGCTCTGCAATGGCCGCTGGGTCGCCACCGGCGGCGGAGGCTACGACATCTGGCGCGTCGTACCCCGTGCCTGGACCACACTCTGGGCCGCCGTCTCCCACCAGGAACTGCCCGAGAAAGTACCCGACGCCTGGCTCTCGAAATGGAAGGAAAAGAGCCCGGTCGAGCTGCCGCTTCTCGTGCGCGACGACCCGGAGGATTATCCGCAGGGACCGCGTACCGCGAAGTTGGCGAAACGTAACCTTCTCACCGCTCGAGAGGTCGTCGAGAAAGTACTACCCAGCGCTCAATAGAACAGATAGGGGGTTGCGTATCCGGTGTCGGCGCGGTATGTTGCTCTGGGTGCCCAGTTAGGCGATCCGGAGATGATAGTGCGAAGCATACCAACATTGCATGGCATAGCGGCCTCTTCCGCCTCTTCGACCGAGACGAAGCCGGGGATAGAGATAGAGCGTCGCGTCACGGAGGAACCTCCCTACAAGGTCATACTGCACAACGATGACTACACGCCCATGGAGCACGTCGTCGCCGTGTTGCAAAAAGTCATCCCGCGCATGTCCGTAAAGAGGGCCGTGGACATCATGATGGAGGCCCACACCAAGGGCAAAGCCGTCGCCACCAAGACTCACAAAGAGCTCGCCGAGCTCTACCAGGAAGGTCTAAACAACGAAGGCCTCATCGCCTCCATAGAACCTGACTAAACCTTCTAGCCCCCGATCTGGCTCATGGTGCGGTTCCTGGACTCTTCGGGGAGGGTGAGGCCCGCTGCCGGCTTTATTCCCGCCGTGTGCCAGAGGACCTCGTGGATGGCGGGTATCGGGTCTTCGGAGCGGATGGCGTCCTTTACGGGGACGTCGAGGTCGGTGAGGAGGCAAGGGTGGATCTTGCCGTCCGCCGTCAGGCGTAGCCTGCTGCAACGGGCGCAGAAGGGTTCCGAGACCGGCGTTATGACGCCGAAGGTGCCCGGGGCGCCTTCGAAGCGGAACTCGTCCGCTGGGGCTGCGGGGTCTTCCTTCTCGATAGGTTCGAGGTCCCCTAGCTCCTCCATAGCGCGGTCAAGGATCTCACGTCCTGGGATGAAGAGCGAACGGAAGCGTGAGCCGTCTGTGTCGCCGTTTAGGGGCATGAGCTCTATGAACCTGACGTGCATGGGATAATCGAGCGTCAGCCTCGCCATGTCCGAGATCTCATCGTCGTTTACGCCGCGCATCGCGACGGCGTTGATCTTGACCGGAGAGAGGGGCGTCTCGAGCGCAGCCATCACAGCTTTCCAGACCTTCTCGAAGTGGTTGCGCCGCGTTATGAAGGCGAACTTCTCTGGCTGGAGGGTGTCGAGAGAGATGTTGACACGGTCGAGGCCGGCTTCGACGAGGCCTTCAAGGTTCTCCTCCAGGAGGAAGCCGTTGGTAGTCATGGTTACGTCCTCGAAGCCGAGATCCTTGAGCCACCCGATGAACATGACGACCCCGCGCCTGACGAGCGGCTCGCCGCCCGTTACACGGACCTTGGTGACGCCCAGCTCGAGGCAGGCCTCGGCGAAGGTGAGCATCTCCTCTAAGGTCAGGATGTGGCTCTTGTCCTGGAACTGGATGTCCTCGGGCATGCAGTATTGGCAGCGGAAGTTGCAGCGGTCCGTGACCGAGATCCTGAGGTAATCCATCTTGCGATTGTAGCTGTCGGTGAGCTGCTCCATAGGTCCCTTCTGCGGGTACATCTTTGTCGCGCTCCTGATTGTATCTTCTTTTCGGCCGTCCGGTTCCGGTGGCCGAACCTGGGCCGGCCCGCGAGTATACTGCTCAGGGTCCGCGATCCGGGAGAAGGTGTTGCCGAGGAGGCTTTCGACGCCCCAGTTGATCGTTTTCGGTTTCCTCGCGCTGATGGTGCTTGGGACCGTGCTCCTCAAGCTGCCGGTCTCCACCGAGCGCGGCATCTCGTGGGTCGACGCCATGTTCGTCTCGGTCAGCGCGGGGAGTGTAACCGGCCTCTCGACGGTGGATTTCCCCACCACCTTCACGACGTTCGGGGCCGTCGTGGTAATGGTGCTGGTCCAGCTTGGGGGGCTCGGGATCATGACCGTGACCACCATGGCGGTGCTGTTCGTCGGCCAGAGACTGGGCTTTCGGGACCTCATCGCAGTGCGCGAGTCGATAGAGAGCGTGGACTCGCCCCGCAATACTTTGCGGCTCCTCTTGCAGATAGCCAGGATCACCTTCGCCGTCGAGCTGTTGGCGGCCGCCGCGCTGAGCGTGGCCTTCATCCGGCAGGGCATGGGTTTCGGCGAGGGTATATTCCAGGGCGCATTCCACGCGATCATGGGCTTCTGCAACGCGGGCCTGGTGAACCTCGATGCCGGCAGCTTCATACCCTACGCGGGGAACTGGCTCGTCGTCGGGACACTGGCCCTCGCCATCGTCCTGGGTGGACTGGGCTTCCCTGTGCTCGTCGACCTCTATCGCTACCGGAAGGACCGCCGGTTGACGGTGCATTCGCGGCTAGTCCTGATCACCTCTGCCGTGCTCCTGCTCATCGGGGTCGTTAGCGTGGTCGCGATGGAGTGGAGCAACCCAGGCACGCTCGGGGGGCAATCCTGGAGCACCCGCCTGGCGATGTCCGTGTTCCAGGGCGTAACGGCGCGGACGGCGGGTTTCTATACAGTGAACTACCCCGAGATGCGTGACCCGACCCTCCTCGTGCAGACGTTGCTCATGTTCGTCGGTACTGCCCCAACCTCGACCGGCGGGGGTATAAAGGTGACGACCCTCGCGCTCGTCGTCCTCATCGTCGTCGCCCAGGTCAGGGGGCAAGACCGGATAACACTCTTCTGGCGCACGCTGCCCCGGCCCCTCATCGCAAGGGCACTCTCCGTGTTGGCCCTGGCCTCCTTGCTCGTCCTCCTGAGTACACTGGCGCTCATGATCTCAGACGGGCTCACGCTCTTACCCGCCCTCTTCGAAGTCACCTCGGCGTTCGGCACCGTAGGACTCTCCCTCGACGTCACGCCGAACCTGAGCACGTTCGGCAAGATCCTTGTCTCGGCCGTAATGTTCCTCGGAAGAGTCGGCCCGATCACCTTTGTCGTGGCCCTGGCAGCAAGGCAACGCACCCCACGGTACAGATACCCCGAGGAAGAGATAGCAATTGGATAAGCACTTCAGCACGCCGTCTTCGACGGCTTGTCAGCACTACAGCTTATCCTTGGCTTGCCACGCCCAAGCTCGCGAGTCGGAGCGCCTCAGCAGGAGCTATGCCTTGCGTACGATGGTCACGCTCTACACACCCTGCTGACAAGCTGAAGTGCTTGGATTCTTAGCCCGCCGCTTGCGGCGGGCTAAGAATCCAACAGGCCGAAGCGGCGGGCGAGGTAGCCGGCTGTTGTGGCCTGCAACAGGAGTGTGACGCAGACGGCGAGGGCGACCATGGAGACGGCGATTTCGGTGCCTTCGACCCCACGTGCGAGGAGCAGGCTCGCGACGGCGGCGGGGATCACACCAGTCTCCCTGCACCAGCTGATGAAGGCGATCTCCTTGCCCGTCCATTCGCCCCGCCGGTCGGGCAAGAGGCAAGCCAGAACGGTTATGGGGCGGGCCACGAAGATGAACACGAACATGACCAGGAGCCCGCCGACGAAGTATTTGCTTAGTGCCTCGAAAGGCAGGTTGAGCCCGAGCGTGACGAAGACGAGCAGGGTGGCTATCTCTGCAATTTGTGCGAGGAACCCTTCGAGGAGCGCGGCGTGATCGTCGTGATGGCCGAGCCCGAGCCACTCCATGTTCCCGACTATCAGCCCCATGACGAAGGCCGCGAGGTAGGCCGACCCGCCGAGAGACTCGGTCGAGAAGTACGCGAGCGCGACCACAGCGAGGATTGCCACCCCTGGTGACTCGTCCCAGATGCCGGCCCGCGTCGTCGAGGCGACGGCGTAGCAGAGGACAGCTCCGGCGACGACGCCGATCAGGGCTCCGAGCACAACCATCTGGGGAAGCTTTATAACGGTCGCTATGAGCTGCGAGACTAGCCCCGCCCCTAGTATGAGGCTGAAGTCGCGGAAGATATGCTCTATCTCCACCCTCTAGTCGACTAGGGCTACAAGCTTCTCCGCCAGCGTCCCCCAGCTCAAGTGCTCCACGCAGTTCCGGCGCACGAGCTCTTCGCATCGCCGCCTTTCCTCCTCAGGCAGCTTCAGGTAGTAGTTGAGCGCCTTTGCGTAGTTCTCCTCGAAGCCGTCCATGCCGATGCGGAGGTCGAAGGGCAGGCCGCGGCCAACGATCTCGCCTGCCTCCCTGAGGCCCGAGTGGTCAGCCACGAAAGGGACTACGCCGCTCGCGGCGAACTCTGCGGCCACTAGCCCAAAAGTCTCGGGGAAGATGGAGGGGACAGCCGCAGCGTCAGCGGCGGGTAGGAGCTTCGTCAGGTCGCCATGGTAGAGCGCCCCGACGAAAAGCACGTCGTCCTCCATACCCCACGAGTCGCGGAGCAACTCGTCGCTGAGTTCGAAGTGCTCCAACGGACCCGCCGGCCCGCCTTCCAGAAGCTTTCCCATCTCGGCCAGCCGCTCCACGGTCGCCTCGTCGCCCGCGCTGAGAGAGAAGGTCAGGGCCTCGAGCCCCTCGCGGAACGTGCCGAAGCCGATCACGAGCAGCCGGGCACCCGTCTCCTTGCGCACCCTGGAGAAAGCAGAGATCAGGCTGTGGACACCCTTGGAGTGGATCAGTTTTCCGACGTAGACTACGAGCGGACCGTCGCGGTCGAAGAAACGTCTGAGCCGCTCGCCGGCGTCCTTGTCGTGCGCGCGGGCGTCGTAGGAGGCCGCGACTTCACGTAGCGTGCCGGCCAGCTCTCCCGCGTGTCCCGAGCTCTCCAGAGCCTCTCGTAACGACGTCCTCTGCGCCTGACCGCGTCCAGGTCCGCCTTCGAGGTGGTCGAGGACTCCGCGGTCGAAGGCGTCGGGGTGGAAGAGTTCGGTGTCGACCCCGCCTGGGAGGGAGTGGGTCCTGCCTGTGAGGTCGGGGAAGTCTTCGGCTATCGTGCCCGCGCTGTGTGAGGAGAGCGCAAGGATATCCCGCGCACTTTCCAGGCCCACGCGGGTGAGGCCCATGTACATCTCGCTCCTGCGGGAGACGTATTGTAGGCAGCTCCCGTGGACGATGCTAACGTAAGGAAGGTCACTCCCTTCCAGGGCACGGCTTGCGATCAGCGGACCAGGCACGGAATGGTTGGTGATCACAGCTTCCGCGTCCGACACCCCGAGAACGGTCTTCAGGGCCTCGACGTTGCGTCTAAGGTAATCGTCCAGTTCCCCCTCCGTCAGGTCCAGGAAGGTCTTCACGCGCCATCCTGGGTAGTCATCGTAGACGTAGACCGGTAGAAGGTCCCCAACCTCGGGCCTGTAGACCACGCAGAGCCCAGGATAGGGCGTCTCCTGCTCGTCCAGATCCTCTACCCCTCCTACGTCCACCGTCGCACCTTGGCCGACGAAGTCGTAGCTGAGCGGGTCCGGATCCTGGCAGAGTAGATGCACGTCGTGCCCTTTGCTGACCAGGGCTCGACACAGGCTCTGGACGTAGATGTTGCTCCCCGTGCCAGAGAGCATGTACCCGTGGGTCATGATGATCCTCATGGCGCTCCTTATAGCCCCCGTGGAGTTTGCGTCTTGAGTGCTCGCATAGCGGAAGGTATCACAGAGTCGCGCTCCGGGCCCGCGGCGAAGGATCGAGCGCGAGGAACGTACACACCGCGCATGCGGAACGCGCCAAGAGTCTCTACAGGCTGTAGTATGCGCGGGTGTACGATGCTTCATACTCGTGAGGAGGACCGCATGTTTAGACGCGCGAAGATAGGACCGGTGCCAGAGGTCGGGGCCGATGCCCCCGAGTTCAACCTACCCAGTGCCCAGGGAGGCCAACTAAGGTTGAGCATGAGGACAGCGCGGGGACCGGTCGTGGTCGCCTTCTATGGGCCTGGAGACGAGGAGGACGTCGAGTACTTCAAGGCGCTGGCCACGAAAGAGGAGGAGATCAACCTCGCCGCCGGTTCGGTGGTCGCCATCGGCGTGGCGGAGCCTACCGAGGCACGCAATTTCGCCCGGGCCTCGGGGCTGAAATCCTACGTGCTCTACGATTACGCCAAAGTTACGAGCCGCCAGTGGGGGCTACTGGAGAAGGACCGAAAACAGGGCGACTACGCCCGTCGGGCCGTCTTCGTCGTCGGGCCCGACCATAAAGTCGCCCAAGCCTGGGTCGGCCAGAGGCCAGAACCAGATGAGATCCTGGCGAAGGTCAGCGAGATCTCGGGCCTCCCCAAACCGCCAGAGGAACCGGAAGCGGATGGGAAAGAGGCGGAGGAAGGCGGCGAGAAGCCGAAGAAGATGTCGGCCGAGGAAAGGGAGAAGATAAAGGCAGAACGTCGCGCCGCCCGCGAAGCCGGCAAGTCTGTCAAAAGTGGGCAGCAGGAGGGAGAAGCGACCCAGGAGTCGGAGGCCCCGAAGGAGGAGAGGTAGGGCGTGGTAAGCCAGGACGAGCACGCGACCGGCGACGAGCATCGGCCGGATGGGGAAGAGACCCTCGGTACCACCGAGGTCGGTCGCGGGGAGATCTCAGACCCCAAGGAGTTGATGGCGCGGCTCGGGATCAAGGACAACCACATAAGGGAGCTCTACGAGGAGATCACTGCCTCCCGCCTCGCCGCTGACGAGGCCCGCGCCTCGAAAGAGGCGGGGGAGGGGCATATCGGGGCCCTGGAGCGCGAGTGCGCCGGGCTGAAGGAGCGCATCAAGGACCTCGAGGAGGAGGTTCGGGACCGCAGGCGCCGCAGGGAGGGCTCAGGGAGGCAGATAGCTCGCCTCGAGCGCGAGCTCGAGCGCAAGGAAGGAGAGATCTCACACCGCGACTACCTGCTGGAGCGCCGCGAGGAGCAGATGGAGGCCGAAGGTCAGCGGGCAGAGGAGCTGGCCTCGCGCAAGGACCTCGCGCTCCGGGACGCCCTCCGCCGCGTCGATGGGTTGGAGAGGGACCTGGAAGAGAGGGAGGGGGAGATCTCCGAGCTGCACACGACCATCGAGAAGCTAAGGGGAGATCTAGAGGCCGAGCAGCAACTGCGTGGCCGCCTCGCCGATCCCGCGAACCGGCTGCGGGCGGGGATAGACCTTTTCAACGAATCCGAGCAGCGACACTCGATGAACTCCCTCTCCAGGACTCTGGGCCAACCCGAGGTCCACGTGGTGCTGGATGACGGAGATGAGCCGCCAGCCCTCCTCACCTTCACCTGGCAGGGTGTCACCTGGCAGACCTACGCCTCAGACCCCGGGCCCGCCGTCGAGGAGCCCCGCGTATACCTCAAGAGCGCCGGTGAGGATCTCTCCGGCGTAGATCGCAAACCACCAAACGCCCGCGTCGGCCCCGGCAACAGGGTGGTGCTCGGCCTGTAGGCCTCAGCATTTCAGCACGGCGCCTTTGGCGCCTTGTCAGCACGCGACGGGCCTTACAGGCCCTCGCTTGTCAGCATGTCAGCCAGATGTTTTGCAAGCTGACAAGCGACAGCCGGAGGCTGAAGCGTACTGATGAGCCTGCGGAGCAGGCGTGCTGAAATGCTTTACTTCTTCTCTTCGTCTTTCTTGGGGAGTTCTTCCTTGTCTTTGCCGCGTCCCAAAGCCTCTATGAAGTCGTTGACGCCTGTGCCGAGCGAGCGGAAGATGTTCACGATGCGGCGTGGTCCGAGCACCACGAACACGATGAAGATAAGCAGGATCTCCAGAAGTCCGGCGGGCATTAGTAGCGTCTGGCCTCCATCAGGTATTTGAGGCGAGAGAGGGACCGCTCCCCATTGGTGCGGGCGAATCGTTCTGCGCCGACCAGGCGCGCGGCGCGGTCGAAGAGCTTGCGCTTGAGGTGGAACTCACCGGTGTAGGAGACGAGGCAGCCGTCGCCGTCGTCGGGTGAGACGTCCACCCGGCCGCCGCCCTCTACGGACGAGGTGTAGATCCAGCTGATGCTCTCCGGGCCATGCTCCACTATTCGCACCTCGGGTTCGATCCTGCCGATCGGGCTCTGCAGTGTGAGGCGGTAGCAATCTTCCCCTAGCTGCTCGACGCTTTCGACGCCGACCATCCATTCCCTGGCGTTGCGGAAGTCCGAGACGTAGGTGGCGACCTTCTCGGGAGGTGCGGCCACCCGCTGCTCGATGCTCACGCTGCCGCTGTGGTCGGATTTCATCCCCACCCCAACTCCTCCAGGCGCTCCTCGTCGAAGCCGAAGTAGTGCGCGATCTCGTGTACCACCGTGATCCTGACCTGCTCCTCTAACTCCTGTGTGGCGAAATCCCGCTCCAGCGGACCGCGGAAGATCGTGATCTTATCCGGCAAGAAACCGTAGTACCCGGCACCTCTCTCCGTCAGAGGCACACCCTCATACAACCCGTAGAGCGTCTCTTCCGGCCCCCCTGAGACCAGCGGCGTCGAGTAGTCGGGCCAGTCCTCGACAACGATGGCCACGTTGTCCAGAAGCCTCGACAGCTCGGGCGGCAAGCCTTCGAGCGCCCGCTCCACCAGGTCGTAGAAATCCAGAGCCTCCTTATTCACGAGACTCATTGTACTTCAGCGTCGAAACCTCGCCAGGAAGGTCCAGGGCGTCACGGTCGGGAGGTAGAGGGGAGGAGCGTCGTCTACACTGGGATGATGCGAGGCACACGGGATGCCGAGATCGAGGCCCTGCTAGATAGTCTGACCGATGGGATCCGGCGCAACACGAAGGGTTCGCTCGTCGGCCTGTACGTGTACGGCTCACTGGTCACCGGGGACTTCGACAAAGACAGGAGCGACATCGACTTGCTCGCGGTCGTCGACCCTGGAGTCGATGGCGACACATTCAGGCGGCTCCACAGGATGCACGCGCGCTTGATCGAAGACCACCCAGCGTGGGAAGACCGCATCGAGGTAGCGTACGTGCCGGCCCCTGCGCTGAGAACCTTCCGCACGGAGGCCAGCCGGATCGCGGTCGTCAGCCCGGGCGAACCGTTCCACCTCAAGGCGGCTGGAAAAGATTGGCTCATCAACTGGTACATGGTTCGCCAGGTTGGCTTTACCCTCTACGGTCCGCCGCCCGACACCCTGATCCCGGAGATCTCACAGTCCGAGTTCGTCGGGGCGGTGCGGGAACAGGCTGAGGCCTGGAAAGAGTGGGTCTACAGGATGCGCACGCCTGGTGCGCAGTCCTACGCTGTGCTTACCATGTGCAGGGCGCTGTATGCCCATGCGCACGGTACGCAAGCGTCCAAGCAGCAGGCGGCGCTCTGGGCAGCGAAGGGCATGCCAGAGTGGGAGGCGCTGATACAGCAAAGCGTGGCATGGATGAGCGAGCGATGGAGAGACGAAACGGACGATGTAGAAGGCTTCTCCGAAACGGTGCGTTTCTTGCACGACGTCGCCGATAGGATCACAGGTACGGAGGAAGGCGCGCTAGAATAACCGCTCCATACGACATGCTGTGGGAGGTACACGTTTGAGTTTCATGTCCGGTACGCGTCCGGGGCGCTGGGTAGTCTGGATCTTCTATCGCGCGTTCGATAAACCGTTGCCAGTACCACACGCGGCCGAGTGGATGATGATCCCCGAGCACTCCGTGGAACAGGTCCTCGAGACCGGAGCGCTCCGCAGCCTCTACCCGCAAGACGTCCTCCAAGCCGCGCGCCGAATGGACCGCCAGCGCCGCGAGCACGACGAACGTTACGCGAAAGACCCTTGAATTTGGATTCATCATGGCCGGTGGGGTACGCACTTCGATCACCCCTGTCGAGAGGACTGGTGACCAGAGTGTGTCCTACCCCTGCTATGAGACGGTTCTACGCTGTGGCCCCCATTCGCGTCGGCGTCGGGGCGCAACCACAAAGAGACGTGCTCGGGCTGCACCGTCTCCCGCACCCTCGAGAGTAGCTCGGAGTTCAGGGCCTCGATGTCCGTCTCGTCGCGTAGCTTGGCAGAGAAGGCTTCGAGTGTTTTGGCGGCATCGTACTTCCTGCGGTAGAAGCGCCTATCTATGAACTCCTGTGTGCGATGACGCAGCGGGTTGAAGAGTGCTGCTATGACGAGAGTGGATACGACAACGGCGAGTTGCGGGAGCTGCTGTTGGCCTGTTAGCGTCCTTAGAAGAGCCTGGGTCGCCGTCACGCCTCCGAAGTACACGAGCGCTAGCATAGCGGTGAGCGAACCGTACACGAGGGTGCGGTTGATAATGCGGTCTATGTCGTAGAGGCGGTACCTCAGTATGGCTATCCCTATGGAGACGGGAATCGCCGGGGTCGTGGCGATGAGGATCGCATACCCGGCCCGCTCGAACCAGGGTGGTGTGTCTATCGTGTTGGGGATCATGTAGGCAAGTATGATGCC
>CADCVF010000005.1 GCA_902806095.1 uncultured Rubrobacteraceae bacterium
CCCGGGAACCGAGACCGCCGCGGCCCGGGAGGCCTCCGAGATCCTGCACGGGCTGGTGCGGCGCGTCGCCGAGGCTGGTCGTTTGCGCGTCGGGGTGGAGCGCGCGGCGCATATGATCCACGCCGCCGGGGTCGGTGTCACCCTGACCCTCATCGGCGCCGAGCCAGAGGACCGCGATCCCGTGTTGTCTGAGGCGACCCGTGAGGCGATACTCGCGGCCGTGACCACGAATGAGACCGCCGCGGCGGATGAGGAGGGTGCTGGTGATGATCGGGTCGCCAACCGCGCCGTCGCGCTCAAGGCCGTGCTGCCCGAGACAGCCGAGCTCACGCCCGGTGAGCTTGCCTTGATCTCGGAGTGGCTCGACAGGATCGCAGATCCCGCCCGCTGAGAGAAGGGTGCCGCTCCGAAACCTTCTCGTCCGGGCGATCGGCTATACGTCCCGATCGCCGGCACTTCGGTCCCAGGCCCACTTAGGGAAGGAGGGGCTAGAACCGAGACCTTTGCCCCCGCCCCGCGACCGTGCGCTGCGGGAAAGGCTACTACTGCAAGGAGAGCACCTCGTAGTTATCCTTGAGGGTAGGGAGGTTGACGGTCCTTGCGAGGCGATTTAGAGCGCCTGACAAAACCTCATCACGCCGGCTTAGGGTGCACCTTGGCCATGCCGGCCTGAGCGTCCCCCACCGGGGCTTCCGCCCTCTTCGAGGCTACCCCTAAGCAGCGTGAAGGCTGCCCACCGGGCCACCTCCTCGGCCTCCTTGGCTTTCAGGCCGCACACGTCACGTAACACCACCAGGGACTCTATCCCAACGCACAAACACATCGCGGCCACCAGCCGCTCGAAGCCTTCCTCCTCCATCCGCTCCCGCGCCGGCTCTAGGGCGTTCTTTATCCAGAGCACCCGCCGGCCCGCCCTTATGCTGCCCGCTTCCTCTGGCTCCCCCCGCTCTACCGACTGGCCCGGCGGGCGCTCCAGGCCGCGCCTGAGCATGGTCCGGCGGGCCGCTTCGTGCTCGGTGTTGGAAGACCATATCGCCGCGAATGCGGCCCCGAAGCGACCCTCGAGATCCTCGGGCAGCGCCTCGGCGGCCAGAGCGGCCTCCAGGTCGGGGACGATGACCTCGGCGAGCAGCGACTCTTGGGTGGGGAAGTAGCGGTAGGCCGTAGCACGCGAGACGCCCGCCGCGTCTGCTACCTCGGTTACCGATGGCGAAGCGCCCCCGTGCACCAGGCGGCCGGCGGCCTCGATCATCGCTCCCCTGGTGCGACGCCGAACGTTGCTGAAATCTCTCCCCTTCTCCAAGAAATTCTTGCCCATCTTCGACTCCATTCACGGAACCCGATCGCTTGACTCTGATCGGTTCGCGGAAGCGGGTCAAAAACCCAAACCCAAGCAGACGAAGTCCGTTAGAGAGCTTCTCAAGGGCTTTAGAGACCAAGCTAGTAGTTCATTGAGCGAAAGTATAGACTAAGGATAAGAAAGTCTAGGGAGGACAAGCGGGTGGATGAAATCAGGAAACGCCTAAGCGATTTGTCATCGCGTTTAGCTTCTGTTGGACGAGTGCGGTTATTGGTAAGCCTCGTCGTAGTCCTGTTCTTGGCGTGGCTGGTGTCTCCGGTCTTCCACGGCCTGGCAATGGCAGTGTATGTAAACTGGCCTTTCTTCCTTATGGTTGTGGGCGGTACGGTTTTCGGTGCTTACCTATGGAACATAGGGGATAAGGACCCAGCCAAGATAGTGGCAGTAGTTGCCGCCATCGCAACCTTGGCCTATCTATTCGCGTCCGCGCCTCTACGGGAACTACGGTACTTAGACTCCATAGAAGCTCAAGAGATCAAGGAGATGCCCGACACAACGGGGTTAAGGTTTCTCCCGTACGATGTTGCAGCGCGTTTCGGGCAGAATACCCAGGACGAACCTACCCTGATGCTTGGGGATTTCGAACCCTTAAGTAACGGCGAGGGTGGGATAGATTGGGTGGCCCCAAGAGAACCCAATGGTCTCTACAACTCCCTAGTCAACAATCAGGACGGGGTCATGGTCATCCAGCCCGATGGGTCGGCCGAGACCATAAGGCAGGAATTCAAGCGGGGCGAGGGCATGGCCCTTTACAGGAACGTCGGCTGGCAGCTCAAGAGAGAGAAGTTCTTCGCCCACCATACGAACCAGTACTACGTTCTCGACGGAGAAGAGCTACTCGGGGTAGTCCCGTATATAAGCTACAGGTTCTCTTTCCCGGTGATGGTTCCTAAGTGGGGTGGAGTTTTGGTCGTTCACCCCGATGGAGAGATAGAGAACCTCTCTCCCCAGGAAGCCATACAGGATGGGCGCTTCGAAGGAGAGCGGCTCTATCCCGAGCTGTTGGCGAGGAAAGTGGGCGACGTCTGGAAGTACCGCAACGGCTACTGGAATACCTGGTTTGCCCACGAAAACGAGGCCCAAATCCCTCAGATAGATCCACCCGAGGACCAGAACACGCTTGATGAGCAGCCTGCTACTTCTCAGGGAACCTCGACCAACCAGATGCCCTTCCTCATCCCTACAGGAGACGGGCCGCAATGGTTCCTGGCCGCCGAGCCCTACGGCAGGAGTTTCTCGATGTACCAGGGGATCTACGTCGATGCCCACCGCGGCGAGATCAACTACTTCAAACCCGACACGGGCAGCGCCTTGATCGGGGTCAACAAGGCCTTGGATTATGCTCAGGCTACCTTCCCCAATTACCAATGGGGTCTAAACGCGGTCATACTCGAACCAAGGCCGGTAGTCAAAGACGAGACCCTCTACTGGATGGCCACTATCACCAACGCCGACAAAGCGGGGGTTAACCAGACCGTCATGGTCAACGCTTCCAAGCAGGGGGAGGTAACGGTTCTGGAGACCTACGAGGACGTGGTGGCCTTCGTTGAGGGTGAGGATACCGGTCAGACGGTAAACGTCGAAGGTGGTGATACCTTGGGGGCATCCGAGGAAGCGCCTGCAACATCAGGGACCGAAATACCGGAAGAGCAACCGGCACAACCGGGAAATCGTGCTGGTTCCCAAGAAGCCCCGGTCGATGTCTCTGAGATGAGCGACGAGGAGCTTATCAGAATCATAAGCGAAGCGGCTAACGAGTTAGAGGGCAGAAAGGAAGAGTAGCCATCTGAGAGCCGGCGCGGTGCTCTTCAGTCCGGGGTGTGTAGTTACGAGAGTTGAGGCGAGAAAGCCTCCCGCTTTAGCGGAGAGGATGAATCGCCTACGTGCATCGCAAACAACGTGCTTTCGCCCCTTCCGGTGTGCTACATTGTGTTTATGACAATAGGCTACAGACACAACAGAGGGTCGGTTGTCATGCTTAAGTATCATCTCATCTGGGTACCTCGCAGACGGCGCAAGGTGTTGGTCGGAGCCGTAGCGCACAGGCTTGAAGCGTTGCTCCGCGAGAGAGCCAAAGCGCTTTCCGTCGAGATTGAGCATCTTGCCATCAGGCCCGACCACCTGCACATGTTTGTCAATGCGCCTCCGTCTCTGGCGGTTAGTCAATTGGTCTACAGGTTCAAGGGCCACACGTCGCGGGTGCTTCGGCAAGAGTTCGCTCACCTTCGGAAGATGCCGTCCATGTGGACCACCGCATACTTTGCGACAACGGCGGGCCGAGTGTCGGAGGCGACGATTCACAACTACATCGAAGCTCAGAGCACGAGAGCCTGAATGAAGCTGCGGAAGGCCTACAGGTTCAGGATGCGTCCCACAAAGACTCAGGAGGTCGGTCTGTACCGCATGGCCGGAGCGCGTCGGTTCATCTACAACTGGGCATTGAGTCGGCGCAAGAGTTACTACGCCGAACACGGCAAGGGCATCTCTGCCAGAGAGCTCTCCTCGGAGTTGACCGCGCTCAAGAGTAAGCCTGAGACGCTCTGGCTCAAGGAAGCCGACTCGCAGATGCTCCAGCAGGCTCTCAGGGACGTGGATAGGGCCTTCGAGGCGCTCTTCAAGAGGCGTAGCCGCTTCCCCCGGTTGCGCTCCAAGAAGGCCGGACACTTCACTTTCCGTATCCCCCAGCGCGTCAGAGTCGAGGACGGCAGGGTATACGTCCCGAAGGTAGGTTGGGTTCGTATCCGTCAGTCCAGAGGAGTCGAAGGAACGACCAAGAGCGCGACCTTCAAGCGAGACGCTACGGGACACTGGTACGTTGCCCTGACGACCGAGTTCGAGATTCCTGACGTAGAACCCCCTGCTCCGGTCAACCCGGTCGGGGTAGACCTCGGTCTCAAGGACCTGTTCGTCCTCTCCGATGGCGAGCGCGTCCGGGCCCCTCGGTTCGCGAGGACGGCCGAGCGGAGGCTCGGGAGGGTTCAGAAGGACCTCTCCCGGAAGAAGCCGGGTAGCCGTCGCAGGGAGAAAGCGAAGCGCCGTGTGGCTGGGGTGCATCGCAAGGTGTCGAACCAGAGGAGCGACTTCCTCCACAAGCTGACGACCGACCTGACGCGGGAGTACGACTGTATCTGCCACGAGGATTTGAACACGAAGGGGCTTGCGAAAACCAAGCTGTCCCGTTCGGTCCTCGACGCTGCCTTCGGCGAGTTCGTGCGTCAGGTCGAATACAAGGCCACGTGGAGCTTCAAGCACAGCGTCAGGGTCGGACGCTTCTTCCCGTCCGCAAAGCTCTGCTCCGAGTGCGGCAAGGTTAATGTGAACATGACGCTCTCGGACAGGATGTGGCTCTGTGAATGTGGGACTCAGCACGATAGAGACCTGAACGCCGCCAGGAACATCCTGGCCGAAGGAATGAGACTGCTCGCCGCTGGACAGACGGAGAGCCAAAACGCTCGTGGAGAGCCTGTAAGTCTTCCCAGGGGAAGCACGGCTCGATGAACCGAGAATCCCGCCGCTTTAGCGGATGGGAGCGTCAATAATGTCAGTTACTACATTGGAGGAAGCGGAAGGGGAGGGAAAGAAACCCCTCACCATCTAAGGGGAACGCCAGGATGCGGCGGGTAGGGTGTCCCCCCGTTCCTTCAGATTAAGGGGAGCCGCCGGGTGGCCGGTCCCGCGCTCCCCGACCTGCGGGCGCTACGCCGGGGCGAGTATGTGCAAAGTGAGGCTAACAAAAGCTAACACCTTACCCCAGTCCGGGCGCCCACCCCGCGCGGCGCTGCCCTCACGTCCCCTCAGGTTTTGGACGTCGAGGTCTCGGGGATGCCCGAAGAGACGGGGCGCTAAGATAAGAGATCCGCAAGGATGCAGCCCTGCCTGGAAGTCATCCCATAAATACCACCCAGGCTGGGCAGGAAGATAAACGCTCAGCTCAGATCGATCTCGAAAGGGCGAAAAAACGCCAATTAGAGCAAGATCATCAAGTGTATTCTCTAGCAAAAAAGGGAACAAAAAGGAGAAAACCGCCGCGGCGACGACAAGAGAGACAGGAGAGGATCTTGAGCGATTTGAGCGATAAGGTAGTGCCAGAGGATGTCTTTGAAGGTTACGGGGGCGAAAAAGAGAGTCTCTACTCTTACTCGGCTCTTATGGGCATCTTTAGCCTGATCTTCGCCCTCTTCCTTCTCTTGTCCCGGCTCACAGGACGCCCCATCCCTGAGCGGATAGAGGCGAGGGACATCGCGCTGCTAGGAATGGCGGCCCACAAAATGAGTATGGTTGGCTCCCAGGATGCGATCATGAGCCCCCTGCGCGCCCCGGTAACCGAGATCCAAAAGAAGGAGAGCCCCAAAAAGGTGGACGAGCAGCCAAGGGGCGAGGGCCTTAGGAGGTCCATAGGCGAGCTGCTCACATGCAAGTTCTGCCTCGGCGTGTGGTTGGCCTCCTTTTTGACCTACGGCCTCGTGCTCGTGCCGCGCCTGACCCGCCTCATAGCCGCCCTTTTCGCCGTCGTCACCGTCTCGGATTACCTCCACCAGAGCTACAAGATACTCATGAAGAAGGCATAGCGGTGCGGGACGCTAGTCCGCAAGGCGTCACGTTACGGAGGCCTCCTCCGGAGACTACTGCCACGCTAGGAGCACTTCCCTGAGGAGGAACCCTGAGGAGGAAGGTTGCAGACTAACGGGGCCAAAGAGGTGAGGAGAGCTCCCTACTTATTTATCCATTTCCTGCTTGGGGGTGCTGAGGGAGTCCTGTAAATTAGCCCTTTAGGAGCAGGGAAAAGCATCATTCTGAATGGACTGAGGAGTTTTGATGAGCGAGGACCGGAACGAAGTGGTCGTCCGCGGAGACGGAGAAGGCTTACACCACGAAGTCTTCGTCGGATCGCACCGGCTGGCGGCGGACGAGCCACCAGAATCGGGAGGGTCCGACCGGGGGCCCAACCCCTACGATCTACTGCTTGCGTCTTTGGGGGCGTGCACGGCGATGACCCTCACGATGTATGCCCAAAGGAAAGGTTTGCCTCTCCGAGGCGTCACGACCCGGCTTCGACACTCGAGAATCCACGCCGACGACTGCGCCGAGTGCGAAACCGAGCAAGGGAGGATCGATTCGATCGAGCTGACAATCGAACTCGACGGGCCCCTTAGCGATGAGCAACGCTCTAAACTCCTCGAGATCGCCCGGAAGTGCCCGGTACAACGCACCCTGACCTCACAGAAGGTCATCGAGATTCGCTCCGGTGGCGAATCCGGCTAGGCTCTCTCTGAGAACGATGAAGAATAATTTTGCTGCTAGGCTGCTACCACGGTAGGACGATACGAACTCTACCCCGTGCTACCCTCCTCCGCGTGTCTGGACGAGGACTTCCAACTCCGAGTACTCTCCATGCCCAGTCAACAGGGCTCGGAAGCGCACCCCCGCCGGCGCGATTGCACTCTGACCACGACTAGTGTCTAATGTGGCAAGGGATATCTCGATAACGAGCATGGAGGAGGGTGAAGATGGCGGACGTGGCTAATGAGCGCGAGCCTAGAACCGAGGTTCCTTCCACCTTCGGGAGCCGGCTCAGGATCGTGGGACCGGGGTTGATCATAGCGGCTACCGGTGTGGGGGCAGGGGATATGGTCTCCTCCCTGAACGCCGGCACGGTGTACGGCACGATCTTCCTCTGGGCTATCATCGTCGGGGCGATCGTCAAGTTTTATCTCACCGAGGGGATAGGACGCTGGTACATGGCAACTGGCTACACCATCCTCAAGGGCTGGCGCTCACTCGGGCGGTTCGTGAGTGGTTTCTTCGTTGTCTACCTCCTGATTCTGACCTTCGTCTTCGGGGCGGCGGCCATGTCTGCCGCTGCTCTCGCATTCACCGCGATGTTCCCGATCCTTCCCCTCTGGGCCTGGGCCGTGCTCCACGGTATCTTCGGCTTCCTGATCTGCATCACCGGCCGCTACGGGCTCTTCGAGCGGGTGATGGAGGTCTTTGTGGCCCTGATGTTCGTCACCATCGTGGGGCTGGCGATCCTGCTCGCCCCGAACCTCGGAGAGCTTGCCGGCGGCCTCGTGCCAACGCAGTTCCCTGAAGGCTCCCTGCTCTCTGTACTCAGTCTAATCGGGGGGGTGGGAGCGACCTTCACGCTCGCCTCCTACAATTACTGGGTGCGCGAGCGCGGCTGGGGTTCTCCTCCCTGGATCCCGATGATGCGCCTGGACCTTATCGTCGGCTACGCCTTGACTGCCCTATTCATGGTGGCGATGCTGGTCGTCGGGGCAGAGATTCTCTTCGCCAGCGGCGAGAGCATCAGCGAAGAGGCAGGGCTCGTGGCGCTCGCTGATCCTATACAGGAGCGCTTCGGCGTCGTCGCGCGCTGGCTCTTCCTCATCGGCTTCTGGGCCGCCGCGACCAGCTCGATAGTCGGGGCCTGGAACGGCTCGGCCTACCTCTTCGCCGACGCCGTGCGGACATCCCGCGACGTACCGGACGAGAGGGCCGAGGAGTACCTCTCGGAGAAGAGTGTGTACTTCCGGGCGATGTTGGTCTGGATCAGCTTCCCGTCCATGCTCCTGCTCTTCTTCGGCGAGCCGGTACTCCTGATCATTGTCTACGCCGCCATGGGTGCCTTGTTCCTGCCCTTCCTGGCCATAACGCTCCTCTGGCTCCTGAACTCCCGGCGCGTGGCGCCGGAGCACCGCAACGGGATCGTCGCGAACATAATCCTGGTAGCCTCGGTGTTGCTCTTCGTTTTTCTCGGGATACAAGAGGTACTCGGTGCCGCCTGAATCACGCTTTGCCTTTTAGTAGATCTCTTCAGTGCTGCTAGAGTGCCACGTGCAGATCCACATGGTCTCCGGAAAGCACCGCGCGGAACGCCACGCGCGGCGTTGTCCCAACTTGCGTAGGCCCACCTGAAGGCGGTAGGAGAAGCCTGCATCGGGGGCGCCGCTCTCATGCGATGAGCCGAACGGTCGTCGCGCCGTCGGGTTCGAGGCGGACGCGGAAGGTTACCCCGTTAGCAACCGAGTAGTTCCATCTTGTGGAAGGCTGTAGCAAGCCGCCCCGTCGGCGCCTCCCTCGTTACGTGGGATTGAGATTGTCGGAAGTCAGCAGTTACTGTCTCGCCAGAGCACTTAGAATATCTTCTAGATCTGGAGATTTGGATGGCACCGAATCTAGCCGACGATCCTAGAGTATGGTCAAAGGTAGCGGCAGCAGGAACACGAGAGGAGAGCACCGGATTAGCACGCCAGGCTCAGCACATATGGCCACCGAAGGTGGCGATCCAACCGAGCAGCGCGTCACCCCCCTCGAGCTGTTCTTCGACCTGGTCTTCGTCTTCGCCCTCACCCAGGTGACCGGCTTTCTCGCCGATCACCTCACTTGGGTCGGGATGATCCAGGGGGCGGCCCTGCT
The DNA here is from genome assembly GCA_902806095.1 of uncultured Rubrobacteraceae bacterium. Classification (GTDB taxonomy): domain Bacteria; phylum Actinomycetota; class Rubrobacteria; order Rubrobacterales; family Rubrobacteraceae; genus Rubrobacter_D. The sequence continues at coordinate 8,777 of CADCVF010000005.1, forward strand.
TGCGGTGTTGTGGTGGGCGTGGGGTGGATACGCGTGGCTGACCAACGCCGTGCCGGCCGAGGAGGTGATCCCTGCGCGCTTGGTGATCCTCACGGCGATGGCGGCCATGCTGGTTGCCTCTCTAGCCGTCCCCGACGCCTTCGGGGAGTACGGGGTGCTCTTCGGCCTCTCCTACTTCGTAGTACGGCTCTTGCAGGTGCTCCTTTACGCCCTCGCCACCGGCGGCACGCCGGAGACCCGCCGGGCCATCCTCCGGCTCTCGACGGGCTTCCTACTCGCCCCGGCGCTGCTGATCGTGGCCGGGTTCCTCGATGGCTTCGCCCAGGGTGTGCTTTGGATCTTTGCGCTCCTCATCGACTACGGCGTGGCTCTAATCGGCGGTGTCTCGGGCTTCCGCGTACACGCGGGGCACTTCGTGGAGCGCCACGGCCTCATAATCATCATAGCCTTGGGCGAGTCGATCGTAGCGGTTGGTGTCGGGGTCTCGGGGCTAGCGCTCGGGGCGGGGGTCATCGTCGCCACCGTACTCGGGGTCGCGCTGGCCGCCGGTCTGTGGTGGGCATACTTCGACCTCGTCCTGCTTGCCGCCGAGCGGAGGCTTAGAAGGGCAAAGGGAGAAGAGCGGGCGAGACTGGCGCGCGACTCCTACAGCTACCTGCACCTGCCGATGGTGGCCGGGATAATCTTCGTCGCCCTCGGCGTCAAGCAGACCCTGGCTCACGTTGGAGACCCTTTGGGGATCATCCCGGCCACCGCGTTGTGCGGTGGCGTCGCGCTTTATCTTCTCGGGCACAACGCCTTCAGGTTGCGCGACGTCGGCAGCGTGAGCGTGCCCCGGTTGGTGGTAACTGTCCTTTGCTGCGCGCTCCTCTCCCTAGCAGTGTCTGTCCCCGCTCTCATCACCCTCGCCATGCTCGCAGTGTTAATGTGCGCGCTGGCCGCCTTCGAAACGATGCGGTCGCGCGAGTTTCGCCGCGAGCTCCGTGCGCGATAGAGGCCGCAGAATATGGCTCGCAGGAAAAAGGGGGGAGATCGGCCCAAGAACGCGACGAGTTCTTGAGGGCCGCTGCCTGGGGATTCTTCGAGCACACCGGTTACCATCCTACGGGTCAACTACTATGAAACGTGCTGTAGGAAGTTCGCCAGGATGAGTTAGAGGGTATGAAGCACACCAAAAGGGCCGGGGTATTAGTCCCGGCCCTTCTAAGGCGCTCGTCTTAGGAGTTCTTGTTGGCCCTTATCTTGCGGTCGATCTGCTCGATGAGGGTCTCGCGGTTCTTGTGGTCCTTCTCGAACTCGCGCACCTTCTTGAGCTGCTCGTTGGGGAGGCCCTCGATCCTCCTGGAGACCTCCGCGACGGACAACCCTTCGTAGTCGGTGGTCTGAAGCGCAGCAAACACAGCGGTCCTCAGCTCGGCCTCGCGGGTGACCTTCTCGGTCTGCCTGAGGACCTTATCGGTCTGCTCGGTGGCCTCCTCAGAAGCCCTAAGCCCCTGCCTTGCTACCTGCTCTGTTGCCTCAAGCCCCTGCTGGGTGGCCCGCTGGAAGGTCCTCATGCCCTGCTGTACGTAGGCAAAGGGGCTGAGGAAGTCGCGGTAGGCACCGACCCAACCCTGGGTAAGCGCACGCATGCTCTCCTGCTGCCTGCTCGCGGTCTTCGCAAGGGCCTCGGCGGTGCGCACGTTTTGCTCGGTCTGCTCGCGCACAACCTCGACGGCTTCGCCCATCCAGCCCTGCACGAACTGGGCGTTCTTCTGCTGCAGCTTGAGGAGCCTGACGCCGTTGGCGAAGAACTCCTGGGCCGCCCTGGCGTTGTCCTCCTGCAGCCTCATGAACTCCAGCCCGCCTTCGGCCAGCCCGATGTTCCTGCGCTGGGCTGCGGCGAAGTTTCCGGCGATGGCCTCGAAGGAGTCGCGCTGGGCCTCGGCCATCTCGTGGGCGGTGCGTGCCGTCTTGTCGATGTTAGTGGTGGTAGCCACCATAGTACCTCCATGGTAGATAGTAACTGCTTGCTGCTATGTTCTTACCACACATATGTCCGATGTAAACCGCACGGCTGCAGGCCCTTCTTCATGCCTTTATTCACCGGAGTGCGTGGAAGTGGAAATCTCCGAAATTCGTTTGCACAATCGTGCATAGATCGCCCCCAGAAGCGGGAGAATGCCTTCTGAGGCCACTCACGCTGCGTGAGTTGATCTACAGTTGTGATGGTGCATAAAGATCCGGGGGCGTGAGTAAGCCCCCCGGTCACCACTCCTCTTCATACACGTCTTCGTAAACGGACCGTTCGGTGCTCTGGCCGCGCGTACGCTCGATAATAATGGTCTTCCGTGTAGAGCGTTGGACGCGCCTGTTGGTAGCTGAGCGTGTCCGCCTGCCTCTCGACCTACCTCTGCCCGTCGATCGGCCGCTACCTTTCCGCTTACGGCGAACCAAACTTCCTCACCTCAATTTCTGCGGAAGTATCCACGCCTTGAAGGATGCGACACTAGGCTGCGATTCTCAAGAAAGCATTCACAAAGGTGCACCTTTATGCACCACCACAACATGTAGATCCAACTCACGCCGGATGTGTAGCCTCAGAAGCCCTCCTCACGGCTCTCAGAGGGGATTTATGCAAGATCCTGCAAGCGAACTTTGGAGAATTTACCTTCCACGCACTTCGGTGAATAGAGGGGGTGCTACCGCGTACACTAGTGCCGAAAGGGTCGAACATCGGAGGAGGCGAACCGTGACCGACGAGGTGCGGCTGGAAGGCGGTTCGATGACGCACGTAGTGCGGGTCGGCGATACGGTTCGGCGGTCCCCAGCTCGGCAGTCGTCAGCGGCCCAAGCTTTGTTGCGTCACCTGGAATCGGAGGGAGTCGACGGTGCTCCGCGCGCTCTGGGCTTCGATGATCAAGGCCGCGAGACCGTCACATTCATCGACGGCGAGCTCGAATTCGTGTGGGACGACGACGTTTTGCCGGCGCTCGGCTCGCTGATTCGTCGACTCCATGACGCCGCAGCGTCGTTCGACTACCTGCCTCATGCCGGTTCTTGGATCGGGCCGATACGTGCGCCGTTCGAGACGATCTGCCACAACGACATCGTCCCGTGGAACACCGTCTACCGAGACCGGATGCCTATCGCCTTCATCGACTGGGATGCCGCAGCTCCGGGTCCACGCGCATGGGATCTGGCGTACGCCGCCGCCGCGTTCGTCCCGTTCAGTGCCCCCGACGACGCGTTTAACTCGGCGAAGGCGGGCTGGTCGGGTGTTCCGACGAACGTCACGCACCGGGCTGCCAGGCTCCGTGGTCTCCTGGATGGATACGGCATGGTTCTTGACCAGTCATTCCTCGGGCTTGTCGTCGAGCGGCAACTCGTCATGAGGCGCCATATCCAGGCACTGGCCGACGCGGGCAGTCAACACGAGGTCGACCTCGTCAGGGGCGGCTGGCGCAACAGCGCCGACGGGCAAATAGCATGGATCCGCACCAACGCAGCACGCCTCGTTAGCGGCTGAACCCCGCCCTGGAGCGGACGGTGACCTTCGGCGAACTTCGTAGAACCCCGTAAAGCGGAAGTTCAACATCGGAGAATTTCCCTTCCACGCACTCGGATGAACAAGGGCAAGAGAAACCCCGGAGTAGACGCGAAGACGCACTGTTGAGAAGATAGGTCACCCACTTCGTCTCGGCTAGGTGTAGCGGGCACAAAAGGAGCAGCACAACCAGAGGGGGCGGCTTGCAGCAGTCAACACTCTTCATGTGGATCGCCACGGCGTTGGGGCTCGTAGCGGCCCTCGCCGCGCTCATCGATCGCGATACGCTCAACGCTATAGCTTGGTTCGGCTTCGCTGCGGCCGGGGCCCTTACCGCGAGCGGCACGACGGACCGCTCTAGAGGTCTGGCTTACCTAGCCATAGCGTTGTTGGTGGCCGCTGTGGCGATACTGGTGGGCGTTTTCCTCACCGACTAGGGGTCGGCGTCGCTTACCTAGAGTTTGGGTAACGTCTCGCCCATGTTGCCCAGCAAGCCCTTGTCCTTGAGCTCCTGCTTGTCTCGCTCCTTCTCGGCCTGCTTGGCCGCGGCCTGGGCCTGCCTAGTCTTCTCCCTCTGCTCGGCTTCCTTCTCCGCTTCGGCTTTTCTCTGCAGGGCCCGGCCCTCTGCCTTCAGGTCCTCGTCTCCGGTGATGGCGCCGGCAGCTTCCTTCATTTTGCCCTTAAATTCTTCCGACATTCGTGTCACCTCCTTAGTCGTTTAACCGTTCTCCTCTAGCCGTTCTCCTTCTGTGCATCTAAAGACCGGTGAGGTTGCCTACAGGGCCGCCCGCACTGTTGAGCTTTTCGCATTCTCCACAAAGGGACTTATCGCCGGTGCCCTGCTGAACGTTCTCGGGTGCGATGCTGTTGCCAGTCTGGCAGCTAGGGTTGTTGTGGTAGACGTCTGAGTTGGGCGAGTGCCACGGTCCCCCACCTCCCAAGCCGCTGGTCGTCCCCCTCACGATATCCGAGGCCCCACCCACGATATCCGAGGCCCCACCCACGAGCCCTTTGTCCTTGTCGGTAGCCATGCGCTTCCTCCTCCGCTAGCCTGCCGGTTGTTTAATATGTTACCAACTAGTGTTAAGTCCAAACCTCCAGAAGTCCCAGGAGCACTGCAGGGCGTTTCGCCTCCGTAAGGGCATTATCTAGTTGTTGTGTACACGCCACGAATGCTCCGTCTAGTACATAAGAAAGCTGCTCGGCATGGGAGCAGGGCTATGCGAACTTCGGAGAATCCCCCTTCCACGAACTAGGGTGAATAGCCCTCTCTCAGTGCGCAAAGGTTCTATACCTGGCATCATGGTCGCATCTTGGGGAGGAAGACCCTGCGCTACATAGCAACGTGACACCTTGCGTCCCGGCTGCTCATAACATCAAGAAGGTTAAGCACCAAGGCAAAGGAGCTGCGGATATGTCCAAACCCAACACCACTAGGTGGATAGGTATCGGTCTGTTGGGCGTGCCCATCTACGGAGTGCTGACCTTCTGGACCAGCCTCGATCCCCAGCCCGATCCGGGCACCCAGCTCAAGGCTTGGGCCCGCTTCGTCACCACCAACGAGTACTTGCTGGAGCACCTGTTCGGCAGCCTGCTCGGCATGATCTTGGTGATCTTCGGCACCTTCGCCTTAGGCGCCTACCTTGCACGAAGCCGCGCCGGAGGAATGGGGTTGTGGGCTATGGTCATCACCGTCTTGGGTAACCTCCTGTACCTGACGATCGGTGGGGTCTCTGCCTTGGCCGTACCCGAAGAAGGGCAGGCGGTACTCTCGGGCCTAGAGGAGTACGAGGAGCTGCCCAACATCCCCGCAGATACCGCGCTCATAGCGATCTACGGGCTAGCCTTCCTGCTCTTGTTCGTGGGCAACGTGCTCCTCGGGGTAGCAATCTGGCGCTCTGGGACGCTGCCCAAGTGGGCAGGAGCCATCTGGGGCGCATCGGCCGTGTTCGTGTACCTGCTGTCTGCTGTGTGGTTCCTGATCTCGGGCGCCCAGGTCACGCCGCCAACGGTGCTCGTGGGCATGGTGCTGCTAGTGATAAGCGGGGCGTGGATAGCCTGGAGCGTCCTGAGCCGACCCTCTACTGCCCAGGAGGCGGTAGGAGGAACAGCGGCCGAGCGAAGGGTGCGCTGAGTGCCGCCTGGCGAACCCCCATGAGACAGCCCACGGGCGAAGTTCGCAGATAATCTATTCCACGTACTCGGGTGAATAAGGGCATGGAGAAGGGCCGAGGCTGCTAGACCCCGGCCCGAGCTGCGGCCTCGATAACCTCCACGCCCCCGCCAACACCTTCCCCGTCCAGACACTGCTCCACCACAGACAACACCCTTCGGCGGGACCTGTGCCGTCGGACTCGGACGGTCCGACGCCCCCGAGCGGTGCCACAAGAAGAAGCGGCGAGCTGGCGCGGGTCAGATCTCGCGCCAGGTCTCGGCGAACGCCAGCGCCGCGGAGCTGCCGAACCATCCCTCCGGCTGATGGATCTCACCGCGCGCCGCGATACCGTTCACGCGCACTTCGGCCGCGGCGCACGGGCAGGCCACGACCGAGGTCTCGAAGCCGGTGAGGTGGGTCGTCACCTGGAAGCAATCGAGCACCTCCCGCCATTCGAGCTCAATCGTGGTGGTGGCGGCGACACAGGAGATCCGGTGGAACCGGTCGCCGCCGGAGACCTCGACGAACCGGGCCGGAACCGGCGGGCCGGTCTCAATGCCGCGTCCACGGATCGTGTCGTAGTCGCGATAGAAGTGCTCCCAGACGTACTCGGCCAGCTCCGGGTTGTCGGTGTAGATCCCAATTGGCGCGCCGGAACCGAGGCCTGACTCGCCGGGATCGGCCCAAATCAGCAGCACGCGACCCGAGCCGACGGGCGAGTATCGCGCTGTCCACATGCTCACCAGGACGACGATGTCGTCGCTGCCGGGACGATAGAGAATGATCATCGGATTCTCGCCAGCGATTTTGATGCCGTGCTGGGCGATGGGCTCGGGCACGCTGTCTCCTGATCCGCTGTCACTTCACCCGGCCTCCGGTCAGCCGGTGCCGGTCGCCTCGAATGCTCGCACGGTGCGGGACGTCACCGGCCGAGACCGGGTCCGGGCCGCCCGGTACGCACCGCCGGACGCGCGTCGCAGCCCGATGGGCCGGGCCCCGGAACAACCATGCCACTCCCGGCCTCCCTGAGTCCGGAACGTCGCCACATCGACCGAAGGGAACTGAGGCGCAGCCTCTACCATCTCCTCGACCATCATCTGCCCATATTTCCTCAAGTACCGCTGGACTTTGCCGACGTACTTCTGGATCGTTGCGGTCACTGCTTCAATTGAAGCAAGGGCCTTCTGAACTTCCTCAGTCGAGAAGTCGTTGGATTTCAGGATGGTCGTCAGTGTTGTAGCCGTGGAAGACGCACTATCGGCACCATCCTGTAAAGTCACAAGCTTTTCAGAACCAGACAGCGTAGCAACAAGCCCAAATCACCCTTTTCAGACGGTTTCTTATTCTTCCTCCCCATCCTCCCCACGCCTGTCTCTGTCCTTGAGCCACTGTTCGAACGTCGGCCCGTCGGGCACCACCTCTCTCATGATCGAACGTTCGCCGGGCCTTGGGTCCTGGTCCTACACAGGGAGGATTGGTAACCAGGGAGAGGTCCACGCCCAGCTCTTGGGCCTTACGCCTGGCGGCCTGCGTGGCGTTCGGCTGCTACTGGCCTCCGCCGCCCTGGTCCTCGCCTTCGCCCTGCTGGCTTCCTTCTTCCTCCTCTTCATCTCCGCCACCGCCGCCGGTGAGCCCGCCGGTCAGACCGCCCACGGTGTCCGTGGCCTGCTTGGCCGCTCCTCCCGCAACCTCTCCTGCCTGGTCGGTCACCTGCCCGACCTGATCCGTGACTCCTTCCAGAGGTCCTCCGCCGTCCTTGCCTTTAGCCTTCTCGTCGCTCATTACTACTCCTTTCCTTCTCCGGCATTTCTTGCTGCGATTATTTTAAACTGCTGACCTTCCACCCCGCAATCGAGGATGAGAGTAGGGTAAAAGCTTCTGCGGCACGAATGCTAAGGACTCTGCCAAACGCCTTAGAAACCTATCCTCATAGCGCGTGGCATCCCTGCGGTATTTGGCCTACCCCTTGGTGGAATTTTCTGGAAGTTCTGACGTAGCAAGTCGCAACCGCTCGCAACGAATCCAGGCCACGAATGCGGCCAGCGCGGTGACAATTGGCACCATAATACCGCACAGCCCCGCCCCGACAGGCCAAGGCCCCCTCCGAGCGAGGGAGCTTGTAACTGCGTACTTCTGAGAATTCATATTCCACGCACTCCGGTGAATAGGGCCCTTTGCTGGTGCGTGTACGTAGCGCGTTAGGTGCGTTTGCGGCAGACCACGATGATGCTCGGGCTAGCCGCGGTCAAGGGCTCGCCGTCCCAGTCGCCGTAGCGCCGCGCGATGGTGAAGCCGTTGTGGTGCAGCAGCGCCGCGAGCTCCTGCGGGAAGGTGTAGCGCAACGCGATGCGCGTGATCTTGGTGCGCTCCTCGGAGCCCTCTTGCCAGCGCCGGTATGAAGTCCAGTGCAGGACCTGGGCGACGTGGTCGTAGGTGCGGCTCCTCGACTCGCGCACCTCACGACCGTGGGCGTCGGTGTGGGGCGGCAGCGCCTCCTCCTCCGCACGGGTCTCCAGGTAGACGAACAGGCCGTCTGGGTCCTCGTCCCGGCCCTCACTGGTGCGCCAGCGCGGGTTGCGCGTCTCGAAGGCGAAGAGCCCTTCGTCGTGGAGGTGGGCGCGCACGCGCCCGAGCAGCGCCTCCTGGTCGGCGTTCGTCAAGAAGGCCTGGAAGGCATTGCCCGTCAAGAAGATCAGCCGGAACCGCTCGTCGAGGTCGAAGTCGCGCGCGTCGCCCTCGACCCAGCGTATGGGCAGACCGGCGGCCTTGCTGCGCGCCCGTTCCAGCATGCCGGGGACGACGTCCAGGCCGGTCACGGCGAACCCCTTCTGCGCGATGGGGATGGCGACCCGACCGGTGCCGCAGGCGATCTCGAGCACCGGGCCTCCGGTCTCCTGCGCGAGCGAGGCGTAGAACGCGACGCCCGTGTCGCTGCTTTCCTGCCGGTCATAGTCGACCGGATCGGCGAACGCCTCCAAGTTGTCGTGGTCGATCAACGGCTGCCTCCCGAGCGTTGCGATAGCGCGCCAGGCTTTTCGAAGGGGCGCCCCCCTGCCGTGCTTTTGGCACCCGACCACCGTAGCACGGCGCGGCCAGATCCCGCCAACGCAAGTCCGCCCATAGGTCGCAGATACCAGGCGAGGTGTGGGTCGGATCACCTAAAGATCGGGAGAGCCCAGGGTTCATGACGAGGTTTAGGACCACGCGAATTTCCGAGAACTGCGTACACGCGAAGTTCGCAGAATTACTATTCCACGCACTCCGCTGAATAGAGAGAAAGATAGTCCGAACAGGGGATGCGCCTAGCCACGGTTCGGAAGTACGATGCCCTCGTTGGCGGCAAGTACGAGTAAGGAGGGCGCTGCAGTGAACGAGCCAGTCCATCCAGGCGTCCGTATCGGCCACGTGCATCTGCAGGTCGCCGACCTAAGACGTGCGACGGACTTCTACCATGATGTCTTGGGCTTCGACATCACCATGTACGGTCCGGACGAAGTCGGGGTCGATGCGGCCTGGTTGTCGGCCGGCGGCTACCATCACTACGTCGCCTTGAACACCTTCCACAGCGCCGGCGGGACGCCCCCACCGCCGGGACACACGGGCCTCTACCACTTCGCCATCCTCTACCCCAACCGAAAGGAGCTAGCCAAGGCCGTCAAGCGCGTGCTAGATCATGGCCACACCTTGACCGGCACCCAGGACAGCGGCGCGAGCGAGTCGGTGTTCCTGCGTGATCCGGACGGCAACGGGCTTGAGCTGTACTATGATCGTCCCCGCGAACAATGGATCGACGAACACGGCAAGCCGGTCTTCAGCATGCCACGAAGGTTCGACCCCGAAGACTTGTTGGCCGAGTTAGGTTCTACCTAATCTACTCGAACTTCGCAGAAGACCCCTTCCACGCATCCGGGTGAATAGGGACCGCGTTCTGTCGCTCGGCCCCGCTCCTGTACCCGCGAACAACCGAACCTATGAGCGTACGCCGTAGGCCCAAGGATGGCTGCACATTTTGGGCCATTTTCTCCCCGGTGGCCGCCGGGGGGCTTGCCTCCGACCGTGGATATCGGGTTAGATGGGGTATGGCGGACACGAAGAACGCCGGCGAGATCCTCAAGGCAGTTGTCGAGGATGGGCGCGAGGAGCTGGACCGGGCCTCGCTGGGCCTGGCCTTCAGCGGCGTCGCCGCGGGGCTCAACATCTCGTTCTCGGCCGTGGCCTTGGCGGTCGTCGGGGCGCTGACCGGCGGCGTGGGGCTTGCCGCTTATCTGGTCTACCCTTTGGGCTTTCTCATCGTCATCCTGGGCAAAGCGCAACTCTACACAGAGAACACGGTGACGCCCGTAACCGTGGCGCTCACCGACCCCAGGATCGTGCCCAACATGATGAGGCTGTGGGCGGTGGTCTTCGTCGCCAACGTCCTCGGCGCCACGTTGTTCTCTGCCGTGATCGTCTACGGGCACATCCTCGACCCCGCTGCTCTGCGGATCCTCTTCGAGGAGGTCTCCCACAAGGCGCAGTACGGCTTCGGGGTCGTGTTCTTGAAGGCCATCTTCGGCGGGTGGCTAGTCGCCATGATCGCCTGGCTCGTGGCGGCCTCCCAGGACACCATCTCCCAAGTGTTTTTCGTCTTCTCGCTGGCGTTCTTAATCCCGGCCGCCGGGCTCACGCACTGCATCGCGGGCTCGTCTGAGTTCCTCATAAGCGTCTTCTCGGGCGAGGAGACGTGGGGGGGGTACCTTGGCGGGTTCCTGGTGCCGACCACCCTGGGCAACACCGTCGGCGGGGTGATCCTGGTGGCCCTACTGAACTACGGGCAGGTGATGGGCTCAAGGGCCAAGACGGCCTTTTCGGGGGTCACGGACCGGAGAGACTAGAGCAGGGGAGTGGACCGTCCCCAAAACCGGGCGGCGCGTGTGGTGGGCACCACACGCGAACTTCCTTGAACCCCCTACACCTGAACTTCTGAGAATTAGCCTTCCACGCACTCCGGTGAATAAGGGCAAGAGGAAGGGCCGAGACTCTACGCCCCGGCCCTCGCCCCTTCTCGCCTCGGTACTGAGTGTGCCTGCCCTTTCCTAACGCTGCTTCTCTTTGCCGCCTCCTCCTAAGAGCTTGTCCGTGGTCCCCCTTACCGTATCGGTGACTCCACCTACTTTATCGGTGAGCCCACTTACCGGCTCCGTGACTCCACCTACCGTATCGGTGACCCCGTTTACCGGCCCCTCATCGTCGCTCTGCAAGCGGGGTACGAGCATCTCCTTGGCCCTCTGAGCGGCTTCCAGATTGTTCTCGAGCACACCGCTGAAGAACTCTACGAGTTCCTGGTCGCCCTCCGCCTGGGCGTCCTGGATGTAGGTCTTCAAGGACTCTACGTTGTCTGCGGACTGGTGGAGGACGGTGATGAGGTTGTAGTTCTTGTCCTTGGGCTGCCTAGATGCTTCGGTCATGGTCTCTGCTCCTCTGATTTGCAGATCCTTACGGCTCTGTCTCATACCCCGATCCGATGTTTCTATAAACACGCTGGGAGCGCAACCATGCGAACGTCGGAGGACCCCCAACAGGCGAACTTCTCAGAACTGCGTTAAGGCGAAGTTCCGAGAATGCTCCTTCCACGCACTCCGGTGAATAGGGGCCGTCCCTCTCCCGGGCGGGGGCCTGGCGGTCTCCCGAGATCTCAGATCAACCAGCGGCCGTCGCTCATCAGCTCGCGGTCGGGCAGCTCGTTCGCCTCGCGCCAGGCCTGGATGCGGCGCGGCGAGATGCGGAACCAGCGGTACGGTGCGGCCTCCGCGCGGGTCGAAGCCGGTGCGCGCGACGAACCGCTCACAGCGCTGCTGCGCCAGCGCGTCGATCTCGAGGACCTCGACTTCGCCATCGATCACGGACACGTCGCGGGTGTGGCCCAGCGCCAGCCGAACGGACCGGCTGGCGGCCAAGTTCCTGCCGGTCGGGCTGTCCGTCGGCGTGGCCATCAGCAGCGCCTCGCCGTCCCAGTCGAAGGACAGCGGCACCAGGTAGGGCGCGCCGTCCGCCGAGGCGCTGGCCACCCAGAGATCGACGTCGTGGGTGAGCCGATTCTCGGTGTCGCGGCGACGCCGGGAGCGGGGCTCGGGAGCCGGGCTCAGCTCGCCGCCCTCTTCACGAGCGCGCCGATCTTCGCCTCCTCGGCGGCGGCCAGCTCCTTCAGCGCAAACGAGGTCGGCCACATGGCCCCCTCGTCGAGTTTCGCCGCGTCGTTGAAGCCGAGCGTCGCGTACCGCGCGTCGAACTTCTCGGCGCTCTGGAAGTAGCAGACGACCTTGCCGTCTTTGTTGGCGTAGGCGGGCATCCCGTACCAGGTCTTCGGCCAGAGGGCCGGCGCGCTGGTCTTGACGATCTCGTGGAGCCGCTCGGCCATGGCGCGATCCGGTCCCTCCATCTCGGCGATCTTCGCCAGCACGGCGCTCTCCCCTTCAGCCCTCTTCTTGTTCGCGCGCGCTTCCGCCTTCAGCTCTTTCGCGCGCTCCCTCATGGCGGCCCGTTCCTCTTGCGTGAACCTCTCGGACTTCTTCGCGCCCATCGTTACCTCCCGTGCGGGTGCTTCCGTGTCCTTGTCCGGCAGGAGAAGTCTACACGCGGCCCCGTGCCCCCCCTTCTCGATTCCTGATCGGTCCGGTCACCCGTTTGCTGCTAAGGGCCGACTTCTTAGAATCCTGTACGGGAGAAGTTCGCAGAACACCCCTTCCCCGAAGCTGGGTGAATGGAGCAAGCCTCGCCACAAACCCCGCGACCCATAGAAGGAGCAAGATTGGCAGGAATCCGCTTGCGGTTGAGCTCTGCCCAGCCCGGTGCCTCGTTGGGATCGGGCCGACCGGTGGGCGCCCCGGATTCATCCGTAGTGGGGCTCTCGCGGAGAACCTAGCCTGCCGCCGGTCAGGGGGCTCCGGCGCCGTCCTCGGTCGCGGTCCCCACCTTCGGTTCGCGGAGACGCAAGGAGAGCGCGAAGACGGCGGCCCCGGCCACGGCTATGACCCCGAGGGCGGCCCTCAGGCCGATCGCCTCCGCCAGGCCCCCCACGAGCGGCGGGCCGAGCAGGAAGCCCCCGTAGCCGATGGTCGTCACCACCGAGACCGCGGAGCCCGCCCGCTCCGGCACCATATTCCCGGCCACCGAGAAGGCCAGGGGCGCGACCGCCGCGAGCCCGACGCCCACCAGTAGGAAACCGCCCACCACCAGCGCGGGGACCGTCGTGGCGAGCGAGAGCGTCATCCCGACCGCCGCCAGGGCGCCCGAGCCCACCAGCGTCCGGCGGTTGCCCGCGCGCCCGACCAGCCAGCCGATGGCGAGTCGGCCCAGCGCGTGCGCCCCGTAGAAGACCGCTACCCCCGACCCGCCGACTACGGCCGTGAGCCCCAAGGTGTCGCGCAGGTATATGCCCGACCAGTGGAACATCTCCCCCTCGGCCAGCAGACCCAGGAAGGCGATCGCCGCCACCAGCAGGAGCGGGCCGTTGCGGTAGAGCGCCCACCTCCCGCCGGCCCCGCCCTCGGCCTCCGTAGACGCGACGGAAGCCTCCCCGCCGAGCGGCCGTTCCCCTTCGGTCCCGGCGGCCTCGGCACGCGGGAACCGGGTGGCCGCGAAGGCCAACACCAGGGCGGCTAGGGGCACCAGAAGCGCCAGGTACACCAGCCGGTAGTCCACCCCGGCCTGCCGGAGCGCGCCCGCGCCCAGGGATCCGGCCATGGCTCCTCCGGAGAAGGCCGCGTGCAGGTAGAGCATGAGGCGTCTGCCCGAGAGCCTCTCCAGGTCCACGGCCACGGCGTTCATCCCCACGTCGTAGAGGCCGCTTGCGGAGTAGAGGACCACGAGCGTCGCCAGCAGCGCTGGGTAGGAGGAGCCCGCGAGGGCGAGCCCGGCGATCCCAACCCCGAAGGCCGAGGACACCAGGATCAGGTACGCTTTCCTGCCCAGCCGGTCGGAGGCCCACCCCAGAGCGCCCGTCGAGGCGATCGCCGCGCCAGCCCCGACGAACAGCGCGATGCCGAGCGGCCCGGGGGAGAGGCCCAGAGCGCCGCTCAGGTCCGCCAGCAGCACGGCGTAGCATCCCGCGAAGAGCCCGAAGAAACCGAAGGCCGAGAGCTCCAGCGCCAGCAACCGCTTCCAACTCCTTCCCATCCGCCGGCGGTCCCTCCCGTCTCGGGTCACTCTACGCGGATGGATGGTAGGTTGCCGCGCCTTCGGCCACTATGTGGCGAGGGTACGGGTGTCTAAGGCGATCCTGCACCATCGGGGGCATCTTATCCCGCCCGAGTTCGTCGCGTAAGATGCCGAACTTCCCGGAACGCCGTACAGCCGAAGTTCGCAGAACTGCGTTAGCGCGAAGTTGACTTGGCAGGCGTTTTGGCGCTCGTAGCAACGGGTACATCAGAGCCATCGTCCTTTTAGGGAAGGAGGACACGAAGAGATGTATTGGTACAACCCAACGACCCGCACCTCCGAGAGGGTACAAGCGCCCTCCACAGACGAGCAAGCCATACAGATGCTCGCGGGCACCCCCGACTCAGCGGAGTTCATAGGAGAGTACCTAGAGCTGCGCCGCTCGGGATCACCGATAGAGCAAGCCCTGGTATTGGTGGGACACGAGTTTCGCTTGAGGGAGCCGGAGTATCAGCTGATACTCAGATAGCGGAAGGCGCTTGTGCGCAGCAGAGGATGCCGACCGACTTCGGAGAAGGCCCCTTCCACGCACTCGGGTGAATAAGGGCTAGAAGAAGGGGCCGAGGCTCTTATTAGCCGCCTCCGCCCCTTCGCGGATGCTCCTCGTTTACGAGAGCAGGTCCTTGAGGTCGCCCTTCTTCTGCTTGGCCCTCCCCTTCCTCTGATCCGAGCGGCCTTCCCTCTTTTTGCCCTTGTCGCCCGTTAGGGAACCACCCGCCTCCTTGATGCGGCCCTTGGCCCTGTCCATCGCCCCCTCGTCCTTGTCGTCCCTGCCGCCGCTACCGCCTAGCAGGCCCATATGCTTGCTCCTCTCCTCTGCTGTGCCGGCTTGCCGTTCGTTGCCGCCCGAGGGGCCCCTCCTCCTCCTAGCGGCCGGTCAGCCTGTCCGTCATGCCGCCAAGGTCCTCCGCCGCGTCGGTGACGCGCCTAAGGGTCCCTTGTCTTTGAGCCTCTGCCTGTCGCGCTCCTTCTTCGCTTGCCTGGCCTCGGCCTCCGCTCGCCTGGTCTTCTCCCGCTGCCTGGCCTCGGCCTCGGCCTTCCTCTGCTGGGCCCTACCTTCGGCCTTCAGCTCCTCGTCGCCGGTTATGGCACCGTAGGCCTCCTTGACCTTGCCCTTGACCTCGTCCATCTGCCTCCTTTCCTGGTGGGTCCGTACAGGATTAGATACGCGAGGAGGCCGAGGAGGTTACACTCGGGGCCCTCCGAGGTGCATACAGAACAGAGTTCTTAGAACTCCGTGCCTGCGAACTTCAGAGAATTACCCTTTCCACCACGCGCTCGGGTGAATGAGGGTAAGAAGGAGGGCCAGGGCGTATAAGCCCCGGCCCTTCGTGGCTTGAACCCTCTCGCTCGTCGGCCTCGAGCCGACCCTTCTAGCTCCTACTCTAGGCGACGCTCCGCCTAGAGTATCCGGATTCCGTAGCGCGATGGTTCCCTAGGGGCAAATCTCCCCTTCGCCGTTGTTGGCCTTAGCCTTGCTGTTATCGAGTGCGCGGTGTTGAGAGTAGCGCACGCAAGCAACTTCGGTTAGTCCTGTCAACACACGACCAAGGAGGCTGATTTAGGCATGATGCTCTCAATGAAAGCCATGGGGAAGCGCTTCGGCTTGCTCGCAGCGATCGTCGCAGCACTGCTGATAGCCTGCACGGGGGTGGTTGTTGCCCAGAGTAGTACCACCGATGCAGGCTACGAGAACCCTAATCCGGGTACTACGCCCACCGATCCGCCCCAAAGCGGTTCCGACACTGCTAGCAACGTTACTGTAACTACCATAGGGGTCCCAAACGGCGACTTCGAGACCGGCGACTTCACCCACTGGAATGTAGCGAACCAGCCGGGCGGCGGGGGTGACTGGTTCGTCTACAGTGGCACTAAAAGTCCCCTGACCGGGAAACCCCTGGCAGCCCCACCGCAAGGGGACTTTGCGGCGACTACCGATCAGGGAGGTCCTGGCTCTCACGTGCTCTACAGGAACATAAAACTCGCGCCTGGGATGAAGCACGAGCTATCGTTCTACCTCTACTACCGCAATCGCGCTGACGAATTCTTTCCCCGCAATACACTGGACTTCACGGTCGAACCAAACCAGCAGTACCTGGTGGGCATCCTGAGGCCGAAAGCCGATCCCTTCACGTTCGACCCCGACGACATACGGACAAGGCTCTTCCGCACCAGGGTAGGCGATCCCAACAGGCTGGCGCCTACCCTAATGACCTTCGGCCTCACACGGTTTGCCGGAAAGACTGTGCGCCTGCGTTTCGCAGAGGTCGATAACCAGCTCTTTTTCAGAGCTTCGGTCGACAGAGTGAGAGTAACGAGCGAGCCGAAGTAGAGCTAGAAGTAATCCCCGAGAGGGCCGGAGCCTTGATGCCCCAGCCCTCTTTCTCTTGCCCCGAGGTCACGAACTTCGGTAGACAAGGTCGCTACGCTCGTTCTCTGCGGTCTTCTTCGGCGGCTCGCCTTGATTTGTCAGATAGTTTCTCCAAAAGGTTGGGTGGACAGAGCAAGACAAAGTAAAGAGGAGGGCCAGGATCAGGTGCCCCGGGCCCTCTAATGGATTCAGCCTTGCGCCGGCCGGTAGGTGAGGTAGAGGACGCCCGTGCTGAACGTCTTCGAGTCCACCAACTCCAGCTTTGTCTGCTCTCCTCCCTCCTCGAAAAGGCGCTTGCCGCTTCCCACCAATATAGGATGGATCATCAACTTCAGCTCATCGAGCAAGCTGTACCGCAGAAGCGAACGGGCCAGCGCGCCACTTCCGGAGATCACGATGTCCCCGCCCTCCCCCTGCTTGAGCTTCGCGATCTCCTCGGCGACGTTCTCGTTGATGAGCGTAGAGTTCTGCCACCCGAGAGGCTCCTCGAGGGTCGTAGATACGACGTACTTCTGCATGCTGTTCATCTGAGTGGCCATCGGGTTCTCCTCAGGATCCTGGCCTGGCCAGAAGGCGGCCCATTCCTCGTAGTTCACCCTGCCCATCAGCATGGCGTCTGCGGTGGCAAAGCCCTCCCCTACTGCCTGGCCCATCTCGTCGTTGAAGTAAGGGAAGTGCCACTTGTCCGGGGACTCCATCACGCCGTCCAGCGACAGAAACTCCGCGGCAACCACTTTCCTCATCCTGATCTCCTCCTACGTCGCTTGTCTCGAGTGTCCTTAGCATATAGTCTCGCTTCGCAAGTGGCGAGCTTCAGAGAACGCCCACAAGGCGAAGTCCGCAGAATTCAACTTGCCACGCCCTCGGGTGAACAAGGCTGTCTCGGTGTCCGTATATACGGGTGAGCACCTTTTTGGGGCTCGGCGAAGGAAGAATGAGAATGTTGGGACAACCGCCGAGCCTCGAACACAGAGGCGAACCTCTGGCCTATTAGATACCCATACCATTGAAGTAGAATCCAAAAACATGAGTGAAGTGGTACGTACTCGGGTGAATGGCCTCTGCGCTACTCTCAGGACTCGGGGCGGGCCGCCTTCTCCTCGGCCCACTCAAGGGCGTAGTCTGCGACCTCTTCTCTGTACCTATTCGCAGGGTAATTATACCTTGACTGTATAAGTGCATTGTAGTACTATATTGGCTTGGCACCTGGAAACCGCAAAGATCCGCAGAATTACAAGCCTTCGGACTCGCAGTACTCGCTCATGGAGTTCATGCGCGAGTTTCCCGACGACGACGCTTGCCTTGAGTGGCTTTGGCGCAATCGCTTCTCGCCGCGTGGTGATTCGGCTTACTGCCTGAAGTGCGAGACTCAGCGCATTCATCGCCGCTATGGGACGAAGCAGCAACGCCAGTCCTGGACGTGTATCCATTGCGGGCATCACCTGCACCCTACAGCGGGGACGATCTTCCACAAGTCCTCTACCTCGTTGCATCTGTGGTTCTACGCGATGTATTTAATGACTAGCACCCGCTGCGGCATCTCTGCCAAACAACTAGAGCGGGAATTTGGCGTTACCTACAAGACAGCTTGGCGCATGGCGAAGCTCATCCGTCAGGAGTTAATGGTCCAAGACAATCAGCCGTTCGGCGGCGAAGTCGAGATGGACGAAACCTATGTCGGCGGGCGTCGTCGTGGCGACAAGCGTGGGCCTCCCTCTGAGGACTCGCACAAGACGCCTGTTTTCGGAATGGTGCAGCGCCGTGGTCGAGTCGCCGCGATGCCAGTTCGCAACGTCAAAGCAAAGACGCTCATGCCGCACGTCCGTAGGAGGGTGCTGCCGTCCTCTGTTGTCTACACAGACGAACTCAGGTCATACGATGGCTTGAAGCGTCGGGGCTACCAGCACGAGCGCATACATCACGCCGAGCAAATCTACGTAAGTGGAGACGTTCACACAAACACCATAGACGGGTTCTGGTCACTGGTGAAGCGCGGCATAAACGGCGTCTATCACGCGGTTTCAGCCAAGCACTTGCACGGCTACTTAAACGAGTACACCTATCAGTGTAACAACCAAGGCAAGAACGGCGACCAGTTCAGGAAGCTACTGCTTCGGTCTGCCCTTAGTCACTGAATCGTTGCTCTTGGACACCCTTTGGAGGTTGCGCATGAACTCACCGCGCTTGGGGACGGGTATCTCCAAGCCCTTATCGGTCTTTTGGCTTGACTCGCCTTCTTTGGCGAGCTTCTTGCTACGCCTGTCTGCCATAATGTCCCCATTCTATCAGCCATGACCTACCAGCCAGTCTACCAACTCAAGCTAGACCGAGCCGCCGAACACCTGAAGAGCATAGAGACGCAAGAGCGAGTCTAGCGTCAGGGAAATCCGTGTAGAGTGTGGACCGAGCCGGACATCCAGAGCGGCGACAAGCTCGTGTGGGCCGAAGTCCTCAAGCCTCCGCCCATCATTCTCGCCCCCATCGTCGGGGACTTCCTCCACAACCTCAGAAGCGCCCTCGACAACCTCGCCTACGAACTCGCCGTCGCACACAAGGGTTCCAAGATGTCCAAAAGCATCGCCGACCACTCCGGTTTCCCCATTTTCACAGATAAGGTTAGGTTTGACAAACACGGTGGGCCCAAGATCAGGTGTGTACATCCCGACGCCCGGACATTCATCGAGCGATTGCAGCCGTACAACCGACGGGACATACCTGTAACCGCTGACGCCCTCTGGCAGCTCAGTGTGCTCTCCAATAGCGACAAGCACCAGCTTCCGCATTTCGCGGTAGCCGCGCCCCATCAATTCACCATTCTCTCTACTCCCCCGAGCGACGCTCGGGGAGTCGAGTTCTTCACCGAGCCGTTTGAAGATCGCGCAGTAATCGCGAGGCTGGTGATCCCCCTCGGAGCCCACGCGGAAGTGAGCATGCAACGACCTCCTACCTTCGGCATAGCCTTCGGAGAGCGTTCTCCCGATATAGTCCAGACATTCGGGGTCTTGAGAATTCTCACCCACATCCAACGGTACGTAACCGAACGGGTAGTCCCGCCGCTCGTCAAGGATCTCGCCTGAGATCATTTTCCTCCAATAGAAAAGCGGCCCCCGAAGGAACCGCCGATTCGCAAAGAAGCGTCCCCGGTTTCCCGAGGCCTACCTGCTTAGGCTGTCAATCTTCTTCCGCGTATCACATCTAGATTCGCAAGGAACGCTCGCGGGCTGGCTACCTCGCGTGGTTTGGGAGGTTCTATCGGCAAGAAGTACTCAGCCGGGTACAGGTAATCCTCGCCGCTGTCGTCCACCACACGTATCTCATCGTATCTCTCAGCGTTCCTATCTGGCAGAACCCGATAGAACTTCTGCGGTTGCAGCGATTCGGGATATTCACCGCTGTCGACGCACAGCGCGAACACCGCATCACCCCGTCTTCCCGTTACGCTCATCCGCTCCATCAATCCAAATCCCGCTTGATCTTTTCTTTCCTTCTCCCGATGCCTTGTGCCTCGTACCAATGCAGTTCCACGAACCGGATTTCCCCTGTATTGGTCATCTGTATTGTAGCTTTACCCTTGCATTTGCGCCACTTACCCCGACCGTAGCTTTCTTGAAGCCTAGCCAGCTCATGAATCTTGTTGCCTACCGCTATGGTTTCACGATTGCGTATCTGCCCGATAACGGTAAACCTGGACACCACACCATTCTACAAAGACCTACTGGGCGTTTCTACAGTCAAGGTATAATTACCTTGCAACATGTCTTGGCTACCAGTTAGTAACCGAGCCGTCAGGGCGGTGGAGGTGAGGAAGGTCCGCCATCCGGAAGGGTCGACTCTTGGCCGCTTCCCGATCTAACTCCACGCCCAGTCCAGGGCGCGCGGGCGGCAGCAGGTGCCCATCCTCCCACTCGGGCTGCACGGGGACGACGTCGGTCAGGAACGTTCCTGGTCTGTAAGGCTGCTCTTGGACACCGAAGTTGGGGCAAGAGAGGTTCAGGTGCAGGCAGGCGGCCGTCGAGACTGGCCCAAGCGGGTTGTGGACGGCGAGCTTTACGTGGTGGGTTTCGCACATGGCGGCGATCTTCTTGGCTTCGGTAATTCCCCCAGCTATGCACAAGTCAATGCGAGCGTAGTCTATCCACTCCTTCTCCACGAGCTCCCTGAACTCCCACTTGGAGCCGAATTGCTCCCCTGCTGCCAAGGGCACGGCGGTGCGCAGTCGCAGCATCTCGTAGGAGCGGGGGTCCTCCGAACGTAAGGGGTCTTCGATGAAGAAGGGCCGCAAGGGCTCGGCCTCGCGACAGAGCCGAAGGGAGTCGTGCATCTCGAGACGGGTGTGAACATCGAGGATCATCTCGGTCTCCTCACCCACAGCACCGCGCACCGCCGCGAGCTGCTCGACGGCGGCGAGCACGGAACGGTAGGGTTGGAAGACCTCGCCATCCTGGGGCAACCCCCAGCGCACGAAGCGCCACCCCTCCTCCTTGGTCTTCAAGCAGGACTCAACGAGGGCGGATGTGTCCGCGCCTGCTTCCGTGTTGTGCGGGTAGCAGACCACACGGTCGCGGGCTCGCCCACCGAGGAGTTCGTAGACAGGAACGCCCAAAGCCTTGCCCTTGATGTCCCACAGCGCAAGGTCAACGGCCGAGATCGCCGCCGAAACGGCGTGCCTGGCGGGGAAGAAGCCTCCCCGAAAGAGTAGCTGCCAGAGGTGCTCGGTACGAAACGTGTCCTCACCTATTAGCAAAGGCTCGAAGTGCTCGATCGCCCCCGTCACCGCCAGCTCGCGGCCGGTGAGCCCCGCTTCGCCGACGCCGTAGACGCCTTCGTCGGTGTCTACGACCACAAACAGGTAGTTCCGCTCCCCGCCCCATACCGGGTATGTCTCGATTCCGGTTATCTTCACACGTACCTCCAGGTCCCGTGAATCAACGATGGTACACGACAGGTCCGCTTCAAGTAGCCGGCCTACGACCTCGGCATCCTCATGAGGGAGTGGAGCGGCGAACTGCTTGGCGGCGACGCGGCGAGGTTTGGTCGCGAGAGGTGAGCCCACCTTGCCCGTCTCACGGGAGTCGATCCTCGTGCTATCTGGGAGTTGGACTTCGTCGAACGGGTGTCAACAGGGCATCTGGCGAGGCGGGTGGGAGCCAGGCGGCTGGGGAGGGAGATGCTGGAGGTCGCCGAGGTGTGGGCAAGCTCGTGATTCCGACCGTGCCATGAACGCGGGATGTTTTCTGCTGCCCACACTGCGGACATGTGTACAGTTGGCCATGGCTATCAGGCCAGACCGCTGTAAGAGATGGGGGTACACTTACAGGCGGTAGCGCGCGACGGCGGATGAGAGGGAGTGCGACCATGAGGGTGGTGATCTTCGGGCCTACGGGCGGCACCGGCCGGCGTGTCGTGGAGCGGGCGATCGCTGAAGGACACGAAGTTACCGCTTTCCTCAGAAACCCCTCCAGGATGAGCGCACGCCACCAGCGGCTAAGGGTCGTCGTCGGAGACGCGTTCGATTTGGGGAAGGTGCGTGAGACGGTAGCTGCCAATGAGGCGGTGATCAGCGTCCTCGGCTCACGGCAACCCAGCAACCCACTCCATCCACGCAGACCAGGGGACCCGCATGGAGTGGCTTCGGCCGGTTCCGCGAACATCATCGCGGCGATGAAGGAGCATGGCGTGCGGCGCCTGGTGTGCCAGACGGCGTGGGGAGTGGGGGAGAGCAAGCAGGATCCTGGGCTCGCTGGTGCGTTCTTCATGAAGGTACTCGTTCCGCCGCTTCTCAGGGACGAGTACGCAGACAAGGAGGCGCAGGAGAAGATCGTGCGCCAGAGCAATCTGGAGTGGACCATCGTCCGCCCCATGATATTGACCAACGGGCCCTGGACGAACGACTACCGTGCGGGTATAGATCTGAAACCGGGCCGGCGCCCTTACATCTCTCGGGCAGATGTTGCCGGCTTCCTGATGAGGCAGCTCGCCGACGATACGTTCATACGCAGTACGCCGGCTATCGGCTATTGACCCCGGCCCTCCACCGGAGGTGCACCAGGTCCCGAACTGTGCCAAACTGTTCTCGAAGCCGAGTCGAGCAAGAGGTTCACGGATCGATTCGAGAGGATGACCCTTGAGAGTTGCGGCGGGAAGACGAGGTTACTGGTTGAGATCGTCGGTCACAGCTGCACGGGATCCTGGATCGCGTCGAGGACCTTGGTCTAGAACTCACCAGCGTGGCAGAAGTGTCTGAGGACGCGCGACCACAGACGCCGGAAGTGACCTGAACGGGGGTATTTTGGCCAATCAGGGGCAGGGACAAGCGATTATCACAGACCTTGTCGGCAGCTGGTGGACATTATTGCTGAGGGGCCTAGTAGCCGTCCTCTTCGGCCTGATGGCCATCATCTGGCCTGGGCTCACCCTCGCCGTGCTCGTAATACTGTACGGAGCTTACGCGCTGGTTGACGGCGCATTCGCCCTCGTGGCGGGATTCAGGGCCGAGCGTGGTACGCGCCGTTCGCTGCTGCTAGTCGAGGGGGTGCTTGGAGTTCTGGCCGGTCTTGTGGCCCTTTTCTGGCCCGACATTACCGCATTCGTGTTGCTCTACATCATCGCGTTCTGGGCCATCCTCGCAGGGGCCATGAGGATCATCGCTGCCGTCACACTGAGACAGGAGATAGACAACGAATGGTCGATGGGCCTGAGCGGCGTGCTATCCGTGGTCCTAGGCCTGATCCTAGCGGTCCTTCCCGGGGTGGGCCTGGTATCCCTCGCGTGGCTCATCGGCGTGTTCGCACTGGGGGTGGGAATCACCTTGATAGTCCTGGCCTTCAGGGTGCGGGGACAACGCTCCAGAGGGACCAACAGGGTGATCTGAACCCTCGGCCCGCAGCCGGGCTAGTAGTCCTCTGGGCGAAGAGGAAGGGGAGACCGGATAATTTCAGGCTGACGGCCTTGGTTCCTCTTCGAGAGGATAGAACTCGGTTTGCCCTATACCCTCGCTGACCCCGGCCTTGTCGTACTCCTGTCCCAGTCTTGCGGACTCGATGCGCCGTCGGGCCCTCTCCAGGCTGTCCCACTCGAAGAGGACAACCACCTCTTGTGGGTCCTCCGCGTTGCGGAAGATTCGTGCCCCGCGGCACCCGGCGGCCTCCCGGTTGCCTGTGTCGGCGTCGAAGACCTCCCTCCACCGGGCATAATCGCGGATCCTGTGCCGCTCGAACAGGTAGGGCATACTCCCTCTTCCTTTCCGACCCGCTCGGGCGGGTCAACCCTTACGCGTCTCGAGCAGGATGCTACACTGACGGAACCCGCGCAACGTCCACGCAATACTCCGTCAAACTCGACTTCCGAGAATCTACGCCTGCTTACGACGGCCAACAGATCGATCCGGAGCGACTCATGTTCGTAGACGAGACGGGGGCAATGCTTCGCTTGGGAGCCGCGAGGCCAAGCGCTTTAGAAAGCCTACACTTCTCTTTCAGCGTCTAGGCGCCTGTGAAGCGAACCTTTCCGACCGAGTCCGCGCCTTCGCCCCTGCTCAGGTAGTAGAGGCTACCATCTTTGCTTACCTTGAGATCGACGGGCCTCTCTAGCCCGCTGGCGAACCCGGAGACGTTCCCTGTAGCTGCATCGAGCCTCCTTATCCATCCGCTGCAGAAGTCCGCAAAGAAATAGTCGCCTACATAATCACTCGGGAACTGCCTGGTTGCGGGATTGTAGAAGGCGCCACCGGTTATGGCGCAACCGGTGGTGTTCGTGCTGCCATGCCTGTAGGCGAAGACGGGATTGCGGTACTTAGAGTCCGACTCGGGACCTTCGTATCGAGGCCACCCGTAGCTCGCTCCCGCGGCCCCCTGGTTGATCTCCTCCCACGTTTGTTCACCGACGTCGTTGATGAACACCTTGCCCGTTTGGGGCTGAACCGCAAAACTGAAGGGGTTGCGAAGCCCGAGCGCCCAGATGGCGCGGTTTTTCCCTGTAGCCTGGTCGTAGAAGGGATTGTCCCGGGGAATCGTGCCGCCTTTGTTGATGCGCAACATCTTCCCCTTCAGGTTGTGAAGGGATTGCGCGTTCTCGCCGCTGGCGTTGTCACCCACAGCCACATAGAGCTTGCCATCCTCACCGAAGTGTATGGCCCCTCCGTTGTGGTTTTTGGCACTGCTCAGGTTATTTAGCCGGAGGATGAGCCTCTCACTGCCTACAACGGCCCTATCACCATCGGCGGTGACGCGGATCACCCGGTTGTGGGCCGGGGTGGTGCCGGTCGCCTTCTGCGTGTAGTAGAGATAGACGTAGTGGTTGTTTGAGAAATCGGGGTCGAAGGCGACTCCCAACAGGCCGCGTTCCCCCGCCGAGTCTACCCTGCCAGAGATATCCAAGAATGTAGCCAAAGTTCCACCAGCCTTTACCACTCGCAGCGTGCCACGTTGCTCGGCTACGAAAAGCCGACCGTCTGGCGCGAACTGCATAGCCGTAGGACTCGCCAGGCCACCGACGACCTGCGAGTGCGCAAAGTTAGGCGGGAGCGTTGCGGCGCCTCGCGCAGAGTTCCCTGGGAATGCCAGAACAGCTACGACGGATGCCAACAGCGTACAGATCACCACAGCCAGGAGCAGCCCGCCTGGTGTTCTCTTGTCAGAACTAACGGTCTGCGACCTGGCATAGGAAGAACGGGGTACTCCCATGGACAGTCTCCTCTCGGCAGCCCGGCTACCTTCTCCTGGTAGAGGCCCGTGGCTTTGCGTCTCCGCCTCGCGGCGGGTTTGCCTTTCTCCAGAACGGTTGCCAGTATACTGGTAACGAGCCTGTCGTAACAGTCACCCCGCTGGTCGGTAGCTCAGTAAGTCAGATGTCTGCTCTCACCACCGCCGATGGCTCGTAGCCGCAGGGGCGATTCGCGGCGCAAGGCGGTGTAGAGGAAACGGAGGCTATTCGTGAAGGAGCAGCTCTACTATGACATCGCCGACTGGTGGCCGGTCATTTCGCCGCCTTCGGAGTACGCCCAGGAGGCGGCGCTCTATGTGGAGATGATCCAAGCCTCGGCAGGCCGCCCCGGGCGCAATGTGCTCGAGCTCGGCAGCGGAGGGGGCAACAACGCCTCCCACATGAAGCACGCCTTCGCCATGACCCTCGTCGAGCCCGCAGACGGGATGCGAGAGATCAGCCGCAAGCTCAACCCCGAGTGCACCCACCTGGCAGGCGACATGCGATCCGTCCGCCTGTGCCGTACCTTCGACGCTGTGTTCGTCCACGACGCTATCATGTACATGACCACCGAAGACGACCTGCGCGCGGCGCTCGAGACCGTGAGCACGCACCTCGCGCCCGGGGGCGTGTCGCTCGTCGCCCCGGATGCGACCACTGAGACATTCTCCGAGACGACAGAGCATGGAGGTGGTAAGGACAAAGACGGACGTCAGGCGCGCTACCTGGAGTGGACACTTTCGCCCGAGCCTGGCGAGACGACCTACACCGTGCATTATGCTTTCCTGCTACGCGAGCCTGACGGAAACGTGCGTGCCGCCCATGATGTCCACCACGAGGGTCTGTTCCCGCGCGCGACATGGCTGCGCTTGTTCGACGAGGTGGGGCTAGCCGCGACGCTCGTACCGCGAACCATTGAGGGCGAAGAGTACGATTCGTTCGTCGCGGTGCGCGCCGCGACTTAGGCTGGTGGACGGCGGACGCCTCTGCTACGTGGTCGCTCGCCGCGGGTTTCGGGCCGGTCGGCGGATAGACGGTACATCATCTAGAGTTGGACGAAGGAACGAGATAATGGAAATATCTCATAGTAGCGTTCTACATCCGAACAAGGTGCTGGTGGCCACCGACGGTTCGGAAGACGCGACGCTCGCCGCACGCGTCGCCACCGACCTTTCGCGGAGGACCGGGGCGGAGTTACACGTCGCCCACGCCTGGCGCGACCACGTCCAGGTACTCGGCTATCCCACTTTGATGTGGACCGACTACTCAAACATCTACGAGCGAAAAGCCGGGCGTCTACTCGACGTGCAGGTAGATTCGATCGAAGCCACGGGTGACGTCTTCGTTCAACCGCACCTCCTTCACGGCCCGCCGATCGACGCCATCCTGGACCTTTGCGAGGAACTCCGGCCCGGTCTCCTCGTAATGGGCGCTCGCGGCCTCGGACTTGTCGGGCGCATCTTCGTCGGGAGCGTCTCCGAAGGCGTCGTCCACCATGCAAGGTGCCCTGTGCTCGTCGTCCGCGGAGGCGAGGATTCATGGCCGCCCGAAAGGGTCATCTC
Source organism: uncultured Rubrobacteraceae bacterium (assembly GCA_902806095.1). Taxonomy (GTDB): domain Bacteria; phylum Actinomycetota; class Rubrobacteria; order Rubrobacterales; family Rubrobacteraceae; genus Rubrobacter_D. The sequence goes on from CADCVF010000005.1 coordinate 35,287, forward strand.
GGGCGACGACGGCTCCGGGGGCGCAGGGCTCGCGGCGGGACTGGCGGGGGGCCTAGGCGGCCTTTTCGGGGCCGAAGACGTGCTGGTACGGGCCCGCCGGAACCCACCAGAGCCGATCGGGGGGTGGAGCGCCGAGGATCGCCACAGGCTCGAAGAAATGAGGTCGAGGGAAGAAGTCGATCTCAAAGAGCGGGCCGAGGCGATCCGAAGAGCCGTAGGCAGGCGTCCGGGGGTGCGGTTGGTCGAAGGGGACGCCACACTCGCCCTGCTGCAGATCGCCGAGGAGGTAGCGCCGCACAAGACCTTGCTCGCCGTGGGGTGCCGCGGCCTCGGTGCTGTGGGCCGCGCGAGGCTCGGCAGCGTCTCCACGAACGTGCTCAGGGCCGCGAGGGGCCCGGTCCTGATCTACTCGAAGCATGGCCGGTGACGCCCGATGGTGTCCCGTAAAAGGCCGACTCAAGCCATGTGGGGCGTCTTGGAAGGGATCGAATCGCAGGCAAACCTACACTCGATGGGTAGGCGATACAGACAATAGATCGAAAGGAGAGGATTATCGTGTGGTGGCATGACCTGCTGTGGGGGTTTTGGAATGGGCTTACGGCCTGGATCATCCTTGTAGTTCACGTGTTCGGCGGCTGGGAACAATATCCATTCTACAACGCCGCCCGAAGCGGGAACTGGTACGACTTGGGGTTCCTGCTCGGTGCCGGCTCACCTCTCCTGGGTACTTTGGGCGGGAGAGGCCGAAGGGGTCGATAACCCGCACCATTCAGCCGACATACAGATAAGACTGTAGTCGAGCCGGGAGTGGATGTCCCATGCCCGGACTCTCGAGGCATCTCACAGGACGCTCGAACCATACTCTCAGTGGCTCCGTCGAGGAGCTACTCGTGAGCTACCAAGGTACTCAGAGCACGGACTCTTCCGATGCTCGCGCAAGCAAAGAACTGGACCCGGCGGAGAAGCCGGGTCCAGGGTAGAACCTTCTTGCTGTGTACTACCTGTTCCCTCGTACCGTCTGCAACACCTCGTCGGCATTGTTGAAGGTATCCGTGCTGGAGTTCTTTAGCTGATCGATCACATCTTGTGGTGCGTCGTTGTTCTGGACCTCCGATACGACCTCGTCCTTGCTGGCCGGGAAGTTCATGTTCGGCAGGTATTGCTGAAGTTGCCCTAGGTCGAGATTGCTCAGGTCACCCAGATTGCCAAGGCCCATGTTCTCTTTCCTCCCATTCTCGCTCTCGCAAAGCTCCAATGCTTTTTCTACCCACTATGCCCTCTGCCAAACCAACGCTGCAATCGTCCGAGAGCTTCGAGCGCCCGCCTGACCTCGACCCGAATGTTTGATCTTCATGCTATCTGGTTACATATCAGACAATCGAAAGCGATGTGAGGAGGAACACATGACCACCGACAAGGATAAAGGGATCGTGGGCTCGGCCACGGACCGCTTGAGGGAGACCACCGGTTCCTTGCAGGGCGAGGGGCCATGGCACTCGGCCAACTCGGACGTCTACCACAACAACCGCGCTTGCCAGACCGGTAACAGCATCGCGTCCGAGAACATCGAAAAGGGTACCGGCGGCAAGCCGCTCTGCGGAGAGTGCGAACGGCTCAACAGTGCGGGTGGTCCAGTAGGCAACCTCACCAACCTCTAGAGAATTTTGCAAAGAGGTTTTACCTCTTTGCAAACATTTCAGCCAGTCAGCACGTCAGCATTTCAGCTTGGTTGTGTTCGCTCTTTGCCGATGGCTTACAGCCGAATGAGCGATTCGCAGTAGGTCGATACCGTTGCGGATCGTTCATGGCCGCAAACGCATCGGCCGGGCGGCGCTTTCGTTACGTGCTCGTAGTCAGCCCGGTCACTGAACATTGTGCAGAGAAGCCTTCTGGCACAAGATACGCTTCCCAGTGCCGAACAGACGCCCTATGTTGTGCTATGTTAGGGCGCTCGCGAGAGAACGCGGTTGCGGCGTGAGACAGAGATCTATGGTGGAGGGTGTCGGTATTGAGGACGATAGAGGCCGAGGGGGCGCGGGTCGAGCGACGTCGATCGGCGGTCGTGGAGATCAGGAAGCATCTCGCTGGACTCTACCGGAGTTTCGTATGGTGGGCTTCCCTGTATGGGGAGGTGGAAGACCACTACGAGAAGGAGAGGAGGGAGCAGGTCGTCAGGCTTCTCGACGAGCTATCCAACCAGTATCTGCCGCGGTCCGTGTGGCTCACGGAAGATAGCCGCACGAAGGTCGAGAACTTCGTCAGGAGATCGGAAGAGCTCTGTTCGGAGTTCTCAGCGGAGATAGAGGACAAGGGTTACCCGCGGGTCAAGCGCAGTATGGAGAGGCGCGTGAGCAAGAAGCTGAGGCCACTCAAGACGGAGGCCGAGGCCGGTCTCGAAGCCGAGCTTGTGGAGTCCCGTCGCCCGGGGTGGCGCGAACGACTGCGCAAGTAGCGATTTGCTGAAGGCAAATCGCGCTTTTCAGCTAGTCAGCACGCTCCGGCTTCGCCTCCACTTGTCAGCTTCCTGGTGGCGGTTCGCTGCTAGAACGGTTGACTGCGAATCTCTCTTCACAAACCGCTTCTTCAAACAATCTATCTCCTCGCCGTCCGTCGGCAAGCTGAAGCGCTGACAAGCCGCCTGCAAGGCGGCGTACTGAAATGCTGATAAGCGAAGGCGTCAGCCGTAGCGTGCTTCTTGCACGAGCCGGAGTGTCTCTTCGGCGCAGCCCCAGGAGAGGGTGATGCCTGATCCCCCGTGGCCGTAGTTGTGGATTCGGGGGACCTCGCCAGGTCGGTCCTCTCGTTCCAGGCGTATCTCGGGCCGAGCCGGCCTGAGTCCTACCCTGTGCTCCAGCACCTCGACGCCTGTAAGGCGCGGCTCCAGGTGCGTGCAGCGGCGCATGATGCCGGCCGCGGTCTCCGGGTCTGGTTCGAGCTCCCACTCGCCCTCCTCGGCCGTCCCGCCGAGGATGCAGTCACCCGAGCGAGGAACGATGTACGTGACGCCTTCAGGATTCTCTTCGTCCAGCATGAAACGCTTCAGGCCAGGGTTGCGTACACGCACGACCTGGCCCCGGATCGGCTCCATAGTAGTGTCGTCTACCAGATCCCTGGCTCCGAGTCCGACGCAATTGACGACCACGCGCGCATCTACTTCGTCGAGCGAGGAGAGGGTACGTTGCTCTACGCTTCCCCCGGCGGCGGCGAAGCGGGCCATCAGGTACGTAAGGTAGACGGGCATCTCGACCACGGGCGTGGCGAAAGCGTAGCCGTCGATGTAGCCTGGCGGTAGTTCGTCATCGTCGCACCTGCGGACGCGCGGCACGGCGCTGGCCCACCACGGGGCGGGGACCCGTTCGCGCCATATCTCCACACCCTCGCGCATGAGGACGCCGCTCTCGGGAGTGTCGGAGAGCGCCTCGAGGACCTCGAAGGTCCTGCCTCCCCAGGAGAGAACGCTGACTTCGGGGTAGGCTTTGTACGGGTACCAGATCGCGGCCGCAACGCTCGACGTTGTGGCGTGCGGCAACCTGGCGGCCACGATCCCGGCATCAACCCCGGCCTCCCGCAGACAGATGGCCGCAGTCAGCCCGATCACACCGCATCCCACAACCACCACGTCCGCACGGGCCAGAGTTCCCCTTTCACCCCTCATCCCACACACTATATGTCCTGACGAGTCCTTCCGCGACCTACTCTGGGAGCGAGCGTGTAGGATGTATGGGTTGTCAGGAGGTGGTCCCGAGGGCCAGGAACTTTCGGAGGACGGATGGCGGATAGCACCAAGAACAAAGCTGGGTACGTCGCGACCGAGGTCATGGCGCGGGCCGGTGTAAGGCGCCTGTACACCGTGCCAGGCGAGAGCTTTCTGGAGATCCTAGACGCCGCCGAGGAGCACCCCGACCTCTCCCTCGTCTCGACGCGTCACGAGTCTGGCGCCGCCTTTATGGCCGAGGCTGACGGCAAGCTGACGGGGAGACCGGCAGTGGCAATGGCCACGAGGGGCGTAGGCGCATCCAACCTCGCCATCGGGGTGCACACGGCGAGGCAGGACTCGACGCCGATGCTCGTCTTGCTCGGTCAGGTAGAGACGGATTTTCTCGGGAGAGAGGCTTTTCAGGAGGTGGATCTCGACGCCTTCTACGCCCCGATCACGAAGTGGGCCGCAACGGTCCACCGCGCCGACCGCCTCACCGAATACGTCGCCAGGGGGCTGAGGATCGCCACTTCGGGCCGTCCTGGCCCCGTCATGCTCGCCCTACCGGCCGACGTGCTCGGCGAGCTGGTACCCCACGATCCTGAGGTCTATGTGCCTGTCCCACCCCGCTCTGCCCCTGCTACTGGGGATGTCCGGAGCGTCGCCGAACGACTCACAGCCGCACGCCGTCCGGTCGTGATCGCCGGCGGCGGGGCGCAAAGAGCGCGGGAAGCTTTGATCTCCTTTGCAGAAGCGTGGAGCATCGGCGTCTACGCGGCCTTCCGCAGGCAGGACGTGTTCCCGAACGAGCATCCGAACTACCTCGGGCACCTCACGCTCGGTACGCCGCCGGAGACTCTGGAGGCGCTGGAGAGGGCGGATCTCGTCCTGGTGGTCGGCTGTCGTCTGAGCGAGGTGACGACCCAGGGCTACTCCTTGCCGCACGGGGACCAGGCTGTGATCCAAATAGACATAGACCCGAACGAGGTCGGGGCGACGGTCCCTGCCGGGATCGGCATTGTTTCGGATGCGGCTAAGGCTCTCGAGGCATTGGCCGGACAGGCGCCTTCTTCACCCCCGGCGCGGGACTGGGTCGAAGGCCACAGGGCTTACCTCGACTCCAGCGCGATACCCCAGGATCGCGCCACTGAAGGCGTCGACCCTGCGCGGGTCGTCGCCGTCATGCGTGAAGGTTTACCCGAGGATGCGCTATTGGCAAACGACGCTGGGAACTTCTCGATCTTCATTCACCGCTACTGGCGCTACAACCACCGCGGCACGCAGCTTGCCTCGGCGAACGGTGCGATGGGTTACGGCGTTCCAGCCGCGGTAGCGGCGAAGCTCGCCGCCCCCGACCGGACCGTCGTAGCCCTGTGCGGGGACGGCGGATTCCTTATGACGGGCCACGAGGTCGAGACTGCGGTCAGGTACGGCGCCGCCATAATCGTGGTCGTCTTCCGCAACAGGATGCACGGAACCATAGCGATGCACCAAAAGCGGGCGCTCGGCCGCACGGCCGGGGTCGAGATAGGGGAGGTCGACCTCGCCGGTTATGCCAGGAGCCTCGGCGCCGAAGGCCACACCGTGCGCGACCCAGACGAGCTTGCGCCCGCGCTGCAGGCCGCACTAGCCTCGGACACCGTCACCTTGCTCGACGTCGTCACCGACCCAGACATTATCAGTCCTTCGACAACGCTCTCCGAGATCAGCGGCGAGAGTCCCTGAAGGCCTCCCTACCGTGACGGCCCCAGAATTGCTATAGCTCCGGGCCGAGACCGCGAAGCCTAACCTCATCGAAGAGCAGAGAACTACGGAGCAAATACACAGAGCCAGGAGCTAGAAGAACGCTTCTAGCTCCTGGCTCTGTTCCGTTTCTACTTAACGCTGTGGCGGCACTCCACTTACGAATCAACCCAAGAGGGAGGAGCTTCTCTACTAATTGCTCCCCAGGAATGCCCTCGTATCCGCGGAGGTAGGCATCTCTTCGGGGCTCGGCGAAGAAAATGAGATCTGTTGGGACAACCGCCGAGCCCCGAAAAGACACAGTATGGCGAGTGTTTCTGAGAACAGGCTGAGAGAGCCGATGGGTATCGTATGAACTGCGCAGAGATAGACATCCGAAACTGTCCGAAAAGGTGGTGTCCTGGGTCAGCAAGTCAGCACTTTGTTGGCTGAAATGCTGACCGGCTGAAGTGCTGACTAGCTAGCGTCTACCCATATTGTCGAGGTGGTTCCGGATCGTGCTCGCGTACGTTGGGTCTGTGGCCCAAATCCCGTCTCCTAGCTCGCTGATCCTCCTCACCCACCACGCGCGCTGCTCCTGGGCTGCGCGGGCGTCGTAGAAGCGGTCATGCGGCTTGCCGACGGGCCTCTTGCCCGTGTATGCTGCCATATGGTTGACGTGCATCCTGACACCTTCGTAGGCGGACGGGGGCACCTCGAAGTCCTTTGGATCGTCACCCACCGTGCCGCCCTTTTTGATACCGGCCATGTTCCATGGTTTGGAGTCTCCTCCGTAGTATCCTCTCCCGGTCTCGACGATGGCCTGGGCTGCCAGCACGTCAGGCGCTATGTTCCTCCTCGGGGCCAGCCTGTAATAGATTGGGATAGTCTTCATGATGTAGCGGCTGCAGTTTATAGAGCGTGCGTACCTCTCTACTGTGGTCTGGCTATAGCGGGGAGCGCCGAGGATCTGGTCGGGTCCGCGGACTGCGGTCGCTGCGAGTACCGGCTCGGTCCGCGCTTCGACGAGCGCCACCAGACCCGAAGCAAGGAACACCGTCAATGAGATCAAAGCGAGATATCGCAGCACTCCTCCTGCAGCTGGAGACCTAGGTTCCTTATGCTCAGTCCGCCGAACTATAAAGCACTCGCCAACCAAGGTATACACACATTCGGTTTCTCGGCCCTAACCTACGCCACCGGATCCACAAGTTGCTCGGGTTGAAGTTCTGGCTTATCCGGATGCCCGTGTTGTGGTGAGCGGCGTCCTGGAGACCGTTAGGAACGTTTGTCTTTATGGGCCCATATCGAGGCCTCCATAGAACCGGAGTTAGCGGCTACCCGATGGATCATGCCCTTTATGAGGCGCCAGCACGCGTCGGAGGTGAACGCGGCCCGGTTTTTCGTGGGCAGGCGGTTACACTGGCAGCGCATGGGGGACTTGGAGCGGCGGATAGAGCAAGAGCGTGCCAGGGTCGAAGCCGAGTACCGGCTGGTCCTGAAGAGTTCGGTCGAGTTCGAGAAACGGATAAGGGACCGCTGGCGGGAGAAGTGCCTGGCCAAGAACCGTCGAATCACCGAGCTGGAGGAACGGGTCGCGGATTTGGAGCGGCGCCTCGGGGAGAGGGAAGGCCTTTAGCAGGGTCTACTCTTCGGGAAGGTACGACGAGACCAGGCCGGTGTAGATCCGCTGGCCTTTGGGGCGCAGATGGTAGCCATCGTTGTAGAAGAGTTCAGGCCGGTCCGCGCTCGCCGCGTGCCAATCGACAAGCGCGGTGTTGGGGTATCTTTCCACCCCTTCTGCGATCACCTCGTTGTTAGGCTCCTCCCAGGGGCGTGGCACTGTCACGTTGATGAATGCGACCCTGTCGACGTCAGAGAGTGTCCGCATGATCCGATCGAACTCCCCCCTGGTGAAGGTGCCATTATTGCCAAGGTGGACGACTACCACATCCCCCAGCTGCCTCGAGGCGCGACGGTACTTCAGGATGTCGGTAGCGGCAGAGACCTGTAGACCGACCTCCGCGTCAACGACCGTAAGCCCCTCTATATCCTTCTGCAGTCCTCCGACGGCGCCGAGCATTACGGAGTCGCCGATAGCGCTCACGGAGCCGGTAAACCCGGAAGGCCCGGTTCGGCTGCTGTTCCCTGCCTTCGCTCCTCCCCTCGCTTTAGAGTCGGCGGTGCCGGCGCTCTCGTCCGTCTTCCTCGCGTCGCGCGCCTTTGCTCTGTCGCTCCTGACCGGCGCCTTCCCGTGGTCTGCTTGTTCGAGCGATGGCTTGGCCTTCCTGAGACTGTCTATCCCGCTCGTGGAGGGCGCGGCTTGCGTTTGTTCCACGGTATGTACGGACTTCATGGAGGTGAGGTAGGCGGGCTTCTCAGGCGGTTTAGCCTGAGATACGGCTACGCCGAGCAGCGCGCAGGAGGCCAGTATGGGCACGAGGACCCCGGCCCACTGGAGGCGGAGCCGCCGGCGCAGCGGTCCCTGCGCCTCCTGGAGCGTTCTCCAGGCCCGTCCAAGGGCGCCGCGGCGTATCGGTGTCTCGACATAACGGTAGGAGAGGTGCGCCAGGATGACGGTCAGGGTCAGGCGCAGGGCGAGCAGGGGCAACCCGTCGATCGGCACGTCGAGGTCAGGGCGGGTAACCATGAACACCGGCCAGTGCCAGAGATAGATGCCGTAGGATCGTACTCCGACCCAGCGCAGCGGGGCCGACCCGAGCAAGCGCGCGCCTAAGAGCGTATAAGGGTTGACGACGACCATGATCGTTGCGGTCGTCGCAAGCGCGACGAGCGCGAAGCCGCCATTGTAGAGGAAGGGCTCAAACTCACCGAGGTTGAGGAAGAACCAGACCAGGGCCCCCAGCGCGGCGAAGCCGACAACGTCGAGCAGGAGCGGGGCTGTCCACCCCCAGCGGCGACTGAACCGTCCCCGACTAGAAAGCCTGAGCCTGTGATGGCGGGTCTCCGAAGGACTGTACTTCTCGCCCGGTGACCACAGAAAGGCGAGCGCGGCCCCGCAGAGCAACCCCGTAGCACGCGTGTCCGTTCCGTAGTAGATCCTGGAAGGATCCACGCCTGGCGCGTAAAGGAGCACCATAGCCACCGCCGATGCCGCAGCGCCGAAGAGCGTGACGGTCAGGACGCGCCGTCGCCGCAGGCGCGTCGCCCCGAAATAAAGCCCGAGGGCGAGAATCGGTGGCCAGATCAGATAGAATTGCTCTTCGACGGCGAGCGACCACAGATGTTGTAGCAGCGAAGGACGCCCGACGGCTTCGAAGTAAGACTCCTGGCCGAAGATCAGGTACCAGTTGGTCACGTAACCGAAAGCAGCCAGCACGTCGCCACGCAGCCCTGCCACCTCGCCGGGCAGGAAGACTACGGCGAAGGCCAGGCTTACCACTAGCAACACGTAGAGCGCGGGGAGGAGCCTCCTCGCGCGCCTGAGCCAGAAGGTCTTCAGATCGATGCGGCCCCTCTGGCGCCACTCAGCGAGCAGCAGCGCGGTGATCAAGTAGCCGCTGATAACAAAGAAGACCTCTACTCCGAGGAAGCCGCCAGGGATCCAGACCAGGTCGGCGTGGTAAAGGAGTACGGCGATGACGGCGAGCGCGCGCAGGCCGTCGAGGCCCGGCCTGTAAGGCAGCCGCACCTCAGGTGTGCCCGGCGTTGCAAGAGCACGTCTGTACGGTCCCTTGCCGCCGATCTCAGCGTCGGCTGTCTGCGGTTGTCGCAGCGTGTGTTTCGTAGGTTCCCGCCCTCCGAGAGTAGGAAGGTGATCCTAGCACAGTCTAAATGGGGCATGCAGGATCACGCTAGTGGAAAAGTACTACATATGGTACTAATAGCCAGACTCTTCCCGCTGGTGTCGGATCATGTCCTGACCGATTCCAGGAATCAGAGGGTGTGAGGTAGAGGTGAACTACCGCTCTTCAGGACGCGGCTCGTGGCTCATGTCGGGGGCACCGGTGAAGCTTTCCTGATTACTCCTGAAGAGCTCCTCGACATGTAACAGGGCTTGCTCCAGCTCCTCTTCGTCTACGGAGTGGGGAAGATCCAACCTCCCAGCGAGCGTCCTGTCGAGCTCGGCGTCCGAGAGGGCGCGCACCTCCTCCTCGAGCCTGGCCATCTCGCTCTTCCCCAGGCCTGGCCCCAGGTCGCTGACCATCAGGGCTAGCAGCTTGCGTTCCTTCGTTTCGCGGTCCGCCATCTTCGCCTCCTCGAAAGTTTCTGGCGTCCGAGTCTACAACGGAAGAGGAGTCGACGTTCAGGGGGTTTTCGGTCCGACGCCGGGGGCGGAGATCTCCTCCTTCAAAGCATTCGTCTCCGCTCCGATGGCGGCGAGGTCCTCACTGGCGCGGGTCATGCGGGTGTGCTCGGACCGGACGAAGCGGGTGTAAGGGGCTATAGCCTCCCGCATACGCTCGACGGAGCGGTTCAACTCGGCTTCGAACTGACGTCTGACGACCTCGCCCAGGCGCTCACGCAGGGCGCCAGTCTTCTCACGGAACTCCTCTCGGGCCTTGCGCCGGCGGTTCGGGAGGATAAACAGGCCGTAGCCGGCGATTATCGCGGCGGCGATGATCCCCGTCGCGTCGAGGAAGCGGGTCGTCGCGATGGCGACGACGACGGCCCCGATACCGACGGCTCCGACCTCGAGCGCAGCGGTCTGGGTAACGGCACCCTGGATGGAGAGCGCCAGTTTCTCGGACTCGCGCTCCCTGTCGTAGCGTTGCACCACGTCCTGGGCGTTCTTGCCGACAGACTGGAGGAGCCGGCTGCGGTCGTACTCGAAGCCGTCGCCGACCTCCCCGATCAGCCGTTTGTCGTAATCGGCCTGTCGGCGGCGCTTGACGTACTCGACGACCACGCGCCACTGCTTGAGATTGCGAGCGACCATCCAGTCTATGAGCTCGTCGACCCGCTCGTCCACGAGCTCCTCGGTGTCGGCCACGACTTCCCGCTCGAAGCGCTCGCTAACCTTCTCCTGCCGGAAGAGTTCGCGGATGTTGGCGAAGCGAATGTTCTCCTCCAGCCAGGCGTCACCCCGCTCGTTCATCGTCAGAACTATGTTTTCGATCTCGGCCATGCGCGCCTCGAAGTCTCTGCCCATATCCTCTTTGTATAGTTCGAGCTGCGACTCGACGTTCTCCGCGGTCCTGAAATCCTCTTCGAGAAGATCCAGGCGTTCGCCTACCGCTCCCCTGTAACGCCGGTTCAGCTCGTCCACCACCCCGAGCGGGCTCTCCATCTTCAGCCGGACTCTGCCTTCTTCGTCGAGCAAGTCCGTGACGTAACTTTCGAGCCTGACGAAGCCGCTTGCCTTCATCAGGGCGTCACGCTCCATGGCGTTCGTCGCCGCCTTGGCCTTGCGAGCAAGGAGGGCCGAGACGAAGAAGATCGGGGGCGTCAAGCCGAGCGCCGAACGTATGCCGCCCTCCACAAAGGAGCGGACCTCCTCGACTTTCGATTCGTCGGCCAGAAGGTCGGCTTTGTTGATGACGAGCAGGATCTTCTTCCCCCAATCACGGATCAGCTCGAGGTATCCGCGCTCGCTCTCGGTCAGAGGCCGCTCGGCCGAGGTGACGAACAACACCAGGTCACTCCTCGGCACGAAGCTCCTGGAGAGCTCCTCGTGGTGGCGGATGATCGCATTGGTCCCGGGCGTATCGACGATGGCGATCTCCCGCAGAAACTCGTTTGGATACCCCTTCTCCAGAACCCCGTCTCTGCGCCCTTTCTCGACGGGTTGGTCGGCATGTCGCAAGACGGTGATGCGGTCCGTCGTCGGCGTGACGCCCTCCTCGGCGATGTCGGCCCCGAGCAACGCGTTGATGAACGCTGACTTCCCCGAGTTGAACTCGCCTACGATGACGAGCAAGAACAGCTCTTCCAGATCGGAGAGTGCCCGCCGGACGAGCTCCACGTCCTCCGATGGCGCGCCGAAGTCCTTGAGGAAAGAGATCAGGCGCTCCAGAAGATCCCGCTCCCTCCCTACCAGCGCCTCCCAGCGCTCGTCGAGTACCCGCACTCCTTATGCCGCCCTCTGCATGCAAGCATTATATACGCCCGGCTGTTTCGTGGTGTCCCGCTCGTGGTAACAAAAAGAGGAACCATCCGGCAAGCGGCATACATGGAGGTTGCGTGAACTACAGAACGCTCGGCAGGACTGGCCTGGAAGTCTCTGAGATAGGCTACGGTGCCTGGGGCATCGCCGGCGACGCCTGGCTCGGTGCGAAGGACGAGGAATCACTGAAGGCCCTGAACAGGGCCGTTGACCTCGGTCTGAATTTCATAGACACGGCCCTGGCTTACGGGGAGGGACACAGCGAGCGGCTGGTAGGGAAGCTGATCGAGGAGAGGGACGAGACCATCCACGTCGCCACCAAGGTGCCGCCGAAGAACAGGGTCTGGCCCGCTCCTGATGGCATCCCCCCTGAGGAAGCGTTCCCAGGAGATTACGTCAGGGAGTGTACGGAGCAGAGCCTCTCAAACCTCGGGCTAGACGCTATCGACGTGCAGCAGTTCCACGTGTGGCAAGACGACTGGGTCGGTCGTGGAGATTGGCTGGAGACCGTCGAGGATCTGAAGCGGGAGGGTAAGATACGATCCTTCGGCGTCTCCATAAACGACCACCAGGCGTCGAACGGGTTGAGGCTGATCGAGACTGGCGCCGTAGATACGGTGCAGGTGATCTACAACGTCTTCGATCAGAGCCCCGAGGACGAGCTACTGCCCACCTGCCAGGAGCACGGCGTCGGCGTCATAGTCAGGGTACCTTTTGATGAGGGCTCCCTGACGGGTAGGATCACACCCGAGACCACCTTCGAAGAGGGGGATTTCCGCAACCACTACTTCCGCGGTGAGCGCAAGCAGGAGGTCTACGACCGCGTGCGGGCCATCGTCTCCGAGCTAGGGGCGAGCGAGGACGAGATAGCCGAGATAGCGCTGCGTTACATACTGAGCCATCCCGCCGTCTCGACCGTCATCCCAGGCATGCGCTCCGTCCGCAACGTCGAGCACAACATGGCCGTCGGCGACGGGCAGGGATTGGTGGAGGATCAGGTGCGGGTACTCAAGAATTACCGCTGGGACCGCAACTTCTACGCGTAGAGTAGCACTTCAGCGAGTCAGCACGCTCAGGCTAGCGCCTTCGCTTGTCAGCACTTCAGCTAGTTGTTGCGCTTGACCGATCGCTCGAAGCCGAATGTGTGATTCGCAAGCAGGACTCTACCCTTGTGAATCCGGTTCTGGATCGTCTGCTAGACTTCGTCGGATACAACGGGAGCAAGGGGGCAGGGCTGTGGTGGATCATCTCGTGTTTATGGCCGTTCGTGAAGGCGCTTCGCCTGAGGAAGTCGAGGATCTCCTCTCGTCTATCCGCGCTTTGAGAGACGAGATACCGAGCACCTTGGACCTCTCCGTGGGCGAGGACTTCTCGGGGCGCGCAGGAGGATACACCCACGCCCTCTTCACCCGCTTCGAGGATGCTGCCGGACTTCAGGAGTACATGGAACATCCAGCACATCTGGCCGTCGTCGAGAAGCTCGACGCCACCACCACTGGCCGCATCGTCGCCAACTACGAGTTCTAGGTCTATGGGGAGTTTCGACTACGAGAACATAACGGCGGGCGGGCTGAAGAGCAGGCTAGATGCAGGAGAACGACCCGTGCTACTCGATGTGCGCGAGCCGTGGGAGTTCGAGCTCGCAAGCATAGAGGGTTCGAAGCTCATCCCGATGTCCCAGCTAGAGAAACGTTTCACCGAGCTAGATCCTGGCTCCGAGACCGTGGTGATCTGCCACCACGGCAATCGCAGCTCATACGTTACCCAGGCCCTCGAGCACGCCGGCTTCGAGAAGGTCCTCAACCTCGAAGGCGGCCTCGACGCCTACTCCTCCGTGGACGAATCCGTCCCGAGGTATTGACCCCTACCCGTTCCTGGCGATCTCCTCGATCCGTCGGTAGAGGCCTGCGGCGAGATCCTCTGGTTCTGCGGAGTGTTCGGCGAGCATCCTGGCTACTTGACCGGTCTCGCCGACTATCCTGAAGGTGAGGATGACGGGCTCCACCTGGTTCAGGGGCGGTACCTTAGCATACGTTACTGTTACAATTACTTTGTGGAGCGGGAGGGTGCTCCTGAGCAAGAGCACGGACGAGGGGGGACAACACTTGGGTGCAAGTCGTTCGCGAGAAGACGACCAGTACGCATCGGAAGGCGCGCATGCAGGTCGGCGCGAGGGCGTGCCAGACACATCGCCATTGCTGTCGAAGAAGCTCAAGGTCTACGGCGCGGTCTCGAGGCAGCGCACTACTGGCTCCTTCCTGGCGAGGTCAAAACCCTCCCCTTCAACGGGCAGCTGGTCAACCACGACCGGCTGCCACAGCAACTATCACAGTGTTCCAACCGGCTTGCTGCATCTAAACATATCGGGTATGCTTAGTTCGTTACTCAACGTAGGGTCGGGAACCACGCTTCCTCCCCCTCGACAAGTGGCGCGAGCAAGTGCGACGAAAGAACGAAGGGGTTGGCGGGCACGGATCGTTCAGGGAGCCGCTACGGGCACGTAGCGAATGACACCTCGGCCGACCTGCTGGAGGGAAGACCGGAAACACCGGTATTACAGTCGCCGGATGAACCGATATTACAGTCGAGAGAGCTCAAGGTCTTCGACGCGATCGAGGTGGGGCATCTCCGGCTCCTTCCTGGCGAGGTCGAGACCCTGCCCTTCAAGGGGCACCTGGTCAACCTGCACCTGAGCAGCGCCCCGCACCGTCTAGTACAGCGACGCAACGAATGTACACACGAGGGGCTCAGGGCCCCGCGCGCCGTCGATGTCGTGCCCGCGGGCACGCCAGCCTACTGGCGTATGGCGGTGGCGTCCGAGCACATTAGCATGATCCTCACAGATGGGTTCATCCGGCGGGTGGCCGTCGAGGCGGACGCCGACCCCGACAAGATCGAGGTCGTGCCTTTCTTCAATGCCCCCGACCCGCAGATAGAGGGTATCGGGCTGTCGTTGCTTTCGGAGATGGAAACCGGCGGCCTAGGGGGCGAACTCTACGCCGAGTCGCTGGCTAACGTGCTGACGCTGCATCTGCTGCGAAACCACTCCTCGCTGGGACGCCGCTCCAGGCGCGGGATCGGGAGCGAAAGCGGTTTCTCAAAACGCGCGCTCGGGCAGGCCACCGATTACATAAACGACAACCTCTCGCGCAAGCTGACGCTGACCGAGATAGCGGGGGCTGCGCACATGAGCCCGCACCACTTCGCCCGCTCGTTCAAGGCGGCCACCGGGCTCTCGCCGCACCAGTACGTCGTCCAAAGGCGTGTCGAGCGGGCTAAGGTCCTGCTCTCGGGCACCGGCCTTACCACCTTCGAGGTCGCCCGAGCCGTGGGCTTCTCCAACCAGAGCCACCTGGCCTCCCACGTAAGGCGTCTGCTCGGCGTCTCACCTGGAGCCCTGCGGCGGGAGATTGCGAGCTAGCGCCCCCATTTCCGAAGACTTTCGACAAAAAGAGCAAGATTCTGTTCAAAAGAGCAAGAACCTGTTCGTCAGTCTGCCCCTCGCTCCCGGATAATTCCTTCCGACAGGCTACACCGGCCGTGGTGCCCGAGAGAGATCCCAACAGGCCGAAGAGGAGAAGACATGCTGAAGAAGTTACCCGATATCGCGAAGGCGTTATTGTTTTACGGTATCGCTTTGTTGCTGGCGCTGGCGGTCGCCCTCATGCCAGGGGCCACTAGCAGGCCGGGGCCACTATCCTCGTCTACATGTTCACACCGCTCGTGGCGGTCGTCATCATGCTGTTCGTCATCACCCGCGACGGCTACACAAAGGCTGGCTTGAAGTCTCTCGGGCTGCACCGTCTGGGCTTGCGCGCCTGGCCCGCCGCGCTGCTGGTCCCCTTGCTGGTGATGGGCTTTGCCTACGGGGTGGTGTGGAGTACCGGGGTCGCGGGCTTCGCGGTGCCGGAGAAAACATTTGGCATGGATCTCCCGCTGTGGGTAGTGCCGCTGTTCGCCGTTTTCGTGATCGTCCAGGCCAGCCTCACGAACTCTCTGGGCGAGGAGATCGGCTGGCGGGGCTACCTGCTGCCGCGTCTGGAGTCCCTCGGGATGTGGCGCGCGTCGCTCCTTAGCGGGTTTTTGTGGGGTCTATGGCACCTGCCCATGATCCTGTTGACGACGCTCTACCATCCGGATGGCAACCGCCTTATCGTCGTCCCGCTGTTCCTCTTCACCGCTACCGTCCTCGGCGTGTTCTTCGGCTACCTGCGCTTCAGGACGGGCAGCGTGTGGCCCGCCGCCATCGCCCACTCCGCCCAGAACGTGTTCTGGGCCGTGTTCGGCGGCTTCACCGTCGCACCTCGCCGCTGGCGACCGAGTACCTGGCTGGAGAAAGCGGCATCCTGCCCATAGTCGGATACGCGGTCCTGGCCGGTTTGTTGATGCACGCCCTGACCAGGAGTTCGTCCAAGAAAAACCCGCAACCCGCCGAAAACGTCCGAGAGAGTGAGCGCCAACCCGCGTAAACGATGGCGCAAGTTAGCCCACCGAGTACACCAACTAGAGAGGAGTGATCGACATGAGCATCAAGGAAGCAAAACAACCCCATGATGCTTCAGTTACGCGGAGCGCCAGAGGGACCATGTTAAGGGGCGTGGCGAGCAAGGCGATGGCGGTGGAGAGGTACGCTTCGGCTGTGTTCGGGTTGGCTTTGGTGTTGGGGCTGGTGTTCGGGCTGGCGTCGATGGCTTTGGGCGCGAAAGGAGATTACTTCATCCTCGGTGAAAACAACCTGGCAGCCGCCCTCACCCGTCTCGAGGGCGACGTCCAGGGCTCAGCCATGGAGGTGGTGAATACCGACACCGGTGATGATGACACCGCCCTCACTCTGAAGGTCCAGAGAGGGGAGGCCCCCATGTTGGTGAACTCCTCCGAAAAGGTGCCCTTTCTAAACGCGGACAGGTTAGACGGCTTCGAGCCATCCGAGATAAAGGGCGCCAAGGCCTACGCTACCGTGGTCCCGAGCAAGATCGGTCCGGGTGGTACCGCCGGTTCCCTTTTGTCGCTGACCAGCGGCTTCGACTTCGTTAGTCGCGCCGATACCGGCCGATACTGCCTGAGGGCCCCCGGCCTGAATCGTCGCTCTCCCGCCGTGGTCTCGATCAATAGGGATGGCACCGCTAACCCCGAAGCCACCGCATCGGCGAGCGTCGACACTACTTCCGGTGGGTGCCCCGAACTCCAGTACGAGGTCGTCACCGAACGGATGATCCTCACCCCCGGCGGCGACTTGGGTGCCCGAAAGGCCGACGACGTGGGCTTCGTCATTGCGGTGATGTGAGGGGGCCTCCGAAAGAGAGTTTCGTTCGGGCCGAGCTAGCCGAGGCTCGGCCCTATCCACCCAACGTCGAGAACGTAGGAGGTAAGGCAATGACTACCCAAGGTTCTGTTGGACCGGACAGCCCAATGGGCGAACAGATCACAAGCAGGAGGCGTTTCCTCAAACAGTCGGCCCTGGCCACCGCGGTTGTTGCCGTCCCCTACCTGGCCGGCAAGCGTGTGGCCTTCGGCAACGAAGGTGCCAAAGGCGCCGACGCCGCGCTAGATCGGGAACTCGAGGAGCTCGTCGCCATGCGCGGAGGACCCAAGGGCGTCATCGCCATCGTGCAGCGAGGCCAGCACCGGGAGGTCCACGCTTTCGGGGTCCGAAACCTGAAAGGCGGTCTGCCCCTGCGCGCAAACGACCGCATGCGCATCGCGAGCGCCGCCAAGGCCTTCAGCGGCGCCGTGGCGCTCTCCCTGGTCAGCAAGGGTCAACTCTCATTGAACGACACTATCGGCGAGCGTCTGCCGGGCCTGCCAGACCGCTGGTCGAAGGTGACCCTGAGGCAGCTGCTCAACCACACCAGCGGGATTCCGGATTTCTCGCTGGACGAGGGCTACCGAAAGGCGCTCTTCGCCAGCCTCAAGAAGGCGCCACCGCCCGAGAAGCTGCTCACCTACGTGTACGACGAGGATCTGCTCTTCGAGCCAGGATCTAAGTACCACTACTCAAACTCCGACAACATAGCCGTCGGGCTGATGGTCGAGTCGGCTACGGGCAGGACCTACGAGCGACAGCTCAGGGAGCATGTGTACGGGCCGCTAGGCTTGAAGAAGACCACGCTGCCAGCGGGTCCCAACCTCAGAGCGCCCTACATCCACGGCTACGACAACGACCCCTCAGAGCAACCTCCGGAGGACTACAGTGAGATCGTGGCCGCCGGCTGGTCCTGGGCTTCGGGGGGCATAGTATCGACGCCTTCCGACCTCAACGATTTCATCCGCGGCTACGTCGGCGGCAAGCTCTTCGACAAGCAGACGCGGGCCAAGCAGCGCCGGGTCCTGGAAGGTGGAAGCTCAGAGCCGCCAGGCCCTGGGAAGAACTCGGCGGGATTGGCCGTCTTCCGCTACGGGACGAAGTGCGGGACCGTGTGGGGCCACACAGGCAATACCCCGGGCTACACCCAGTTCATGGCAGCCAGCCCAGACGGCAGCCGCTCGGTAGTGGTATCGGTCAACGAGCAACTCAACCCGAAGGACGGGGCGCCCGGTGTCTTCAAGGCGCTGCGCAAGGCAGAGGGCCTGGCCGTGTGCGCCGCGCTGACTCGCTGAGCCTTGGGCCCGGCCGAACGACAGGAGGAAAAAGATGTGTCCACAGCAGCCTAAATCGCTCACGCGGCGCATGAGGCGGACCGACAGCGTCGATTCGGCCATCCTCGACGACCCCACGGACATCGCGGGGGCGGAGGACGAGCCGGCGGTGGAGTTACACCTGGCCTTCTACCGCGACGACTACATGCTCGTCTACGAAGGGAACGGCGAGCCGACCTTCGCGCGAGCGAACTTCCTCCGAGGCCACGACGGGAGCGTCGAGTGGCTGCGCTACGGCGGACGGCTCTACCGGCACCAGGGGGTTAAGAAGGGTCGCCGGAGACGGGGGAGTGACCCTTACCTGCAACTACCGGCAGCGAAGTTCGCCAAGGATAGACGGTTTGTAGGATGTGCCATTCCGGATCAGGCCGCTACGCTACTCGTTGTCCCGCGTTTCGCGACGGACGGGCGAAGGAGCGATAAGGGGGATCCTATGGACGCCCACTTAATCGCCTACGAGCCGGATGCCGAGCAGGGGAAAGCGCTCCGGTTCTTCGAGGATCTCGCCACCGTCAAGGCCTCCGCGCCATCCCGCTGGGGAGCGGGACGGTGTCGCCGATGACCCCGTCCCGAGCGCGCCGGCAAGGGTCCCCTTCTCGGCGCGGCCGGCTTGGGCTTTGGATCGGGCGCATCCTCGTGGCGCTCGTCGGGCTCGTCGTCGTCGTCTTGCTCGCGGGGCTCCTCTACCAGTTCGTAGCCACCCGGCTCGCCTACCGGGAGTACCCCGCCCCCGGCGAGATGGTCGCCGTCTCCGGCCACGGCATGCAGCTCTACTGCGCCGGCAAGGCGAGGGGGGGGCCGACCGTCGTGATGGACTCCGGTATTGGGGGCGGCGTGCTGGACTGGCAGACGGTGCAGCCCAAGGTGGCCGAGTTCGCGCGGGTGTGCTCCTACGACC
>CADCVF010000006.1 GCA_902806095.1 uncultured Rubrobacteraceae bacterium
CAGGTTGCCCACGTGTTACTCACCCGTTCGCCACTTTACTCACCCCGAAGGGCTTTCTCGTTCGACTTGCATGCCTAAAGCACACCGTCAGCGTTCGTCCTGAGCCAAGATCAAACTCTCCGAACTATACTGCTCTGGCGCCGAAGCGCCTTTCAGTACGTGTTGGTGCGGGCGCTACCCGCTCGGCGGTCCCTAGTTACACTCCAGGACCGCAAAGAGTCAGTCTCGGCGGTTATAGACGGGTTCTACTACCCAATCTTTCACTGCTATTCAGTTTTCAAGGCCTCAAGCCCCTGCCTCTCGGCGGAGCCGACGGAGTCTACCTTCTCGAAGCGACTAAAACGCCCACCTTTCGGCGGGCCAGGTAAGCGCTCCCACTTTGTCGGGAGATCTAACCTATGTGCCCCTCTCGATTTTCAAGTAGTTCCCCGTCATCAGCTAGAGAAGTATAGCACCAGGCCCCGAGGTGTCAAACCCTTTCTGGGAATTCAGCACTTCAGCATTTCAGCCAGTCAGCCAAGACAAAAAGCTGACCGGCTGACGAGCGGAGGCCGAAGGCTGGAGCGTGCTGACTGGCTGACTAGCGCGGCATGATTGAGGCTTGTGCCTCAATCATGCCGCATACGGGCGTAGCGGCGCTTGCCGACCTGGAGGACCTTGCCCTGGAGCTCTGTACTCGGGAGCGAGAGCCTCTCGTCGCGCACGACCCGGCCGCCGACCCTTACGGCCCCGCCCTTTACGAACCGGCGCGCCTCACCGTTGGTGTTGGCGAAGCCGGCGAGTGTGATCAGGTCGACTATCCAGATCTCCTCCCGCGCAGGTAAGCGGATGACGGGCGCGTCCTCGGGCACCTCGCGTCGCGCGACGGCATCGAAGAGCTTCTCGGCGCCGGCCACGGCCCAATCCCCATGGAACGTAGAGACCAACGAGCGGGCCAATTCGCGTTTCTGCTCGACGGGCTCGCCCTCAGGCATAGGTCTGTCGAGAAGGAGGGAATAGTAGTCGGGCATCAAATGGTCGGGGATGCTCATTACCTTCCCGAACATCTCACCCGGCGGATCTGTTACTCCTATGTAGTTGCCGACGGACTTACTCATCTTGATCTTGCCGTCGGTGCCGACGAGGAGCGGGGTGGTGACGACGCACTGTGGGGCCATCGCGTAGTACTCCATCACCTGGCGGCCCATGAGCAGGTTGTAGAGCTGGTCTGTGCCGCCAAGTTCGACGTCGGCCCCTATCGCTACAGAGTCGTAGGCCTGCATCAGGGGATAGAGGAGCTCGGTAAGGGTGATCTGGTCGTTCGCGGCGTAGCGCTTGCTGAAGTCGTCGCGCTCAAGTATGCGGGCCAGGGTCGTCGCCCTGGTCAGCCCTATGAGGTCGGCCATTGTCAGCGGCGCGAGCCACTCTGAGTTGTGGCGGACTTCCGTCCTAGAGCGGTCGAGGATTACATAAGCCTGCTCGAGGTAGGTCCGCGTGTTCTCCTCGATCCGCCCGGACGAGAGGATCGGACGCGTCTTCGAACGTCCTGAAGGGTCGCCGACGCGCGCGGTGTAGTCTCCTATCACGAGCACAGCAGTGTGACCCAGATCCTGGAAGGCACGAAGCTCTCTCAGTACGACAGCGAAGCCGAGGTGAATGTCGGGGGCCGTGGGGTCTATACCCAGTTTCACCCGCAAAGTCTCGCCACCAGCGAGGCGGCGGTCGAGCTCCTCCCGTGGGATCACATCTACGGCGTTCCTGTAGACCTTTCGGTGCACTAGATCGGCATTCATTAACAGATAGCAACCTTCTCGCAATACTCATGTAACCTGCGTCGGCGTAGTGTAGTATACCGGCTCGATGGCCCGCACCTACCAGAAGAAGGGCAGTCGGGGCGGGCGAGCCAGGGAGTCCCGACGGCCGGTACGTCTACCCGAACTCCGCAAGAGGTCCTCCCGAAAGAGCCTGGCCTCGAGGATTCTGCGCGTCACAGTCGTGATCTTTCTGTGCGTGTTTGTTGCTGGTGTGGCTTTCGCAGCGGGTGGGTACCTCGGGCTCATTGAGAGCGTGCAGAGGCTTGACGCGCCGCGCACCTACGAGACCCATCCCACCTACATATACTCAGGCCCGCTCGGCGGCAACGAAGACTCACGGCGGGTGATCGGGACGATCTTCGAAGGCCAGAACCGCAAGACGGCTTCGCTGTCGGAGATGCCGCCGCACCTGCTCGACGCCGTGGTCGCCAAAGAAGACGAGCGCTTCAGGGAGCACGGCGGCGTCGACCTCTGGGGGATCATGCGCGCTCTCTGGGTCGACATCAGGGCCGGAGAGGCCGTCGAGGGCGCGAGCACTATAACCCAGCAGTACGTAAGAAATGCCTATCTCTCGCAGGACCTTTCGATCAAGAGGAAGATCAAAGAAGCCCTCATCGCCATAGAGGTGGAGCGCAATGAGGACTCCAAAGACCAGATCATCGCCGACTACCTCAACACCGTCTACTTCGGTAATAACGCCTACGGGGTGGAGGCGGCCGCCGAAACTTACTTCAACGAGTCGGTCGAGGATCTGAGCGTCGCGGAGTCGGCGACCCTAGTCGGGCTCCTGTGGTCACCGTCGATCCTCGGAGAGGACCGCGAAGGGGCTCGGTATCAGCGCGACCTAGTACTGACGAAGATGTTCGATACCGGCTATATTCCTAGCCAGGACTACAACCACTCCCTCGAGGAGCCATTGCCTGAGGCCTGGCCCGCCAACACGCCGACCAGGTCGGGGTTCACGGGGTCCGATCTCACCCGCGACTTCGCGCAGTTCACGCATGACGAGCTCATACGGCGTTACGGTGTGAATACCGTTCTCGAAGGCGACCTCAGCGTCTACACTACCATAGACCTGAAGGAGCAGGTCGCCGCCCACGATATCGCCTACGGACCTTCTGGATACCTCCCCGGGCCGGACGACCCCGACCTCGCCCTCGTCTCAATAGAGCCAGGGACCGGCCGCATAAAGACCATGGTCGGTGACAGAGACGAGAACTCCCAGTTCAACCTCGTCACGCAGGGCAGGCGCCAGCCCGGAAGTTCATTCAAGCCTTTCGCCCTCATTGCAGCCCTCGAGCAAGGCATCGATCCCAATACCAGATACGTCTCGGAGAAAAAAGAGTACAAGGTCGACGTCGGGCTCGAGAGGCCGGAGTCGTGGCAGGTACAGAACTACGACGGCATAGTGCGGGGTGAGATCAGCCTGAAAGAGGCGCTCTGGAAGTCGGATAACACAGTGTTCGCAGACCTGGCGATGAACGCCGGTGGCCGCGGCCTGAAGAACGGACCGCAGAAGATCGCTGACGTCGCAAGGAGATGCGGGATCAGCACGCATCTCCCCGACCATCCCAGGCCTTCCATAGTACTCGGCGCGTACGAGGTTTCTCCACTCGACATGGCATCGGCCTACGCGACGATCGCGAACCACGGACGCAGGGTCGAACCCACAGCGATCTCGAAGGTGGTAAGCAACGAAGACCGTGACAAGGAGAAGGTGCTTTACGAGGCACCCGAGCATCCTGAAGGAAAGCAGGTCATTTCCGAGGACATAGCCAACGAGGCGACCGGGATCATGATAGGAGACGTCACAGAAGGTATAGCGAAGGACGCCTCCTTGGGAGACCGCCCGGTCGCCGGTAAGACGGGTACGAGCGAGAACTTCTTCGACGCCTGGTTTATAGGCTTCACTCCTGAACTGGTTACGGGCACGTGGATGGGCTACGCCGAAGGCGAGAAGACCCTCGAATACGTCCTCGAATACGCCCGCAAGTTGCACGGTCTCCCAGGCGGTATCACCCCGGCCCAGATCTGGAAGTCGTACACGCAGGTCATCATGAGAGACGAACCCATCGAGCAGTTCGATGGCGTCGAGATACCCGAGACAGAAGATCGCTCCACAGCCTCCGAACACGGTGCGAAGAATACTCCCGCAGGCACCCGTAAACAGGCGGCCACACCATCGAGAGCTCGGGAGCAGGCGCCAAAGACCTCTCGGGCAGTGGCGAGCGCCTCGGCATCCAGCGCCGCCCCTTCGAGGGCCACACCCGCTGGTCCCGAGCGTGCCAGAGCTGAGCATAGCAGGGCCGCACGTTCTAGTGCTAGCGTCGCACCTCGGTAACCTTGGGCGGCACGGAGACGTTTTCGTCGCCGTCGACCAGGTAACGCCACGGCAGTTCGGTCCCGCGTGTTATCCCGATCCTGGTGGTCTGGACGACGCCCTCAGGAGGCGCATCTCTATCCGAGATGGTCAGGCTACCAGAGGTGAGATCCTGCCCATCGTAAGCCAGGTCGACGCCTAGGGCCTGGGTCAGGCGGCCAGGACCATTGCAAAGGTCGCGGGCGCGGCCCCGTCGCCGGACCATAAAATCTACGCCGTCCGTGGGGCGCAACGCCCTGATCAAGACGGCGCTCCCGATGCCCTCGGGCTCGCAGACGACGTTGAGGAGTTTGTGGATGCCATAGGAGATGTAGACGTAGGCGATGCCTGGCGGGCCGAAGATGTTACGGTTTCGCATCGTCGGTCCCTTATAAGCGTGGCACGCGGGGTCCTCGGGACGATATGCTTCGGTCTCCACGATCACGCCCGCCGTCCGTCCCTGCGGGGTCTCGTGGGAGAGTACGCAGCCGAGGAGGTCAGTGGCGACCTGCCTGGGATCCCTGTCGTAAAAGGCGGCCTTCAGAACATCTGCGGAGATGCCTGCTCCCCCGTAAGGTCTGTTATGCGCCGGGAGAGTTCGTCGAGGTCGAGCCCGGCCTCGGAGCGAATGGACGACTTCAACAGGGGACGAACCTGGCCGATCTGGAGCTGCAACTCCCGCAATAACTCCGTCGCCCCGCTCTCGGCGCCGACCATGTCCCTGAGAATCGTCCCCTCCGTCCGGCCTGCGACGAGCGGCTCGGGCAGGCCGTCGACGTAGACGAGCGTGCGACGTCCGCTTCCGCGGTCCTCGTCTATCGGGACCAGGGCCACAATGTTGTCGGCCCTTACGTACTTGCCGAACCCGAGGGTGACGATACGGTCCGCTATAACCTTCATATCGATGAAATCTCCATCCTACCAACCCTTATAACATCCCCGTCGCCTTCGGGCGACCCGCGCGTGTCAGCACTTCAGCATTTCAGTTTATTGTTCTTGCTGTCAGAGGCTTCTGTACGAGATAGTCCGGCTCTTCTTGATTGTACTCATGATCGCTGCGAGCGTGGCACATCACTGCCAAACCCGGTATATTCCTTGCCGTGCATCTCGGCGACGGAGCCAGAAAGTTAGTAGGCGAGAGGGTCGAGCTTCGGCGCCACGTCCGCGAGAACTATCACCTCTACGCGGAGTGGTACGGGGACCCGGAGATCTGGCACCTGACGAGCTGGGCGCCATCGCCCCTGGGCCGTTCGGCGGTCGAGAGGTTGTTCGAGGACAGGGAGATCTCACAAACGGACGATTCTTTTGCCATCCACATCAGGGGCAACGACGAGCCTATCGGTGTGATCAGCCTCATGAACAAGACCGAGGCCAACGAGTCGGCGGATCTTTCGGTGATCGTGGGCCATAAGGACAACCGCCACCAGGGTTATGGGACGGAGGCAATCGATAGGCTCCTGCGATACGCCTTCGAGGAGTTGGGTCTCAACCGTATCGGCCTGAGCGTCTTCGAGTTCAACGAGGAGGCCATCTCGGCCTACGAGGGGCTAGGCTTCGTAGAAGAAGGACGCTTGCGCCAGGCCATCAAGCGCCGCTCCGGTTTCCACGACGCCGTCCTCATGAGCATCCTGAGGTCGGAGTGGGAGTCTAACTTCTGACGCGGGCGCCGAACTCGTCCTCGAGCCTGCTCAGGACGAGCCCGACCTCAGCGTCTACTTCTTCGTCCGTGAGTGTCTTCTCGCCCTGGAATGTGAAGCCGAAGGCTACGCTCTTCTGTCCCTGTGGAACGGGGCTTCCCGCGTAGACATCGAAGATGCGTACCTCGGTCAACAAGGGGCCAGGCAAATCCCGTACCGAGCACAGCATGTCGCCCACTGGTATCCGCTCTTCGACGAGGACGGCCAGGTCCCTGGCGACGGCCGGAACGTTGAAGAAAGGCTCGAACCGTGGCTCCGGACCCGGCTGGCACAAGGCAGTGTCCAACTCCAGGGCAGCGACGGGCCAGCCGTCCAATCCGAACCTCCCTGCGACCTCGGGATGCAACTCCCCGACCCACCCGGCCTCGGTGTCACCGACCATCACCACCGCCGAACGTCCGGGATGCAGATACGTCCTCTCCGTAGGAACGAAACGAGCGTCAGGTACAAGCCGCTCGACCAGGCCCTTGGCTTCGAAGAAACCGGCTCTGAACTCGGGCACGTTCCAGCCGGCAGGGCGCACGGTGCCGGCGAGCACGACCCCGATCCTGCTGACTTCCCGCACACCCATGAGCCCTTCGGCCAACTGCGCACCGACCTCGCCCGTCATGCGAAACCGCAGCGCGGCCTCTCGCAGGTCATCCTGCGGAACATCTGAGAAGAACACGTTGCCATGTTCGAACAACGCTCCCCCTCGCGCGCCGAAGGCCCTGTTGCGGGCCGCTGCGTCGAGCAGTCCAGGCAGGATGCTGGTCCGCAGATAGCCGCCTTCGGCGCTCAGGGGGTTCTCTATCCCGATGGGCCCATCTTCCAGGCCCAGATCTTCCGTCCAGCGCTCGGGGCCAAACGGGTAGGTGATGGCCTCCGAGAGTCCAAGGTCAGCGAGCAGTCGCCTGAGAGAGCGCGTCTTTTGCTGCGCCTCCGTAAGCGCCCCTGGTTGCGGAACGGCGGGCAGCATCTCGGGCACACTGTCGAGCCCGATGAGCCTTCCGACCTCCTCGACGAGGTCGGCCTCCCGGCGGAGATCCCTCCTGAAGGTCGGCATGGTAGCCCACAACCTTCCGTCTGTCCGCTCGACCTCGCACCCAAGTGACTCGAGAAGTCCCGACGCCTCATCTACCTGCACGGGCATGCCAAGCAGGAGCTCGGCCCGCCCGAGTCGCATCGGCACGCGCCAGGGCTGCACGGGCTCGGGGTAGTGGCTGAGGGTGTCATCGGCGACCCTTCCGCCGGGTGCCCGTGTGAGCAGGGCACTCACCCGGTCCATCGCGTAGGACACCATGTTCGGGTCGAGGCCGCGTTCGAAGCGGCCAGAGGCGTCGGTACGCAGGCCAAGCTTCTGGGAGGTCTGAAGAATGTTGCGCCCGTCGAAGTTGGCTACCTCGATCACGGCGTCCGTGGTCTCCTCCCCCACCTCGGCGTCCTCGGCGCCCATCACCCCGGCGATCACGAGCCCGCGCTCTTCGTCGGCGATCACGAGCGTCTCTTCGTCGAGCACACGCGTGGAACCATCGAGAAGTGTGATCTTCTCCTGCGCCCTCCCGCGCCTGACGACGATCCCCCCACGCACCATGGCCGCGTCGAAGGCGTGGATGGGCTGGCCGGTCTCGAGCATGACGTAGTTTGTCGCATCGACGATGGCGTTTATGGGCCGCATGCCACCGGCGTAGATCCTGCGTCTCATCCAAAGCGGCGCCTCCTGCCCGGGTTCAAGATCCGAGACGCGCCTGAGATCGTAGCGTGGACACAGATCCCCAGCCTCGACCCTGAGCCCGAAGTCGTGGGTCGGCTTCCCTCCTGCCTCGAATGATGGCTCGGGGATCCTGTAGTCCGTACCAAGTATGGCGGCCAGCTCTCTGGCCACCCCGATCATGCCCCAAAGGTCGGGCCTGTTCGGGGTAACGTCGATGTCCAGGACAGTCTCCCCCACCGGAAAGTACTCAGCGACAGGACGCCCGACCTCGTAGCAATCGTCGAGCAAGAGTATCCCACCGTGATCGGCCGAGATACCGAGTTCGCGCTCGCTCATCATCATCCCGTAGGACTGCAGGCCGCGCAGCCTCGCCTCCCTAAGCGTCGTCCCGTCGGACATCACGCTGCCAGGCACCACGACGGCCACGCGGGCTCCCGGGTAAGGGTTCGGGGCGCCGGCCACGATCTGCACTTCCCTACCGCCGAGGTCGACCTTCGCGACAAAGAGCCTGTCGGCATTGGGATGCGGCCCGAACTCGACCACCTCGCCCACGACAACGTCACCTTCGGTCACTCCGAAGCGATAGACGCCGTCGATCTCCTGGCTGCGAAGGGAGAATAGGTTGACCAGCTCGTCAGCTGAGAGGTCGAAGTCGAGGTAATCGTGCAGCCAGCTTAACGGAACGCGCAAGGAGATCTCCCTCTAGAACTAGAACTGACGCAGAAAGCGGAGGTCGCCCTCGAAGAACAGGCGAAGATCGGGGACACCGTACTTGACCATCGCCATCCTGTCAGGGCCCATCCCGAAGGCGAATCCGGTGTACTCCTCGGGATCGTAGCCGACCTCCTCGAGCACGCTGGGATCTACCATCCCGGCCCCCAGCATCTCGAGCCAACCCGCGCCCTTGCAGACCTTACAGTTGGGGTCAGTTCCCCCACAGACGAAGCAGCTAATGTCCAGCTCGACGCTCGGCTCTGTGAACTGGAAGTAGCCGGGACGCAGTCGCACTTCAGCATCCTCTCCGAAGACGTGGCGGGCCATCGCCGCGAGCGTGCCCTTCAGATGCGCGAGCGTGAGACCACGATCCACAGCGAGACCCTCGATCTGATGGAACATCGGTGTATGGGTCGGGTCGTTGTCGTTGCGGTAGGTCCTACCGGGACACACCACGAAGACGGGCGGCTCCTGGGAGAGCATCGTCCGGATCTGCACCGGAGAAGTGTGGGTCCGTAACACCAACCCCTCATCGAGGAAGAATGTGTCGTGTTCGCCACGCGCCGGGTGATGCTCGGGTATGTTGAGCGCAGTGAAGTTATAGTAGTCGGTCTCGACCTCGGGCCCCTCGGCGACACGATAACCAAGGCCAACGAAGAAGTCGACGACATCGTCTATCACGATCTGGGATGGATGCAGGTGGCCCCTCTGAGAAGGGACACCAGGCAGCGTAACGTCGACCGCTTCGGCCCGCAGACGCTCCTCCTGTTCGCGCGCAGCGACCTCTTCGGTCCTGGCGCCAAGGGCGGCTTCGATCTCACGGGAGGCGAGGTTGGAGGATCTGCCAACTTCCTTGCGCTCCTCGGGCGATAGGGTGCCTATACTCTTCTTTATCTCGGTGAGCTCCGCGGAGCGGCCGAGAAATCGTACGCGAATGTCTTCGAGATCGGCGGTGGAGACACCGGTGGCGACGGCCGAGAGTGCCTCGGTTTTCAACTGTTCGATGCGCTCGCTCACCGTCATTGTGGGCGATTATGTTAGCACACGCGTATACGCCTCGTAGAGCAGGATCGACGCCGCCACAGAAGCGTTCAACGAGGCCGCAAGCGAGGGTATAGAGACCCGCATCTCGCAGGCACGGACGATGTCCTCGGGCAGGCCCGAGCCCTCGGCACCGATACAGAGCACGAGCCTCTTGCGGGGCAGAGACCCTGGCATACTCCCATCCTCAGGGACGGCCGCTATGAGACCAAAACCGGCGCGGCCTGCCTCGGCCAGAAAGTCTATGGTCTCGACCTCGCGCGTCACGGGTGTGTGGAAGATGGAACCCATCGTCGCCCTCACCGTCTTCGGGTTGTAAAGGTCAGCGGAGCCTCTGGAGAGGGCGACACCGGCGCCAAAGGCGTGGGCGGAGCGGATGGCAGTACCAACGTTCCCAGGGTCCTGCACCCCGTGCAGCAACACCACGCATCTTACGGAGGACAGTAGCACTGCGGCGGCTACATCCACAAAAGGAAAAAGCCCGACCGGACCGGCCGGGGTCTTGAGCGTCGAAACGCGACGTACTTGTTCCACCCCATCGAAGACCTGCAAGGGTCTTGATGGGGCCTCCTCGAGAACAGCAGCCCCCTCGGCCAGGAAGAGGCGTTCGGCCTCGCGATACTTCTTTGCCTTGAGCTTCGCAGCCCGCCTGGGGGAGAGCGCCGGGGTACCCGGCATCTCCAGGCTACTCGCCTTCCCTGGCGGCCTTCTCCACATCGCCGACGGTGATGCGCCCGCCCTGGCCCGTCCCATCCACGCTAGAGAGGTCCACGTTAAGCTCCTCAGCCTTGCGCCCGGCGGCATCAGTCGCCTCGGAATTGTCCTCCGAAGCTGCAGCCTCTTCTGCTTGCTCTGTCCGCTCAACAGGTGCTTCGGACGTGCCCCCGGCGGATGGGCCGGGCTGCTCAGGCTCGGTGTTTCTTGCCACTTCGACCCGCCGGTCGACAGGTTTTCCGTCGAGGGCGTTCTTCGCCTGGGCCACGATGGCGCCGAAGATCTCGGGCTCAGTGACGGCCAGATCGGCCAGGATCTTGCGGTCGAGGTCAATCTCGGCGAGCCTCAGCCCGTGGATTAGCCTGGAATAGGAGAGGCCGTGCTCACGGGCGCCGGCGTTGATGCGTTGGATCCAGAGCGCCCTGAAGTCCCTCTTGCGCTGTTTGCGACCTTGGTAGGCGTAAACGCCGCTCTTCCAGACCTGCTCCTTGGCCCGCTTGTACGAGCTGTGCTTGGTCCCGCGGTAACCCTTCGCCTGTTCCAGAACCTTGCGGCGCTTCTTGCGAGCGTGGACGCTGCGCGCCGTGCGTGCCATGCTACCTCACCCCCAGAAGACGCTTGAGCTTCTTCTCGTCCGAACGGGTCAGGTCGGTCTCCGTGTTGAGCCGCCGCTTCTGCTTCCGGCTCTTCTTCTCCAGCATGTGATTGTGCCCGGCGCGGCGGCGCTTGAGCCTGCCCTTCTTGCGCACCTCGAAGCGCCCGGAAGCACCCTGGTGGGTCTTCATCTTCGGCATGTGTCCTCCACGTTTCGTCTGCTCTATCCACCTGCGAAGAGGCTCGCGGCACGGGAGTAAGGGCCGTTTCGCCTCCGTCTATCGTCAGGTTAGTGTATCAAACTGTTGCTTATCTGCGAGCGGCCCTCTCCCTACGTCCGTTGGGCTGGGGGGCCTGTGCCTCTGCTTGCGACCCCTCTCTAGACTCCTTCTTCGGCGCCATGACCATTACCATGTTGCGCCCGTCCAGGTTGGGCTGGCTCTCTATGCGCCCGAGTTCGTCAAGGTCGCCAGCGAGCCGCCTCAGAAGCCTCTCTCCGAGTTCGGGATGTTGCACCTCGCGTCCGCGGAACATGATCGTGACTTTCACCTTGTCACCGCCGCGAAGAAAGCGTTCGACGTGACCACGTTTGGTATTGAAGTCGTGGTCGCCTATCTTGGGCCTGAGCTTTATCTCCCGCACGTTGACGTTGACCTGCTTTTTGCGGGCTGCCTTGCGGGCCTGCTCCTTCTGGTACTTGAACTTGCCGTAGTCCATCATCCGGACCACAGGTGGGTTGGCGTTCGGGGCTACCTCTACAAGGTCGAGGTCGGCACGCTCACCGTAATCCATGGCCTCGCGGATGTGCTTGATGCCTAGTTGCTCGCCGTCGGCCGAGATCAAACGCACCTCGCGCGCCCGGATCTGACCATTTATTCGGGGTTCTTCTTCAGTCGCTACTGCGCACCACTCCTCTCGAAATCGTGTTTTCGGGGCCGTTCGTCCACCACGGATGATAAATCTGCTCGTGCGCCGGACGGACGCGGACCCCAACTACAAATATGATTATACCGCGCTCCTGAGTCTCGTGTCTATATGAGCTAGTCAGCATTTCAGCTCTTTGTTCTTGCTGATGACTGAATGCGCGAGCGTACCTCGGCAGCGATGGTCTCCGCGAAGTCGCCGAGATCCATCTCCTCCTGTTGCTTCTCCCCGCGCCGTCGTACGTTGACGCTCCCCTCCTCGGCCTCCCTGTCGCCGACTATGAGCAAGTAGGGGATCTTCTGCCGCGAGTTCTCCCTTATCTTCTTCTGCATGCTGTTCTGCGAATCGTCTACCTCTACGCGCAAACCCCTCGCGGCGAGCTTGTCTTGTACCCCGCCGGCGTAGTCCAGGTGCCTGTCGGCGACGGGTATTACGACCGCCTGCACCGGGGCAAGCCATACGGGGAAAGCGCCCGCGTAATGCTCGATCAGGACAGCCATGAACCTCTCTGTGGAACCGGTTACGGCCCTGTGGAGGAGCACGGGCGTATGGGCCTTACCGTCCTCACCGACGTACTCGCAACCCAGCCTTGCCGGCTGGATGAAGTCGACCTGGATCGTCGAGAGCTGCCAC
This sequence comes from uncultured Rubrobacteraceae bacterium, assembly GCA_902806095.1. Lineage (GTDB taxonomy): Bacteria > Actinomycetota > Rubrobacteria > Rubrobacterales > Rubrobacteraceae > Rubrobacter_D. The sequence goes on from CADCVF010000006.1 coordinate 12,163, forward strand.
TCACGTCCGAGCACGTCTTTGGCCATAAAGTCGGCCTTCGGGCCGTAAAAGGCGGCCTCACCGGCCTCCTCGTCGTAGGCGATAGCGGCGGTGTCGAGCGCCTCGCGCAGCTCCTTCTCGGCCCGCGACCACTTGGCATCGTCGGCGACGTACTTGGCCACGTCCTGGTCGCGCAACGAGAGCTGGACGCGGTAGTCGGAGAACCCGTAGGTATCGAGGACTTCGCGCACGATCTCGAGCGCCCGCGCGAACTCTTCCTGGATCTGATCCTCCGTGCAGAACACGTGCGCGTCGTCCTGGGTCAGGCTGCGCACCCGCGTCAGTCCTGTGAGCTCCCCACTCTTCTCGTAACGGTACAGCGTCGCGAACTCCGCGTACCTTAGCGGGAGGCCTCTGTACGAGTGGGCCCTCGAGTTATACAGCGTCATGTGGCTCGGGCAGTTCATGGGCTTGAGCCTGTAACGCGTCTCGCCGTCGATCATCGGGGGGAACATCGACTCCCTGTAGTGCTCCAGATGTCCAGACTTCGCGTACAGGGCCTCGTTGACCAGGTGCCCGGTCCACACGTGCTCGTAACCGTGGCGCGTCTGGACCTCGCGCACGTAGTCTTCCATGAGATGCCGCAACATCTCCCCTTTGGGCAGGAAGAGCGGGATGCCGGCGCCCGTATCGGGCGAGAACGCGAAGAGCTCGAGGTCCTTGCCGATCTTACGGTGGTCCCTGGCTCTCGCCTCCTCCAGCCTTCTCAGGTAAGCCTTGAGCTCCTTCTCCGTCGGCCATGCCGTGCCGTAGACGCGGGTCAACATCGGGTTCTTCTCGTCGCCGCGCCAGTAGGCCCCTGCTATGTTCTGCAGCTGGAAGGCGCCGAGCCTGCCCGTGCTCGAGACGTGCGGTCCGCGGCAAAGGTCGAAAAAGTCTCCCTGTTTGTAGACTGTGATCTCACCGTCTTCCAGGGCCTCGACGATCTCCGTCTTGTAGGGGTTGTCCACGTAGAGATCTTCGGCCTCGGCCTTGGAGACCTCCTCACGCTCTATCGGCAGGTCGCGCGCGACGATCTCGCGCATCCGCTCCTCGATGCGCGGCAGGTCCTCGTCCGTTAGCCGCCCGGCGACCTCGATGTCGTAGAAGAAGCCGTCCTCAATCGGCGGTCCGAGGGTCAGCTTGCTGCCTGGATAGAGCTCCACGATAGCCTGCGCCATCGCGTGCGCCGTCGAATGCCGCAAGACTTCGAGACCCTCAGAGGATTCCTTGGTGACCACCTCGAAATCTCCCCCGCCGTTCAGCGGGGCATCCAGGTCGATAAGCTCCCCGTCCAGCTTCGCGACCACAGCGTCTCTGGCGAGGCGTTTGCCTATCTTCTCGGCGACATCCCGGGCATTCTGACCCGGCTCTATCTCCAGTTGTTTACCGTCAGGTAGCTTGACGGAGGCCATTTGTGCACCTTTCCTGGCAAGGGTGGGTAAAAGAGAACGTGGGAGTAACTAGATAGTTCGACGCAGCGCGCCGGCGCGATTCGCACATCGTGGTGTGTGACAGCGGATCTGAACCACTGACTTCTTCTGCGTCAAAGCTGTGAATTGCTTTTCCATACCATTCCCAAGTTTACACAATATCGGGAAAATAGCACAGTATCGGACAGCGGAGCTTCCTAACGCAGCGGACCCAAACGGGCCAGGGACCATCTCATAAAGGGCCGGGGGGTGATTGCTCCGACCCCTTGTTCACGTTACGACGCAGAGTTCGACTTTGGCCGTGCGGGCGCGAAAGGGCTAGGATACGGTCCAAGCGCGTTTTCGGAGGTTCTTTCATTCTACGGGGTTCAGTTAATCGAACCGTTATGAGCGATCCAAACAAGATTGCTGTAGGGCCGGATTCGTGCCTATACTGTGAACTCGAGGAGCCAACGAAAGGGGAGCAGATATGGCGGACCAACCGCACGGCCGATACTACGCCCAAGAGCTCGCGGTGGACCAGAACGCGAATGTCATGGAGCAGATCCAGAAGGCCCTCGATGAAGGCGACCACCACGAGTGGCACCTCGTCGGGGTGTCGGACGTGATGGCGGAGCACGGCGTAATCCTCTTCTGGGATACTGAGCGACCCAGCTTCGGAATCAGCCACAGACGGTAGCCAAGCCAGACGGCTCGGTCAATTGGGAGCTCCGAGGATAGCTTGGTTCGCGCGGAGTCAAGCCCAAGCCATGTACCCTCAGGTCAGCGCATGTAGGACCAGGACTATGTAGAAATCTGTCTCGAGACGTCCGAGAACACATGCAAGGCGACGTTCGGAACGCGGATTTATCGTGGTGGGCGATAGTGGATTCGAACCACTGACCTCTTCCGCGTCAAAAATCCTTCGCTTCATCGTCTTAGCTCCCTGTACGCTGCATTGATCCATTTCATCCTCTCTTCATCGCCTGCTACGTCTGGATGATGAAGTCTTGCGAGTCTCCGGTAAGCCGCGCTGATTTCTTTCTGTGAGGCACCCAGCCCTACTCCTAGAGCACTGTGCGCCCATATAGGACCGACGGGCTTCGCATCGTCTTTGGGCGGTTCGTCTTCTGGCTCGGGCGGTGCTTGTTCCGGCTCCACCTTGGGCGGCCGCACGCCGTAGCGCTCGGAGAACGCAGCGAAGGGGTCTGCTGGTTCGCGTTTTCTGAAGAACCTCATCTCACCTTATAGTATCCTCGCGTCTATGAGCTCCAGGGCAGTGGGCTCAGATACCCCAAGTCGTTTCGTGACGCTTCTGTGGGACCCAAAATAGTGACCCGAATTAGTCCAGCACCCAATCCCCGGGATGTTCCATGATTTCGGCCTCTAGCTCCGGGCGCTCTTGCTCGGAAAGATCAAGGATATGGGCCATCCCGCGGCTTGTCTTCTCCGCGTTGTTCGAACGAACGCTCTGCGTGCGGGCAACGTAGAGATACCCCAGCCCACTCCTCGTCTGTTTCCTCTTTGGGGACGACATGCTTAGCGCAGGTAGCAGGCCGCGTCCCGCATTGTAGGGAACTCTCGTGGGCAGCCACCGTCGGGCATAAGCGGTACGGGACCGGAAGTGGGTCCGCCAGCGTCCAAGAGGTTGCCATACCGATTTAGAAGCTGGCTGCCACCATCGACTGAAGGTTGTGGCGAAGCGCTACCAGCGCTTGCGAACTGGCCACCACCGGCACTCAGCAACTCGTCGCATGCTATGCCATTACCGTCGGGGTCGAGTCGGGAAGCTCCTGGCACGCCCTCGTCTAGGAGGCCCTGCGCGAGTACTCGCAAGAAGGCCAGCACGAATTGCCGCTCCTCAGGGGAGGCCCGCTGAGTTCGAGGGTCCGACTCGAATTCGCTCAGGAGCTGCTCGCATGTAGGTATTTGGCCGGCCGGTGCAGGTTGAGCGCTAACGCTTTGGGCGAGATCGAACTGTATCTCCTCCGAGCGTTGCGTGCTGCCATTATCGCCTAGCGCCCACACGAGGAGAAGCACGAGCACGGCCATGGCCATCAAGAAAATGCCCCTGACCCCAAAAAAGGTGCTTCTAGACCAATAATCCCGGATGTGCTTCCCTCCTAGTTCAGCAGCTTCGGCAAGTCTTCTTCACTCTAGCACTCGACATATCGTGGCACAATCATCTCAGCATGAGTCTGGTGACGGATGCGCTCGGCAGCGGAGGCGGCTCTGCTGGAGGCGAGACGGCGGGTGATGAAAGACGAGGAGCGGGGACGTTAGAGGGACCACACGACGGTGCCCTTACGGTTGGCGAATTTGCTGCATAGAGGCCCCGGAGAGTATCCGGGGCCTCTACTTGCACGACATGCTTTACCTGCAAATCAGTGCTTTTTGCGAGTGGGCGATAGTGGATTCGAACCACTGACCTCTTCCGCGTCAAAGAAGTACGATACTTTGCTGGAGATTTCTGCAGCATGCAAAATGCCTGCAGATTGCCGTATTTGCCCATCGGCGCGTTTCTCAAGGTTTCAGGAGATTTACTCGGGTTGCTGCACGGTTGCTGCACAGACGTTACCTCTCTTGCCTCCGTACAAGGTGCGGGAAGATCGTTATTCGCCCAGCCGCCTGGAGCCCCCTTATGCGAGCTTCGTGTTAGGGGTGTTCCCCAAAGTCAGCGGTCGGTGTCGCCCGCAGAGGCCAAAGCGGGTGCGGGCGAGGATGGCATACCCGACTGCAAGGTGCGCTCGAATAACTGTGAAGTTGCGCCATCTGTGATGTGCACACTCCGTTGACACGGGATATGATCTGCTCGTTGGTATCGGGACGGAGGTCTCCACCTTTCTTCCTCCGCCTCATCAAAGAAACTTATAAGGAGCAAGACGATGAGTGAACAAATACCATCGATGGGCGGTCTACACCAACCACCTGAGAAGATAAAGAGCTTGCTCTCCTTGGTCAGGGAGAGCCTGCAGATGGACGTCGCTTTCGTCTCGGAGTTCGCCGGGGACCAGCTGGTCTTCCGTGCGCTCGAGGGGGATGCGGAATCCTTCGGGTGGCGAGAAGAGGAAGGCTTCCCACTCGATAAGTCCTACTGCAAGCGGGTGCTCGACGGTCGCCTCCCTAACGTGGTCCCCGACGCCAGGAGCGAAGATCTGACTAAGGACCTGTGGGTGACCAGCGAGGCAGATATAGGCTCCTACGTGGCGGTGCCGGTTGTGCTCTCCGATGGGCGTCCATACGGCACGCTGTGCTGCGCGAGTCACAAAGCAGATCCCGGGCTAAGGGAGCGCGACCTGGGACTCATGGAGGGGGTAGCCCGCGAGTTGAGCAGGCAGATACAGCGCGAAGGGCTCCGAAAGTAAGGTCGTTATGTTCACCAGGACGATTCCGTCACCTGAACTCGTGGACAAAGCGTCCGCGAGCGAGGATCTGGCGGGGTGGTGAGCTAAACGATGCAGCCCGCCTACGTCTCGCCGTGGCTGCGTTCTCCTGCCGGGGTAGGTAAAGAGGGCCAGGGAGGACGGACCGGCTGAATCGGCGCTATGACGCCTGGCTCGTCTGGTCCATGTGCGTAATCTCCCTGATGCTGACGGTAATCGGTCTGCTGCTTCTGGTCGTGAGCCGGTCCCCCGTAGACAGTCCCCTCTATGCTGGGGCGCCCCAGTATACGACTACTGGCTCGTAAACACCTTGATAGTGATTGGTTTCTCGACGGTGGGGGCTGTGATCACCCCCCGCCTTCCCCGCCAGAATCCTGTAGGCTGGCTCTTCTGCACGATAGGCTTGGTGGGGGGTGTTCGCCTCTTCGTCGCCGAATACGCCATCGTCACACTCCTAGCGGAGCCGGGTTCCCTGCCAAGCACGTTGCCAGGCGGCGAGACGCTGGCCT
>CADCVF010000007.1 GCA_902806095.1 uncultured Rubrobacteraceae bacterium
TACCCTTGCGGCTAATGCCTCGGCGACCGCATTGGCCCCGCCCTCCATCACCGAGCTCTGCACCAGCAGGTGCGCCCGCGACAGCAGACGGCGCACCCGCCACCGGGGTACCTCGCCGAGCCAACGGTAGCGGGGTTCGGCCGATGCGAGCGCCTTGACCCGGGCGGCGAACTCCTCGCTGTTGGCCTTCCCCGCATGCGTGATGCGGATGCGCGAGGTGGAAGGCAGCAACTCGGCGGCCAGTGCGCAGCGGAAAGGGTCCTTCTCGGCACGCAGGTTGCCAACCACGCAGACGTCGAAGAAGGTCTTCGCTTGCGGCTGCGGACGGATGGGCTCGGCCGATTGATAGATCACCCGCGCCTTCGCGCGGTTGTGCGGTGCGAGCTCCGCCAGCCCGGCCTCCTGAAGCACGACTACCCGCGTGGCGAGCTCCAGTGAGTTCTGCGCGCCCTCGTCGAACCGGATGTCTCTGTAGAGGTCGGTCCCGGTGAGAACGACGATGAGCGGGTGGTCGGGGTGGCTGGCAGCGTAACAACCTATCGAGGAGTGACTGCGCCGGGTGTGCAGGGCGATCATGACTTCTGAGATCTCCCCACTCCACTCCTCTTCGACCAGCACCTTGTGCCCCATCTGCCGCAGGAAGCGTGCCCAGCGCTCGGCGGTGGTACGGTTGCCGCTACGCGACCCTGCTGCAGCCGGCGTAATGAGGCTGATCCTCATGCTACTTTCGCCCGTCTCATGTATACGCGTTTATACATGTTTTCGCGTCGCGCTACACTTTCGGACCACCGTCGGGACGGATTGCGCTAACATTCGCGGTAAGGAGTGGGAAAGAAGGAGGGACTCGATGCACAACGCACAGGAACGGACCGAACGGCCCGCCAGCATGCTGGTCGACAGCAGGAAACGCACTCTGGAGCTGGTAAGCGACCTCTCGGACGAGCAGATGGTCGGACCTCAACTTAGCATCGTCAACCCGCCGCTGTGGGAGATCGGGCACCTCGCCTGGTTCCAGGAGCGCTGGAATCTGCGCCGCATAACCGACGAGGAGTTCGCCCCCTCAACCGTCCTGGAGCGGGGCGACGAGTTCTATGACTCCATGGAGGTGGCCCACGACACTCGCTGGGAGTTGCCGCTACTCTCCCGTGAGGAGACCCTCTCCTACATGCAGCGGGTCCTAGACGAAACCTTGCACAGGCTCGACACAGAAGGCCCGACCCCCAAGGCGGAGTACTTCGCGCGCCTCGCCGCCTTCCACGAGGACATGCACGACGAGGCGTTCACCTACACCCGCCAGACGCACGGCCTCCCGGCTCCTCCGATCTCCGAGTACGACCCAAAGATCATGGAAGACCAACCCCGTGGCTCGCTGGAGGGCGACGCGGATATTCCCGGCGGGGAGTTCATGCTGGGGGCCACCCAAGACATGGGCTTCGTCTTCGACAACGAGAAGTGGGCGCACCCGGTGCAGGTCTCCCCGTTCGAGATTTCACGCGCCCCGGTCACCAACGAACGATTCAGGTCCTTCGTGGACGACGGCGCTTACCGGAGACAGGAACTCTGGAGCGAAGAGGGCCGGCGGTGGCTGGACGAGACCGAGGCCGAACATCCCGTCTACTGGTCGCGGGTGGGTGATGAGTGGCACCAGAGGCACTTCGACAAAACGGGTCCCCTGAACCTCCACGCGCCGGTCATCCATGTCAACTGGTACGAGGCCGAAGCCTACTGTCGGTGGGCCGGACGCCGCCTGCCCACCGAGGTCGAGTGGGAGATGGCCGCCTCCGCCGAGCCCACCGGCACATCCGGGCGCAAACGCCTCTACCCCTGGGGAGAGACGCCGCCAGGGCCGCGCCACGCCAACCTGGACGGGCGTCTGCTTGGACCGGTGGACGTCGCCGCGTTCCCGGAGGGCGACAGCGCCTTCGGTTGCAGACAGATGATGGGCAACGTCTGGGAGTGGTGCGCCGACGACTTCGGGCCTTACCCCGGCTTCATCCGTGATCCCTACAAAGAATACTCCGAGCCCTGGTTCGGTGACCACAAGGTGCAGCGCGGTGGCTCGTGGGCGACGCGTGGCCGCATGCTCCGCAACACCTGGCGCAACTTCGCCACCCCCGACCGCCGGGATCTCTTCGTCGGTTTTCGAACGTGCGTGCTGAAATAGCGGTTGCCCGATGACCCGCGAGGGACCGGCCCGTAAGATCGCAGGAGGACGATTGTGAGGGCGAGCGCCACGTTACCGAAAGGATGAGGCGCAGCCATGAAGGCCGCCGCGTGAGGACCGACGTCCTGGTGGTCGGCGCGGGCTACGCCGGTAGCGTCGTCGCAGAGCGTCTCGCGAGCGCAGGCAGACGAGTACTCGTGGTCGAGAAGCGATCTCACATCGGGGGCAACGCTTACGACGAGTACGACGAGCAAGGTGTCCTGATCCACCGGTACGGGCCGCACATCTTCCACACCAACTCCCGGCTCGTAGTCGATTACCTCTCCAACTTTACGGAGTGGCGACCGTACGAGCATCGCGCCCTCGCCCACGTGGACGGCAAGCTGCTGCCGATACCCATCAACCTCGACACCGTGAACGGGTTCTATGGGCTTGAGCTCAGCGAGGAGGAGGTGGGGGCGTTCTTGGAGCGGGTCAGGGAGCCGAGAAGCCCGGTACTAACCAGCGAGGACGTGGTGCTGAACGCCGTAGGCCGTGACCTGTACCAGAAGTTCTTCAAGAACTATACCCGCAAGCACTGGGGCCTCGACCCCTCGCAACTGAGCGCGGGGGTGGCAGCCCGCGTCCCCGTGCGCACCGATCGCGACGACCGCTACTGGACCGACGATTTCCAGGCTTTGCCCCGGGAGGGCTACACCAGGATGTTCGAGGCGATGCTGGATCACCCCAACATAAGCGTCGAGTTGGGCGTCGACTTCCGCGAGGTTAGAGAGTTGATCCAGGCGGCGCACGTCGTGTACACAGGACCCGTAGACGCTTACTTCGATCACCGCTTCGGGAGGCTGCCCTACCGGTCGTTGCGCTTCGAGCACACGCACCTGCCGGGTACGCCTCGCTACCAGCGGGTGGCGACCATCAACTATCCGAACGAACACGACTACATACGCGTCACCGAGTTCAAGCACCTAACCAGCCAGGAACACCCAGGCACCTCTATCGTGCGCGAGTACCCGCGAAGCGAAGGGGATCCCTACTACCCTATCCCGCGCCCGGAAAACCAGGCCCTGTACAGACGTTACCAGTCCCTCGTCGCGCGCGAGAAGGGCGTAACCTTCGTGGGCCGCCTCGCCCAGTACCGCTACTACAACATGGACCAGGTGGTCGGGGCCGCGCTTAAGGCCGCAAGAGAGATCCTACGGGCAGGCAGCGTTTGAGCCGCACGACCGGGCTGTGCCCCACTACGGTCCGATACCCAGCGCCCGCTCGCACCTGCGCAGGGCATCCTTTTCGGAAGCATAGTGCTCGTATGTAACGGGGGCGAAGCGCTGCAGGCCAAACCCTGCGAGGGCGGGCGGCGCGGGCGCGTCCTCGCCGATAGCCAGCAGCGCCGCGCGCAGGCTATCCTTCAGTCGCGGATGCAGATCCGAGCGGACGACCACGGGTTGGATCGGGAACGGCCCCCAGGTTTCGATCACCCGCAGCCGCCCCCGGAGCTCCGGGACGGACCGCAGCTTGATGCCGAGGACGTTCGAGTCTATGGCCGCCGCGTCCACCTCGCCGCGGGCGACCATCTCCATAGAGTTCAGGTGGGACTCGGAGCAATACATTCGGCGGAAGAATCCACCATCCTCACCCATCTCGGACAGCTTCTGCAACAGGCTGTAGTAGCCGCTCAGGGAGCATGGATCGTTGTAAGCGCACGTGCGGTCTCGAAGTTCGAGAAATGACCTGGCAGGGCTGTCGGAGTGCACTACGAGTTCGGAGAAGTAGATCGGCTGCCCCGATGCCCGGCCGTCCCGAAACACCGGCGCTGCGGGGAGCAGTTCTACCGGCGGGTCCTCCAGCGCGCGCAGCCAGAGAAAAGCGGGCGCGCACATGAACCCGACGTCGGCCTCGCCCTTCGAGAAGGGATCTTCGGTCCCCCTCATCGGTCCCGAGACTCGCGACTCCACCGAGAGCGAGACCTTCTGCCCCAATGCCTGCCGAACCTGCTCGACGACCGCCTCGAAGAACGCCCTTGGGATGCCTGGGGAGAGGTAGCTCACGAACCGAAGCTCCATCGGCCGGCTCTCAGGCGCCGCTGACCGAGAAGCACCGGGGGCACTAACGACGGGTACGTGATCCCCAGTATCGTTCATCCCTGAGCTAGTACGCCAGCCTGCGGCGGATCGCTGCCGAGAAGCGGTCAACGAGCAGCACCACGATTATCGTCGCCCCAACCAGCGTGGCGACCTTGGGGTAGTCGAATAGGTTCATAGAGATCAGGATCTCCTGCCCGATACCCCCGGCGCCGACGAAACCCAGGATGGTCGCCGAGCGGATGTTGCACTCCCATTGGTAGAGCGTCAGCGAGGTGAAACCGCTCATTGCCTGCGGCAGCCGCCCGAAGAGGAAGGCCTGAAAGTCGCTTGCGCCTGTCGCCGCGAGCGCCTCCACGGGACGGCTCGGCACCGCCTCCAGGGTCTCGCTGTAGAGCTTGCCTAGGACGCCAGCCGAGTGGACGGCGAGGGCTAGGGTGCCTGGGAACGGGCCGAGGCCCAGGGCGACCACGAAGACGAGCGCCCAGAGGATGTCAGGCACGGAGCGGAAGACGTTAAGCAGCATGCGCGAGAGGTGGTAAGGGACGGCGCGCAGGAGGCGTTCGCTGCGCGATGCGCCGGCGGTGGCGATCTCCTGCGTGCCCAGGGCCGACAGCGGAAACGCTACGACCGCGCCGAGGAGCGCGCCGAGGAACGACATCTGGAAGGTCTCCACGATACCGGTGCCAGTAGCCTGAAGCGTCGCTGCCGAGAGGTCCGGTGGGAACATCTCGGAGACGAACCTCTCCGCGGGGCCTGTGCCCCTGAGCAGCTCCACGATGTTGAAATCAGTACCCGCTACGCTGTAACCGGTGAGGCCGAGGACGACGAGGACTGCTATGCTAATCTTCCAGGAAAAGCGTGGGACCGCCCCCCCGATCCCAGGACGTTCAGTGCGAGGAGACGCCATCTCTTCCTTCCGTTAGACGAATAGCTCCTTCATTACCGTGCCGGGCGAACGGTGGGTCAGGATTCCTAGCGCTCTCTTCTCTGCTTGGGTCGCCCGCGTAGATACTCGCCAGCTCGTCTTCCGTCAGCCTTTCCGACGGACCGTCGAATACCACCCTTCCTTCACGCAGCGCGACGACGCGCGGAAAGCGGCGGGCGATCTCCACGTCGTGCAGGTTGAGTACGAGGGTCGCGCCTTCGCTATTCAGATGCAGAAGCGTCTCCAGGACGCGTTCGGTCGTTACAGGGTCAACGGCGGCGAAGGGTTCGTCGGCCAGGATCAGGTCAGGACGCTGCACCAGCAACCGCGCGACGGCCACCCGCTGCTGCTGGCCGCCGGAGAGGTCAGCCGTCCTGACGCCGGCCTTGTCAGCAAGTCCGATCTCCTCCAGCGCGGCCCTGACCCTTTCCGAGAGGCCGGCATCGGGTCCGGTAAGAAATGCCCGCAACGTTCTCAGGCTGCCCATCCCGCCGACCTCTCCAAGGGAGGCGTTGACGCCTGCCGAGAGCTGGGGGACGAGGTTGTACGCTTGATAGATGGTGCCGATGCGCCGACGCAACCCGTTGAGTCTGCGCCGCGAGAGGGAGTAGAGGTCCTGCCCGCCGATGGTGACCCGGCCACTCCCCAGGGCCACGCTCCTGGTGAGCACGCGGAAGAGCGTGGACTTGCCAGCGCCGGAGGTCCCGATCACGGCGAGTTGCTCGCCCGCCTCTATCTCGAACGTCATGTCGCTCAGGGCCGCGACGCCGTCGAAGCGGACCGAGACGTCTTCGAGTAAGATCACTCGCCCACTACTCTTGTTGTTCGGCGAGGAGATCAAGCTTCTGAGCCTGCTTCTCCACGTAGTCGTAGTCGTCGGCCTGGACCTTCTGGTAGTCCTCGGCGCGTAGCAAGTCGAGGAGTTTGGGGTCATTTATGCTGAGGTAGGCGTCGGTGAGCTCCTTCTCCGTCTTGTCAGGGACGGCATCGCGGACCACCCACGGATAGCCCTCTATGGGAGCGGACTTCCCGACGACGCGAACCGCGTCTTTCTCGATAACACCTTCCTCCTGCAAGTCGTACAGGATGCGGTCCTCCAGCCCACCGGCCGCGACCTGCCCGTTCGCCACCGCTTGCGCCGTCGTGTCGTGGCCGCCGGTGTAGATGACCTCTCCCAACTCCGTGCGGTAGTCGATCCCCGCCTCATCCAGCATGATCGAAGGGTAGAGCGAACCTGAGGTGGAGGAGACGCTTCCGAAGGCGAAGGTCTCGCCTTCCAGATCCTCGACCTTCTGTACGTCGCTATCGGATGGAACGATGATAACGGACCGGTACTTCGTTGTCCCCGTCCTGGGGTTGACCTCGGTGAAGAGCGGGTGGACGTCTGCGCGCTGGCGGGCCTGGACGTAGGTCAGGCCGCCGAAGTACGCGAGATCCAACTCCCCAGAAACCATCGCTTCGACCACGGCGTTGTAGGTCGTCGGCACCGAGAGCTCGACGTCGCCTCCGAGCTCCTTCTTCAGGTAATCTTCGAGAGGCTGGTACTGTGCTTCGACCTCTTCGGGGTTCTCGTTGGGGATCAGGCCGACCTGCAACGGTTCGCCTCCGGAGGCAGAACCTCCTCCCTCGCCCCCACTGCCTCCGCCGCAGCCAGCGAGGACTATCGCGGCAACAACGCCGAGCGTCGACAAACGGTAGATCATAGGCGTTCCTTTCCAGTGCAGGTTGCAACAAAGGCTTCGGCAGCCGGAGAGAGTGTCCGGCCAACTTCGGTCACGAGCACAAAAGGTCGGGAGAGGGCAAGTCCGCGAACTTCGACCCGTTTTATGTTGCCCTGAGTTCCCATCGTGCGAAGCGGGACGACGCCGACGCCAGCACCCGCCGCGACCGCACCAGCGACCGCAGCGTTGGACCCCAGCTCCATCGCCACGCTGGGCTTCACGCCAACCGCCGCCAGCCCTTCCTCCGCGACCTGGCGCGTTCCGGAACCCCGTTCCCGCAACACGAACGGCCGGTCAGCAAGGTCCTCGGGAGAGATCTTCGCCCCGGCGAGCCGGTCGGAGGCCGCGACGACCGGCGTCAGTAGGTCGTAGCCGACAACGGTGCCAAGCAGCCTTGGATCGTCAACCTCATGGCCCACGACGGCCGTCTCGATCTCCCGCCCTAGCAACGCTGCGATGGCCTCATCGGTGTCGTATATCCGCAGCTCGAGCGCAACGTCAGGGTAGCGCGCCGAGAACTCTGTCACGAGCCCTGGCATCAATAGCTCCCCAGGTGTCGAGGACGCGCCTACCATCAGCGGTCCGTGCGGGGCGGTGTGGCAAGCCATCTCCGCCTCCAGCGCAAAGACCCCATCCAGAACCCGCCGCGCGTGTTCGGCGAGACACTCCCCCGCGGGCGTGGCCCGAAGCGGCCGCCCGCGTGTGATCAACGCGACCCCGAAACGTTCTTCCAGCGTGTGCAGGTGGTTGGAGACCGCCGGCTGCGACATGCCCAGCTCTCTGCCCGCCGCCGAGAGCGAACCACACTCTAATATGCAAAGGTAGACGCGCAACCCGTGTATGCTCAGGCCCATCGGCGCAAGTTATCACAAGAAACTTATGGATACGATAAGAAAATCTTACATAACAGTTAACAGAATGGGACCAGGATCGAAAAGCGAAGCTCGTCGGTGCTACATTCTGCCCGTAAGTTCACCTGCGGGAAGGGGACGAGGTGCTGACCGTCGCCCCGCGACGACCTTAGGAGGTCCATGATAGACGTAGGCATCATCACTGGCTCGGGCGTCTACGAACTCCCCACAGATGGGGAGGCGCGCGTCGTCGAGAGCCGCTTCGGGAAGGCGGAGGTGTCGATCTTCCGGGCTGGTCCGTGGACCGTAGGGAGCATCTCTCGCCACCAGAAGAACCACAGGCACCTGCCCCACACGATCCCCCACCAGGCACACCTTACGGCCCTCAGGCAACTCGGGGCGCGGGCGGTTCTCTCGACGACGGTAGTGGGGGCGGTAGACCCCAGCGTACATCTGGGACGGCCCGTCCTGTTCGATGACCTCTTCTTTCCAAGCAATCTCCTGCCCAACGGCGCCGAGTGCACCGTCTTCACCGAGCCAGGTGATCCGATGCGGGGACACCTTATATGGAACGAACCCTTCGCTCCACGCCTCAGGCGAAAGCTCGCGCTCGCGACCGGGGACCTGGGTCTGGAGGCCGCCGTTGGTGGAGTCTATGGTCACACCAACGGCCCCCGGTTCGAGAGCCGGGCGGAGATCCGCTGGCTTGGCACGGCCGGGGTAACGGCGGTGAGCCAGACCTGCGGTCCCGAGGCGGTCCTGGCCGGCGAACTCGAGCTTCCCTACGCGCTGGTGGGCTTCCCTGTGAACTACGCGACCGGTATCTCACACTCCCGTACGGAGGAACTGGACGGCCTGCTCGCGCTCTCGACCGAAGTACTTCCACTGGTAATGCTCAGGACAGTAGAGATGTTGGAAGAGGAGGATCTGATATTCGACCACGGGTATGTCTACCGGGTCGAGGGAGGTGTAGGACTGCGCAAGGGCTGATCTATGTCGGCCCTAAGTCTCGGCGGAACGTATGGTGGCCCGCGGACGATGATTCTCCGGCCGAGCATTGACGAGGAAGGTGTGGGTATGCAACGTCCGAGACTCGATCTGGTGACGATCAAGAGACGCCAACAACTGGCTTGGGCTTCCGGCGACTACGCGAAGTTCGGGGCGGCGTTACTCATCATGAGCGAGCTTCTCTGCGAGGCCGTCGACGTTCGTCCCGGACAGGAGGTCCTCGACGTGGCGACCGGCAGCGGCAACACGGCGCTGGCGGCCGCCCGACGCTACGGAGAGACGACCGGCATCGACTACGTCCCGGCCCTTCTGGAGCGGGCGCGGGAGCGGTCCGCCGCCGAACGGCTGGAAATCGCTTTCAGGGAGGGCGACGCCGAGAGCATTCCTTTTCCAGACGCTTCTTTCGACGTCGTGCTCTCGACTGTTGGGGTGATGTTCGCGCCGGATCAAGAGAAGGCGGCCGGGGAGCTGCTCCGGGTCTGCCGTCCTGGAGGGCGGATCGGCCTGGCCAACTGGACGCCTGATGGTTTCGCCGGGGAGTTGGGAAGCCTATTCGGCAGCTACCTGCCTTTCTCTCCAGGCCTGAAGCCGCCCGTCCTCTGGGGCACGGAGGAGCGACTGCGGGAACTCTTTGGCAGTGGCACAAGTGATCTGCGAATCGCCCGGCGGAGCTTCGTGTTTCGCTACCGCTCGGTCAGGCACTACCTTGAAGTCTTACAAACCCAGCTGGGTCCAACAAGGGAGACTCTCCTGACGCTCGAACCGGCGGGGCGGGAGAACCTCGTTGGCGAGCTAGTGGATCTCGTAGGCCGCTTCAACCGTTCGGGCGACGAGACGATGGTGGTGCCGAGCGACTACCTCGAGGTGGTGGTGACCCGACGTTGAACGTCAGATCCTGGCCAGCAAGGCGTCCGAACGGTTGCCAGATCTCGCTCCTCGAGCGAGATAGTGGTGATCCAGCGACCTTCCCGAAACGTTAAGAGAATAGCAAGATTTATGGCCACAAACTATGTTATATGTGTCGTGTATGTGGGGTGACACAGCGGAGAGGAGTGATTATGCCTGTTGCCGTCGGCATTGGTCTTACCAACGAGTGTAATCTCGCGTGCCCGCACTGCTACCGGCCCACGCTCACGCAACAACGCCTCTCCCTGCCGCAGGTCGAGACCATTCTTGACAACCTGGAGGTTGGGTCGGTCAACCTTGGGGTCGGCGAAAACGGGGTACACCCGGAGTACAGGGAGATGCTCGGTCTATTCCGGGAGAGGGAGGTGAAGACCGCGATCACCTCGAACGGCTACAGCCTGGCCATGCTCACCGACGAGGAGCTTGCGGGCTTTCACTCCGTCGAACTCTCCTTCGATTTCCCAACCAAGGCGGAGATGGACGAGTTCAGGGGGCAGGGAGCGTGGGAGATGGCGATAGAGTCGCTCGAGCGGTGCCAGCGACTGGGCATCCCCACCTCCGTGGCTGCGGTGATGATGAGCACCAACTACGATCGGATGGGGGAGGTGGCCAGGTTCGCCTTCGGGCTCGGCTGCGACTTGCGCGTCAACGTCTACCAGCCCGTGACGGGCGAGGAGTTCACCCTCTCCTACGATCAGTTCTGGCAGGGATTCGCTGACCTGTTCGCCGCCGGGCCCGTGGTCGTGTGCAGCGAACCGCTGGTGAACGCGATCATGGGCCTGGAGACGACCAGGGGCAACCCGTGCGGCCAGCGAAGCATCCGGGCGCTGCCGGCTGGCACGATCTCACCTTGCCCTTATTGGCCGGCGGCCGCCGGACGCGTATCACACCTTGCGGACCCCGAGAAGAACATCTGGGACCAGCGCGAGTTCGAGAAGTCCAGGTACTTGCCGAAGGCGTGCGAGCCGTGCCGGTTCGCCGAGAGCTGCGCCGGGGGCTGCGCCAGCCGCCGGGCGCTGCGTAACAAGCTGGACGATCCTGACGAATACTGTCCTGTGGTGCGCGGTGGGGAAGAAGAGGTCCGCCGAATCCAGGGGATGCTCCGCTACACCCTGAGCAGCCCTGAGGACGTACCGAAGGCTGGCAACGCCTGCACGACCGTCATCAAGACCGCCGAAGGATCATCGGCATGACCCTCACCGATCACCCTGCAGGGGACAATCCGGGTTCCGGGCGGCGTCCAGGGCCGCGCATCGCCGCCGTCATCCCCGCCCTCGACGAGGCGCAATCGATCGCTCGGGTGGTCGAAGGCCTTCGCGCACAGGCGCTCCTGGCCTCCGGAGAGATCATCGTCGTGGACAACGGCTCGACAGACGGGACGGGGGAGATCGCCCGCAAGGCCGGGGCGAGGGTCGTGCGCGAGGAGCGGCGGGGCTACGGGTACGCGTGCCTCGCCGGAGTCCTCGCCGCCGATGAGGCCGAGGTGATCGTCCTGCTAGACGGGGACGCCGCCGACGACCCGGATGACCTCCCGCGCGTGCTCGAGCCGCTTCTCGCAGGAGAGGCAGACCTGGTGGTGGGGTCCCGCGCTCTGGGCTCGCGGGCCAGGGGGTCGATGACCTGGCAGCAGGTCTTCGGCAATCATCTCGCCGCCTTCTTGATGCGCGCTCTATACGGGGTTCGCGTTAGCGACGTGGGGCCATTCCGGACCATTCGGCGAGACCACCTTCTGGCGCTCGAAATGAGGGAAATGACCTACGGCTGGCCGTCCGAGATGATCGTGAAATCTGCCAGAGCGGGATACAATTACCGCGAGGTACCGGTAAGCTACCACCAGCGGGTCGGAGTCTCGAAGGTGGGCGACACTCTCGTCAGGAGCCTCGAGGTCGGCTGGCGTATCATCTCGACGGTACTGCGTTACTCTCGCTGGACACCCCGCAAGACGGCCAAGGTGAGCCGGTGAGCGACGCGCTGTGGGTGATCGCCAGGGCGCCCAGGGTAGGATTCGCGAAGACGCGGCTCGGCCGGACCATCGGCCACGAGCAGGCGATCCTCCTCTACCGGGCTTTCCTGCAGGACCTCGCAGCGCGTTTCTCGAACTCCCAGTTCGCGCCGGGCTGGTACGTGACGCCGCCCGACGCCTGGCCGGAGATCTCGCCGCTCACCGGCGAGCCAGAGAGGGTCCTCCTCCAGGGAGACGGCGACCTGACAGAGCGCCAGAGAGAGCTGTTCCTGGGGGCCGCAGGCCGCGGGGAGGAGAGAACCGTCCTGATCGCCTCTGACTCCCCGCACCTCACCGTCGAGGTCGTGGAGGAGGCGTTCCGCCGCCTCGTCAGGCAGGATCTCGTCTTCGGACCGACCTACGATGGGGGCTACTACCTGATCGGAATGCGCGGCTACCACGATGTGCTGCGAGAGACGCCCATGAGCGTCGGCACGGAACTCGCCGACCTCATAGCCAGGGCCCGGCTCACGGGCCTCTCGGTGGGCTTGCTCGAAACTACCTTCGACGTCGACGTGGTGGATGACCTCCGTCACTTGCGGCCCCTCGCCTTCGAACGCCCCGACCTTCGGGCGACCAGGGACACCCTCGAATCCCTCGGTCTCCTTCGACAGGCCGACGAGGGCGATCTGGTAGCCGGTGGAGGGCGAAGTCGAGCGGAAAACGTAAGTGACCTGGCCAGGACCATTCGCCGAAAGGAGCGTCTGAGGTGAGTTCTGTAGCGGACAGGAAATCAGGGCAACCGAGGGAGGGTATTTACTCCTCATCGCGTCTGGAGCGGACTATTATCGTGCTCGCTATCGCGATAGCGAGCATCGGGCTTGGATACCTCTTCTTCACGCAGCTGTGGTGGAAGTTGCCGCCCGATTTCGGCTGTCGGGCCGACTTTACGCGTGGAGGCCTGTGCTTCTTTCTCCAGCACTCGGTCGATGAGGCGGATGCGTCAAACAGACTGTTGAAAGCCGAGATCGTGGGGTCGAGCCCTGGGCCTGAGTTGAGCGTCCCGATAGGATGGGCGACGCAGATGAACGCCGCGTTCATAGAGAACTTCGTGCAGCCCAATATCCGCTGGTTCGGGTACGTGATCTGGGGTACCGAGGCCTGGATCTTTCTCAGCCTGTGCCTGGGTTTTTTCAGCCGCCTGGGCGCGCTGGCCGCCATCGGCATGTCCACGCAGCTGATGATCGGGCTGGGCCACACCCCGAACGAGTGGGAGTGGAGCTACATACTCATGGTGCTGCTCTCGATCGCCATGTTCGGGCTCGCGCCGGGACGCTACTTCGGGTTGGATCGACTGCTGCGTCCCCGGCTCAAAGTACTGAGCGAGCGTGGAAGTCGCGTGGGACGCTTGCTGCTCCTCTTCACATAAGGGTCTGATCCCAGCACTCGTCGGAAGGACGTCTGGCCATGCGCAGAGGAGGTTGAGTTGTCAGCCGAAATAGTAGCCCTGTTGGTCCTGGCCGGGGGAGCAGTCGCGGCGGTCGTGTTCACCCTCGTCATCGTCGTCGTGGTCGACCATTCGGATGCAAACCCGCGGGCAGACAACGAGGGAGAGAAAGACGAAAAACAGCAGAGCGAAAAGAGCTAATAGAAAGGGAGGAGTTATGTATCGTTTGAACGAAGAGCAGACCGCCGTAATCGAAGAAGTGCGCCGCGTCGCTGATGAGTCGATCGCGCCTCATGCCGCCGACGTCGATGCCCAGGGTCGCTTCCCGCGCGAAGCCGTCGATGCTTTGGCGCAAGCGGGTCTACTCGGCCTCACCATCCCCGTCGAGTATGGCGGAATGGGACACGGTATACGCGTCGCTTGTGCGGCACTGGATGAGATCGCCCAGAGGTGCGCCTCGACGGCAATGATCTATCTGATGCACGTGTGCGGCTGCTCGTGCTACGTCGCTCACCCCCAAGCAGTGGAGGACACCCTGCGACAGGTTGCGCGCGGCGCGCATCTGACCACGCTCGCGTGGAGCGAGAAGGGATCACGTAGCCACTTCTGGGCACCGGTTAATCAGGAGGCGCAAAACAACGGACGCATCGTTCTCAACGCGAAGAAATCCTGGGTCACCTCGGCTGGCGAGGCCGAAGGCTACGTCGTCTCCACGCGCACCGCGGGCGGGGAAGAGCCAACCGATACGACCCTTTATCTGTTGCTCAAAGAAGACGAAGGATTCACCGTCAGCGACCGCTGGAACGGCCTCGGCATGAGGGGCAACGCCAGCGCGCCGATGACGCTGGAGGACTGCCAAATCCCCTCCGAACGCGCGCTTTGCGAGCCGAGCGATGGTTTCCGTACCATGCTCGAAGTGGTGCTGCCCTGGTTCAATCTGGGCAACGCCGCCGTCTCGGTCGGCATCGCCGAAGCGGCCACCTCCTCCACCCAATCTCATCTCACGAGTGCGCGTCTGGAGCATCTGGATAGCCGTCTGTGCGATCTTCCGACCTTACGCGCCCGGCTGGCCAAGATGCGCGTCGAGACCGACCGCGCGCGGGCGCACCTGACGAGCGTGATCGAGGCCGTAGAAAATCCCGACCAGAACACCGTTCTGCTGGTGTTGGAATCCAAGGTTGCCGCCGCCGAGACCGCCAGGGAGGTCGCAGAGATCGGAATGCAGGCGTGCGGTGGCGCCGCATTCAGCCGCCACCTGAGCATGGAGCGCAACTTCCGCGACGTACACGCCGCAAGCGTCATGGCGCCAACGTCCGATGTGCTCTACGATTTCATCGGTAAGGCGCTGTGCGGTATGGACTTGTTCTAACCCAATGGTGAGGAGGGCCTGAGTGCAAGCACCTATCCTTGTCGGTGCCGTGGTCTACGACCCCAAAGTCGTGGTGATCTGGGACATCATCAAAGACTTCTTCGAAGACCAGGGTCATCCGATCGATTACGTCTTTTACAGCAATTACGAGTTGCAGGTGGATGCTCTGTTAGCCGGACACATCGACATCGCCTGGAACTCACCTTTGGCTTGGGTGGACGCCCAGCGGCGCACCGGCGGCACGTGCCGGGCGCTCGCCATGCGCGACACCGATCGTGACCGCGTGACACACCTCATCGTGCGGCGCGATAGCGGCATAGAGAACATCGAAGACTTGCGCGGACAAACCGTCGCGACGGGCGCGCAGGATTCCCCGCAAGCGACGCTGCTCCCGCTCCGTTTACTCCAGAACAACGGCCTGACGCCGGGCCAGGACTTCACCGTGCGGCGCTTTGACCTCATGGTCGGCAAACACGGCGATCATGTCGGCGGCGAGTTGGAAGCCCTACGTTGCCTGCAACGCGGAGAGAGCCAGGCGTGCGCCGTACTCGACCTGAACTGGGAGGGATGGCAGGCCGATGGCACCGCCGATCCCGGAGAGTTGACGTCTTTGGTGACGACGGAGCCTTTTGATCATTGCAACTTCACCGTGCTAGAGAGTTTCCCGCGGGACGAGGAGGAACGCTGGAAAGAGGCGCTCTTCCAGATGCGCTACGACAACCCGGAACACCGCGAGATGATGGACCTGGAAGGGCTCAAAGAGTGGATGCCGGAGCGCACCACGGGCTATGTGGCCCTCACCGAAGCCGTCGAGCAGCAGAAGTTCTTTGAAGGAGGAAGTTCGTGAAGAGCGTGCCTCTGTTCCCCGTGACGACGGTAGGCAGTTGGGCCCGCCCGCCCGAGCTTCTGCGCGCGCAGAGTCGAAAGCAGCGGGGCAGGATCTCCGCCGTGGAGTTCGACAGGGTGGCCGACGAAGCCGTGCTCGAAACGCTGCGCTTGCAACAAGAAGCCGGGGTCGATCTGGTCACCGATGGCGAGCAACGGCGCGATAATTTCTACTCGTTCGTGGCCGAGAAGCTCGATGGCGTGCGGCTCATGTCCCTCGCCGAGATGCTTGATCTCGTCGAAGATAAGGACGGCTTCGAGCGCATCTTGCAAACGCTGGATGTGCCTGCGTACTCCATCCGAAATCCCACCTGCGTCGGCAAGATCGAACGTCGCGCGCCTCTCGCTCTCGACGAGTATCTCTTCTTGCGCCAGCATACCGACCGGCCCATCAAGGTGCCGTTGCCCGGCCCCTACCTGCTAACGCGCTCCATGTGGGTCAAGGAGGCAGCTCGCGCTGCCTATCCCACCAAAGAGGACCTGGCGGAAGACGTCGTGCGCATCTTGCGCCAGGAGGTCCTGGAGCTCCGCGACGCGGGAGTCGACTTCGTCCAGTTCGATGAGCCGGTCCTGACGGAGTTGGTCTTTACCCAAGGGGAAACGCGCACCTTTATGTGCGCCGCCCTTGCCGCCCGCAAAGACCCCGCGGAGGAGCTGGAGTTCGCGGTCGATCTCATCAACCGCGTCGTCACCGGCCTGGATGGCTTGCGCACCGGTCTGCACGTTTGTCGGGGCAACTGGAGCCAGCAGGAGCAGGTTCTCCTGAAGGGTTCGTATCATCCGCTCGCGCCTTATCTGGCGCGCCTGAACGTGCAGCAGTTAGTCCTGGAGTTCGCCACGCCCCGCGCTGGTGAGCTAGCCGCGCTGCTCGGCTCGCACGAGATAGCCAGCCAAAAGGAGCTCGGGCTGGGCGTCGTCAATCCACGCACACCAGAAGTCGAAACTGCCGAAGCGATCGTGGGGCGCGCCAGAGAGGCATTGCAGTATCTGCCGCCGGAGCGCATTTTCCTCAATCCTGATTGTGGGTTCGGTACTTTTTCCAGCCGACCTCTGAACAGCGTCGAGATAGCCACACGCAAGCTGGAGGCCCTGGCGCGAGCGGCTACGTCGCTCAGGGCTGAGCATCAGTCGCCAGTTGACGGCCGTTTGTACGTGAGGAAGTCATCGTGACCAACGTCGGTAGGGCGTCATTCCTCGACGCTGCCGTTCTACTTGGAAAGGCCGAGCGAGGTAGAGGCATTCGCATATCCGTACCGTCAGACCGCCGCGCTCTGTGTAAGGGTTGAATGCACCAGTGGATGACACGGACTATGCCTGGACATCCCGCGTGCGCTGGCTGGGTGAAGATCGGGCTACAGCTTATACACGCAATCATGCATTCACAGTCGGCGGGCAGGCCAGCTTCAGGGAAGCCGACGCGTATCCCGATGCGGTGGAGTATCTACTCGGCGCTCTAGGGGGTGACCTCATCAGCGGCTTCGCTTCGCACGCCACGCGACGCGGCGTCGAGGTTGACGCCATGGAAGCCAGCATCTCCGGACGGCTCAATAACCCCCTGGTCTTTCTTGGCGTTGTGGGCGAGAGTGGTCATCCCGGCTTTGAAACGATCTCTTGCACTCTGTACGTAAGCGCCGATGCCGACGAGCAAACCATGAAGGAGATTTGGCAGACTACCCTGGCACGTTCGCCCCTAGTGAATACGCTCGACCGCTGCGTCGATCTTACCCTGAACCTGCACGCGGTTGAGTGAGTGGGACAGGTAGAGTCATAACGTTTACGCCGGCTAATACCGAATCCGCTTGTATGGTCTCGCTTTCCGGTTGCGGGCACACACTATGACCCTTCCCCTTCGTCATTCCCGCGAAAGCGGGAATCCACGGGTAGTAGAAGACGTAGGTCCGTGCCTG
>CADCVF010000008.1 GCA_902806095.1 uncultured Rubrobacteraceae bacterium
TGTGGCCGCCAGGCGACGAAGGCGAACTCCTCCTGGTTGTCGCTAAGCTCCTCGACCTGGGAGAGCATGCTCGGCGTGCTCGACTGCACGTACTCTTGCTCGAGGCCATACGTTGGTATGACGCTCTCGGGGATCCTCTCCGAGATGATCGCGCCCGGCTCGATACCGAGGATCTGGTCGATGCTGGTCTGGTTAAGATCGGGGATAGCGTTGACGTTCGTCATGTAGGTCGGCACCGCTATGCCGAACTCGGTCGTGCCGTCGTACCAGGGGTCGAGCATTATGACGTCATTCTCGACCTCGTCGATCTGGGCCTGGTGGTTTGGCAGCCATATGTCCTGATAGGCGTCTAGGTCGCCGCTGGCCACGCCCTGGATCACGGGGCCCAACTCGAGCTCCTGAAGCCGGACCTCCCCATAGCCGAGATCCTCTTCCATAACGATTTTCGAGAGGTTCGCGACCACCGCGGCCTCGTCCCAACCCGTCGCGACGCCGAGGTTGAGATCCCTGCTCTCTGGAGAGCCACCGCCGCAGCCGGACACGACGGCGCCCGCAACGAGCGCGAGGATTACCGCCAAAAACTTCTTACTCGCCTTCATCGACCTTCCTTCTCTAGCCAGCGGATTTCGTGATGCGTCTGAAACAGACCGCACCGGGGTTTCACGTTCTTTTTACGCTCCCGCGTTCACGCCGGATCAGTTTTTCTCCCCGACACCTCTGCCTACTGAGCCTCCGCGCCCCCTGGAAGAGTGGTGAATCGGGCAACGGACGAGGGCTCAAGCCGAGCCACTGCCCGCGCCGACCTTCGCGGTGTCTTCCGCGCCGGAGCCGGTGGAGCCGGCCGTGTCGGGATCTACGTCAGTCTCCTTCTTCCTACCCGGGAGGACCTTCGACAGCGCTCCCTTGGCTCCCGGCTTGCGTTGGATGAGGCTACCGAGCGGCCTCGTGACGCGGTCGAGGTAGATGGCGATGATAACGATCCCCACCCCACCAACGAACGCCCTGCCCACGTCGAGCTGGCTAAGGCCGCGGACCACGGCCTCGCCCAGACCTCCCGCCCCGACTAGCGCGGCGATAACCACCATCGAGAGGGCGAGCATGATCACCTGGTTGACCCCGGCCATGATGGTCGGCAGAGCTTGTGGCAGCTCGACCTTACGCAAAGTCTGCCAGGGTGTAGCCCCAAAAGCATGGGCCGCCTCGACGGTGTTCTGGGGCACCTGCTGGATGCCGAGCATCGTCAGTCTCACCGCTGGGGGGGCCGCAAAGATGACCGTCGCGACGAGTCCCGGCGTGGCGCCGAGGCCTAGGAACACGACCATGGGGACCAGGTACACGAACGCGGGCATCGTCTGCATAATGTCGAGCGTGGGCCTTGCGGCGGCCTGGACCGCGCGTGACTTGGCCGCTAGCACCCCAATCGGCACTCCTATAAGCAGCGAGACCACGGTCGCGGCCAGGACGAGCGCCAGGGAGAGCATGGTGTCGTCCCAGAGCCCGAGGCTGATGATCAGCAGGAAGCCCAACACCGAGAAGAGGGCCACCCGCCAGCCAGATACAAAGAAGGCTATCGCCGCGAATATAGCGACCATCAACAGCTCTGGCGGCGCGGTCAGCACGACCTCGAGCGCGCCGACGAAGGCGCCGATCCCGTCCTTTACGAGATCGAAGAACTCATCGACGACATTGATGTCCTGTACGTATTTTACGAAGCTGCTGGTCCAGCCTTCTAGCGGAAGCTCCGGAACGAGGTTCTGCTGCAAGAAAGCGAGCACCTTCAAGCCCTCCCATCCGTCTCTTGCTCAGCCTCGCTACCCCGCAGGACAGCGCCCTCGTGGCGCCCCTCGTCCTCGAAGGGTACCGACTCCTCGCCGTTGGGCTCTGCGGTCGTGGTAAGGCCCGCTATCAGGGCGCCGCGGACGACGACGCCTTCGAGGCGGTCGGTCTCGTCGCAAACGGCCACGGGAACGTCGTGCTCCACGAAGAGCGGCAGGATCTCGCGCAGGTAAGTGCTCCGCTCGATCTTCGGCGTCCCGTCGTCCACCGCCGCTCTCAACTCCCGCTCGTCGCGCTCGGCGAGCCGGGCGACCTCTTCGACCTCGACGAGGCCATGGAGCCGTCGCTCGTCGTCCACCACGAACATGTGGGACTGGCCGAGCTGCCTCATCCTCCTCAGCACAACCGTCGGGCCTTCGTTCAAGTAGGCAACCTCTTTGACCGGGACCATCACGCTCTCGGCGGTGCGGACCTTGGCGTAGTCCACGTCCTCGACGAAGCGCTCCACGTAATCGGTGGCGGGCTCGCGCAGGATCTCCTCGGGCGTGCCGAGCTGTACGATCTCACCGTCTTTCATTATCGCCACCCGGTGCCCGAGCATCAGAGCCTCGTCGAGGTCGTGCGTCACGAAGACGACCGTCCGCTGCACCTCGCCCTGGATCTTGAGGAACAGGTTCTGCATGTCCCGCCGGATGAGCGGGTCCAGAGCGCTGAACGGCTCGTCCATGAGCAGGAGTTCCTGCTGGGTGGCCAGGGCTCGCGCGAGACCGACCCGTTGTTGCATGCCGCCCGACAGCTCCGAGGTCATCTTCTTGCCCTGACCCTGGAGGCCGACCAGCTCCAGCGCCTCCTCACCGGCCTTCTTGCGCTCCGAGGACGACGCGCCCTTGACCTCGAGGCCGAAGGTCACGTTGTCCATGACCGTGCGGGTTGGCAAGAGGCCGAAGTGCTGGAAGACCATGCCGATCTTGCGCCTCCGCACCTCCCGCAACTCCTTGGCCGACATCTTCGAGATGTTGTCGCCGTCGAGGAAGACGTTCCCTTCGGTGGGCTCGTTCAGACCGTTGATGGCCCGCAAGATCGTTGACTTCCCACTCCCGGAGAGGCCGATGATCACGAAGATCTCGCCTCTGTTCACGTCGAAGCTGTTGTCGAAGGCCCCGATGGTAGACCCGGTAGCCCTCTCGACCTCGGCCTTGCTCCTGCCGGAGCGCCGCATCTCCAGCGCCTGTTGGGCGCGCCTCCCGAAGACCACCGAACAGTTCTCTACACGAATAACCTGCTCGCGGTCCCTGCCGTTAGCTTCCGTGACCGTCCTCCTCTACTAGCCCACTACGTATATTCTTGTAGAGCCCGCAGTTTAGGGGCTTTCTCCGCCCCCGCTTGTCCGCCACAAGAA
>CADCVF010000009.1 GCA_902806095.1 uncultured Rubrobacteraceae bacterium
CTAACCGCCCGCCGCGCGGCCAGCAGCGCAAAGATCAAACCGCACAGTCCGCCGAGCGCAACGCCGCCCACGAGCGAGGCAAGCCCTATAGCCCAGATCACCGTCCCACCCAGGCATCCGACGGCGAGGCCGGCGATCATCCCTGTGGTGCGTGAGGAGTTCATTTGTCCAACTCGATCGTTTGTACGATATCGCGGGGGAAGAACAATTCGATGTTCCAATCCACGAACACGCGCACCTTGCGCTCCAGCCCCGGCAGCTTGGACAGGTAGACGGCGCGCCACATCATCCAGGCCAGCAGCCCCGAGAAGCGCACGCCCTTGATCTCGGCGCACGCGGTCTGGTGACCTACGATGCACAGCGTCCCCAGCCCGCCGAAGCGGAAAGGCTCGGGTGGTTTTCCGCGCACGCCGGCATGGATGTTGTGGGCCAGTGCGTAGGCCTCGCGCAGCGCGAACTGGGCCGTGGGCGGGCAGGGATCGCCAGTCTTTATGTCCGTCACGGCGGCGCAGTCCCCCGCCGCCCACAGGCCCTCGTGACCCGGCACGGCCAGGTTGTCGTCCACCACCACCGCGCCGCGCTTGTCGCGCTCGACCGGCAGGTCCTTCAGCAGCGGGTTCGGCGTCGTCCCCGCCGTCCAGATCAGGGTCTCGGCGCGGATCTCCTCGTCGGAGTCCAGCACGACCACGCCCCGTCGCGCATCGGCCACCCGGGTCTCCAGCTTGAACGTCACGCCCCGCTCCTTCATGCGCTCCAGCGCGTAAGCGGCCAGCGATTCGCTCAACTCCGGCAGGATACGATCCCGCGAGTGGAGCACCATTACCCGCAATTCCTCGGCCGGGACGTTGGGGTAATAGGTCAGCATGCCGCGCACGAAGTCGTTCAGTCCGCCGGCGATCTCCGCACCCGCGAACCCGCTGCCTGCCACGACGAAAGTCAGCAGAGCCTGGCGGGCCTCCGGGTCCGGCTCGCGGTCGGCGCGCTCAAAGACGTCGATGACGTGATTGCGGATGCGGATAGCGTCCGAGAGCGTCTTGAAGTCGAAGGCCTCCTCCCGGAGGGCCTCCATACCCAGGTAGTTCGAGACGGAGCCCACGGCCAGCACGAGATGGTCGTAAGCTAATTCGTCGCCCTCGTTCGAACCGGCATCCTCTTCCAACAGCACCCTGCGCCGTTCCACGTCGATCTCGCCTACCCGCCCGCGGACGACGACGGTACGGCGTAGGCTCGTGCGCAGCGGGCTGCTGATGTGCGTGGGCTCCAGGCTGCTCGCGGCCACCTCGGCCAGCATCGGCGTAAACAGCAGCGCGTTGGTATCGCTCACCAGCGTGAACTGCACCGACGGGTCGGCGCCGAACTTCCTCTCCAGGTGTTCGGCCACTCCCACGCCTGCAAAGCCGCCGCCCAGTATCACCACGCGCGTCTCGATCTCCCGCTCGGGCGGGGCAGGTGTATGCTCCGGACCCAGCCACCAGAGGGCCAGATCCCCCAGCGCCTGAGCCAGCAGCCCCAGAGCCGCGCCGTACAGGACCCAGCCCACCAACCCCGGGAACAGCGCCAGCATTCCCTCGGCTGTCCACTGCGGCTGCCGGCCCGCCAGCAGCGGCAGCGCGATCACGCTGACCCCCGTCCAGAGCGGCACGCCCAGCGCCGCGGCGGTCATACCGCTGTCCACGTACGCGTGCGGCGACGGACGAAAGGCCAGAGCATAGCCGACGCCTGTCAGGGTCCCCAACAGTAATGCCAGTAGGGTGTCACCCAGCGTCGCCACCAGGGCTACGCTGCTCATCCCGCCGGCCAGAAAACCGATCACCGCACGCCTCGCATACCTATTCATATCCTCAAGTATCGTCCCGAATTATTGTGAGAAGCTTACGTGTTGCTTACGATTTAGTTACGGTGTGCGTTGCCGGCTTTCCCCTGCAGCGGAAGGGTTCGGCATTGAAGGAGTTGGTCCCACACATCGTCTTCAACCAGAAAGCCCCACCGGAGAGCTACTTCCCAGGCCCCGAGCACTGGGTCACGGCAGCGCCGGAGTCTCCCGACGCCCCGCCCACGCCGGCCCTCACGAGCGGCCTGTGCCAGCCGCCGGTCCACGCCATCGCCGCTCTACGAATTTAGCACTGTCCGGATCACGACTATGGCTGCCAGGAATTGAACACCGCCGTCATTGCGGAAATTCTTCCTCGGGCAACGAAACGTACACGGAGAGCAGCTTCACCCTACGGCTCACCATCCTTCCAGACGTTGCGTGCCGTGTGATCCGTCTCGTTCTCGACCAGTTCGAAGCTCACCGGCGTGCCCGCTTTCAGGGCGCGGTAGCCTTCACCCGGGATGGTGGTGAAGTTAAAGGCGGTCCGCTTCGAGTTGCCTCGGCCTGTGGTCAGGTCATCGAGTCCGTCTCGCTGGGTCGGTCGCGACCGGTTCTTTGCTGGCTCGTAGGAGCGTGAGGGCGCCGAGCGGGAAGAGCACCACCGACAGCAGCCCGGCCACCACCATGGCGGCCCCGGTCGCGGGACTCAGTATGCCCAACTCCATCCCAATCCCCGTGGCGGCGACGATAAACGGAAGCGAGGTCGCCTGCAAGAGCCCGGCCGCCAAAGAGCCCCTGTCACCGACCATCGGCCTGTACAGGAGCGCCGGCAACCCGCGGGCGAGCAGCAGGGCAAGGAGGAATACGGGCACCAGCGCGAACGCTGCCCCACCCGCGAACAGCGCTTGCACATCGAGCTGTATCCCGCTGGTGACAAAGAAGAAAGGTATGAAGACGCCGAAGCCTACAGCTTCGAGCTTCGTACGGAAACGCGGATGTGTCATCATCTTGTCCCGGTCCAGCAACCCGAGTACCGCGCCAGCGATGAACGCGCCCAGGATGACCTCCAGCCCCAGGAGTTGGGCGAGCGTGGCGAAGCCGAAGAGCAAGAGCAAGGCTCCCCGGACCCGAATCTGGGCACTGGAGTCCTGTAATCTTCTCAGGGCCGAGCTCAAACGGCTCGAGTGTTCGACCCCGCCCAGTGCCAGCCCTATGACCGTCACCAACAGGATGAAGCCCCCGATCAAAAGGAGCGTGGATCCAACGCTACTTGAATCCCCGGAGAAGAATAGCGACAGCAGGATGATCGCGCCGAAATCGGCTATCGACGAGCCTGCGATGACGAGTTGGCCGAGCGTGGTGCCGCCCTGTCCCGCATCGGTGAGCACCGGGATCACGATGCCTAAGGAGGTCGCTGACAAGATGATCGCCACGAGCAGCGGAGCCTGGATGAAACCAGCAGCTTTGAGTACCCATGCGATGCCTAGCGCAACCGCCAGGGATAGCACGAATCCGGTGGCGGCACTTCGCAACAGCCCGCCCCGGAGGCGGGCGAAGTCGATCTCTAGCCCCGCCAGGAAGAGCAGGAACGCGAGCCCGATCAAAGCCAGGACCTGCAGCGGCAGGTCTACCTCGATGAACCCGAAGACCGCGGGACCGATCACGATTCCGGCAACTATCTCCAGAACAACCGAAGGAAGACGCAAAGAGGGTACCAGGCCCAGGCCAAGCGGTACCAGGAAGGCGATCGCCGCGACAACGAGTACGCCCGTCAAAGAGATATCGGGCATCAAAGCTCTCGGCTCCTCCGCTGGCCGGATCTCCGGCTCATCGGGTTATTCTTTCGGTTCATTCGCCAGTTCCATAGTCGAGGGGCGTTGGCATCCAAACCCTTCATCGCGGTGCTCTCTATTTTTCGAAGATCGTGGGGTTCGAGGTGACGCCACGGACGCCGACGTCGATGGCCCGCTGCAATTCACCCTGCGTGATCAACGACCGGCAGATGTAGTCGAGCCAGACGGCCTGGCCAAGGTCGGCGAGCTCGTGAGCCTTCGTTCTCGTTCTCTCTTTCTGCATCAGTTCCTCCTCTTGGGTTGGTAACTACGATCGGGCTGACCCTGTCGCCGTCGCGCCTTCGTGTGGTCGGTCGACTCGTAGTCGGGGAAGCGGGCACGATACCCGCGCACTTCACTCCTCCTTATTCATGACTTGCACGAGGCTCTGATCCGGTGAGCCCGACGGGCGGACCATCACCTGGGCCCTTGCCGCCTCTACGACGCGCTCGGGGTGCCCAGGCGTTTTCGAGCCCCACTGCCGGAAGCGCTTGAGTTCCTCCAGTGGCAGGTCGTAGCCGTAGAGGTGCAGCAGCGCGTAGAGCAGCGTCGAGGCATGGCCGGGCGAGAGAACGAAGCGGTCCCGATCCGGCCAATCCGGGTTCTCCGGGTTGTGCTTGAGGAAACGGTCCCAAAGTGTATAGGCCATCGCCGCAGCCCCCATCGGCGTGCCGGGGTGGCCGGAGCCCGCCTTCTGGACCGTATCCACGGCCAGAAAACGTATGACGTTTATGCTGTTGCGGTCGACCAGGGCGTTCTCGGTGTTGATCATGGCCCGCCTACTTTCCTCGATGTTTCGCAGCGAGCCGTCCTTCGGTTTCTTGGGCCCGTCCGCCAAGTGCGTCCCCTCGATCCGCATCAGCGCCGCTGCAAGTCGAGCGCGACGCTGTTCATGCACCAACGTTGCCCGCCGGCCTCCTTCGGCCCGTCGTCAAAGACGTGTCCTACGTGGGAGTGGCAGCGGGCGCAGCGCGCCTCGGTGCGGACCATCCCGTGCGAGCGGTCCTCGACGAGCTCGACGGCATCCGGTGAGACGGCCTCGGTGAAGCTAGGCCAGCCGGTGCCCGAATGGTACTTCGTGCGGGCGTCGAAGAGTGGGTTGCCGCAGACCGCGCAGCGGTAGAGGCCATCCTCGTTGGCGTCTACGTACTCGCCGGAGAACGGCGGCTCGGTGCCCGCCTTGCGCAACACGGCGTACTGCTCAGGCGAGAGGCGCTCGCGCCACTCCGCGTCGCTGCTCGGCACCGGTCGAAGGGCATCGTCAGTCTCGCGCTGGGTGACCGTCCCTACCGAGCAGGCCACGCCGGTCCCCGCCAGCCCGCAGTAGCCGTCCGGCACCTTGTGCAGGTACTGCTGGTGATAGTCCTCGGCGTAGTAGAAGGGGCCAGCAGGGGCGATCTCCGTGGTGATAGGACGGAAGTTAGCGTGCCGCAGGGCGTGGTCGTACGCGCCGCGCGTCGCCTCAGCGGCCCGTCGCTGATCGTCGCCTGTGTAGTAGACGGCGGAGCGGTACTGCGTTCCGGCGTCGTTGCCCTGCCGCATACCCTGGGTCGGGTCGTGGGCCTCGAAGAAGATCGTGAGCAAGTCCTCGTAGGAGACCTTCGCCGGGTCGAAGACGGCGAGCACCGCCTCGGCGTGCCCGGTGCGACCCGAGCAGACTTCCTTGTAGGTCGGGTTCGGCGTGAAGCCTCCCGCGTAGCCTGCGGCGGTCGTGTAGATCCCATCGGTCTGCCAGAACAGGCGCTCGGCTCCCCAGAAGCAGCCGAGCGCGAACACCGCCGTCAGGAGGCCGTCGGGGAACGGCGGTCGGATCGGTGTGCCGAATACGGCGTGCTGCGCGGGGACGGCGAACGCCGGCCGGTCGCGGCCGGGCAAGGCCTTGCCTGGCGTGATCATCCTGGATTTGCGGCGGCCGAAAAACATTCTCTTACCTCCGTAGGTTTCGTGGCTCTCCCCTGAGTCGGTCGAGGATGGAGCCGTTCGGGCGTCGGTTCGTCTATCGTCAGGCCCCTTGTCCCGCGCTCTGCATGAGCCCGCCGTCCATGTAGTAGGTGGACCCGGTCACGTAGTCGGCCTCGTTGGAGGCGAGAAAGACGGCGAGGCGGCCGATCTCCGCGGGGAGGGCGGCGTGCTTCCAGGAGATGCTCTGGACCTGCTGCTCGCGGAACTCGGGGTCGTCTATCGTCTCCTGGCCGAAGGGTGTCAGCACCATGCCGGGCCCGATATTGTTGACGTTGATCTTGTGCGGGGCGAGCTCGAGGGCGAGGGTGCGGGTGAGGTTGCGGATCGCCCCTTTGGAGCAACATCCTCGACTTCCAGAGGACATCCGGCGACCAGTTGAAGCTCGGCTGGACCGCCCCGGGCGACGACCCCGATCTCTGTCGGTAACACGAGCGGGGTGATAAGAGCATACTCCGGGCGCGGGACGAACTCCAACGCCATCTCGACCTCGCCCTCGACCCTCCGCAACAAGGCTGAGGAGCGCGAACACCGATGTCGTGTCCCCGGGCGCCGCTCTCCAACGCCAGGGCGTCCGTCACGGCAACCTGCCCCTGTGGGGTCCGAAACACCGTCCGCAGGACCATCGTGTCTCCCAGATAAGCTCGCTCGGCATCGAACTCCCCGAACGGGCGGATGGACCAGTGCCCGCCTTTCTCGTCCAGGAGGCGGGC
The DNA here is from genome assembly GCA_902806095.1 of uncultured Rubrobacteraceae bacterium. Classification (GTDB taxonomy): domain Bacteria; phylum Actinomycetota; class Rubrobacteria; order Rubrobacterales; family Rubrobacteraceae; genus Rubrobacter_D. The sequence continues at coordinate 6,318 of CADCVF010000009.1, forward strand.
GAAAACGGAGGGCGAGTCGAACCGTGGCGCGCAGTACCTGTCCACGGAGCCGTCTCGGCCTACCAGGGCGGCCGAATGGCAGTCGGATAGCAGAGCGAAATCCCCCACCGAGGCTTCAGTCATGCCGCGTCTCCTTTCCGGAACCCGCGGCCGGTTGTACTGGCCGGCTCTCCGCACGAAGGTAGAGTTGCTGGCTGCGGACGTAGTCCCGAGGAAGCCAACTTGAAGTGTCCACCCTTCTCGTCGTCCAGGATGACGCCAAAGACGCTCGGGGCGTCCAACCTCGGGAGGCAGAGCCAATCCGTGGTCCCGTCGATCCCGACCAGCGCCGCCGTGTGCGGGTCGCCTATCACCTCGTGGTCCTCTGTGGGGAAGTATCCCATGTTTCTCCTCGTCCGCTACTTTTCCTCTATCGGGTGGCCGCCGTACTCGTGACGCATGACCGCCACCGCCTTCGCCCAGGGACGATCGGCGTCGCGGGACTCGTAGAAGCCCCAGACTGCCTGGGCGAGCAGCGGGATCGGGACCTCCTTCTCCATCGCGTACTGGACGCCCCAGACCTGCTCGCCGGTGTCCTCGACCTGGGACTCGATCGAGGAGAGGTCACCGTACTCCCGGAACCCCACTTCCATCAGCTCTACCAGCCAACTCCGGACCACCGAGCCGTGGTTCCAGTTGTGGAACAGGGCGGGCATGTCGAGCACGTATTCCGAGCGCATCAAGAGCTCGACTCCTTCCCCGATGGCCTGCACCATACCGAACTCGATCATGTTATGCATCAGCTTGACGAAGTGTCCCGACCCGGCCGGCCCCACATGCAGGTAGCCGTCCTCCACCGCGAGGTCCTCGAAGAGCGGTTTGACGAGCAAAAACGCCTCACCGTCACCTCCGACCATGAAGCACGCTCCCCGGCGCGCCCCCTTGACGCCGCCGCTCGTCCCGCAATCGAGGAAGTGTACGCCGCGCTCGCGGAGCTTCGCGTAGCGGCGTTTGGAGTCCTCCCAGTGGGAGTTGCCGGCCTCGACGATCACGTCCCCGGCCTCCAAGTGCTCGCCAAGCTCGTTCACGGTCTGCTCGGTCGGTTCCCCGGCGGGAACATAGATAAAGACGACGCGCGGCGACGGCAGGGCCTCGACGAGCCCGCTCAAAGAATCCGTGAACGTCACGCCCGCGTCTGCGAACTCCTCCCTCTTCCCGGACTTCGAGTATCCGACGACCTCGTGATTTTTCTCCAGGGCCTGGAGGGCGAGGTTCCCGCCCATCCGTCCTAGTCCGACGATGCCAATTTTCATGACTCTCCTCTCCTCTGGAATGGTTAAAGTTCCAGCCGTTCTAGTACCTCCAGATCTCTGCCCTCACTACCGTTCCGCTGTGTGTAACTCGCAGTAAGGCGCACTCCAGGCGGGTCCCCATGCCGGGACAAACTACCCTCCGCGGGACGTTGGTTTTCTAGCCGGCTTATCAACTTCGATTTCCAGGTCCCGGTTGCAAAGACCGTCGCTTGACTTGGATCCAGTCTTTAGCTTGCGTTTCATCCGTGGCGTAGATTGGACACGACGAATGTTACGCAGTCCTTGTCAATCACTTACAAGACTCTAAACAACTCAGCTCCGGCTTCCCGCAGCCGGGGAAATCCGAACAGTAGCGTCGAAGCGTCGGCACATCTACATCAAGGATGTCCCGAGGGAAGATCCACGAGCGTTGGTAAAGGGGGCCAGGCATTCTCGGAGAGCCATCGCCCGACGGTTGCTCCCGAGATATCGGCCACGACGAGACCCCGAGCCATCGTCTCCCGCGCCCCTTCGCCGGCACTCCAGCGGCTCAAGGGGACTCCGCTGGTGAACGGCAACTCACAAGCGATAGCCTTCACCTCCATCCTAGCTTCGGGGGAAAAGACCGGCGGTCTGCCGGAGCGGGGTCAAGTGTCCAACTTCTCCGCGATCTCCTTGTTGGAGGTTCCCTCGCCGGCTAACAGCACGATCCTGGTGAGCTCGGTGCGATAAGGACTTCGGGTGGGCATCCCTTCTCCCTTCTGGAGAGTGCGATGTTCACGGAAACACTATCGTGCGACGGAGAGAATCAATCACAAAGAAATTCAGTCAGAGACCTCTTATACCGAATCCGGGTGAACAGTGACGCCAGCAGGCACGGACCTACGTCTTCTACTACCCGTGGATTCCCGCTTTCGCGGGAATGACGAAGGGGAAGGGTCATAGTGTGTGCTCGCAACCGGAAAGCGAGACCATACAAGCGGATTCGGTATCAGCCGCCTTGTCAGCATGTCAGCCAGGGCCTTCGCGTGCGCAAGCTGAAGTGCTGACAAGCTGCCGAAGGCAGCGTGCTGAAATGCTTGAACGATTGCAACGCAAGGAGTCCCTCTGCTAGGCTGCACGGACCTGTTCTAGCAACAGGGCGTACATACGGAAGGAGGGCTTTCATGAGCGAGGGTATTCTGCAGCGGTTATCCGAGGGTGTCGTCCTGGGTGACGGGGGTTATTTGCTCGAGCTGGAGCGCAGGGGCTACGTGCAGGCCGGTCCTTTCGTGCCCGAGGCTAGCATCACACATCCGGAGGCCCTTGCCGGGCTACATCGGGAGTTCGTCGGGGCCGGGGTCGACGTCCTCCAGACGCTTACCTTCTATGCCAGCGAGGACAAGCTGGCGACGGTCGGGCTCGAGGGCAGGGTCGACGACATGAACCGCGAGGCCACCAGGATCGCACGGGGGGTCGCCGGCGAAGCCGAAAGTGACGTGCTCGTCGCGGGCAACCTGAGCTGCGCGTGGGTCTACCATCCCGAAGACCCAGAGACCCACCACCGCACCCGCGAGCTCTTCGACCGCCAGCTCGACGTGATGACCGGGGAGGGCGTTGACTTCGTCATCGCTGAGACCTTCAACTGGCTCGGCGAGGCCATTATCGCCGTCGAAGCCATCAAAGCCACTGGACTCCCTACGATGGTCACGATGGGCCCTGATAACGATCCCGACTCCTTCGAGGGCTATCCGCCTGGCGAGCAGGCAAGGCGTCTGGCCGATGCGGGCGCGGACATCGTCGGCGCCAACTGCTTTCGCTCTCCAGAGTACATGCTCCCGATCATGGAGCAGATGCGCGCCGCCGTCCCCGATTCGGTCCACATGGCGGCCCAACCCGTCGCTTTCCATGGGACAGACGAAAGGCCTAACTTCGTCTCGCTCCCCGAGTTCCCGTACGAGTTGGAGAAGATAACCCTCCCCCGGGCCAAGATGGGCGAGTTCGCCCTGCGGGCCCGCGACCTCGGCTACAACTACATAGGTTCATGCTGCGGCTCGGTCGCGGCCCACGTCAGGGAGATGGCCAGGGTGCTCGGCAAGACGTCCTCCGAAGAACGCGAGTGGCGTACGAAAACGGGCATAGCCCAGTCCGGCTACGAGTTGCACCGTATGAAAGACCAGTAGGACCGCGAACAAAGGCGGCGAGCCCATTAGAGGGGGCCCACATGATCCTGGGCGGGAGGCGAGCATAAACGAGACAGGGAAGACGGCGTTCGAGTACATCGTCGTGGGTTGCGGCGGCATAGGGAGCGCCGCCGTGTACTGGCTCTCCCGCGAGGCAGGCTCTGAGGTCCTCGGCCTCGAACAGTTTCACCTCGGTCACGACAGGGGCGGCTCGGAAGACCACTCGCGCATCATCCGCCTCTCCTACCACGACCAGGCCTACACCGCCCTAACGCCTCATACCTACGAGGCCTGGTCCGAGGTAGAGGAGGAATCGGGCATACAACTAGTCTTTGAAACGGGCGGCCTCGACCTCGAATCCGTGGAGGTCGAGCCCACATACGTCAACCACTACGCCGCTGCGATGGCGGCAGCGGGCATCCCTTACGAGGAACTCTCCGCAAACGAGGTAATGGACCGTTTCCCGCAGTTCACCCTCGATGGGAGCGTGCATGGCCTCTACCAGGCAGGGGCCGGCCTCGTGGACGCCGGCAAGGCTAACGCAGTACACGTGGCCCTGGCAAGGGCCCGAGGCGCGACGGTCCTCGACGAGACGCCGGTATACGACGTTAGAGTAGTCGATGACGGCGTCGAGGTCGAGACGGAGGCGGGGACCTTCTCCGCCAGAAAGCTCGTCGTCGCGGCGGGAGCGTGGACCAACAGGGTGCTCGGTCATCTTGGGTATGGGATCCCCATTGAGTGTACCCAGGAGCAGGTGACGTACTTCAGGACGCCCCACTTGCGGGAGTTCGCGCCAGGGCGGTTTCCGGTCTGGATCTGGCACGGCGGCCCGGAATATACGTTTTACGGCCTTCCTGTCTACGGTGCGGTAGGCTCCAAAGCCGGCCAGGATACCGGCGGTGACGCAGTGACCGTGGACACCCGCACGTTCGAGCCAAATCCCCGCGTCCTCGCCACCCTGCGCGACTTTCTGGGGCGTTACATCCCCCGCTCGCTCGGGCCCGAGCTCTACACCAAGACCTGTCTCTACGACATGCCGCCAGATCGCGAGTTCGTGCTCGGCACCGTGCCAGGGATACCCCAGGTCAGCTTCTTCTGCGGTGCCGGACACGCGTTCAAGTTCGCCGGCATCGTCGGCAGGATCCTCTGCGAGCTCGCGCTGGAAGGCCGCACGCGCTACCGGATAGAGGCCTTCCGTCCCGACCGCAGGGCGCTAACGGATCCTGACTACGAACCGACCCTGACGATGTAGTGCCCGGTGACGGCCGCTGATCTCTACCTGGAGAACCTCGACCCGGCCTCCGTCGTCGCCGTCGCCAGACGAGGGGCGCGGGTGGCGATGGGCGATGAGGCGCGCGAGCGCGTTAGCGCCTCCCGCGACCGCGTCGAGCGAATAATCGGTGACGCCGTTCCAGTCTACGGGGTAACGACAGGCTTCGGGGCGCTCGCGAACACCAGGATCGCCGCAGAGAAACGCCTCGAACTCCAGCGCGCACTCCTCCGTAGCCATGCCGCCGGTATGGGACCGTTCATCGAACCTGAGATCGTGCGGGCCATGATGGCGATCAGGGCGAAGACCCTATCCGCAGGCTACTCTGGCGTCCGCCCGGACCTCGTAGACGCCCTGATGGCGTTCCTCAACGCGGACCTCACCCCAGCCGTCCCCGAACACGGCTCTATGGGCGCGAGCGGAGATCTCGCCCCCCTAGCCCACATCGGCCTCTGCCTAATGGGGGAAGGACTGTTGCTAGAACGTGGAGAACCAGTCCAGACCCGCGATGCTTTGGAGCGCGCCGGCATCCGGCCCTTAGGGCTCGCCACGAAAGAAGGTCTCGCCCTGATCAACGGGACCGACGGTATGCTCGCGATGCTGCTGCTGTCGATCGAAGACCTTATAGTCCTACTGAAGACCGCCGATGTGACCGCGGCGATGTCCGTCGAGGCCCTGCTAGGCACCGACAGGGTCTTCCATGAGGACCTGCACTCCCTGCGGGCCCATCCCGGACAGCTCGCGAGCGCCCGCAACATCTCGAAACTGCTCTCCGGTAGTCTCATCGTAGCCTCCCACCGTGACTCGCCACACCTGGTCCAGGACGCCTACTCCCTGCGCTGCGCCCCCCAGGTCTACGGAGCGGCCAGGGATACGTTGGATCACGCCTCGCTCGTAGCCCGCCGCGAGCTCGCCTCCGTCACGGACAACCCCGTTGTGCTGCCTGACGGTAGGGTCGAGAGCGTCGGGAACTTCCATGGTGAACCGCTCGCCCTCGTCCTCGACTTCCTCGCCATCGCCGCCTCCGAGGTCGGTGCGATCACGGAGCGCAGGATCGACCGTATGCTCGACCCGAAACGCTCGGAGGGCCTGTCCGCCTTCCTCAGCCCCCAACCAGGCGTCAACTCTGGGTTCATGATCCCCCACTACACGGCCGCGGCCCTCGCCGAGGAGAACCGCCGCCTCGCGAACCCCGCAAGTACAGGCTCACTCCCGACCTCGGCCATGCAAGAAGACCACAACTCGATGGGCTGGAGCGCAGGCCGCAAGCTGCGCCGGCTCCTCGAGAACGTCGCCAGCATCCTCGCCGTCGAAGCAGCCTGCGCGGCCCAGGCCCTCGACCTCCGCACCCCGCTGCAACCAGGCCACGCAACCAGCGCCGTCCTCGATCGTATCCGGCAAGACATCCCGTTCATCGGGGTCGACACTTTCATGGCCCTTCATCTAGACGCGGCGAAGAGCCTTGTCAGCTCGGGGGAACTTGCACTAGCAGCCGAACGAGCCATCGGTCCCCTCGCTTAGTGCAAAGGGGTTCCCTCTTTGCACGCACGTCAGTACGCTCAGGCTTCGCCTTCGCTGGTCAGCTTTTTGTTCTCGCTGAAGAGCGGTCGCTTGTAGACGAGTGCTCGATGCGCAGGAGGTCGATACCTCTGCACTTAGCTTTAGAAACCGGTCGACGGGGTTGCCGATGGGATACCATAAGGACGGATGCCAACAGAGAACCATCACGGTAGGATCCCTGACGGCTACAATGAACACGCGCCCTTGATGGGGGGGTAGAGGACCTCTTCTGGACGGTAAGGAGACACCATCGGGAGCAGGGGCGCTCCGCAGGGCGCTCGCCTACCTCCGCTCCTACACCTGGGAGAGCAGTGCCGCGGTCCTTTCGCTGCTCCTGGTCTCGGGGGCAAACCTGGCGACGCCGCTACTCATCGGGCGCGCCATCGACGAGGGGATCGGCCCGCGGCGGCTCGGGGTCGTCTTCGTTGTGGTCGGGTGGCTGGTCGGGCTCGCACTTGCGCGTGGACTGTTCACGTTCTTGCAGGGGTACCTGGCGGAGAGGGCTTCGCAGGGGGTAGCGTATGACTTGCGAGATGACCTATTCGAGAGGATAGAGCGGCTCTCGTTTTCATACTACGACAGGGTCCAGACGGGCCAGCTCGTCACCCGCCTCACCAGCGATGTGGAGCAGATCCGCACCTTCGCAGGCTCCGGCGTCGTCCAGCTTGCCAACGCCATCGTGATGCTCATCGGCACGACGGCATTGCTACTCTACCTCGACTGGCAACTCGCCCTCGTAGCGCTGGCCATCGTGCCCGTCATCGCGCTCTTGCTCGTGCGGTTCGTCAGCAGGATCCGACCCCTCTTCAAGGAGGTCCAGCAGACCCTCGGAAAGCTCAACACCGTGCTGCAGGAGGACCTTCTCGGGGTGCGTGTGATCCGGGCCTTCGCCCGCGAGGACTATGAGACGGCCCGCTACACATCAGTCAACGAGGAGTTGTTGGACAAGAACCTCACCACCGTGCGGGTGTTCTCGAACAACTTCCCTTTCGTGTTTCTGTTCGCCAACCTCGGGACGCTCGCGATCATCTGGTTTGGGGGCTGGCAGGTTATAGGGGGCAGGCTCTCGGTCGGAGAACTCATCGCCTTCAACACCCTGCTCGGCTTTATGCTGTTCCCGATCCTCACGATAGGGTTCCTCTCGGCGAGTATCTCGCGCGCAGGAGCCTCATCCCAGAGGGTCTTCGATGTCCTCGACGCCCCCCTCGACGTAAAGGATGCCCCCGACGCCTCCATCCTCCTCCCCATCTCCTGCAGGGTAGATTTCGACCAGGTCTCGTTCCGCTACCCTGGCAGCACGCGCGACATCCTGGACAGCGTGTCCTTTACAGCCAGGCCAGGTCAGACCGTCGCCATCCTAGGGACTACGGGCTCGGGGAAGTCCACGCTCGTCAACCTCATCCCCCGCTTCTACGACGTGACCAGAGGAGCCGTCAGGCTCGACGGCAACGACGTGCGCGACGTGACGCTATCGTCTTTGCGCTCCCAGATCGGGATAGTCCTCCAGGAGACGCGCCTCTTCTCAGGCACCGTGCGCGATAACGTAGCCTTCGGCAGACCCGACGCGACCGACGAGGAGGTCGTGGCGGCGGCCGAGGCGGCCCAGGCGGATACGTTTATACGGTCGCTCTCGGACGGCTATGATACTGTCATCGGCGAGCGGGGGATCGGGCTCTCCGGCGGACAGCGACAGCGGATCGCCATAGCCAGGGCGCTCCTCATCGACCCGCGGCTCCTTATCCTGGATGACAGCACCTCGGCCGTCGACGCCGAGACGGAGGCCGCGATCCAGGAGACCCTGGACCGGCTCATGCGCGAGGAGCACCGCACGGTCTTCGTCATCGCCCAGAGGGTCTCCACGGTGCGAGACGCAGACCTGATACTGGTCCTCGACGAGGGCACTATCGCAGCGAGCGGCACCCACGAGGAGCTCCTGCGCGAGAGCGAAATCTACAACGAGATCCTCGGTTCCCAACTGCTCTCACCCTCGGAATCAGCCGCATGAAAGGAGCGCCTGGAATAACAGGGAGGTGGACTCACTTTCTGTAGGATCGGAACGAGGAGTAAGCGTGAAGATAGGGATAACCGGCGCCGAGAGGAGAGGACCATGAGCGAGACCACAGACGAAAGGACCGCGAGAGACCGGATCTCCTTTCTGCGCACCCTGCGGGCCTTCCGATCGTTCCGACCCGATCCTGTCCCGCAGGAGATAATAGACGACATACTGGAGGTGGCCCGCTGGTCAGGGAGTGCGTCCAACAAACAGCCCTGGGAGATCCTGGTAGTCCGCGAGCGGGACACGCTGCGCTCGCTGTCCTCGGTCGAGGGCTACGCCGGGCACCTGGCAGGGGCACCGCTCGGGATCGTCCTCATCATGGCCGGCGATCGGGCCGAGCAAGAAACCTACGACGAGGGGCGTCTCGCCGAGCGGATCATGCTAGCCGCCCACGCGCACGGGATCGGCTCGAGCATAGGTTGGATCGTCGGCTCCGGCAGGGACGCTGCTAAAGAGCTACTCGGCATACCGCAGGAGAAGGTGGTGCGGACCGCGATCTCCCTCGGCTACCCCGACGAGGGAGCCCGCAGATCCAGTGCCGGCCGCGGGCAGGCGCGCAAACCCCTGGGCAGGATTGTGCACGAAGAACGCTACGGTTAGGAGAACCATGAACGATTCGTTCGACACCGAGACCCTCAGACTCCTTGACCAGACAGATGAGGTACACGTCGAGACCCGTCGTGACGGTGATTCTGAAGAGCACCGTACGATCATCTGGGTCGTAGTCACAGGAGGCGAGGTCTTCGTGCGCTCCGTGCGCGGTACCAAGGGGCGCTGGTACCGTGAGATCTCATCGAACCCTGAAGGGGCGCTGCACGTGGAGGACACTCGCATCCCCGTACGCGCCACCTCAGCGACCGACGATACGACGGTGGATGCGGTGAGCGCTGCCATCAGGAGCAAGTACGAGGCGTCCGCGCCGGGGCCTACCGCGGCCATGGTGCGTTCCGAGGTACTGCCCACGACCCTGAAGCTCTCACCAGCTTAGAGCACTGACTCGTACACCTGAGGAAGCCGCAAGAGGAGGACGAAGATCAGGGGCATTGAATCAATCGCAGGCACGCCGCAGGAGCGTGCCGACGACCGGGGTGCCACCACGCGGCGGCTCCTCGGAGAGCTGCGCCCTTACTCGGGCAAGCTGGCGCTCGTCCTCGGGCTCGTCTTGCTCGGGGCGGCGGCGCAGGCAGGTGGGCCGTGGCTGATCGGACGCGCCATAGACCGCCACATCCTGCCCGGCGACGTCGCCGGGCTCTCCAGGATAATGCTCGTTCTCTTCGGCGTGTATGTCGTCGGAGCCATAGCTTCGCGGGGCCAGGTCTACCAGGTCGGCTCCATAGGGCAGAGTCTTCTGGCCTCGATGCGGGCCAGGATCTTCGACAGGCTCCAGCACCTCCCCCTCGGGTTCTTCGACAGGAGGCCGGTAGGGGACCTGATGAGTCGCGTGACCAACGATGTCGACACCCTCAACCAGCTCTTCTCGCAGGGGCTCACCCAGCTACTTGGTTCCCTGTTCAGCCTCATCGGGATCGTCGTTGCGATGCTCTTCCTCGACTGGAACCTCGCCCTCGCTTGCTTCACGATCATCCCGATCATGCTCCTTTTGACGTCCTTTTTCGCGCGCCGCGCGAGACGCGCGTTCCGCCTGACGCGCGAGACGGTCGGGGACGTGACAGCGGGCGTGCAGGAGGACATCGTCGGTGTGCGCGAGGCGCAGGCCTTCAACAGGACCGAGGAGAACATCGCCCGCTTCAGGCAGCGCAACGCCGCCAATCGCGACGCCAACGTGCAGGCTGTGGCGATCACCTCCGCCTTCGCCCCCACCATAGATATGCTCTCGACCCTGGCTACCGCGCTGGTCATAGGCTACGGCGGCTATCTCGTCTTCGCCGGCTCGCTCTCGGTCGGCATCCTGACGGCGTTCCTGATCTACGTCCAGCAATTCTTCCGCCCGATACAGCTCGCGTCCCAGGTCTACACCCAGGCCCAGGCCGCGGTCGCGGGCGCCGAGCGCATCTACCACATCCTCGACGAAGAGCCCGAAGCGGAAGACCCGCAGGACGCCCCGAAGCTCGGTGCCGCGAGCGGCCGCATCTCCTTCGAGCACGTGACTTTCGCGTACGACCCTGGCCGCCCCGTCCTGCATGACGTGGACTTCCGGGTCGAGCCAGGCATGACGGTCGCACTCGTCGGCCCGACGGGGGCAGGCAAGACGACGATCGCCAGCCTGATACCACGCTTCTACGACGCCACCGAAGGGAGGGTGCTCATCGACGGTAGGGACGTGACGAAGTTCGCCCGCAAAGACCTCAGGGCGAACATCGGGATCGTGCTCCAGGAGCCATTTCTTTTCTCTGGCACCATCGCGGAGAACATTGGATACGGCCGATCCGGCGACCCCTCGGAGGCGACCCGCGAGGAAGTCGAGGCCGCGGCCCGCGTGGTCAACGCCAGCGACTTCATCACGGCCCTCCCTGACGGCTACGATACGGTTCTGGGTGAGGGAGGCGGGGCACTCAGCCACGGCCAGCGCCAGTTGCTCTCTTTCGCAAGGGCGGTCCTGACAGACCCGCGCATCCTCATCCTCGACGAGGCGACGAGCAACATAGACACGCGCACGGAGGCGATCATCCAGAGGGCCCTCGCCACGCTGCTTGCGGGCAGGACGAGCCTCGTCATCGCCCACCGCCTGAGCACTATCCGAAACGCGGATCTCATCCTCGTCATAGAGGGCGGCAGCATGGCGGAGCGCGGTAGCCATGCAGAGCTTATACAGAAGAACGGCCTCTACGCGGACCTCTACCGCCGCCAGTTCCGTGAGCCCGTATCTTCAGGAGGACGGTCATGACCTGACCCGAGAGGGCCGCTAGCTGTAATATTCGGGTTGGCGTTGGATATATCGGAGAGTGGGAGGAGTTTCATATGAGCGCGCTTCCGGAGAGAATACTGTTGCCGACCGACGGCTCGGAGGATGCCGTAAGGGCGACAGAGGCGGCCACGGACCTGGCTAAAAAGAGCGGGGCGGAGCTTCACGTAGTCCACGTCTGGCACGACGTGCGGGGGTTCGCCCACGACTTCGTCAAGAGGGAATTGAAGCGCCAGGGCCAGGAGATACTGGACGAGCAGGTAGAGAAGATCAGGGCCTCAGGCGGGGAAGTCGCGAAGGCCTATATCAGGAAGGGACGTACCTCCAACGAGGTAATCGCGCTCTGCAAGGAGATCGACGCCGGGCTCCTGGTCGTCGGCAGCCGCGGGCTTGGCACGGTACAACGCATCCTGATGGGCAGCCAGTCCGAGGAGATCGTGCACCACGCCCAGGTCCCCGTGCTCGTACTTACAGGCGCAGAGGATTTCTGGCCCCCGGCCCAGATCGTCGTCGGCGAGGACTTCTCCGACGACGCGCGCAAGGCTGGAGAGCTCGCCGCCGGTATCGGCAAGCTCTACGACGCGGAGGGTCTGCTCGTCTACTCTCATCCCGACCTACCAGAGGTTCCTCCTGGGGAGACGAGGTCAGCAGTCCAGAACCTCACGGAGATGCGCGAGCGGGACGAAAGCATGCTCGAAGACAGGGCCGGCGCGCTGGAGGGGATACTGGGTAGCAGGCCACAGACCAGGATCTCCGGCGGCTATCCGGCCAACGTACTCCTCGAAGCCTCCCAGAGTGTGCGGCCCTCCCTCGTGGCCGTCGGCAGCAGGGGCCTGACGGGAATAATGCGGACCAGGCTGGGGAGCGTCTCGACCAAGGTCGTGACCGCCGCGCAAGGTCCGGTACTGGTCTATCCGCACGTCGAATAGAGCAGCGCAAAGGAGAGTCATGGCGTCTCAGACCACAGGAATCCACCATGTAACCGCCATCTCTGGCGGGCCGCAGCGCAACGTGGACTTCTACGCCGGCACCCTGGGCCCCAGGCTGATCAAGAACTTCCGTTCGATCTACTTCCGCGAGCCAGGCGGGGTGCCCTACGAGGTCGCCACAGACCCTCCTGGCTTCGCGGTGGAGGAGGACCCAGAACACCTAGGCGAAAATCTCGAGCTGCCGCCCTGGCTAGAGATCCGCCGCGACCGACTCGAAGAGGTCCTCCCACCGTTGCGCATTCCGGCCGGAGAGAACGTATGAGATCCGATCTCGATTTCACCCACCGCTACGTGCCTGGAGAAGATGAGTCAGGCTCAACACTGCTTGTGTTGCACGGCACGGGCGGAAACGAAGAAGACCTCGTACCGGTCGGACAAGCTCTTGCCCCGGGCGCTGCCGTACTCTCCCCCAGGGGTAAGGTCTCAGAGCACGGCGCCCCGCGCTTCTTCCGACGCCTCGCAGAAGGGGTCTTCGACCACGAGGACCTCCTTTTCCGCACGCACGAGCTCGCCGAGTTCGCGGAGGCCGCCTCCGAAGAGTACGGCTTCGACAGCTCGAAACTCGTCGCTGTCGGCTTCTCCAACGGGGCCAACGTGGCAGGGAGCACGATCCTGTTGCACCCGGGTCTGCTGCGGGCCGCGGTCCTGTTCAGGCCGATGGTGCCTTTCGAGCCCGATGTGACGCCGGATCTCTCAGGGATGCCCGTGTTCATGGCAGCGGGGCGGTATGACCGCATGATCCCACCAGATAACACACAACGCCTAGCAGACATCCTGCTCGAAGCAGGGGCCGACGTGGACCTCCGCTGGCACGACACAGGACACCCCCTGACTTACGATGATGTCAGCCAAGCGAAGAAGTGGCTTGCAGGCATACTGCCGAAGCTCTCCGAGGCCCAGGACGACAGACAGTAATCACCTACCCAAACGGCCAGGTTGCCGGGGGTGCTAGAATTTTTGTGGAGCGTCTGGATGATGTGCGGGCGCGATTTGAGGGATGAAACAATCATTTAACAATCGTATTTGAAGGGCAGGCAGATGGCGAAGCCGGTGATACTGGCGGTTGACGACGACCCGCAGGTGCTGCGAGCCGTGGAGCGGGACCTCAGGCGCCGGTATGCTCGCGAGTACAGGATACTGCGGGCGAACTCGGGGGAGTCGGCGCTCGACACCCTGGGCAAACTCAAGCTTAGGGGCGACCCTGTGGCGCTCTTTCTGGTCGACCAGCGGATGCCGAAGATGACGGGCGTCGAGTTCCTGGAGGAGGCCATCGAGCGCTATCCCGAGGCCAAGCGTGCCCTGCTCACAGCCTACTCGGATACAGAGGCCGCTATTCGTGCTATCAATGAGGTGGGCCTTGACTACTACCTGCAGAAACCCTGGGACCCGCCGGAGGAGACCCTGTATCCCAATCTCGACGACATGTTGGGCGACTGGCGGGCCGACTACAGGCCACCTTTCACGGGGTTGCGAGTCGTCGGTGATCGCTGGTCCCCTGAATCGCACCGCACGCGGGAGTTCCTGGCCCGCAACCGTGTGCCTTACAGGTGGCTCGACGTAGAGGGGTCCGAGGAGGCGCGTGAGATCCTCACCAACGCCGACTCGAGAACGCCGAAGCTGCCACTCGTCGTCTACGAGGACGGCTCCTACGCCGAGGCACCCGAGAACCTGGAGATAGCCGAGAAGATCGGGCTGAAGACCCGCGCCGGGCAGCGGTTCTACGACCTGGTGATCGTCGGCGGGGGACCATCAGGCCTCGCGGCGGCGGTCTACGGGGCGTCAGAGGGCCTGAAGACCGTCCTTGTAGAGCGTGAAGCCCCAGGCGGGCAGGCAGGAACGAGCAGCCGCATCGAGAACTACCTGGGCTTCCCAGCCGGGCTATCGGGCGGCGACCTCGCGCGGAGGGCGGTGGACCAGGCGAAGCGGTTCGAGGTCGAGATCCTGACGCCCCAGGAGGTTAGCATGGTGCGCGCAGAGGACCCTTACCGCATCGTGACGCTCGCTGATGGGACGGAGATCTCTTGCTTCTCCCTGATCATCACGACCGGCGTCTCATATCGAAAGCTGGACGCTCCTGGTGTCGAGCGTCTCACGGGACGTGGCATCTACTATGGTGCCGCCCAGACGGAGGCGCTTTCGTGCAAGAACGAGGACGTGTACATAGTCGGGGGGGCCAACTCGGCGGGCCAGGCCGCGATGTTCTTCTCCGGCCACGCGCGCAAGGTGTTTATCCTCTACAGGGGCGACGACCTGAGGAAGAGCATGTCAGATTACCTGGTGCGCCAGATCGAGGACAGAGACAATATCGAGGTGCTCCTAGACACCAACGTGGTCGCTGTAGAGGGTAACGATCACCTGGAGCGGATAACCACGAAGAACACCAGAACGGGCGAGACCGAGACCGCACCGGCCCACTCGCTCTTCATCTTTATCGGGGCCGTGCCGACGACGGGGTGGCTCGATGGCGTCGTAGAACGCGACGAACGTGGCTTTGTGCTCTCGGGGCCGGATCTGATGCAGGAAGGGAAGCGTCCCGACGGCTGGCGACCCGATAGGGACCCGTTCCTGCTGGAGACGAGCGTGCCCGGCATCTTCGTCGCTGGGGACGTGCGCCACGGTTCGGTCAAGCGCTGCGCCTCCGCCGTCGGCGAGGGTTCCATCGCCGTCCAGTTCGTCCACCAGTACATGAGGGAGGTCTGAGGTGCGGGAGGCCAAGGATGCGCGGGTCCTCGATTGCCTGCGCTCCGTGCCCCTCTTCCGGCAACTGCCCGACGAGAAGCTGGCCTGGATCCACGACCACGCAGAAGAGGTAAGGTTGGATGCAGGGACCGTGATCGCACGCCAGGGAGACCCGCCTGATGGCTTCTACGCCGTCATGGAGGGCGAGACCGAGTGGACCCGCAGGGTCGGCCAGGAGGACGTCTTCGTCGTCACGCTCGGGGAGGGTTCGATCTTCGCCGAGCTCATCATGGTCCTCGACGCCCCGTATCCCACGACCGGACACGCCCTCACAGACGTCGGCTTGCTCAGGCTCGACGTGCCCTCCTTCTGGGAGATGCTCAGAGTTTGCCCCGAGGTCCTGCGCGGTATCCTAGCCACCTCAGTCGAACGCGCCGAACTGCACGAATCCGTCTCCCAGCAACATGGCAAGTTGATCTCGCTCGGCACCATGGCCGCAGGCCTCGCCCACGAACTGAACAACCCCGCTGCGGCCATAGGTCGCAGCGCCGCCGAAGCCCGCGAGGCCTTTCAGGACGCTTCGGAGAGAGCCGCGGAACTCGGAGGTCTCCCCCTCACCGAAGAACAACGCTCCTTCGTTGCCGGACTGCCCGCGGAGGCGGCGCGGAGGTCAGAGACCGCCGTCTCACTCGACTCGCTGGAAATGAGCGACCTGGAGGAAGACCTCGCCCTGTGGATGGAGGATCACGGCGTCGATGAGGGGTGGGAGATCTCCCCTACTCTGGCCGGCGCCGGGCTGGATACGGCCTGGCTCGAAGATCTCGCAGAGAGGGTGCCGGAAGAGGCGCTTGGCGGCGTTCTCGGCTGGCTGCGGGCGACGATGGCCGGTAGTGAGTTGCTGCGAGAGATCGAGGGCGGGTCTGCGCGCATCTCGGCGCTGGTCGGGGCGATCAAGACCTATACTCACATGGACAAGGCAGCCTCCAGGGAGGTCGACGTGCACGCGGGGTTGAACAGCACCCTGATCATGCTCGGACACAAGCTGAAGATGGGTGACGTGGAGGTCGTCCGCGACTACGAGAAGGACCTGCCCTATGTGTGCGGCCACGCCGGCGAATTGAACCAGGTGTGGACGAACCTCTTGGATAACGCCATAGACGCCGTCGACGGCCAGGGCCGCATCACCGTCCGGACAGCCAGTGAGAACGGGAGGGTTATGGTCGAGGTCGCCGACGACGGCCCAGGCATCCCCGAGGACGCAAGGGAACGCATCTTCGAGCCCTTCTACACGACGAAGGACGTGGGCGAGGGCACGGGACTCGGCCTCGATATCTCCTACCGCGTGGTCGTCGAGGACCACAAGGGGGATATCCGCGTCCTTTCCGAGCCCGGCGACACCCGCTTCCAGGTGCGACTCCCGATCTTCCCCGAGGACCGCCCGTGACGACGTTCGACGAACTGCGCCGGATACCGCTGTTCGACGGTCTCTCCGACACAGATCTGGGCGGGGTGCTGGAACAAGGCACAGAGAAGGTCGTCCCCGCTGGCGAGGTCAACGGCAGGGAGGGAGAGCCGGTCGCGCACCTTTACGTAATCCTGGAGGGTGAACTCAGGATCACCAAGGAGGTGAACGGCGGCGAGGTGGTCATAAACACCTTCACGCCGGGCGCGTTCTTCGCCGAGGTGCCGCTGCTGGCGGGGACGCCGTTCCTCGCGACGGGAAGGGCGCTTACGGACTGCCGGATGTTCCTGATCCCCAACGACCTCTTCAGGCGAATGCTGACGGAGTATCCTACCTTCAGCGACAGGATCCTTGAGACTATGGCCGAGCGAGTCCAGATCCTGCAGTCCGTCGCGGGCCAGCGCGAGAGACTGAACGCTCTAGGTACCCTCGCCGCAGGCCTCGCCCACCAGCTGAACAACCCCGCTGCGGCCGCCCGCCGCTCGGCAGAAGACCTGCGCGAGAGCCTGGAAGTGTTGCGCTCCACCGGAATGCGCCTGGCACGCACAACCGCTGGCGAGGAGTCGACGCCATCGGCGCTCGAAGGGTTGGAACGGACGGTCGGCGACATCCTGAAGCGTTCCGAGGCGCAGGCCGAGAGGGTCTTCGATGAGTTGGAGCGGAGCGACCGGGAGGAGGAACTCGGCCTCTGGTTGGAGGATCGCGGCGTGTCGGAGGGCTGCGACATTGCCCCCTCCTTCGTCGCGGCCGGACTCGAAACCACGAGCCTCGAACCGATCCTGGAATCTGTGACGCCAGACCTGCACGCCGATGCGTTGCGTTACGTGCAGGCGGCGCTCGATGCGGCCTCTCTCGTCGGCGAGGTCGAGGGGAGCGCGCGGCGCATCTCCGGGATCGTGAAGACTATGGAGGGTTACTCCTACATGGATCGGACCCCCGTGCAAGAGGTCGACGTGAACGGGAGCCTCGACGACACGCTGGCCGTGCTCGGCTACAGGCTCGAAGGTGTCGAGGTAGTCCGCGACTACGACCCCGATTTGCCCCGCGTCACGGCCTACGGCGGCGAGCTGAACCAAGTGTGGACGAATCTCCTGGATAATGCCATAGACGCCGTCTCGGCCCTGGAAGGATCTGGCCGCATCAGACTGAGGACGGGCTGCGAGCGTGACTGCGTGCTGGTCGAGGTCGCCGACGACGGGCCCGGCATTCCGGAGGAGGATCACGCGCGCATCTTCGAGCCTTTCTTCAGCACCAAGGACGTCGGTAAAGGTACCGGGCTCGGACTGGACGTGAGCTACCGCATCGTCGTGGGGCGCCACGGCGGGGACATCCACGTCATCTCGAGGCCGGGCGAGACTCGCTTCGAAGTGCGGCTGCCGGTAGATGGACCGGGCGACGCGCGGTCGGTCGACGGCAGGGACCTTCGGATGGAGGCGGGCTCATGATGCGCTCCACGCGGGAGGAGCAGAGCCTCACGCCCGAGCAGGTCGAGGCGCTCTTGCCCTACGGTATGGAGATGAGCCTGCAGACCGGAGACCTCCTCTTCGACGAGCGGTCCGTCGTTGACAGCTTCTACGTTGTGCTCGAGGGCGAGGTCGGGATCTCGCGCCTCGACGGCGCGGAGGAGATCCCGCTCGAGACTCACAGGACCGGCGAGTTCACCGGGGGGCTCGCGATACTTACGGGGAGAACCTCGATCCACAGGGCGAGGGCAGGCAAGCCGAGCCGCGTCCTCGAGGTCGACTGGGAGACCTTCAGGCGCGTGCCCGTCGAGCTTCCGGACGTGGCCGACGTCTTGATCTCTGGCCTGGCCAGGCGCATGCGCTATACGCAGCGGACCTACCGCCAACACGAGAAACTCGCGGCCCTGGGCAAGCTATCGGCCGGCCTCGCCCACGAGCTCAACAACCCCGCGGCCGCGGCGAGGCGGGCCTCCGAAGAGTTGGGCGGCGCGATCCTCGAGGCCCAGCTCACCGCGATCGGACACGACGAGCGCTTCTCCGCCGGCCAACGCGAGGCGCTCGTAGCCCTCCAACGCGAAACGGCCGAGGGCAACGAAACCCCACTCGACCCGCTCGCCCTAGGCGACGCAGAGGATGAGCTCGCCGGGTGGTTGGAAGACCTCGGCTTCGATGAGCCGTGGAATGTGACGCCAGCGCTGGCGGCGGCAGGCGTTGACGTCGATCGTCTGGAGTCGCTGTCCGAGATACTCGATGACCGCCAGCTCGCCTGGGGTCTAGAGTGGCTCGCTTCGACGCTCGACCTCGTCGGCCTGGCCGGTGAGATCGGAACGAGCGCAGGACGCATCTCCGAGCTGGTCGGGGCGGTGAAGGAGTACACCTACATGGATAGGGCATCGCTCGGAGTGGTCGATGTGATCTCCGGCCTCGAGAACACCCTTACCATCCTCGGTCCCAGGTTGAAAAACGTCTCTTTGCGGCGGGAGTACGAGGAGAGCCTACCTGAGATACTAGGACGCGGCGGCGAGTTGAACCAGGTATGGACCAACCTCATCGACAACGCGATAGACGCGGTGGACGGACGCGGTCTTATCACTATCAGGACGTACGTGGAAGGCGCGCGAGTGGTGGTCGAGGTCATCGACGACGGGCCTGGGATATCCCGCGAGGCGCAAGTCCACGTCTTCGAGCCTTTCTATACGACAAAGGAGGTCGGCGCCGGAACCGGGCTCGGGTTGGATATCGTGCGGCGGGTCGTTGCCGGTCACGGAGGCGAGATCTCGGTCCAATCGGAGCCAGGGGAGACCCGCTTCACGGTTCGGTTGCCAGTAGATACCACACAGAATGGAGATTGATTTCGATGGGTAAGACACAATTGTTCGAGGAGATCTGCTCTGAGAAGCGCCAGGTAAACACGCGGGTGCTCGAGCAGACCGTCTCGCTCGCGGTGGAGATCGCCCGCGAGGGCCGGGAGGGGCGAAAGATCGGGACGCTCTTCGTCGTCGGCGACTCGCGCGAGGTAACGAAGCGGTCCAAACCCATGATCCTCGACCCTCTGCACGGACACCCTGACGAGAGCAAGCAGATAGAGAACCCCGACATGCGGGAGACCATCAAGGAATTGGCCCAACTCGACGGCGCCTTTCTCGTCTCGAACGCAGGCGTCGTGCTCTCGGCCGCCCGCTACATAGACGCGGCCTCGGACAGCCTCGAGCTGCCGCTCGGGCTGGGCAGCCGTCACATGGCAGGTGCTTCCATCTCCCGGCAGACGAGGGCCGTCGCCGTTGTCGTCTCGGAGAGCTCGATGGTCAGGATGTTCGACGACGGCGAGCTGGTCTCCGAGATCGTGCCCGAGCTCTGGATGATAGACGGCTACAGGAGCCGGATGGAGGGCCGCACCTTCACCCGCCGCGACGAAGATATGGCGGTGATTGGCCGTGCCGAGTAGGGCCGAGGAGGTGATCGACTTCTGGTTCGGACGTGAAGGCGAGCCAGGCTACGGCGAGTTCCGCGACGAGTGGTTCCGCAAAGACCCGGAGTTCGACGCCAGGGTCACGGAGCGGTTCGCCGATCTCTATGAGGAGGCTGCCGCAGGCGACCTCGACGACTGGCGCGACGACGCCAGGAGCTGCCTGGCGCTCGTCATCGTGCTCGACCAGTTCCCCCGCAACATGTTCCGCGGCGACGGACGCACCCACGCAGCCGACGGGGTGGCGCTCGAATCCTCCAGGTACGCGGTCGAGCACGCGCTGGACAGGGAACTCCCTGCTCTCCAGAGGATGTTCTTATACATGCCGTTCATGCACAGCGAGAACAGGCAGGACCAGCGCCGCTCCGTAGAGCTGTTCGGGCGGCTCGCGGATGAGCCAGGCGCGCCCGACGTAACCTCCTACGCCGCAGGGCACAGGGAGATCGTCGAGCGGTTCGGACGGTTCCCGCACAGGAACGTGATCCTGGGCAGAGAGGCGAGATCTGAAGAGGCTGAGTTCCTGCAGACAGAGGGCTCTTCGTTCTGAGCAACAAGGCGGCGCGCAGTCCACATGGGAGACAGGCAGCTTGGCGAACATAGGCAATCCTCCGTGCGATGTAGGCGTCATACGTTCCCGGAAGGCAGACGCGCCGTGCGCGCCTAGCGCGGGTCCCTGGGTGCTCGCGGCGACGATTATCGGGTCGGCGATGGCCTTTATCGATGGCACGGTAACGAACGTCGCGCTCCCGCAGATACAGGAACGACTCGGGGCGACGGCCACCGACTCGCAGTGGATCGTCGAGTCCTACGCCCTGTTCTTGGCGGCCTTGATCCTGGTCGGCGGCTCCCTCGGGGACCATTACGGGCGCCGTCGTATCTTCACTCTGGGGATCGTCGTCTTCACGCTCGCCTCGGTGTGGTGCGGGCTCTCCACCAGCCCCGAGATGCTGATCCTAGCCCGCGCCGTACAGGGCGTGGGAGGCGCGATGCTCGTTCCTGGCTCCCTGGCTATTATCAGCGCCTCTTTCGACGGGGACGCGCGCGGGAAGGCCATAGGCACGTGGTCGGGGCTCTCGGGGGTAACGACCGCCCTCGGTCCTGTCCTCGGCGGTTTCCTGGTCGAGAACGTCTCGTGGCGGGCCGCTTTCCTGATAAACGTGCCGCTCGCCATCGCGGTACTGCTCATCGTCGCAAGGTACGTCCCCGAGAGCCGCGACCCCGACGCCAGAAAGCTCGATATTATCGGCGCGGCGCTCGCGACGTTCGGGCTCGGCGGCGTGGTGTTCGGCCTGATCACCTCGGCAGAGGCAGGTTTCACCGACCTCGTGGTGATGCTCTCGCTCGGGCTCGGGGTCGCGGCTCTCGTTGGTTTCGTCGTGAGAGAGCGGCGGACGGAGGAGCCGATGATGCCGCTTAGTCTGTTCCAATCCAGGAACTTCACGGGGGCGAACCTCCTGACGATGTTGTTGTACGCGGGGCTCGGCGGGGCGTTGTACTTTCTGCCCTTCCTCCTGATCCAGGTCCACGGCTACTCGGCCACGGCGGCGGGTAGCTCGTTCTTGCCCTTCACTATCATCACGTTCCTGATCTCCCGGTGGGCCGGTGGCCTGGTAACCCGTTTCGGGGCTCGGCTGCCGCTGATGATCGGCCCCGTCATAGCCGCCGCCGGCTTCGTGCTGTTCGCCCGGCCAGGATTGGGCGGCTCTTACTGGACGACGTTCTTCCCCGCTATCGTGGTGCTCGGCCTCGGGATGGCCCTCGTGATAGCGCCGCTTACGACGACGGCCATGAACTCGGTCTCGGGCAGTCACTCAGGCCTGGCCTCCGGCGTCAACAACGCCGTCTCCAGGACCGCCGGGCTGCTCGCGATCCCCGTGCTTGGTATCTTCGTCTTCCTGGTCTTTTCCGGCGGCCTCGACACCAGGGTGCAGAGCCTGGATCTCTCACCGCAGGCCCAAGAGCAGCTCGAGGCGGAGAAGGTGAACCTCGGCGGGGCGGAGGTCCCTTCCGGCGTAAGCCAAGAGACGGGGGTGAAGGTCGAACGTGCCATCCAAGAGTCGTTTCTGGCTGGCTTCAGGCTCGCGATGTTCATAGCCGCGGGCCTGGCTGTCGCGAGCGCGGTCGCGGCGGCGGTCATAATGGAGGGCAAGGGCCGCACCGCCCAGACCAAGAGGATAGGCCAACATGAAGGCAAAACGGCACCCGCCTGAGGTGAACATCTATAATGAGATTCATTGACTGTTCCAACGGCAGCGCCGTGAACGGCGACGCGGACGTCGTGGAGGCTTACGGCGGTTACCTTATCGAGCCCTTCGTGAGCGCCCCCGTGGGACGAGGAGCTCCTGGGGGTGGAGGCCGAAGTGAGAGCGTCGGCGGGCGGTCCGCGCGTACCGCATCCAGATGCGGGTCGAATTTTGCGCTGCTCATACGCGCCGTGCAGCGTTCGAGTCTCCCCAGAGCATAGCTCCAGAAGTCCTCCGCCGGGTTGTCTTTCGCGTGCTGGACGAAGCCCCAGAGAGACCAGTGGAGGTCGCTCATTGCTTTATAGAGCTCCAGACGCGAGTAGAGCGCAGGAGAAGCTGCGCCGTCGCAGTAGGCCTCCAGCATCAGGCGGTCTTGCTCCGGCCCGAACCCAGCCTCGACGGAGAGGTCTCCAAGGTCCCACATCGGATCGTTCATGCCTGAGTATTCCCAGTCGATGAGATAGATGCGCGCTCCCGCATCCAGTAGGTTCCCAGGCCACGGGTCATTGTGGCAGGGTACGAGCGGGACAGGGGAAGCCTCCAGCGCCAGGCGTACCGCCCTCGCCTTCTGTCCTACCTCGTAGTACTCCTGCGGCAGCGTCGGGGGCCATCCGCCTAAGAGCTTGACGTAGTCCTCGATCTCGGCGAAGACATCGAAGCGGGACGCGAAAACCTTTCTCAGGCGGTGAACCCGCTTGAGCAGCAGCGCTGCCCTGATCGGCGCCGCGACTTCCCTGCTCCAGTCCTGCTCCCCGTGCATAGAAATCCCTTCGACGAACCGGGTTACCATCGTGCCGTCTTCAGCATCGAAGTAAATAACCTCTACGTTGATACCGGCTGCTGCCGCAACCCTCGCGTTGTGCTTCTCTGCGGCCCGGTCTATATAGTCGGAGGTACCTTCTCCGGCGATCCGCAGCACGTAAGCTGCTGCACCCGCCGTCACCTTGTAAGAGACGTTGGTTAAAGTGCCGCTGAGTGGTTCGAGTTTGATCTCTTCTTGCCGTAGGTTCCTGAACAGGGGCACGCGCGCGAGCGCAGCATACACTCTCTCCAATCCTGCTCCTCTCTTGTATCCGTTTAGAAAGGCGCTCCCCAACGCCCATGATGTGGTTAAACGATTGTAAACGCTATGTTAACCGTGCACAAACTGAGGAGCGTTCGAAACCTTGCGAGACTATCTTCTGGAAGCGTAAACGATGGTTGCCTGGCCGATGTGGCCGCGCAGGGCGTCGTTGCGCGCCACATAGGTCTCTAACTCTCCTCGCTCGTCCAGCTTACGGAGCCTGGATAGCGCGTGGTCCAGGCGATCTCCGGCGACCAGCGACCAGACTGAATCTCCGTCCCGCCACTCCTGGTTCAGGGGACCGCGGGGGTCGAAGTAAGACTCGCCCTGTACCGTGGCGTCGACCGGCGCGAAGCTTCCCCGGTGCGCGAAACCGCAATCATCGAGGATTTCGAACAGCTCGTCGAGGGGGACGTAGCGGTTTCGGAGAGCATCGGCGGCCTCCGGGATCAGGGGGTAGTGCCAGTAGCCGTGGCGCAGCTGCTCTTGGGAGCAGGTGCTGACCGTGAGGATGCCGCCTGGCTTCAGAACCCTGGCAAATTCTCTGAAGGCCAGGCGATGGGCAGGGAATCCTTCTGAGGCATCGTCAGGGAGGTGGTGGAGTACCTGGTTGATCATGACCCCGTCGAGAGTCGCCTCCTCGAAGGGCAGCTCATCGATCCTCGAGGAATGGAAGGAGATACGGCCCTCTGCCCAGGCCAGCTTGCGCGCGGCGGCCTCGAGCATGCCTGGATTGAGGTCTACAGCCTCGATTCGTCCGACGTAACCGAGCAGCGCCTCGGAGTAGCTACCCGTGCCACACCCTGCATCCAGTATCACCGTCCGATCCAAAGGCACCGGCGCGTGGGCGAGGCAGCCTATGATGACCTCGGTCCCGACCGGCTCCCTGGTCCTGTCGTAGTTACCGGATTTGTGCGTGTAGTTCTCGTAGCTGCTCAATCCGGCTATCCCCCCTCGGGTCCGTGTTCTCCTAAGATCATGTGAGCTTATACTACAGAGCCGGTTAAACCCAGGTTTTACCCATCGTTAACCTTTGTTTCACCCAAGGAAGTATCGGCGAGCCTATACTGCGCGCGATCTCGTGCGGCTCTAAGGGAGGATGGACCGTATGGCCTTTCGGAGTGTGGGTACCAACCTGTCCCGACTGTATCTGGACAACCTCTGCCAGCTCTCGGAGGACCTCGAGACCCTGAAGGGCGCAGGATCGGATTTCGTCGAGATCTGGCCCCACCATCTTGGGGTCATTCTCGGCGGCAGCCTCGATGAGATCAGGCTAAGAGCGGTCAGGGACTCTCTGCTGGAGGCGGACCTGGCGTACACGGTGCACGCCCCGCTCGAGGTCAACCTCATGGATACAACCTCACCCGCCCTTCAGCGGGACATCCTCGACGCCAGCCTCCGGTTCGCGCACGTTATCGGCGCGGAGGTGGTAGTCTGCCACGCCGGCCAGCGGGTGGCCGCGCGCGACTTCAGGCACAGCATGAGTGACCAGCTCATCGCCGAACGCTCAGCCCTGCTGTGGGCTGGAGACCTGGCGGAAGATCTGGGCCTGGCTATCGTCGTCGAGAACTACTACCCCGAGCAGCCTATCCTGCGCGGCACGGTCTACGACTACTCGGTCTGGCCCTCCGAGCTGGCCGAGCAGATCCATAAGGTCCGGCATCCCGCTGTCGGCATCTGCCTGGATGTGGGACATGCAGCCCTCGCGGCGGGCGTCTTCGGCTTCGACTATATCGAAGAGTGCGCCGCCCTGGCACCACTCGTTCGCCACGTACACCTTCACGACAACCTGCAGAGGACGAACCTCACGGGTGAGCCGGCGGTCTCCGAGCACACGGTCTACGGGCTCGGAGATTTGCACCTCCCACCAGGCAGAGGCACTATCCCGCTCGGGGACCTGTTCCGGCGGATGAACTTCGCCGAAAGCCCCTCGTGCTGCGTGGAGTTGTCCCCCGAGTACTTTTCCCAGGTCCCTGAGGCTCTCCACGCCGCCAGGGAGCTTGGCCTGGAGACAGCGTTCAGGGAGCGGGTGCCAGTCTGAGCCCGGTGTCAGCGCGGTTCGGGCTGAACTCAGTGCTAGAGCTGCCAGATGCGGGTTGCGTAGATTGATGGTACAACGGAGGCTATCCGAATACTCGACGAAAGGAACCTCGGATAGCCCACACTCATCATACTGAGCCACTCGAGCACCTGGAAGGGCCGTGTCCGTGCCCTTCTGCCTCATAGACGATGCTTACGCCTCTCACGGCGTACCCCAAACACTTCCGAGCCATGAACAAGAGGACGACGTTACCCTGGTGACGCCAGAAGGTCTCACAGCGAGAGCACAGGCTCGAGCCACGGAGAGGTGGTGTATTCTCGACGAGAAGGCTTGAACCAGGCAGCAGATCACCTCTTCCGGAAAAGAGAGGAGCAACGGTGCCGACGATGATCGTGCTGGTCAACCTGAAGGAAGACGTGACACCACAAGAATACGAGACGTGGCTCGAGGAGCGCTACGTCCCAGCAATACTCGACCTCGCCTCGGTTGACGAGTGGCTCGGCTACAGGGTGGGTGGCCTTCCTGAGTCGGGCGGCGAGCCGCCATACGAGTACGTCGTTTCGGTCGGAATCAGCGACCTGGAACAACTGGGCAGGGATATGGAGAGCGGGCAGGTACAGCAACTCCTGGGCGAGCTCGGCCGATACGCCCACGTTACGCAACTTATGACGGAGCGTTTTGTCTGAGCCCGACTCAATGGAAGTGAGAGTTGCCCCAGATTGAGATAATCCTCGGTCTTCTCCTTGCGGTGGCGGCGCTTGCCACCCTCGCCACGCGGCTCGGGGTACCTTACCCGATCCTGCTGGTTCTCGGCGGATCGGCGCTCGGGTTCGTACCGGGGCTGCCGCCGGTGGTGCTCGACCCCGAGCTAGTATTCCTGTTGTTCTTGCCGCCCTTGCTTTACGTCTCGGCGCTCTTTACTTCGTGGCGCGACTTTCGGGCGAACGTCAGGGCGATCTCGCTGCTCGCCGTAGGACTCGTACTAATGACGACCATCGTGGTCGCCGCAGTAGTCCACACCGTTACCGATCTGCCCTGGGCGGCGGCGTTCGTGCTAGGGGCGATCGTCTCTCCCACCGACGCAATCGCCGCCACCACAGTAGCCCAGCGCCTCGGTGTGCCCCGCCGCATCGTCACGATCCTGGAGGGCGAGAGTCTCGTCAACGACGCCACTGGCATTGTCGCCTACCGAGTCGCCGTCGCCGCTGTGGTCACCGGCGCCTTCTCGGTCTGGGAGGCAGGCCTGCAGTTCGTCGTCGGCGCTGTGGGCGGGGTGGCCGTCGGCTTCGCAGTGGGTTGGCTCGTCGTCTGGACCCGCCGCCACCTCTCAGAAGACCCCTCAGTACAGAACACCGTCTCGCTGCTCACACCTTTCGTCGCGTACCTGGCCGCCGAAGAGCTGCCGCACACAGTGTGGGAAGCGCTCCATGGACTGTTCGGCGTTCCTGCGGATCTCCACTTCTCCGGCGTTCTCGCGGTGGTGACTACGGGGTTGTATCTGGGGCGCAAGGGGCCTTACATAATCTCATCGGGGACGCGCCTTCAGGGGTTCGCAACCTGGGAGCTGATAACGTTCTTGCTGAACGGTCTGATCTTCATCCTGATCGGGCTGCAACTAGGGAGCGTGGTAGAAGGGCTCGAGCAGTACTCGGCAGGCCAACTCATCGCCTACGCAGTCCTTGTGAGCCTGACCGTGATCCTCGTGCGCATGGTCTGGGTCTTCCCTGCTACGTATCTGCCACGGAAGGTCAGCCGCCGCATCAGGGAGCGAGACCCCTCACCTTCCTGGCGCAGTGTCTCGGTCGTAGCGTGGACCGGGATGCGGGGCGTTATCTCGCTGGCAGCGGCCCTCGCGTTGCCGTTCCAAACGGCGTCGGGGTTGTCATTTCCCGGGCGCGACCTGATCATCTTCCTGACGTTCTGCGTGATCCTGGCCACGCTCGTGGTCCAGGGTCTCTCCCTGCCCGTCCTGATCCGGGCCCTCGGTCTCGAGGACGACCACATCGGGGACAAAGAAGAGACCCACGGCCGCATTCAAGTCGCTGAGGCCGCCCTGGAGCGCCTGGACGAACTTGGCGAGGAAGACTGGGTGCGTGAGGACACGACGGAGCGCATACGCGGGCTCTACACGTACCGCCGCAACCGGTTCGCTTCCCGCTTCGACGGCGATCCTGACGGCGTCGAAGAACGCTCGGCCGCCTACCAGCGTCTCATGGTCGAGCTGCTCGGGGCGCAGCGCCAGAGGCTCATCAGGATGCGCGACGAGGGCAGGATCGGGGACGAGGTCATGCACCGCATCGAGCGCGAACTCGACCTGGAAGAGTCGCGCCTGGAGTTGTGATGCTCTCGCATCAGCATGTCAGCACGCTCCGGCCATTCAGGCCTCCGCTTGTCAGCTTTCGTGTGCGCAAGTCTTGGCCGACCCGTTGCTGTTGTAGTCGCCGAGGGTAGTGAGCATCCTCTAGTACGCGGCCTTCAGAATCGCCAGTGCTTCTCCGGCCTCGTCACCGTACTCCCCTGCGATAGCTTCGAGATCCTCCTCAGGCACCCCTACCTCGCGCAGGCTGCCTGGTAGACCCAGTTCCTCGACCAGCGAAGCCACACGCCGCGGCGGGTCCTCGCCCAAGGCGTCCGAGAGATCTCTCCACCGCCCCTCGGGGATGCGTCTTCTGGCTACTTCGAGGCTCGGCGCGAGGGTGATGCAGGAGGTGATGCCGTGCGGCACCCTGTAGGTGGCCCCGATCCTACGCCCAAGCTCGTGCGAGAGACCCATCGGCGTGTTCATCGGCCCGAAGTAAGCGAGCCAGGAGGCGAGTTGCAGCTCTAGCCGCACATCCAGGTCCTCGGGATCGCGCCTCGAAAGCGGCAGGTACTCCATCAGGCGCCGTGCACCTTCGAGGCCGGTTACGTCGGTAACGGGATGGTCGCCGCCGTAGAGCCAGCCCTCGACAGCGTGGTCCAGGGCCCTAATACCGGTCGAGAGCCAGAGCTTCTCCGGCGTATAGACAGTAGCCTCGGGATCCAGCACAACGACCCGCGGAACGGTCTTAGGGTCGACGAAGCCTCTCTTCCTCCCCGCGCTCTCGTCCGTTACCCCTGCCCTGTTGGCCCATTCGGCGCCGGAAAGGGTCGTCGGGATCGCCACCTGTGTAGGATAGCCCAGCTGCCGCGCCACGGCCTTGGTGCCGTCTATTACGCTGCCTCCGCCGACGCTGACGAGCAGGTCTGCTGCCGCCGCCTCCGCTTCGGCGGCTGCCTCCTCGACCTCCCCGCCGGGGGTATGCTGCCCGATACCGGCGAAGGTCCCTGCGTGCCTGCCGCCGAGCAACGCTTCGACGCGGCGGATGAGGCCGGTCTTCTCGTTCAGGCTGCGCCCGGTGATCACGAAGGCCCGATCATAGGAGCGGGCCTCCTCTTCGAGCTTCTCCAGAGCATCGGCGCCGAAGTGGACGCGTGTGGTCTGAAGGAAGGTGTGGGTACCGCTTCTCACGGCCCCATGGTACCGCCGCGCGCGGCCCCAGGCGAGTGGTCAGCCCCCTGAGCGAGCCTCCGAAGCTACCGCGGCGTTCTCCCAGCCGCGGGCGCGTAGGTACTGCTCGAAGGAGACAAGCCCTGGGTATTCCTCTCTCAAGGCGGGGATGTCGGCCTCGTAGCCGTACTCGTTGAACCACCGGTACATGACGGCGTACTCCTCGCCCATCTGTTCCTCGAACCCTTCCCAGGGCACCTGGAAGTAGTCGACGTCGCGTCCGATCACCCGCGAGAACGTCCCTGCTATCTCAGGCATGGTCAACTCGTCCCCAGCGAGGTCTACCTCGCGCCCGATCCAAGTTTCCGGGTTCTCGAAGGCCATGGCGGCGAAGACGCCGATGTCCTCGACGTCGACCATCTGGAAAGGCTTTTCGGGATCCAACGGCTGGGGGAGCGTGCCGCCGAGGATCGGTTCCCTCATCATCTCCCAGTTCTGCATAAAGAAGACCGGGCGCAGTACCGTGTAGGGTACGCCGCTGGCACGCACGTGCTCCTCTACCTCCCACTTGCTTTCGAAGTGCGGGATGCCCGTCTCCGTGTGCGCGCTTCCGACCGAGCTATAGACGTAGTGGTCGACGCCAGCCGCCTTCGCAGCGTCAGCGAGTAGCACACCCTGCTTTACCTCACCTTCGACGCCTGACTCCCAGAATTGCTGCACCGAGAATACTCCATGGACACCCTCAAGCACCCGCTCGATGGACGAACGGTCCTCGAGGTCCCCGCTCACGACCTCGGCCCCAAGGTCAGCGACCACTCTCGCCTCGGACTTCTCCGGATCCCGGGTGAGCGCCCGTACGCCGAAACCCCGCTCCAGCAGGTTCCGCGCCACACCTCCACCCTGCTGGCCCGTGGCCCCGCTGACCAGGATCAAACGCCCCTCGTTGCTCCCGCCTTCCATGATTCCTCCTTCTTGCTGTCCGTGCTCCTGTCGCCTACATCGTCAAAAATGGACGTGAGTCCACTTTAAAGTGCGAGGGTAGCGCGGTAGACTGCCGGTGTCAAGGTCTTATGGAGAAGCCTTGTGGAAAGACCTTATAGAGGGGCCTTATAGAGGATGGTAGTCGTGGAGCATGCGCGGATACAACACGAGGGGTGGATGTTGGACCATCTGGGGCGTCCGTCGGCCCATGAGGGGGAGCGCAGCGACGCGGCGCGCAACCGGCGTGTGATCCTCCAGACGGCCCGGACGCTCTTCGAGGAGCGCGGTGTCACGTGCGTCACGATGGAGGAGATAGCTAGGGCGTCTGGTGTCGGGAAGGGTACGCTGTACCGGCGCTTCCCGCACAAGGGCTTTCTGTGTCAGGCGCTTCTCGATGAGCCGACGAAGCAACTCCAAGGACAGACGTTGGAGATCCTGCGCGAACCAGGGACGCCGGCCGTCGAGAAGCTCGACGCCTTCCTGAACCAACTTGTGGTCTTTACCGCGGAGAACCTTGACCTGCTCTACGGCGGTAACGAACCGTTGTGCGGGGCTGACCGTCTGGAGCGCTTCTCGCACCCGGCGTACGACTGGCGCCGCTCGACCGTCCTCGGGCTCTTGCGTGGCGCGGTCGACGAAGGAGACGTAGACGCCGGGCTCGACCTCGAGTACCTGGCTACGGCGTTGCTTGCCCCACTCGACGTGGACCTGTATTACTACCAGCACAAGGTACAGGGGCTTCCGGTCTGGCGCATTAGTGGCGGAGTGCGTGCCCTTGTGCCGCGTACTGGAAGAAACGTTAGATGAGCGATCGGAGGATAGCGATGGAACTGGGCGGCCTGCACCACATGACTGCGGTCACGACGAACGCCGCGGAGAATGTGGCATTCTATACCGACGTGCTCGGCTTGCGGCTCGTAAAGAAGACGGTCAATCAGGACGACGTCTCCGCCTACCACCTTTTCTACGGAGACGAAGTGGGCAACCCTGGCACCGAGATCACCTTCTTCGACTGGCCCCATCTGCGCGTGGCCCCCAACCATCCCGGCGCGGGCGAGGTCTCGACTACCGAGCTGCGCATCCCCGACCGAGCTGCGCTCGACTGGTGGACCGCGCGATTCCAGGATCTCGGCGTGGATAACAGTGGCATCGAAGAAGGTAAAGACCGGACTTACCTCGACTTCACCGACCCTGAGGGGCAGCGGCTTCGCCTCTCCGCCGACGAGGGCGAAGGAGCACAGGGCGGTGTTCCGTGGGAGGAGAGCCCCGTTCCGCGGGAGATGGGGATCAGGGGGCTCGGGGCTGTCGACCTGACGGTACGGGAGCTGGAGCCCACCGCGTGGGTTCTCAACGAGGTCCTCGGCTTCCGAAAGGTGGGTGAGCGCACAAACGGAGAAAGCCAGCGTGTAACCTTCGAGGTGGGTGCCGGGGGTCCTGGGACCACGGTTCGGGTAGTCGAGAAGCCCGATGCGCCATGGACCCATCTGGGGCGTGGCGGCGTGCATCATATCGCTTTCAGGACGCCGGATGACGAGGAGCACGCGGCGTGGAGGGAGAGGATCCGACGCTCAGGGCTCGGCGTAACCCCGCAAATAGACCGCTACTACTTCCGTTCGATCTACTTCCGCGAGCCTGGCGGGGTACTCTTCGAGATCGCCACCGACGGACCCGGCTTCGCCACAGACGAGGACGCCGCGCACCTCGGCGAGAGGCTCTCCCTCCCCCCATTCCTGGAGGAGCGAAGGGAGGAGATAGAGGCAGGACTAGATCCCATAACCGTGGAAGGCGGGACAGCACGAAGTTGAAGATCTGGAGAGAAGGCTAACCAAGGAGGACAAGATGGGTAATCTGGCGGCATTGTTATTGCGGGTGGTGCTCGGTGGACTGCTAGCGGGCCATGGCGCGCAGAAGCTGTTCGGCTCGTTCAGCGGTCCCGGTCTCGAAGGCACGAGCGGCTTCATGGAGATGCTCGGCCTCAAGCCGGGGCGTCCCTGGGCGGTTATGGCGGGGCTCTCGGAGTTCGGGGGAGGCGTACTCACGCTGCTCGGTTTCCTCAACCCGCTCGGTCCCCTGGGCGTCATCGGCTCGATGGCTATGGCGACGGTTACCGCCCACAAGGGCAAGCCGATCTGGGTCACAGAAGGCGGCGCAGAGCTACCCGTCACCAACATAGCGGCCGCGACGGCGCTCATCCTGAACGGTCCAGGAAAGTGGTCACTGGATCGCGCCCTGGGTCTGCGTCTCCCCGGATGGTTGGCGCCGCTCGGGCTCGTGGCCATCATACTTACCACCATCTACGGCGGTCCCGGCGGCGAGACCGAGCAGGACGAGGCCCGCGAAGGGGCGGCGGGGGACGGCGAAGCATAGTAGGCGATAAACTCCCTGACCCGCAGTGGCTGCGGTGGAGCAGGCGCCTGCAAGCCATAGCCCAGGACGGCCTTACCTATACGAAAGATGACTACGACCGCGGGCGCTACGAACAGCTCAGGGAGCTGGCGGCCGAGATACTCGTAGCCCACTCCACAGGGACGCTGGAGGAAGCCAGCGTCCTGCTCGCGGTCGAAACAGGCCCCGCGACCCCGAAGGTAGACGTTCGGGCCGCGGTGTTCAGGGAAGGCCGGATCCTGCTCGTCAAGGAACCAGGCGAAGGGGGTTGGTCCTTGCCTGGAGGCTGGGCAGACGTGGGCGAATCCCCGTCAGAAGCCGCAGCCCGCGAGACTCTGGAAGAGTCAGGCTACAGGGTGAGGCCTGCCAGGCTGCTCGCGGCCTACGACCGCGACAGGCACGCCCACCCGCCTATCCCCTACCACGTCTACAAGCTGGTGTTCTTATGTGAGATCCTGGATGAGACCCCGTCGTCCGACGTGGACACCGAAGGAGCGCAATTCTTCGGCGAGGAGGAGCTCCCCGAGCTGTCCGTCTCCCGCGTCACCCCGGCCCAGATCGAACGGTTCTTCGAGTACCATCGTAACCCGAACCTCCCCACCGACTTCGACTAGCGCTCGTACCGTAAACCCGTGGGCCGGGATGAATCTCCCTCGTGCTATCGTATCTTGTGGGCCGCTAACGATCCCAGGCGTTCCAAGTGCAACGCGTCCAAAGCTCCGCTTCGGCGCAGTGACTGGCTCCAACGCCCAGGACCTCTCTAAGGCAGATCTACGAAGGTTTGTCTCAAGCCCAGTCTCGTGCTAGTGTTGGATCCGCTGGGGAATGCTACCGTGCTGAAGGAGGTCTTAGAGGGAGGCTACGTAGAAGATACCGGCAAGGCCTGACACCAATTCTGAAAGGAGACATCGAGTTGGGGACCTTCAATTCCACCAAAACCGTGCCCTACGTTGTTGACGACCTTACCCCTGTTTCCCAGGATTTGATGCGTTATTTCGAAAGTCAAGACTTCGAGGCTACCGAGACGCACCTCCCCGCGGGAGGGGTGCAGGTCAGCATCCGCAGGGGAGGCACCTTCAAGGCCATCATAGGCATGAAGACCGCCTTAAACATAAAGGTAGAGCCCGTCGAAGGCGGGACCCAGGTGGACGCAGGCGTAGGCATCTTCGGTCAGCAGGCAATCCCTACGGTGATCACCGCGCTGGTTTTCTGGCCGGTAATAATCTCCCAGGTATGGAACATGGCACAGGAGGCCAAGTTGGACGAGGAGGCCTTGGGCGTCGCCGAAGAGAGCCTGAAAGCTCATTCTTCGGGAGCACCAAGCCCGATAGCTCAAACGTAACTGCGTACGCAGAGTAAACAGTCCAGATAAACCCGACCTGATGCCGCGTCAGGCGAAAGGATCGACCTTTCGCATGCCGCTCGACGTCCCATATAGCATATAGGATGGCGAGTACCCTCGGGCCGCTCTCATCATAGCCTGCGGCCGCGAGGTCAGTAACGAAGCAGTCTGGCGTCAACTAATATACGAACCGTGTCACACAGGGCTGCCGCGAGCCATGCGAAGGGATCTGCGGCAGCCCTGTATCGTTAGTAGGACTCTTATAGACTCTTTCCTTGTCTCGGAACGACGGGGAGGTACAAGGGTTGTCGAGAGGCGATCTCGGGCCAGAGTACAGAAAGCTGTGGGCGGCGAGCACGGTGTCAAACCTTGGCGACGGGGTCACTGTGGTCGCCGGACCGCTGCTAGTCGCTTCCCTGACCCGGGACCCGGTGCTGGTCGCCGGGATAGCTTTCGCCCAGCGGGTACCGTGGCTGCTCTTCTCGTTGGTAAGCGGCGCGCTAGTGGACAGGCTCGACCGTCGGCGGCTGATGGTGGTGGTGGACGTGTTCCGTATGGTGCTGTTCGGTTTCCTCGGCTTGGCCGTGCTTATGGACTTCGTGAGCATCCCGCTGCTCTACGCCGTCTTCTTCTTCATGGGTACGGCAGAGACGCTCTTCGATACGGCCTCGGTCTCCATCCTGCCCGCTGTGTTGCAACGCGATTGCCTGGAGAAGGCAAACGGCAGGTTGCTTGGAGGTCAGATCGTATCCAACGAGCTCGCCGCCCCGCCGCTGGGCGGCTTCCTGTTCGCCGTAGCGGCCTCCGTTCCATTCTTTCTGGATGCCGGCACTTTCGCTGCCGCCGCGGCGCTCGTGTTGTTTATGCGCGGCAACTTTCGGGTCGAACGTCAGGAAGGAACACCTCCAACCACGCTGCGTGCGGAGATCTCAGAGGGCATTAGGTGGCTATGGGGCAACAGGCTATTGCGCACCCTGGCAGTCTCGCTGGGGATCATGAACCTAACGATGACCGCCACGATCTCGATCTTCGTGCTCTTTGCCCAAGAGCGGCTGGGTCTGGGCTCACTCGGTTACGGAGTGCTGCTCACCTCCGTGGCTGTCGGCGGGATCGCAGGAAGTCTTGCCGCAGAACGGCTCGTCGGGTGGCTCGGCGCGGGCACGATTATGCGGATAGGTCTCCTGATCGAAGCTGCGAGCACAAGCGTAATTGCTCTCTCGCACGAGCCGCTCGTGGTCGGGGTCATGCTCGCCCTCTTCGGCTTCCACGCC
This sequence comes from uncultured Rubrobacteraceae bacterium, assembly GCA_902806095.1. Taxonomy (GTDB): domain Bacteria; phylum Actinomycetota; class Rubrobacteria; order Rubrobacterales; family Rubrobacteraceae; genus Rubrobacter_D. The sequence goes on from CADCVF010000009.1 coordinate 40,854, forward strand.
ATCGTCTGGAACGTCGTTACCATCTCACTGCGCCAGCAGATCATCCCGGAGCGGTTGCTAGGGCGCGTAAATAGCGCCTATCGGCTGCTCGGGCTCGGCGGCATGTCCGCAGGAGCCATCCTCGGCGGCGTCCTCGCCCGTGGCTTCGGTCTCACCGCGCCGTTCTGGTTCGCCTCGCTTTCGGTAACAGTACTGGCAGTAGTAGTCTGGCCCATCCTCAGCAACGAGACGATACGAGCCACCCGCGAGAACGCACCCTCTGCCTCCGTTCAGTAATCTCCATTTTGAGATCATGCCTCGCCACGAATCTGCTCTTTCGTCTCAATAGCCTCGTGTTCGCGCATGTCTTCTTTTCCAGGGCGTTTGTTCGACGTTCCAAGTGGAGGTGGCATGGCCACCCTCCCGAAAGTGCGGCAGCTGTTCAAGATACCCCGGCACCTCAGAACCACTTTACTTTGCGGGCGGCAGGGTCTATACATTCCCCGTGTCCGAGAGAGAGAAAAGACGGGTCAGGTGGCGAGAGGGCGGCCGGGAGGGTGGGGTGCGCGAGAGGCTGCGCAACCGGCCACGCCTGCGGCCCAAGGTCTACGGCTACCTCACAGAGGAGAAGGAGACCCTTCGTCAGGGGTTCGCCGCGCTGTTTCTCTCCTCGGCGGGGGAGCTGATCGCAGGCATCGTGCTCGCCAGCATCTCCGGCACGCTCGAAGAGCTCGTCGGGCTCGCGGTACTTATACCTGCGGCCATAGGGATGCGCGGCGCAATCTTCGGGGCCATGGGCAGCAGGCTCTCGACTTCCATTCAGACCGGCCTTTTCAGCTTCGACCTCAGGCGCGGCGTGCTCGCCGAGAACGTGCAGGCCGCGGCTGTTCTATCGCTCGTCTCTGGTGTGTTCCTCGCGTTCCTGGCGCGAGTCCTTTGCGGCATCCTCGGCGTCGAGACGGAGCTCTCGGTCGTCGACTACGTCATCATATCCACGGCGGGTGGGATCATTGCCGGCGTGCTACTGCTCGGGATCACGGTCCTCGTCGCCCGCCTCTCGGTAGCCCGCGGATGGGACATGGATAACATCGGGGCCCCGATGCTGACTGCGGCGGGGGATATCCTCACACTCCCCTCACTGGTCATCGCCACATACCTTATAGGCATCCCTGTCTTCTCCTCGGTCCTCGGGGCCGCGCTTGTCTTGGTGGCGGGGGCGGCGGGGTACTTCGGCCTCAGGGCTGGTGTCGAGAACCTCAGGCGCATCCTGGCTGAATCGTTCCCCATCCTGGCCATGACGGGGACCGTGACCATCCTGGTCGGCGTCGCGCTGCAGAACCGCGAGGAGCAGTTCACGACGCTGCTGGCCTTGAGCATACTCCTGCCAGCCTTTTTGCAGGAGGGCGGCGCCCTCGGCGGCATCCTCTCGAGCCGCCTCTCTTCGAAGATCCACCTCGGCCTTATAGCGCCGCGCGGGGTACCGCAGTTCGCGGCTTTCAGGGACTTCACGCTCACCTACATCTTCGCCGCAGGAGTCTACGTGTTTATCGGAGGTGCTTCGCACCTCCTAGCCGTGGCGCTCTTCCCGGAGGGGACGAGCCCTGGCTTCCTGGCGATGATCGGGATCAGCGCCCTTGCCGGCCTGATCGCCACAACGGCCGCGGTCCTCGCGGCTTACTATGGATCGACCATTAGCTACAGGCTAGGGTTGGACCCTGACACCTACGGCATCCCGATTATCACGGCGGCCGTGGACCTACTCGGCTTTATGAGCCTTATAATAGCCCTTATCGTTTTCGGATTGGTGGGGTAAGAGATGCGTGAGACGCGACCAAGGAACGTGAAGGAGATGCTGGTAGAGGCGAAGAACACCTCGGAGCTTATGGTCGACCTCGCCTACGCGGCGATCTTCTACAACTCAGAGGACCTCTCCGAAGAGGTGTCCCACCTGGAGGAGCGCCTCAACGACCTGGTCTTCGACATGCGCACGCTAACCATCCTGGCCGCTAGGAGTCCTGCCGATGCGGAACAGATGGCGGGAATCCTCCAGGTCGTCCAGGACATTGAGAAGATCGGCAACGCTGCCGTCGACATAGCCAAGATCGTGGTCAAGCGGCTAGGGATCCCGCCCGAGCTCCTTCACGATATCCCTGAGGCCGAAGAGATACCCTCCCGCGTCCGCGTGCACGCGGATAGCGCCCTGGACGGCCGCTCTCTGGGCGAAGTCGACCTGCCCGTCGAGACGGGGATGCGCCCTATCGCCCTCCGCTCAGAAGACGACTGGAACTTCGACCCCGAGCCCGAGGACGTCCTTAGGGCCGGCGACGTACTCTTCCTGCAGGGCCCGCCAGAGGGCGTCTCCGAAGTCAGGGAGCTCGCCGGCGCCCGTCCGCTCGGAGACGCCCCTGAGCCCGCGTCGACCGCCGGCGAGCTCTCGGAGATCGACCGCGCGGTGGACATCCTGATCGAGATGAAGAACCTCTCCGAGGTGGCTGTCGGGCTCGCGTACTCGGCCCTGCTCTACGGAGACGCTGGACTTGCCCGTGAGGTGATCGCCATCGAGGATGAGATGGACGAGATGCGCTACCGGCTGGAGCGCTGGGTCCTGCTCGCCGCCCCCCGTGCGGAGGACTCTTCGCGTCTAAGGGGTCTCCTCCATCTCGCCACCGCCTCTGAGACCATCGCGGACTGTGCGATGGAGATGGTCTGGGTCGTGGAGAAAGGCGAAGAGGTCCACCCCGTGCTCTCCGCGGCGATCGGCGAGTCAGATGAGATCGTCCTGAAGCTGACCGTCTCCCCAGAGTCCCCGGCCGACGGTAAGACATTGGACTCGCTCAAGATCGAGACCGAGACGGGGATGTACGCCCTCGCCGTGAACCGGGGCGGCCGCTGGACCTACAGGCCCCGCGATACGTACAGGCTGCAGGGCGGAGACTCGCTGCTCGTCACAGGCGCCCCCGAAGGCCTCGAACCCCTCGCCGAGCTCTTCGGCCAGGAGCTGGAGGACTCCTCCTAATTTGGGAGTGTTCCAAGAAGGCGTGCCCGGCCTCAAGGACTTCGGATTCTCCTGCTTCGTCCTCAACGCCATGATGTTCACCCTGCCAAAGACCAACTCAATGGAGAAACCCTCGTGAAGCGCACGGTGTTGCTAGTGGCGCTCCTTCTGCCGCTGCTGTGCGCGATGGGTTTCGGACGCGGCTCCCAGATGGATGAGACGGACGTGCTGGAGCAGGCTAGTTTTGTCCCGAAGTTGGAGGAGTACTACTCCAAGCCGAGCGTCGAGACTACAGCGGACTACGACGGCAGCAAGGACCTTTGGCTGGTAGTCCTCACGGAGCAGACTTCAGGGGAGGAGGTCGCCCGTTTCAGGGTCACCGACGATTCCGGAGCGGTGAGCGGGGTCGAGGTCTCGCCGAAGGCGGATGAGATCCAATACCCCAGGCTCTCGGAAGAGAGGGCGATCAAGCTCGCAGCCGCGAGCCCTGAGGTCAGGGAGGAACTCTCCAGTCACGGCCCACACAGCGCGGGGGCCGAGTATGAAGACGGCGCGTGGACGGTCCGCTACTACGTCGACGAGAAGGGGGCGGTCGGAGGCAGGCCAACTGAGAAGGGCAAGGAGGTCGCCACCGTCGGGGTCAACGACAAGACCTGGGTCCTCGACTACGTGTACACCGGTGATCAAGTCGGGTGGAACCTGGCCAGGGGCGTACGCGGCGCCTACGGCAAGCAGGCCAACTACTGGTGGGTCTGGTTACCGCTCGCGCTCGCTTTCGCCGCTGCTTTCTGGCGCACAGACAGACTGTTCGCCATTCGCAACCTGGACATCGTGGCGTTGCTCGGGTTCCTGGTCTCGCACGGCTTCTACAGGGAGGGGATAGTCCTCGAGGCCGTCGTCCTGTGGTACCCGCCGCTCGTCTACCTCTTCGTCAGGACCCTTCTCATGGGGTTCGGTATAGGAGAGAAGGTCGAGAAGACGAGCAACCTCCCGATGTGGCTCCTGATGGTGCTCGCCGGTCTCGCCGGCGGCCTCGTCCTGGGCCTCAACGTCGATTCCCGCGTTATAGACGTCGGCTACGCCGGGGTCGTCGGCGCCGACCGCATCCTGGAAGGCACAGTACCCTACGGCAACATGCCAGAAGACGTCGGAACAGGGGACACCTACGGCCCCCTCAACTACCTGCTCTACGTTCCGTTCGTCCTCATGTTCGGCTTCTCGGGAGAGTGGGATTTCCTACCAGCGGCCCACGCCCTTACGCTGTTCTCCTTCGTCGCGGGGGCGATGGCGCTGTTTATCTTGGGCTACAGGCTCTCGGGGAAAGAGGGGGCTGCAGCGCTTATCTTCGCCTGGGCGGCGTTCCCTTACACCGTGTACGCGACCAACAACAACACCAACGACATCATCGTCGCTGCCGTCTCGGCCATAGGGCTCGCGGCGGCCGCCTCGCCAATAGCGCGGGGGGCGAGCATCGCTGCCGGGTTCGCCGTCAAGCTCTATCCTCTCGTCCTCGGACCGTTATGGATCATGTACGAAGGGCGCAGGCGAAAGCCCATAGTAGATTTCGTACTCGGGGGTATTGGCCTCGTACTGCTCACGTTCTGGGTCATCCTGCTCGACGGGCATCCTTTCGAGGCGGCAAGACTCTTCTACGATAACACCCTCGCCTTCCAGGGCGATAGGATCAGCCCGTGGTCCCTGTTCAGCCAGGTCCCCCAGCTCGCGTTCTTGCAACGACCGCTGATGGCGCTCGCGATCTTCCTCGCCGTACTCGTCGCCTTCGTGCCGCGCAAGAAGTCTCTTCGCCGGCTCGCAGCACTCTCTGCGGCGCTCGTCATCGCCTTCCAGCTCACCGTCAACTACTGGTTCTACGCTTACATCATCTGGTTCGAGCCTTTCGTGTTCGTCAGCCTGCTGCTGGCGACCAATGAGAAGACGGCTCTCGATAGCAGTCAGCCGTCAGCTATCAGCGGTCAGCAAGATGGGGAGGAGAGCCTCGACCATGACGGGACAGAGCACGGAAGATAACGGAGGGCCGATCCTGAACATCGAGGGAGATCTCGTGGCGCTTGGTCCTTTGAGGCGGGAGCTTCTGCCACTCTACCAGCGTTGGATCAACGACCCTGGCACCACGCGCACGCTGGCTCTCCCGCCGCACCCGGTGACGATGGAGAAAGAGCAAGACTGGTACGACCAGCAGTCGAAGGCGGAAGGCAACGTGCCGTTTACGATCTACGAGAAGGAGACCCTGCGGCCTATCGGCAACACCGGATTGGACGGCGTTGATCACCGAAACCGCTCGGCCACCTTCGGTATCCTCATAGGCGAGCCTGAGTGTCGGGGCAAGGGCTACGGTACGGAGACGACGCTCCTAATGCTCGACTACGCGTTTAGTGCCCTGGGTCTGCACAACGTCATGCTCACGGTCTTCGAGTTCAATTCAGCAGGCATCAGAACTTACCAGAAGGCCGGCTTCAAAGAGATCGGCAGGCGGCGCCAATGCCGTATGATGGGCGGCAAGTTGTGGGATGAGATCCACATGGATTGCCTCAGCAGCGAGTTCGAGAGCCCCCTGCTCCGGCGGATCTACACTCCGGATGAGGGATAGAACCCTCTACTACTCGCGTGCCGCTCTACCCTCTCGCCAGCGTTGCAGGCGGGCTTTGATCTCCGCCTCGGCCCCGCTCTCCTTCGGCCCGTAGTAGACACGGTCCGAGATCTCATCGGGCAGATACCTGTCGTTCATGCCTTCCGGCTCGTCGACGTGGGCGTAACGGTAGCCCGAGCCATAGCCCTCCTCTTTCATGAGACCTGTTACGGCGTTGCGGAGGTGCATGGGAACCTCTGGTGTGTTCTCGCGGCGCACGTCGGCCAGCGCCGCGTTTATGCCGGCGTAGGCGGCGTTGGATTTGGGTGCCGATGCCAGATAGGTCGTAGCCTGGGCCAGGGGGATACGTCCCTCGGGCATCCCGATGAGCCTGACGGCTTCAGCGGCCGAGACTGCTAGGGGCAAGCCGTGCGGATCGGCGTTACCGATGTCTTCTGAGGCCAGGATCACAAGCCGCCTGGCGACGAACACTGGGTCCTCCCCCGCCTCGAGCATCCTGGCCAGGTAGTGCAGCGCAGCGTCGGGGTCGCCGCCGCGCACACTCTTGATGAACGCGCTGATGACGTCATAGTGCTCCTCGCGCCCGTACCTGAGCGCCCTCTGCCCCACAGCCCGTTCCACGTCAGCGACCCCGACCCGCTTTGTGCCTGCGGACGCTACCTCGAGGGCGTTGAGCATCCGCCGACCGTCACCACCGGCGAGGCGCAGCAGGTACTCGCGCGCATCATCGGAGACTTCGACCCCGAGCGCCTCGACACCCCTGTCGAGCAGAAGGCCGAGGTCCTCCTCAGTGAGCGACCGCAACCGGAGCACACGCGAGCGGGAGAGGAGCGGTGCAGTCACCTCGAATGATGGGTTCTCTGTAGTCGCGCCTATGAAGTCCACGAGCCCTTCTTCGAGGGCTGGGAGCAAGGCGTCCTGCTGGTTCTTGTTGAAGCGGTGTACCTCGTCCACGAAGACGAGTGTTCCGCGTCCCTCGTACTTGAGACGCTCACGGGCGCCGTCCAGCGCGGCCCTGAGGTCTTTTACCCCGCTCGTCACGGCACTGAGGGGCACGAACTCTTCTTCGACCGTGTTCGCCAGCACGCGGGCCAGGGTCGTCTTCCCTGTACCCGGCGGTCCCCAGAGGACGACCGAGCCGATCCTGCCTCGCTCGACGACCGACCGTAGAGGTCCGCCCTCACCAGTCAGTTGTGGCTGTCCGACGACTTCGTCGAGCGTCGCGGGACGCAGCCGCTCGGCGAGCGGGGCGCGGCCGGCCAGGTTCTCCAGGCCAGATTCGTCGAAGAGGTCCATAAGATTAGTATATCCTTCGTACCGTCGAATCCCTCGCCGACTTCGTTCTGTGTAGCGTGCAAAGATCCGCTTCGTAACGCTTTCCGTAACGACTGGGAGACGGTAGTACTGTAGAGTGGCGTTGTGATGGAAGCGACAAGGGAACAAAGCCGGGGGACGGTGGTGCGCGCGTCGTCTTCTTGCTGGCCTGGTCATTGGCAGGTCTATGTGTGGCAATGTTCGTAGCCAGCATCGCGCTGCTCGTACTCGCCCGCTCAGCGCACATCCCAAGCAGTTGGGAAGCCAACCTCACCGTAGGTAACCTCTTGGGCGGGATACATTTCCTGATCTTCCCACTGGTTGGGGCCCTGATCGCCTCAAGGCGTCCCCGCAACGCGATCGGCTGGATCCTCCTGGCGGACGGTCTCTTGTGGATGTTCTTGGGTATGACGGACTACTACGCCGTCTACGGCGTAGCCAGTCCAGGCTCGGTCCCATTCCCTGTGGGGGTCGCCGGGATAAACAACTTCATGTGGGTGCCCGCCGTGGGACTACTGGGGACCTACGTATTCCTGCTGTTTCCCGACGGGAGGCTACCGTCCAGGAGGTGGCGTCCTCTGGCCTGGCTCTCCGGGACGGTAATCGTGCTGGTTAGTATCCTGGTCGGACTCACCCCAGGGCCATTGCAGAACCTCGGGGGCGTACAGAACCCGTTCTGGTTGGAGGGTTACCCTTGGATGGAAACCGTAGCGTACATCATTCTGCCGTTATTGCCCCTGTGCATTCTCGCCTCCGTTCTCAGCCTCGTACTGCGTTACCGGCGCTCGAGAGGTGAGCAGCGTCAGTAGATCAAATGGATAGCCTTCGCTGCTTCTGTCGTCGGCTTCTTGTACCTGATCGCCATGGTTTTCGCATTCGTGTTCCCATCGGGGGGCTGGTTCCAGGCAGGCTCACCGTTGTGGTTGGACCTCCTTGGGTATGCGGCGCTGAGTAGCTTCACGCTGGTACCGATCGCCGTGGGATTCGCCGTCTTGCGCTACCGCCTCTACGACATCATCATCAACCGCGCCCTGGTCTACAGTTCACTCACCATCTCGCTGGCACTGGTGTATGTCGGCTCAGTAGCTTCTTTGCAGTACGTCTTCCGCGCTCTGACCGGCGGCGACTCGCAGCTCGTCATCGTTGCCTCCACCCTTGGGATCGCCGGGCTGTTCAACCCCCTGAGAAGACGTATCCAGTCCTTTATCGACCGTCGCTTCTACCACAAGAAGTACGACGCCGCCAAGACCCTCGCGGCCTTCTCCGCCAGACTACGGGACGAGACCGATCTGGACAGCCTGAACGAGCATCTCCGCGGGGTGGTACGTGAGACGGTTCGTCCAGCGCAGGTGTCCCTGTGGCTGCGACCGTCCAGCAGAATAGGTACCAACGAGGAATCGCGCCCATGATAGAAAGCCCCTATCCTCGGCCGTCTGCGGAGAATGGACCAGAAAGTGGAGACAAGCCAATGATCGTCAGGGCCGCGCGATTCGTCTCGTGGATAACGTTACCGGTGACGCTCGTTTTGATACTGGGAGGGATCTACCTCTCCAAGTTGAACGGTGATATACCGGGGGCTGCCGGGGTCGTGGTGAATGTACTACTCGGACTCGTGCTGCTCGGGTTCGTCGCGCTGGGGGTCCTCGTTGTCCACCGCCGTCCGGGGAACCCGGTTGGCTGGATCATCGCAGGTGCCATCGTGACGGCTGTCGCTTCGGATTTCGTGCAGAGCTACGGCGTCTACGCGCTCTACACCGAACCGGGAAGCCTGCCCGGCGGCGCAGTGATGGCCTTGCTCTCGACCCTGATGTTCATCCCAGTGCTATTTGCCGCTCCGGCTCTACTGTTTCTGCTCTTTCCAAACGGCAACCTCCCTGGCCGGCGCTGGCGAGTGGTGTTGTGGCTCGTCATCCTGACCACCTGCACGACGATGGTGAGCGGTGCCCTCGACCCGAAGCTGGATGACGCGCCCTTCAAAGGCGTTGTCAACCCGCTCGGTCAGGATCCACCCCGCACACTTATCGACACGCTCTCCACCATCGGATGGCCAGGGATGGCCGCGAGTTTCCTCCTGGCGGCCATTGCCATGATCCTGCGCCTGCGCCGGTCACGAGGCGTAGAGAGGCAACAGCTAAAGTGGATCGCCGCGACTGCCGCGGTCCTACCCTTCGCGAGCGCCGCAGGGATCATAAGCTACTATCTTGGATACGAGACGGTCGGAGGGCTACTTGCCACCTTCTCCTTCGTTCCCGTACTCTTTGCGGCGGGCTACGACGTCCTTCGTTACCGACTCTACGACATAGACGTGGTCATAAACCGTACCCTCGTCTACGGCTCTCTCACCGTGATGCTGGCGCTACTCTACTTCGGAGGCGTGGCCGGACTGCAGCGTCTCCTGAGCCCGGTGGCCGGACAGGACAGCCAGCTGGCCATCGTCGCCTCGACCCTGGCCATAGCAGCGCTGTTCAACCCCTTGAGGCGGCGCATACAAGACTTCGCTCGGTGCCGTGATGTTCTTTCTGCTCTTCCCCGGCGGAAGGTTCGCGCCACGTTGGACACGCTGGCTCGCCGTGGCTTTCCTCGCCTTCCAGATCCCTGGCTACTTCTTCCCGAAGCTCTACTCTGTTCTCGGCCCTGGTAACGTGGAAGGGTTGGTGTTCATGGGCCTCGTCCTGGGTATGCTCGGCTCGCAGATCTACCGTTACCGTCGTGTCTCCAACCCGCGCCAGCAGCGGCAGACGAAGTGGGTAGTCGCCGGATCGGTGGTCGCGGTCTGCGCCCTGTTCGGCCTCCTGACCCCACTCTTCTTCTTTCCAAGAGCCCTGGGCACTAGTTCGCCTTTCATCCTATCCCTGGCCAGCGCACTCGTACCCCTGACCATGCTACTGATACCGCTCTCCATCGGCGTTGCGGTACTGCGCTCGGGCCTCTTCGATATAGACGTGGTCATAAACCGCGCCCTTGTCTACGGTTCTCTCACCGCTACGCTAGTTCTCGTCTACGTAGGCGGCGTCGTTGGCTTGCAGCGTCTCCTAGCCCCGCTCTTCGGTGAAAGCAACCAGCTCGCCATAGTCGCCTCTACTCTTGCCATCGCTGCTTTGTTCAATCCCCTGAGGCGGCGCATCCAGAGGATCATAGACCGACGTTTCTATCGCAAGAAGTACGACGTCAGGAGGACGCTGGAAGACTTCTCGGCCAGACTACGCGACGAGACGGATCTGGAGCAGTTGAATGCGGACCTGCTCTCGGTCATCTCGACGACTATGCAGCCGGCCCCTGTGTCGTTGTGGTTGACGCCAGCGAATGATTCCGGTCGCCATCGCTCGAAGTACGTTGGCGAGGCGACGGAATGAGCGGATTACTCTCGCCACTCCTCGACTCGAAGGTCGCGAAACCCATCGTAGTCCGTCGGGTTAATGGTGACGAGGACGAGGTCATTCGTCCTGGCTACGGCGGCGATCTGCCCGTCCGCGAACGGTGGAGTCCTCCCAGCCAAAGCCAGGCGTGCGCGTTCGGAAGCGTGCCACCGGGCGGCATGTCCATCGTAAGGCAGGATCTCGATGGAGGTAGCGACGACTCGCTGGAGATATTCCTCGATCGCCGCCCGCCTCTCGGAATCAGGAAGCCGGTAGCAGCCGAACAACAACTCGTGCCAGACGACCGAAGCGGTAGCGAGCTGGGCCTGATGGTTTCTGAGCCGCTCGAGGATTTTCGGGTTGGGCGCCGGGCGCAGTGGCTCGGAGATGATGTTGGTGTCCAGCAAGTACCGACTCACAAGCGCGCCTCGCGCCCAGGGGAAGGGTCCCGCACCCCCTCGAAGACCTCCGGCTCGATGCCTAGCCTTGACAGATCAACCGTCTCACGGAACGCCAGGTATGCATCCCAGAACTTCTCCCTGCCCACCGTGAGGCGACTGTACTCCCTGAGCGAGAGCATGACCGCCACCGGCTCCCCCCGGCGGGTCAGCTCGATGAGGTCGCGGCCCTCCAACTCGTGTACGATCGCTGCGAGATCGTGCCTGGCCTCCGCAATGGAATACCGCCTGGACATCACATACCCCTCTCATAGCTATCTCGATGGCTATTTTAGCGTGGGTCGGGTACTCGTCAATGGCCGTTGGGATGGCGAGCCGAGGGTTGGTTCGAAAGAAGACTTTGTCTGTACGGTGTGGGAGACGATATGGCTAGAGCCCATCCCGCTGTGGTTGCGGACGGCGGATCGCGACGTGGAAAGATGAGCACCCGCGCCGCATCCAGATTGGCCTGGTCGTTGTGGGCGATCTCCGTGGCGCTGACGACAGTCGGTCTCCTTCTCCTGACACGGAACCTCTCTCATCCAGATGTCCACGTCTATGACTACTGGCTAGAAAATACGCTTAGCGCAGTGCTGTTCTCGACCGTGGGCGCTTTCGTGGCCTCCCGCCGGCCTGAGAACCCCGTAGGCTGGCTCTTCTGCCTGCTCGGTCTCGCTTTCAGCATCAGCCACTCTAGTGCCCAGTACGCTATCTACGCTCAACTGGCGCAACCTGGATTGCTCCCGGCAGGTGGAGCGCTGGCCTGGATCTCCTCCTGGATACTTCCTCCGATTATCGGATTACAGGTATTCTCCTTCCTGTTGTTCCCCACCGGACGATTGCCAGGCAGTCGCTGGATGTGGTTGGCGTGGCTGACCGTGGCTTCCGTGGTGGTGGGGACGATCTCCTCCGCATTCACTCTTGGAGCAAACGCTGGTCTTGGTCCGATTCAGAATCCGCTCGCTATAGAGGGCTTCTCCAACGTCTACGATGTGGTTCTGACTCTCCTGACCCTTCTGTTGGTCGCAGCGGCCTTCTCACCGTTCGTGCGACTGCGCCGTGCAGGAGGAGTGGAGCGACAGCAGATCAAATGGTTCGCTTACGCCGCGGCAGCAACTGTTGGCGGTATAGTCCTTGCATACATGATTCCCAACACGATAGATACACCACCCTGGT
>CADCVF010000010.1 GCA_902806095.1 uncultured Rubrobacteraceae bacterium
CGGTCTCTCCCGCCTGCGGCGAACGGGCCTTCGGGGCGACGTTTACAGGCTCAGGGAAGACATTACCGTCTACGATGACTCCTACAACGCATCCCCGGCCGCCGTCGCCGCCGTACTCAAGTACGGTGCGGATCAGGCACGTAGACAAGGTAGACGGCTCGTCGTCGTGCTCGGCGGCATGTTCGAGCTCGGGCCCTGCGCCCGCGCGTACCATAGGGAGGCGGGTGAACTGGCGGCCAGAGTCGGCGTCGATCTGCTCGTATGCGTCGGCGACGAGGCCCGCTGGTATGCAGAGACCTTCCCTGGCAGGACACTCTTCTACTCGAACGCAGAGAGCGCCGCCGATGCCCTGCCGGGAGAGCTGCAGGGCGGAGACTACCTGATCATCAAGGGTTCACGCGGGGTTGGGCTCGACACCCTGACCCGCAAGTTGAGAGAGAGTCTAGCTCTTGTTTAGCGTCGTACTCGCGGCTGCTGTGGCGTTTCTGGTAACGGTGTTGCTCGGCTCGAAGTTCATCGAGTTCTTGCAGTCGCGGAAGTTCGGGCAGTTCGTCCGCGAGGAGGGGCCCCAGACGCACCTGATCAAAGCTGGCACCCCGACCATGGGTGGGATCGTAATGCTCATGGGCCTTCTAGGGGCGCTCTTGGTGGTGGCGCGGCCCAACGTGGCCACGCTGACGACGCTCTTGCTCGTCGCTGTCGTGGCTGGCATAGGCCTCTACGACGACTGGCAGAAGATCTCCAAAAAGCGCCCTGAGGGCTTGAGCGCCCGCTACAAGTTCCTTCTGTTGACCCTTGCAGCGGTGCTGGCGGACATCCTGGCTGTGCGCTACGTAGGCGTTACCCAGACCGTGCTCGTGCCTTACTTCGACCGCAGCCTGGTCTTGGGGCCTGGCGTCGTGGGGATCGCGCTCTTCAGCGTGTTCTTGCTGCTGGTGATCGCGGGCACGACCAACGCCGTAAACCTGACAGATGGCCTCGACGGACTCGCCGCAGGGGCGGGGGCCATAGCCCTGCTCGCCTACACGGCCATCGCGTTCCTCGAGCGCCAGTACGACGTCGCGGTGATCTGCGGCGCGATGGTTGGCGCGATCGTCGGGTTCCTCTGGTACAACTCCCACCCGGCCGACATCTTTATGGGGGATACAGGGTCGCTCGCGATAGGAGGCGTCCTCGCGGCAGCGGCGGTGCTCACCAAGACGGAGCTACTCCTGCCCATCGTGGGCGGACTGTTCGTCGTCGAGGCTCTCTCCGTCATCCTCCAGGTCCTGATCTTCAAGCTCACGGGACGAAGGGTGTTCAAGATCGCCCCGATCCACCATCACTTCGAGTTTCTGGGCTGGGATGAGAACAAGGTCGTGGTCCGCTTCTGGATCGCCCAGGCCGCCTTCTCCTCTGTGGGGTTCTTCCTCTACTACATCTTCCTCTACAACACGGTAGGGTGAGCCCGTGACGACCCTGGTATACGGGCTCGGAGAGTCGGGCGTAGCGGCCACGCGGGCGCTCACAAAGAGAGGCGAAAGAGTCCTCGTGGCCGATGGTAGCGACGACGAACGGCTGCGAGACACTCTAGCCGCTCTCGACGTACCCGGCGTCCTCGAGGCCGGCCCTGACGTACTGGACGGGATAGACAGGATGATAGCGAGCCCTGGCGTCAGCCCCCGTAACCCGGTGCTGCGGGCCGCCGGGGCGCGGGGCATCCCGATCGTATCCGAGGTTGGGCTCGGACTGGAGCTGCTCGGGGAGGACGCGCGCGTGGCGGCCGTCACCGGCACAAACGGAAAGACCACCGTCGTCGACATGCTCCACCACATGCTCGAGGCTTCCAGCGTGCAGCACGCCGTCGCTGGCAACTCCTGGAGAACCCTTACGGGGTGCCTGGAGGAGGCGTGTACCGCCAGGCTGCTCGTCCTCGAAATCTCTTCCTTCCAGCTTCACTATCTCCAGAACCCCGGCTTCGAGGTCGCCGCGCTCCTCAATGTTAGGCCGGATCACCTGAACTGGCACGAATCGTTCGAGGAGTATATTGACGATAAGCTCCGTATCTTCGACCGACAGCGGGCGGAGGACCTGGCTCTCGCGAGCGCAGGGGATCCCATAGGCCGTGCTGCCATCGACACCTCCGGGGCAGAGGCCCTCGTCGTGGGTGAAGGCGACACGGCGCTGCGCAACGGGCGCCTACTGCTCCGCGGCTCCCATCTGGCTGACGTGAACGAGTTGCGCTTCGCAGGGACGCACAATCACGAAAACGCGCTCTTCGCGGCGGCCGCTGCACAAAGGCTGGGCGCGGAGCTCGGGGATATCAGGGAGGCGCTGCTTGGATACGAGTCGAGGCCGCACCGCATGCGAGTCGCACTAATGAGGTCGGGCGTGACCTACGTGGATGATTCCAAGGCCACCAACCCGGCGGCGGTCGCCGCGGCCCTCGCCAGCCTCGACGTGCCCGTGGTACTCATCCTCGGCGGTTCGGAGAAAGGCACGGACTTCTCGGAGATACTGCCGGGCCTGGGCGTGTGCCGGGCGGTCGTGTGCCAGGGTGAGGCAGGACCGCGCATCGCCGCCTACCTCGAAGCTGGGGGCTTCCAAGACGTAGTCCACAGGACTCCCGACCTGAAGAAAGCCGTCGAAAGAGCCACAGAGATCGCCAGGCCAGGTGACGTCGTCCTGCTCTCGCCCGGTTGCGCGAGCTTCGACCAGTTCCCCGGATACGCAGAGAGGGGAGACGCGTTCATCGAGTTCGCCGGACATCATAGGAAAGTAGGACGATGAGTAGCCTGAGGTCCAACCTGTTTCTCGTGGCGCTCGGCCTCTCCATGTTGGGTCTCGTAATGGTCTATTCGGCTACGTACAGTGAGGTTGGAACCGACTTTCTCTTCCAACGCATCGGGCACATGGTACTCGGCGTCGCCGCCTTCTTTGTGGCCAGCCGGGTCAGGTATACAGCGTGGCGCAGGTATGCCCCTGCCCTGTACCTGATCGTTCTGGTAGGCCTCGTCCTCGTCCTCATACCTGGTATCGGAACCCAGATAAACGGCGCCAGGAGGTGGCTCGACCTCGGCCCCATGAGCATCCAGCCCGCGGAGTTCGCGAAGCTCGCCGCCATCCTGGTCTTGGGCTGCGCGGTCGCGCGTCTGCCTCATGGTTCGGGGCTTCCTGTCAAGCCCCTCGCTGCCGTCGGGGTGCTCTTCATCCTGGTCCTCGTCGAACCGGATTTCGGCACCTCCGTGGTCCTGCTCTCGGGCGTGGCAGGGACAGTGTGGGCCTCCGAGCTGAGGACGAGGGATCTGGTGCTGTCTGGGCTTGTTGGGTTTGTGGCGGTAACGGGGATGATGGTGCTCGAGCCCTATCGCCGGGAGCGGTTCCTGACGTTCCTCGATCCCTGGGCCGCAGCGGACGGCTCTGGCTACCAGGTTGTCCAGTCCATGGTGGCCATAAAGGCTGGGGGATTCTTCGGTTCGGGGGCGGGGGCGGCCGGACAGGGACCATACGTCCCCGAGCTGGGCACGGATATGATCTTCGCCCTGATAGGTGAGGAACTTGGTCTGATCGGGATGGTCGTCGTGATCGCCGCCTTCGGTTTTATCGCGCTGGCCGGGCTGAAGATAGCCATGAACGCCCCTTCGGTGATGGCGCGGTGCGTGGCCGCAGGCCTGACTACGATGCTCATCGCCCAGACCACCTTCAACATCGGAGCAGCCATGGTGGTTCTCCCGCTCGCAGGGATGACCCTCCCTTTCGTGAGCTACGGTGGTTCGAGTCTGCTGGTATGCTTCGCCGCCGTGGGCATCCTCTACAGGATATCGGAGGACAGTGAACGAGCCAGGGAGATCAAACCCCCCAAGAAGACCGCGGATCTTGATCGCAGGAGGCGGCACGGGGGGACACGCTATCCCCGCGCTGTGCGTGGCGGCTGATTTGAGGGAGAGGGAAGCGATAGTCGAGTTCGTGGGATCAAGCTCGGGCATAGAAATGACCCTCGTCCCGCAAGAGGGCTATACCCTGCACGCCCTGCCCCTGAGAGGCCTCGCCGGAAGCCCGCTGGCCCGGGCCCGCGCGGGCCTCCTCTCTCTCAAGGCAACGATACGCTGTACACGCATAATACAACGACTGCGGCCCTGGGCCGTTCTCGGCGTCGGAGGTTACGCGAGCGCGCCGGCGGTGATCGCGGCCCGGACCCTCGGCGTGCCTACGTTTCTACACGAGCAGAACTCTGTCCCTGGGCGGGTCAACCGCCTGGCCAGTCGCTTTACCACACAGACGCTGGCCACGTTCCCTGATGCCACACAGCGGCTCGGGAACGCCGTGTGGGTCGGTATGCCGACAAGGACGAAGATCTTCGAGGCTACGCGGGATGAGGCGTTACGGGTTCTCGGTCTGGAGCCGCCGGTCGTCCTCATCTTCGGCGGGAGCGGGGGTGCGCTCAAACTCAACCTCGCAGCGGTGGAGGCGTTCGGTGGCCCGACGCCGTATACGGTCGTCCAGATCTCTGGCCGCAGAGATTTCTCGCGGCTCTCGACGGACAACCCGAGGCACAAGATCCTGGAGTTCGTCGACGATATCTGGCGGTACCTGGCCGCCGCCGCCTTGGTCGTTAGCAGGGCCGGCGCGGGCTCCCTGTTCGACATTGCGGCCGCCGGAAAGGCGGCGATCCTCGTCCCCTTCCCCTTCGCGACGGATGACCACCAGCTCGAGAACGCCAGGTACTTTACCGAAAGAGGGGCCGCGGAGTTGATGCTCGACGCCGAGGTCGATGCCCGTGCACTGCGCGACCGCGTCGAAGATTTGTTGGCCGACGATGCACGGCGGGAGGAGCTTGCGAGTCGCATGGGCGCGCTCGCTACGCCTGGTGCGGCAGGTGAAGTAGCCCGGCGATTGCTGCGTGCCGGAGAAAAGGAGCGGGGCGCATGAACATACACATGATCGGCATCGGCGGGGCAGGAATGAGCGGTATAGCCGAGGTCCTGGCTAGAAGGGGCCACAATGTCACGGGCTCGGATCTCAAGGAATCTCCATATACCCGCAGGCTGCGCGAGGCGGGCATCACGGTCTACATCGGACACGCCCCGGATCAGGTAGGGAACGCGGACCAGGTGGTGATCTCGACGGCCATACCAAAGACGAACCCAGAGCTTCTGCAAGCCAGGCGGAGGTCCATCCCCGTCATACCGCGCGCCGCAGCCCTTGCCCGGATCCTCGAGGGTAGCCGAAGCGTCGCCGTAGCGGGAACCCACGGTAAGACGACGACGACGAGCATGACGGCGCACGTCCTCGAGGCTCTGGGCGAGAACCCGACGGCCTTGGTGGGCGGCGAACTGAACGACATCGGTAGCAACGTCGCCTTCGGAGGGTCCGACCTCGTCGTGGCCGAGGCAGACGAGAGCGACCGTTCCTTCCTCTACCTCAGGCCACAGGCCGCCGTGGTCACGAACATCGAGTTCGACCACCCGGACTTCTACTCGTCTCTCGACGATGTCCTGGAGACCTTCGAGCAATTCGTCCGCTCTCTGCCCGAGGACGGCTGCCTGGTCGTCTGCGCGGATGACCCTTCCTGCCTCCAGGTGGCCGCCGAGGCTCCATGCCCCGTAACTACCTACGGCATCGGCTCCGGAGACCTCAGGGCCGACATTGTGAGCCCGAGCAGCTACGTGCTGTTCGAGAGCGGCGACAGACGCGGCGTGGTCGAACTGGGCGTCTACGGGCGCCACAACGTGCTCAACTCCCTGGCGGCAGCAGGAGTTGCCCACTGGCTCGGCCACCAGGCTTACGAGGCGGCCAGCACCCTCCATGACTTCGGGGGCGTGCGCCGCCGCTTGCAGGAAAAAGGAGAGCAGGCGGAGGTGCGTGTCGTCGACGACTACGCCCACCATCCGACCGAGCTCTCGGCCACACTCGCTGCCGCTCGTTCCACCATGCCGCGGGATGGAAGGGTGATCGCCGTCTTCCAGCCGCACCGTTACTCGCGTACCCGCGCGCTCTACAGGGAGTTCGGCGCCTCGTTCTCCTCGGCCGACGCCGTGCTCGTCACCGAGGTCTACGGCGCCGGCGAGATGCCCCAACCAGGCGTCAACGGCAAGCTTATAGTCGACGCGATTTGCGAGACGCGGGGCCACCCCGAGGTCTACTACATACCCCAGCAAGACGCCATACCAGCGATGCTGCAAAACGTAGCCAGAAGGGGGGACCTCGTGCTCACCCTCGGCGCAGGTGACATCTCGAAGGCCGGTGAAGACCTGCTCGCGATACTGGAGGATCGAGGATCCCGACCCTGATCAGACCTCTGCGCGCCATCCTGCTCTCGGCGGCCACAGCCGCCGCTACTACCCTCATCCTCGCCCTTATTACCTACCTGGCTTTCCCCGTTACCGGCGTCAGGGTGGAAGGCGCCCGTATGTACCCCGAATCCGAAGCCAGCGAGGCTATACCAGACCACGCCAGCCTGCTCACCCTCAGCGAAGAGCCGGTGAAACGCAACCTGGAGTCTCATCCTTGGGTTCAGGGTGTAGAGGTGAACGAGAACTGGAACTCCGGTATAGTTACGGTTCAGGTTGAGGAGCGTAGGCCTGTGATGGATGCGGAGGTTGACGGGCGGAGGCTCGTTCTCTCGGCTGACGGCGAGGAGCTTCCGGGGCCAGGGGGAGCGGCTCTCGAGAGGGTGGAGTTGGATCGCGACCAGGTAGGGGAGATCTTGGTGTTCGCGAGGACGTTGCACAGGAGCGGGTTGACACTGGAGTCTGTCGACGGGGCTGGTGCCGGAGGCATCGAGGCCACGGTCGAAGGCCGTGAGGTCATCTTCTCTGGGAAAGTCGATGAAAGTCAGGTCATGGCCTTGAAACACATCATGCCAGAGCATCCTGACGCCAGGGTCTTCGACCTGCGTTCGCCGGAGAGGGTCGTCGTCGCCCCGCACGAAACGCGCAGCGAGTCAAGGGGCTAGCCGGCCGTGACGCAGAAGCTAGTCTACGGTATAGACGTCGGCACCACCAAGGTAGTTGCGATCGCCGGCCGGGTGGACCCTCGAAGGGGCTGGGTCGAGGTCCTATCCATGGGGGAGGCGCCGAGTTACGGTCTAAAGAGGGGCGTCGTGGTTGACCGCAAGGCCGCCGCCGATTCGGTCGCAGAAGCGATGGAAGCCTGCGGCGTTCGCGGCGGTAGGGTGACCGTCGGCATCGCGGGTAGCCACATCTCGTCTTTCAACACGGAGGTCACCCTCCTGAACCGCAGCAGGAACCTGATGGTCACCGACCGGTTCGTCGGCAGGCTCGAACAGGAGGCCAGGCAGCTCGAGCTGCACGAGGACGAGCGGGTGATACACGTCGTCCCTCGGGGCTACATCCTCGACGGGTCAGAGGGTGTCAAGAACCCCGCAGGCCTCGCCGCCCGCAAAGTGACCCTGCGCGCGCACGTTGTGAGCGGGGCGGTCTCCAGCATCCAGAACCTCCTGCGCGCCGTCGAGGACTGCGGCGTCAAGGTTTCCAGGATCGTGCTCGAACCACTGGCATCGGCCGAAGCCTGCCTGCTCGACGCAGACCGCGAATCCGGCGTCGTCCTCCTCGATGTGGGCGGCGGCACCACCGATATCGCGACCTTCTACAGGGGGGCTCTCACGCATACGGATGTCATCCCCATCGGTGGTGAGAGCTTCACATCCGACGTCGCCTACGGTCTCAAGATCCCGCAACACGATGCCGAGGAACTCAAGCTCCACTACGGTACAGTCCTCTCCAGCGCCGTCGACCCCGTGGCCGCCGTCAAGCTCGACGACCGCCACTACAACGCCAGCTTTATAAGCCAAATCCTCGAGTACCGCGCCCGTGAAGTGCTCGACTACGTGCGCGACTCGCTCGATCAGACCCTGGTGAGGGAACTGGCCCCAGGCGGCGTTGCCCTAACCGGAGGCGGCTCCTTGCTCGACGGGATGACAGGGCTCGCAGAAGAAGTCCTCGGTATGCGCGCAAAGATCGTAAGCCCTCGCCGAGTCAGAGGCGAGGTTCAACCTGTACAGAAACCTCAGTATGCAACGGCGGTGGGTCTGTTATACTTCTCGGCCAGAAACGATGACCCTAGACCAAAGGGTAAAGGTGCAGGGACGATTAGTTTTGGTAGCATAGTGGAGGCGGTCAAGGGCTGGTTCCGGGCGAAGTAGACCGGGGGCCCCGGATAACGTGTGATGGAGGGTTAGAGAGGCATGTTGGACGCGGCGACTAATTATCTGGCGGTCATAAAGGTTGTCGGCATTGGCGGGGGGGGCACCAACGCCGTGAACCGCATGATCAACTCCGGCTTGCAGGGGGTTGAGTTCATTGCGGTAAACACGGATGCTCAGGCTCTCCAGATGTGTGATGCTGACCAGAAGATCCACATAGGAGAGAAGATCACGCGCGGCCTCGGCGCCGGCGCCGACCCGAAGATCGGGATGGAGGCCGCTGAGGAGAACAAGGCGGAGATCGAGGAGGCGATGCGCGGCGCCGACATGGTCTTCGTCACCGCTGGCAAGGGTGGCGGTACGGGCACGGGTGCTGCACCTGTCGTCGCCAAGATAGCAAGGGATTCCGGAGCGCTAACGGTCGGGGTCATCACTCGGCCATTCGCCTTCGAGGGCCGCAGGCGTGCGACGTATGCAGAGGAGGGCATCAAGCGCCTCAAGGAGAACGTCGACTCCCTCATCATCATCCCCAACGACAGGCTTTTGCAGGTCGCCGAGAAGCGGACGACCATGATGGACGCGTTCAAGATGGCGGATGATATCCTGAGGAAGGGTGTTCAGGGCATCACCGACCTCATCACCGTACCTGGCCTCATCAACCTCGACTTCGCCGACGTGCGCACGATCATGCACGACTCAGGTTCAGCCCTGATGGGCATCGGTGAATCGAGCAGCGAGACGAGGGGCACTGAGGCAGCAAAGACGGCGATCTCGAGCCCGCTGCTGGAGGCCAGCATCGACGGGGCGACGGGGATCATACTGAATATCACGGGCGGCCCCGACCTCGGACTCTTCGAGGTCAACGAGGCGGCGGAGATCGTCCACAACGCGGCGCACCAGGACGCGAACCTGATCTTCGGCGCCGTTATCGACGAGAACAACGGTGATAGGGTGAGCGTGACCGTGATAGCCACGGGCTTCGACCAGCGCCTCGCCAACCAGCGCAGGATCGAGCGTCCCGCCGCCGAGTCGCAGCAACAGGAGGAGCCTGTCGCCTCGCAGGAGTCCGGAGACGTCCTGGACATACCGGCCTTCCTAAGGCGCAGGTAGGCCCACGCCGGGGCGTGCGCAGGGCCGATACCCAGACCGAATACGGCGCCCCCTCCGCGGTCTACACCGCGAGAGGGGGCGCCGTCTACGTCGCGCCGCAAGGGGCGCCGGAAGGAGCCGGAATCTACTTCTTCACCCGTCTCGGCGGCGTCTCAGAACCCCCCTACGACTCGCTCAACGTCTCCAAGAAGGTCGGTGACTCCATAGGCGCGGTCGATGAGAACCTCTCCCTGATCAGGAAGGCGATGGATCTCAGGCCGGCGGCGTGGATCCGCCAGGTAGCGGGGGACAGCGTGGTACGCGTCTCTGAGCCGGGCTTCGCCGGTGAGGCCGACGCGCTCGTAACCTCCGCGCCGGACCTCTGCCTCTCTGTGGCCGTGGCCGACTGCGTCCCCGTCGCGCTCGTCAGCGAGCTCGAGGTCGGGATGGTCCACTCGGGCTGGCGTGGCACCCTTGCGGGCGTCTCGGGGAAGGCGGCCCATAGGCTCGGGGGGTCCCGTATTCGCGCCTATATCGGGCCTTCCATCCGGCGCTGTTGCTACGAGGTGTCGGAGGAGCTCGCAGCGACGTTCGCGACGGAGTTCGGGGACGAAGTGGTCACTGGCCGCAAACTTTCTTTGCAACAGGCCATAGGGCTGGATCTCGAAAGGGCCGGGGTCGAGGTCAACGACCTGGGGCTCTGCAGCGGTTGCAGACCGGATCTGTTCTACTCCCATCGCAAGCAGGGGCCGCTCACAGGACGAAACCTCGCGTCGGTCGTAATAGGGCCCCGATGAGCGTCCGCGTTACAGGAACGAAGATCCGGGAGCGCCTCGCTGTCGTACGCGAGAACATAGACAGGGCATTGGAGAGGAGCGGGCGGACTGAGGAGCAGGTCAGCGTCCTCGTCGCGACCAAGTACTACGCTCCGGAGCAGCTCACCGCACTCGCCGAGGCGGGCGCAGGTCTCGTCGGCGAGAACCGGGCCGAGGATCTTCTCGAGAAGCAGGAGCTTTTCGGCGACCGCTTCGATTGGCACTTTATCGGCCACCTCCAGAGACGCAAGGCGAAGGTTGTCGTTCCAAGGGTGACCTTGGTGCACTCCGTAGATTCGGTGCGCCTGATCGAGGAGCTCGGAAAAAGGGCCAAGGAGGCCGGAACCGACATCCTCATCCAGGTAAACGTGGCAGACGAAGCGTCTAAGTACGGCGTCCGTGAAGAGGAGCTCGAGGATCTCCTCGGGGCCGCGGCGGAGACAAAGGGGAGGGTCAGAGCGAGAGGGTTCATGACGCTTGCCCCAATGGTCGAAGACCCCGAGGAAGTACGCCACGTCTTCGCGAAACTTCGTACGATCCGTGATAGGCTACGGAAAAGTTGGAGTCCGCACTTCGATCTCTCAGAACTCTCCATGGGCATGAGTGGTGATTATGAGGTAGCGGTCGAAGAGGGAGCGACCGTGGTTAGGATCGGGCGGATGCTAATAGAGGAGGATGGGCCCGTAAGGAGGCAGGATGGCAGTTAGAGACCGTCTGGACCGGATCGCGGCCTGGTTCGGATTCGGTGTCGATGACGAGGAATATTATGAGGACGAAGAGGAAGAAGAGCGCCGTTACGCCGGCGAAGCTTACGCGGGCGGGGCGCGCGGCGGCACGGAACCGGGACCGACCGTGAGGCGCCTCGGCAGGGCCGAACGCTCTTCGGCCTTCGGTACTTCGCTTGGGGATCTATTCGGTAGTGAAGCTCCTGGGAGGGGAGAGCGCTACGGTGGCCAGAACCCGCCGGCGCACCTTCGTCCGGTCCCCGATCAGCGCACTACCCGCGTAAGCGTCCTCGAGCCCTCCAGCTTCAACGACGCCCAGAACCTCGCCGACCGCTTCAAGCGCCAGCAGCCCGTCATCCTGAACCTCCAGAACGTCGACGGCGACCTGAGTCGCAGGATGGTGGACTTCTGCTCGGGCCTGACCTACGCACTCGACGGCAACATTCAGTCGGTTGCCAACAGAGTCTTCCTGCTAACGCCGCGCGACGTCGAGGTGAGCGCGGAGGAGCGCAAGCGCATCGCCGAGCGGGCGTTCTTCAACCAGCTCTAAGAGCCTTCCGGGAGGACTTTGAAGAAGGTCGGGATAATTGGGGCGGGTAAGATCGGGGGCTCGCTCCTCCTCAGGCTCGCTGAGTCGGGCGGGTTCGACCTCGGCGTAAGCGACATTCATCCCGAGCAGCTAAGGCCGTACAAACAAGCCGGCGTCCGCACGACCTCATCGAATCAGGAGCTCGCCGAGACCAGCGACCTCATCATCGCCGCCGTCAAGCCCTGGGACGTGGCTGGGGTGATGGAGGAGATCTCACCCTCTTTCAGAGACGATAGCAAGGCCGTCACGAGCGTCGCCGCCGGCGTCTCCATCGCTCGTATCTCAGAGAGCCTGCCGCGGGGGACGGCGATCTTGCGCGTGATGCCGAACGTGTGCGCTTCGGTGGGACTCGGCTCTGCCGTGGTCACGGCGAACGAGGCCGGCCGCGCGGCGCTGCCGACGGTCATGGACATCTTCCGCCACGTAGGGGAGGTGCTCGAATTGCCGGAACGTCTCTTCGACGCGGCGACGGCCCTGCACGGCTCGGGACCGGCGTACGTCGCGCTCTTCGCGGACGCCTTGATCCAGGCCGGCGTGAGGGAGGGCATACCGCGTGACGTCGCACGCAGGCTCGTAATCGGTACCATAGGAGGGACGGCGGTGCTGTTGAAGGAGCGGAGCGCCCACCAGGTGAGGGACGAGGTGATGACGCCGGGCGGCACGACGGCGGCGGCGTTCGTCGCGATGGAGAAGGCAGGGTTCGTGGCAGCGGTCTACGACGGGGTCGAGGCGGCGACCGAGCAGGCGCGGGGACTCGGCGGATGATGGTGGCCCTGCTGCAGCAGTTCGGGTTCAGCGTGGCGGCGCTTCTATCGGGGGTGGTAACGTATACTTACTACATACTCTTCGGATTCATCATCGCCTCGATCCTCTTCTCCTGGTTCCCCGGCTACCCTTCGAGCAGCTTCATGCAGGCCGTCTTCGACGCGGTCAAGGCCGTGACCAACCCCATCCTCTGGCCCATAAGGAGCCGCGTGCCGATGCTGCAGCTCGGCGGGTTCGGGATAGACCTCTCGCCGATCATCGCGATCTTCGGGCTCCTCATCGCAAGGACCTTGCTACTACTCATCATCGGAAACTTCATACAACCTGTTACGGGGTGATCTGAGATGCCTATACGACCCATCGATGTAAGGCGTAAAGAGTTCAAGAGTAGCTTCCGTGGCTACGATCCAAACCAGGTCGATGATTTCCTCGACGCCGTGGCCGACGAGTTCGAGCGCAACTACACCGAGAACCAGAGGATGCGCGAGGAGGTGTCGAGCCTTCGCGACCGGCTGCAGCAGTTCGAGGACCTGGAAGGTTCGATCCGGGCCGCCCTCGTCCACGCCGAGCAAGCGTCCAACGATCTCCGCAGGGCCGCGACCCAGGAGGCGGAAGGCATCAAGCAGAGCGCCCAGAGGGAGGCTGACTTCACCATCAGAGAGGCTCAGAGCCGCTCTCATCAGATGCTCGCCGACTCCTCATCGCGCGTAGAACGCGTAAGGACCTCCTACGAGGCGCTTCAGGAAGCGAAGAGGAGCTTCGTGAACGACTTCCGCCACCTCCTGAAGAGCGTCACGGAGACGATGGAGAACATGGAGGTAGCCTCGGCCAGGGAGATCGAAGCATCCCTGCGCGAGCGCCTCGATACTGAGTCCATCGCCGTCGTCCGCGAAGCCGCCAGGGAAGAGGCCAGGGCCACGGAAATGGCGATGTCCGCGGAAGAGGCGATGGTCACGGAAGAGGCGATGGCCGCAGCGGAGGGTGAGAGGGAGCCGGTGCCCCAAGACTTGGATGACACACTCTCGGGGCTCGCGGTCGTCGAACCTACGGAAGGGGAACCCGACCTGCAGGAAAGTGGTCCGGTGGAGGATGAGCAGCCGACCGAGGTGATTCGGGCGGAAGGGAGTGGACCCATCGCCGCCGAAGAGCCTCAGGCCGAAGATCTCGAGGTCGCGGAGCCTGAGGTGGAGCCGTCCATGGCACAGGAGGAGAGGGCCGAGGCTTCCGTGGAGCCTCCCGTGTCCGAGCCTGAGGCGGCGGACGAAGTGGAGCGGGAGGAGCCTTCGCTGGCCGAGGAGAGCAGCTCGCAAGAGTTCTTCGACAGAGAACAGGGCGAGCACCCCGATAGCCGCATTTTCAGGGCCAGCCGCTTTCTGCGCCGGCGTGAGTAAGACCCTCTACCTACCGTAGCAGGGTGCCGCTCAGGAGCTTCACAGTGGTCCCCGCCGAGACAGGAGAGCGCCTCGACAGGCTGGCCGCCCGGCGGCTAGGGACGAGCAGAAGCCTCGTTCAGCGGCTTATCGAGCGGAACCTACTGCTCGTCGACGGTAAAGTAGCCTCTCGTTCCTACAAGGTCAGAGACGGGCAAAGCGTCGAAGCTCAGGTTCCGGAGGAGGGGCTCTCGCCTGAAGAGATTGCCGTCCCAGTAGTCTTCGAGGACGAGTACATACTGGTCGTAGACAAGCCTGCGGGGCTCGTCGTGCACCCCGGCGCTGGCAACCCGTCGGGTACGCTCGTGAACGCACTCCTGGACAGGGGCATATCTGGAGGGGAAGACCCATCGAGGCCAGGCATCGTTCATCGTCTCGACCGCGACACATCGGGCCTGATGGTGCTCGCGAAAGGCGAGCCTGCATACTCCAGGCTTATCAGGATGATGTCGGCCAGGCGCGTGGGCCGCGTCTACAGGGCGATCGTGGAGGGGAATGGGTTGCCCCGGACGGGGACGATCGACGCCCCCGTCGGCCGTGACCCCGACAATCCCACCCTCATGACCGCGGGCGTAGGGAAGCCGGCCGTCACGCACTTCGAGGTGCTCGCTGATGCCGCAGGGCATTCGATGCTCGGCGTGCGCCTCGAGACAGGGAGAACACACCAGATCAGGGTCCATCTCTCGGCCATCGGCCATCCCGTGTACGCTGACCCGCTCTACGGCAACCCGGTACCCGGCCATCGTCTCTGGCTGCACGCCGAACGACTCTCCTTCGAGCACCCTGTGGGCGCTGAGACGCTACTGTTCCACTCTGATGTCCCCGAGGATTTGCGGGACTCCGCCATCGGGGTTGACGGCTCCCTCGCCCTCTGGTAGCTTGACCTTCAGCATACCGATCCTTTAACGGCGTCCCGTGAGACGCGAAGGAGGCAGGCTTGAGCCGAACGAGCGTCTACGAGCACGCGCACTCCAAAGTGCTCACCCCCGACGGCCTGAACCGTTCTCTACGCCGCATCTCGCACGAGATACTCGAGCGCAACGCCTCGTGCCTCGACAGACTCGCGCTCGTCGGGGTGCTCTCGCGCGGGGTCCCCCTGGCGCAAAGGATCTCCGCGAACGTCCGTCAGTTCGAGGGCCTGGATCTCCCCGTCGGCTCCCTTGACATTACGCTCCATCGCGACGATCTGGAACAAGAGGCCCCTGAGGTACGAGGTAGCAGCGTGCCGTTCGACGTTACCGGCAAGACGGTCGTCCTCGTAGACGACGTTCTCTACACGGGTAGGACGGCGCGCGCCGCGATGGACGCGCTTCTCGAGCTTGGGAGGCCGGCCGCCATTCGGTTGGCGATCCTGGTCGACCGCGGCCACAGAGAGTTGCCGATCCGGGCCGATCACGTCGGTAAGAACGTGCCTACCGCCAGCGGCGAAAGGGTGCTTGTCAACCTGGAGGAGACCGATGGGGAGGACGGGGTGATCGTCGTTGGAGACTAGAAGCTTTCTTACCCTCGAAGATGCTAGCCGCGAGGACCTTAGGGAGGTGCTCGACCTGGCACGCGCGTTCGCGGAGGGTCGATTCGTGGACTCGCTGGAGAACAAGACCGTTTGCCTGGCCTTCTTCGAGGCATCGACGAGGACGGCGGTCTCCTTCGAGCTCGCCGCGAGGCGTTCTGGGGCGCATGTGATCTCACTCTCCGAGAAGGGTTCTGCCATCGCCAAGGGCGAGTCGCTCATCGACACCGTCGTCACCCTCGACCGCCTCGGGGTGGATGCGATCGTGCTGCGGCACCAGGCCGCGGGAGCAGCGGCCCTCGCTTCCCGCCACACCTCGGCGCCCGTGATCAACGCTGGCGACGGCTGCGGCCAGCACCCGACACAGGCCCTCCTCGACCTCTACGCCCTGTCCGACGCGATGGGCGGCTTCGAAGGGCTCCAGGGACGCCGCGTCGCCGTCGTCGGCGACGTGCTGCACAGCAGGGTGGCCCGCAGCGTCATACCAGGCTTTTTGCAGGCCGGGATGGAGGTGGCCCTCGTGGCCCCCCTGACGCTCTTGCCTCCGGATGCAGAGTCCCTCGGCCTGCCCGTGCTCTCCTCCGTGGACGAGGCTCTCGAGTGGGGCGCGGACGTTCTCTACATGCTGCGGCTACAGAGGGAGAGGATGGCCGGTGCGCTAATACCCTCCGTCGCCGAGTACGCCAGGTTCTACGGTGTGTCCCGGCGCCATCTAGAGAGCGGCGCACTCGCCATGCACCCGGGCCCCGTCAACAGGGGAGTCGAGATCTCCGGCGACGTCGTCCTCGACGCCTCGTCCCTGATCCCCGACCAGGTCGCCGCCGGTGTCTGTGTCCGTTCGGCCGTCCTCGCCCTCTCGACAGGCGCGGCCCACAGGGTCGCCGCGTGATGTTACAGGACAATAACTCTGCGGAACTGGTCATACGTCAAGCTCACGTGCTCGATCCTGCCACCGGACTCGACGGGACCATGGACGTACGCCTATCATCAGGCCGTGTTGCGGAGATCGGCCAGGAACTGCGCGGGCCACGCGAACTCGACGCCGTAGGCCTGCACCTGTTCCCCGGTTTCGTAGACGTCCACGCCCACTGGCGCACGCCCGGACGTGAAGACGAGGAGGATATACAGAGCGGCTCGGCCGCCGCAGCCGCCGGCGGCTTTACGAGCGTCGTCATGATGCCGAACACCGATCCCATCGTAGACCGCCCCGTCGTCGTCAGCGGTCTCGTCCGCCGCGTGGAGCAGGAGTCGAGGGTACGTGCGCACGTCGCGGCCGCCCTCCACGTCGGGCTCGCTGGCGAGAGGCTGACGGAGATGCGCCTACTAAAGCAAGCGGGAGCGTTTTGCGTCTCCGATGACGGGCTCGGGACGGCCTCGGCGGGCGTCCTCAGGAACGGCATGCTCTACGCCCGCTCGGCGGGGCTGCCTGTGATCCTGCACTGCGAAGACCCCACCCTCGCCACTGGCGTCGTGCACGACGGGGTGGCCGCCTCACTAGCAGGGCTCCCTGGCTCCCCGGCCAGCGCGGAGGACGCCGCGACGGCGACGGCCCTTATCCTCGCCGCTGAGACGGGGGCGAAAGTGCACATAACCCACGTCTCCACGGCCCTCTCGGCCGCCCTCGTCGGCTTCTTCGAGGACAGGGCGGACGTTACCGCCGACACGACCCCCCACCACCTCACGCTGACAGAAGATCTGGTCTCGACGCTCGAAGGTCTCTACCGCGTCAACCCGCCGCTTAGGCCAGACGGCGACCGCGGCGGCGTCGAGAGGGCCCTGCGAGAAGGGGTCCTCGACTTCGTCGCCACGGACCACGCCCCCCACGCTTCGGAAGAGAAGGAGTTACCTATCGAGGAGG
The DNA here is from genome assembly GCA_902806095.1 of uncultured Rubrobacteraceae bacterium. GTDB lineage: Bacteria > Actinomycetota > Rubrobacteria > Rubrobacterales > Rubrobacteraceae > Rubrobacter_D. Next base: position 16,925 of record CADCVF010000010.1, read on the forward strand.
CCGCGCCAGGGTTCCTCGGCCACGAGACGGCCTTGGCCGCGCTCTACACCGACCTTGTCCTCGATGGTAGGCTCTCACTGGCTCGTCTGGTAGAGGCGATGAGCTGCGCCCCTGGCCAGTGGGTCGGCACCGGAGGCAGCCTGGCCGTCGGTGCGGCGGCGGATCTTGCGCTCGTCGACCTCTCGGAGGAGTGGACGGTAGGGAGGAGCACGCTCATCAGCCGCTCCTCCAACTCCCCTTATCTCGGGCGGACGCTGACGGGCAGGGTAGTTGCTACCATAGTTGGCGGCGAGCCGGTACACGACAGGACTGGAGCAAGATTTGGAATACGTGCGTAGCAGGGCGACGCTGGCTCTCGAGGACGGTGCAGCATTCGAGGGTTGGACCTTCGCCGGTGAAGGTGAGGTCGCCGGCGAGGTGGTCTTCACCACGAGCATGGTCGGCTATCAGGAGACGATTACGGATCCTTCTTACAGGGGTCAGATCCTGCTCTTCACCTACCCGCTCATTGGGAATTACGGCGTGATCCCCGGCGACGACGAATCTCAGAAGGTCCAGGCGGCGGCCGTCCTCGTCCGCGAATACACGCCCCACCCGAGCAACTGGGCGAGCGAACGTTCCCTGGCAGACCTGCTCGACGAAGACGGCGTCCTCGGCGTCGAGGGTATGGACACCCGCGCCCTTACGCGGCACATCAGGGACAGGGGCGCGATGCGCGGAGTGATCTCGACCTTAGAGTCAGACCGTAACGTCCTTCGCGAGAGGGCGAAAGGCCACCCTTCGATGGTCGGACTAGACCTCGCCTCGACAAGCTCGGAGCTTACTGAGCCCACGCTGCTTCCCGCCTTCGGAGAGGAACGCTGCCGCGTCGCCGCCATCGATTACGGGGTGAAGGGTTCGATCTACCGAGAGCTCCGTAGCCGCGGGACCACTGTCCTCGCCATGCCTGGCTCCACCAGCTCCGAGGAGATATTCGCCTCCGAGCCCGACGGCCTCTTCCTTTCCAACGGCCCCGGAGACCCGGCTGCCCTCGGCGAAGCGGTCGACGCTTTGCGTCCGCTGCTGGGCGAAGTCCCGACCTTCGGGATCTGCCTCGGACACCAGCTCCTCGGGCTCGCCCTGGGTTGCAAGACCTACAAGATGCCCTTCGGCCACCACGGCGCGAACCATCCTGTCAGGAACCTCGAGACGGGACGCATCGAGATAACGAGCCAGAACCACGGCTTCGCCGTAAGCGAGGATTCACTCCCTGACGGTGTCGAGCTGACCCACCGCAACCTCTATGACGGCACCGTCGAAGGCATCGCGAGCAAGGGACAGAGAGCCTGGAGCGTACAGTACCATCCAGAGTCGAGCCCTGGCCCGAGGGATTCGGGCTACCTCTTCGAGGAGTTTGTGCAGACTATCTCAGAGAAGGCGCGGGCCTAGCGTGCCGCGGCGCGACGACATCTCGAGTGTCTTGATCATCGGCTCTGGTCCGATCGTGATCGGGCAGGCCGCGGAGTTCGACTACTCTGGTACCCAGGCCTGCCGCGCCCTGCGCGACGAGGGCTACCGGGTGATCCTCGTGAACTCCAATCCGGCGACCATAATGACCGACCCCGAGGTCGCGGACGCGACATACGTCGAGCCCCTGACGGTCGAAACCTGCACCGAGATACTGCGCCGCGAGCGCCCCGACGCCCTGCTCCCCACCCTGGGAGGCCAGACCGCCCTCAACCTCGCCGTCGAGCTCTATGAGGCAGGCGTCCTCGACGAACTCGATGTAGAGCTTCTCGGTGCCTCCATCCCTTCGATCCGCAAGGCCGAGGACCGCAGGCTCTTCTCGGAGGCCATGCGCCGTATCGGCCTGAATACACCCCCGAGCCGCACGGTCCGCAGCCTCACCGAGGCCGAAGAGCTCGCAGCGGAGATCGGGTTCCCCCTCATCATCCGCCCTAGCTTTACCCTCGGCGGCAAGGGTGGGGCAACGGCCACAGACCACCGCGAGCTCCGCCGCGCCGTCTTCGAAGGCCTCGACGCGAGTCCCGTAGGCAGCGCCCTCGTCGAAAAGAGCGTCGCGGGCTGGAAGGAGTTCGAGCTCGAGGTTATGCGCGACCTCGCCGACAACGTCGTCGTGATCTGCTCCATAGAGAACGTCGACCCCATGGGCGTCCATACTGGCGACTCCATTACCGTGGCCCCAGCCCAAACCCTCTCAGACCGCCAGTATCAGACCCTCCGTTCCGCATCTTTACGCATAATACGGGAGATTGGGGTCTCCACGGGGGGATCGAACATCCAGTTTGCGGTCGACCCCGAGAGTGACGAGTACTACGTGATCGAGATGAACCCGAGGGTGAGCCGCTCGAGCGCGTTGGCTAGCAAGGCGACGGGGTTTCCGATCGCGAAGATAGCGGCCAAGCTGGCTGTCGGGTACTCGCTCGATGAGATCCCAAACGACATAACCCGCGCGACCCCGGCCTCTTTCGAGCCTGCGCTCGACTACGTGGTGACCAAGGTACCCCGCTTCGCTTTCGAGAAGTTTCCGGGCGCAACGCCTACTCTCACGACCAGGATGCACTCGGTAGGCGAGGTAATGGCGATAGGGAGGACGTTTACGGAGAGCCTGATGAAGGCCCTGGCTTCGCTCGAGGTGGACGCCCAGGACGTCCATGCCGGCCTCGACGAGCCGAGCCCTTACCGCGTCTTCGCCATCTTCGACGCCCTGCGCGCTGGCATGGACATACCGGAGATCTCGGGTCGTACCTCCATAGACCCGTTCTTTATCGCTTCCATAGCCAGGATCGTGGCTGCGGAAGGGTCCGTCTCCGAGCCGTTCGGTGTCGAGGACCTGCGCGAGCTGAAGAGGATAGGATTGACCGACGAGACCATCGCCACGGCGTCTGGGACTTCGGTGGAGGTGGTGCGGGGCGTAAGGCGGGCCCTCGGTGTCTCGCCGACCTACAAGTCCGTCGATACCTGCGCCGGTGAGTTCCCTGCCCGCACGCCCTACTACTACTCGACCTACGAGGAGGAGGACGAGGTCAGGCGTGAGGAGAACGCCTCCGTGGTCGTACTCGGCAGCGGCCCCAACCGCATCGGCCAGGGCATAGAGTTCGACTACGCCTGCGTCCACGCCAGTTACGCCCTCGAGGAGAGCGGCTACGACGCGGTAATGGTCAACTCCAACCCCGAGACCGTCTCGACCGACTACGACACCTCCACGCGACTGTACTTCGAGCCGCTCACGGCGGAGCACGTGCTAGAGGTCATAAGACGCGAGCAACCAGAAGGTGTGATCCTGCAGTTCGGGGGCCAGAGTCCCCTGAAGCTCGCCCACGAGCTTCAAGAGGCGGGGGCGCATGTCCTCGGCACCTCCCCCGACGCCATAGACCTAGCCGAAGACCGCTCCAGGTTCGGACGGCTCCTCGCTGAGCTCGGCATCCCACACCCGAGATTCGGGACGGCATCGACGGCCGAGGAGGCAAGGGAGGTGGCGCGCGAGCTCGGATATCCGGTCGTCGTGCGGCCTTCGTACGTCCTCGGCGGGCGCAGGATGGAGATCGTCTACAACGATGATGACCTCGACCTCTACATTAGGACCAGTGCGGGAGCAGGACCTGGGCACCCGACCCTGATCGACAAGTTTATGGAGGACTACACCGAGGTCGACGTGGACGCCGTCTCGGACGGCAAAGACGTTTACGTCGGCGGGATCATGGAGCATGTGGAGGAGGCCGGTGTACATTCAGGCGACTCATCCTGCGTGACGCCCCCGATCACGATCCACCGGGCTTTATTGCAGAGGATCGAAGACTACACGAGGCGGCTGGCGCTCTCCGTCGGCGTCGTCGGGCTTATGAACGTGCAGTTCGTCGTGAGGGGCGACGACGTGCTCGTGATCGAGTGCAACCCTCGTGCCTCGCGTACCGTGCCTTTCATCTCTAAAGCGACGGGTGTGCCGCTGGCCAAGATAGCGACCAGGGTCCTCCTCGGGGAGAAGCTCGGGGACATGCGGCTGAGTGCTTCGACCAACGGGCACTTCTCTGTCAAGGCGCCAGTCTTCCCGTTCGACAGGTTCGCTGACGTCGATCCGCTGCTCGGTCCCGAGATGCGCTCTACGGGGGAGGCGATGGGGATAGACCGCACATTCGGCGGCGCCTTCGCGAAGGCGCTAGCGGCGGCGGGGCAGGAGCTTCCCGTCTCCGGGCGGGTCTACATCTCCGTCTCCAACAGGGAGAAGCGGGCCGTCGTGCTCATAGCCAGGGCATTCGCCGACCTGGGGTTCGAGATCTCCGCCAGCGAGGGCACGGCCGAGGTGCTCAAGAACAACGGGCTGCCGGTCATGATCGTGCCCAAGATAGGGGAGCTCGGCGAGGACGTGTTGGGCCTCATAGAAGCAGGTGGGGTCGACCTGATCGTAAATACCCCCTGGGGTCGCGGGCCGCGTACCGACGGGTACCTGATCCGGCGCCGGGCCCTCATGCACGGCGTCCCATGTATCACCACCCTCGCAGGGGCCGCGGCCGCCGTACAGGGTATAGAGGCAAGGGTCCGTGGCGGCACGAGACGCGTGAACTCGCTCCAGGGCCTCTACGCGGCGAGAGCATGAAGTTCTACAAAGTAAAGGTCGAAGAGCGTGAGGTGCTTGGCTCCTACACCCTGCTCCGCTACCGCTGGCCCGATAGACCCGTAGAACCGGGGCAGTTCGTGATGGCGAGGGCCGCCGGCTACCCCGAGACCCTCGACCCCTTCCTCGCCCGCCCCTTCTCCTTCTACGACTACGACGGCGAAATGGCGAGCCTCCTCTTCGAGGTGCGGGGCCGTGGTACTGCGCTCCTGGATCTCACACTGACCATAGAAGTAACAGCCCCTCTCGGAAAAGGTTTCCACATCGATCCAGGCCTGGGACGGGCCGCCCTTCTCGGAGGCGGCATCGGCGTCGCACCACTCAAAATCCTCGGCCGCCGGCTGGACACCGCGGGCGTTCCCCACGACGTCTTCCTCGGGTTCGCCGACGCAAGGTCGGCGGTCGTCGCCCAGGAGTTCCAAGGAGCAGCGGTGGCGACGATGGACGGCTCGGCGGGAAACCACGGGACCGTGCTCGACGCCGCAGGCCCCCTCGAGGACTACGGGGCGATCTACTCCTGCGGGCCAAACCCCATGCTGGCAGCGGTCAAGCTCGCGGCAGGGGAGAACAGCCTCTGCCAGCTCTCCGTGGAGGAGAGGATGGGGTGCGGGAACGGCTCGTGCAACGGGTGTGTGGTCCCCGTGCGCGGAGGCGGCTACATAAGGTCGTGCCTCGAGGGACCCGTCTTCCCTGCGGAGGTTCTGGCGTGGTAGTGCGCGAGCAGAAGTCCAGAGTCGACCTCGCCGTCGAGCTATGCGGACTGACGCTAAGGACCCCCCTGATCCCAGCATCGGGAACACTCTCCAAGGAAGCCCTAGACGAAGTCGAAGGCGTCTACGGGGCGATGCTCCCAAAGACTACGACCCCTGCTGCAAGGGCCGGCAATCCACCCCCCCGCGTCGCCGAGACACCTGCGGGGATGGTCAACTCTATCGGACTTCAGAACCCTGGTGTCGAGAGCTTCTTGCAGGATCTCGACGCGTTCGACCTCGGAGTCCCTATCCTCGTCTCCGTGGCCGGCGATACCGTCGCCGAGTTCGCTTGGCTCTGCGAGATCCTCGCCGGCGACGCTCGTATCTCCGCCGTCGAGCTGAACCTCTCGTGCCCCAATGTGGAGTGTGGTGGCCTGGCCTTCTGCGCCGGACCCGCCTCCGTCGAGGAGGTGGTCGCGGCCTGCCGCTCCGCCGTTCCCGGCAAACCCATTCTCGCCAAGCTCACCAATGAGGGTGTCGTCGAGAACGCCCGGGCCGCCGAGTCAGCAGGCGCTGACGCGCTCACCGTCATAAACACCCTCCCTGCGCTCACCGTAGATGCCCGTGCCCGCAAGGTGCTAGTAAAAGGCGGCCTCTCCGGACCCGCGATAAAGCCCGTCGCACTCAGGGCCGTATACGACGTATCAGGCGTGGTGAACGTGCCTGTGATAGGGAGCGGGGGGGTAGTGAGTGGGACCGACGTGGCCGAGTTCATGCTCGCGGGCGCGACGGCGGTCCAGGTGGGCACAGCGAGCTTCATCAGGGACCCGCAAGAGATCCTCGACGAGTTCACGTCCTACCTGAAAGATAACAGCCTGAGCGCCGCCGGGCTGACCGGAGCCTTACGCGGCGTTCGCCCTGTGCTGACAGGGGGTGAAGACATTTAGCGAGAGGGGACGCAGGGTAGTCCCCGGCTTCGTCCTGTGCCATCCGGCCCCCGCACCTTTCCCGTCACGACTATGGGCATGATGGCTATCTTTTCAAGGCGGGGCATCGCCCGCTGGTTGTGGTCTGTTCCCGGTGCAGTTCTGAGATCTGCACCTGATGCCTTGAGCCGTGGTCTGCGAAGCAAACTGTCATCTAGTTGTCTCCGCGGTGGCCCGCTGCGATACTGCCTGGCTATGCACGAGAGGATCGAAGAAGCCGCCCGGCTGATGGCCGGTGGGGAGCAGGACCGGGTGGAGCGTGTGCTCCTGGGAATGCTCGAGGAGCGCCCCGACAACGCGCGGGCGAACTACCTCATGGCCTCCGTGTGCGATCAGCGTGGTCAGGAGCGCCGGGCCGTGCCCTTCTACCGGCGCGCCCTGGCGGCGCCCAAAGAACTCTCTGATGAGGACCTCACTGGCGCCTACCTCGGCCTCGGCAGCACCTACCGGGTGCTCGGAGAGTACGAGGAATCCCGCCGCGTGTTACGGGAAGGCAACAAGTGCTTCCCGGCCGACCGCGCGTTGAGCACCTTCCTCGCCCTTACCCTGTATAACCTCGGCGAGCACCCCGAGGCGACCTCGACCCTGCTCAAGAACCTGGTGGAAACCACCGGCGACTCAAACATCCGGCACTACGGGCGTGCGCTCGCTTTCTACGCGAACCGGTTGGACGAGACTTTCGAGTAGAGACCGGCAGGGCCTCTTCGCCCCCACCCGTGCTACGTCTTTCGAAACGCCGCCAGTTTAGGTTCCGCGACCCTTTCGGGCGAACCTTCCGGTCGACGGCCGATTCAGTCGCGCAAGAAGCCCGGCGGCTGGGAGGTGGAAGAACGGCCGCCAGGCTATGTGCCCCGGAAGCGATGAGAGAACCGCAGTACATAGCAGACAGACGGCGGGCGCCTCGGGGACCGAGAATAGGGTACACGCTCGTCCCCGCACCCGTGTTAAACGGGGATAAAACCGGGATTAAGGATAGGTAAAACGCGAAGCTACCAAAGAGGATGCCCTGGCCGGAACGGATAAGCTTAAGGTTCGGTTACGTTGGCCGAGGATCTCGCCGTCTCACGCGATCCGGGGCGCATGAAGACGACCACGAGCGTCAGGGCCAGCACGGCGAATGCTATGGCAGACCAGAGCCCCCAACGGAGGCCGCCGAGGAGAGCATTGGCGCCTGAGGCCGCGGTCGCAGCGGTGATCACGGCCGCAACGACGGCCCACCCGAGGGCGTTGCCGAGCTCCGTGGTGGTGCTCAAGACCCCCGAGGCGAGACCCTGCTCATCATCCCCGACGCCCTCCGTTGCGGCGATGGTCAGGGGGACGCTCGCGGTCACGAAGCCGGCCTCTGCAACCGCCATCCCGAGGAGCACGGCCGGCAGCGCGTCTTCATGTGCCATGCGCGACGCTACCAGCACCAACCCGGCCCCCGAGATGCCAAACCCCCAGGCAGCCGTCCGCCCGGCCCCAAGCCGCGTCGTGAGCCGTCCGGCAACGGGCGAGGCGACGACGGACGCAACCGTCATCGGGATGAAGAGGAGCCCGGCCTCGAGCGGCGTGCGGCCCAGGGCGTCCTGGAAGTAGAGCGTCAGCACGTAGAGCTGGGCGGCGCCGATCATAGATTTCAGGACGACCGCTGCGTTCGGGACGGCCACGGCGCGCCGACGCAAGATCGGGAGCGGCACCAGCGGCGCCGACGCTCGGCGCTCGGCGGCCACAAACAGGCCAAGGAGGACGGCTCCAAGCCCCGCCGTGCCGAGCGTGGCGGGAGAGGCCCATCCGTTCTTCGGCGCCTCCGAGACCGCGTAGATCAGGGAGGCGAGTCCGAGGGTGGCCGTCGCCGCACCGGCGAGGTCCATCGTACGCGGGGCTGCATCGTCCTTGCTCTCTTGGATCGCGACCGGAGCTAGCGCAAGCACCGCCAACGCCACTGGCACGTTCACGAACAACACCCACCGCCAACCCAAAAACTCCGTTACCACACCCCCGAGCACCATTCCGGAGACGAACCCAACCCCGGCCATCGCCCCGTAGACGCCTATGGCGCGGTTTCGCTCCTCACCCTCGGCGAAGGTGGCCGCCACAAGCGCGAGCGAGGCCGGTACGAGCGCAGCCCCGCCAACCCCCTGCAAGAGCCGCGCACCCACCAGCACCCAGGGTGCCCACGCCAGCCCCCCCAGAAGCGAGGCGCCACCGAACACGGCGAGCCCGGCCATGAACAGGCGCCTCCGCCCGTAAAGGTCGCCGACGCGGCCCATGAGCAGCAGGAGTCCGCCAAAGGAGAGCGCGTAACCAGTGAGGACCCACTGCGCGTCGCCCCCCGAGAAACCAAGCTCCCTACGCACCGACGGCAGCGCGATGGCGACGATCGTGAGGTCAAGGACAGCCACAAACGACGCGCTACACAGCAACACCAGCGCGAACGTCTTCCTCCCTGCGCTCCCGCCACCTTCCAACACCATGCTCTCCTCCTACGCCCGTATTTCAGCCAACACTGTCAATCAACTATACCGGTGTCGTACTTTCTTTAAACCGCCTTTCGCTTACAATGGTGTCGGACTGTATTGAGGAGGCATAGGGTGGACCAGCGGATACCGGCAGGCGAGGTTCCGGATGAGGTGAGGCTCGTAAACGAGTTCCTCAACACGCTTGATTTGGAGACATTCGGCGAGCACGCTGGGAAGCCGGACGAGGAGAGAGAAGGGTTGAGAAGTCCCGAGAGGCTCGAGGCCTGGCTCGTCGGGCGGGGGCTCCTCGGTCGGGGAGAGAGTGTGGGGGAGTGGGATCTCGACCTCGCCGTAAAGGTGCGAGACGCCTTGCGTTCGGCCGCTTCCTCCAACTCGAGCTTGGCTCGAGGGCGGTCGGAAGCAGTTGGAGTGAGCTTCGACGAGTTGCCGCTCGTGCTCCGCATCGGCGAGGCCTCCAAGCCCGAGCTCGCAAGCCGCGAGGGAGGGGTGAAGGGAGCGCTAGGCAGGATCCTCGCCGACGTTGCCGTCGCTGCCTCGAAGGGGACGTGGGCGCGGATGAAGATCTGTGCCGCTGAGGACTGCCGGTGGGCTTACTACGACCACTCCAAGAGCCGCACAGGCAGGTGGTGCGCCATGCAGACGTGCGGTAACAGGCACAAGACCAGGAGGTACCGGCGGAAGAGGCGCAATAGCGTCGGGCAGGGACGTTAGGCCGGGCCCGCGTTCCTTGACAGCGTGGGTCCCTACCCAGACGTTGTAGCAGGCGCTGGCCCGAGTGCGTCCTGGCGATGATATACTGACCTGTTGATGTTGAGGCGGGCACCAGAACGGACGGCCGACGAACGCAGGAACGCGCTCGAGGAGGCCAATCGGGTACGCTTCGCGAGGGCCGCGACCAAGCGTGACCTCAAGAGCGGACGGTTGGGGATCTACGATCTGCTCATGGATCCTTCCGAAGAGCTGAGGGGCGCCAAGGTCGAAGAGATGCTCCTCGCGGTCAAAGGAATGGGCCGCGTCAAGGTCACGCGGGTCTTGAGGGAGGCGGGCATAAGCAGGTCAAAGACCCTTGTAGGACTGACACACGGGCAGAGGGACCGATTGATCAAGGCTCTAGGGTGCGAGGAAGTCTGATCGTCGTCTCCGGTCCCTCCGGAGCGGGAAAGTCGACGCTCATCAAGGCTTCTCTGGAGGCTGTACCCGAGCTCGCTTACTCCGTCTCGGCGACGACGCGGAGGCCGCGGCCGGGCGAAGTAGATGGTAGGGATTACATCTTCCTCTCGCGCAAGGAGTTCGAGCACTGGATCGAGGATGGCCGCTTTCTGGAGTGGGCCGAATACTCTGGTAACCTCTACGGGACGCCGGAGCAGAAGGTAGAGGAGTTTCTAAACGAGGGAAAGTCCGTAATCCTCGAGTTGGAGCTCCAGGGTGCGAGGCAGGTCCAACTAAAGCGTCCTGATGCCGTGATGGTCTTCGTCCGCGCCCCTTCGCTGGAGGAGACCCGCCGCAGGCTCGCGGGAAGGGCTACCGAGACGGAAGAGGCCCTGGAGAGCCGGCTCGCCACCGCCGTAGGGGAGGTCGCGGCCAGGGACGAGTTCGACCACGAAGTCATAAACGAGGACCGCGAGCGGGCCAGCAGGGATATGATCGAGAAAATGGAGTCGATAGTAAGTGGAGGAAGAGATGCTGCACGACCTTAAAGTAGACGAGCTTCTTGGCAAGGTTGATTCCCGCTATGGGCTCGCTGTGGCGAGCGCCAAGAGGGCGCGCCAGATCAACGAGTACACCTCGACCCTCGGCCTCAACGATGCCCTCGGCATCCCTGGCCCGCAGGTCCACACCCGTTCGCAACACCCGCTGACTATAGCCATCGAGGAGTTGCGCCAGGACAAGCTCGACGTCTCCTTCAGGCAGCCGCCAGAGCAAGTGGAGGAACAAGTCGGGGCCGCGGATGCCGATGACTTCATCAGCCCGCCAGCCGGCGCCCCCCAGGAGACGGACATCGACTCCGGCGCCACGGGCGACGAAGGCGCGGCCTGAGCCAGGGGCGCAAGCCTTAAAGCCTTGATCCTGATCTCCGTCGGAGCTTCTCCAGGGGCGCTGGCGATCCCCACTGTGGCCGCAGAGATAGCCGCGTCAGGAACCAGGGTTGAGGTCATCCTCGGCCAGAGAGCCCGTCGGTTCGTCGGCCCTGCAGCCTTCCATGACGTAGCCCTGGTAGACGAACCCTCGGAAACGCCCGAGGCCGTGCTCTTCGCCCCGGCACCCGCGGATACCCTGGCCAGGCTCGCCCGTGGGCTCGATGACAGCCTCTCCGCGAGCACTGTCGCCGCCCCTGATCTCGACGCCGGCACGGCAAGCCACCCCGCCGTGCGCGAGAACCTCGCACTCCTTCGGGAAGATGGCCGTCGCATCATCGAAAGGCATGATGGTGGCATGGCCACAGCCGCAGAGATAGTCGCAACGGTGCTAGGTAGTCTCGGCGGCCCGATGGACGGGCTACGACTGCTCGTGACCGCTGGCGGCACGAGGGAGCCCATAGACAGCGTGCGTTTTATCGGGAACCGCTCCTCCGGAAAGATGGGCCTCGCCGTTGCCAGCGAAGCTTTGCGGCTGGGAGCGAGGGTGACAGTGGTGGCCGCCAACGTAGAAAGGGCTGAGCCTGGGACCTGGCACCATCAGGTGGAGACCGTGGAGGAACTGAGGGAAGCGGTCCTACAACTGGCCGCTGAAGCCGACGCACTCGTCATGGCCGCAGCAGTCTCCGACTTCACCCCGGCCACGAAGGTGAGTGAGAAGATCCGGCGCTCCGCAGGGACGACGAGCCTGGAGCTAGCCCCGACGGCCGACATACTCGGAGCCGTCAGGGAGCGGTATCCCGACCTCTTTGTGGTAGGATTCGCGGCGACGCACGGGGACCCCGTGGCCGACGCCCGCGAGAAGCTCGCAAGCAAGGGGACGGACCTCGTGGTTGGTAACGATATCTCCAGAGAAGGCTTGGGATTCGGAGCCGCCGACAACGAGGTCTACATCGTCGGCCGCGAGAAGGAGCGTTTCGTCCCCATGGCCTCCAAAGAAGAGGTCGCCCGCGTCATCCTGGACAGTATGATCGTGGAGATGGACGAGGAGAGATAGAGATGGTGGAGAAAGCGGCGGGCCCGACCACCTGGAACGCGGCGGACGACCAGAAACTGAGAGCCTCCCACCTCTTTACCTCAGAGTCGGTCACTGAGGGCCACCCCGACAAGATTGCGGACCAGATCTCCGACACCATTCTCGACGCGGCGCTCGCTGACGATCCGATGAGCAGGGTGGCCTGCGAGACACTCGTGACCACTGGTCTCGTAGTGGTTGCCGGCGAGATAACAACTTCGACCTACGTAGACATCCCCACCCTCGTGCGTGAGAAGGTCTCGAACATAGGTTACACGAGGGCCAAGTTCGGCTTCGACGCCGAGACCTGTGGTGTGATCGTCTCCATAGACCCGCAGTCTGCAGATATCGCCCAGGGGGTGGACAGGGCGCTCGAGGTAAGAGACAGCGAGGCCATCGACGAGATAGGAGCGGGCGACCAGGGGATGATGTTCGGCTACGCCTGCGAGGAGACGGATGAGTTGATGCCGCTCCCGATCACACTGGCCCACGCCCTGACCCGTCGTCTCTCCGAAGTACGCAAGAGCGGACTACTCGACTATCTGAGGCCTGACGGCAAGAGCCAGGTTACCGTGCGCTACGAAGGCGATAGGCCGGTCGGGATCGAGAAGATCCTGATCTCCGCCCAGCACCGCGACGGGGTGGAGTCCCGCATGAGGGACGATCTCCTGGAGACGGTCATCCGCCCCGTGATGCCGGACGAGTTCTTCGACCCTGGCGAGGCGGAGATCATGGTCAACCCCACGGGCAGGTTCGTTACAGGAGGACCGCAGGGCGATACGGGCCTCACTGGGCGCAAGATCATCGTCGATACCTACGGGGGTTCGGCCCCGCACGGCGGGGGCGCTTTCTCGGGCAAGGACCCGACAAAAGTCGACCGCTCAGCCTCCTACGCGGTAAGGTGGGTCGCGAAGAACCTCGTGGCGGCGGGACTCGCAGGCCGGTGCCTGGTCCAGGTGGCTTACGCGATCGGCGTCGCCCATCCCGTGAGCGTGATGGTGGAGACGTTCGGTACCGCGAGGACCGACCCGGCGACCCTGGGTGCGCTGGTGCAGGAACATTTCGACCTCAGGCCCGGCGCCATCATCCGCGACCTGAAGCTGCGGAACCCCATCTTCGCGCGGACCGCAGCATACGGCCACTTCGGACGCAGCGAACCAGGGTTCACCTGGGAGGAGACCTCGCTGGCAGATGACCTCCGCCGCGCCGCCGGCTTCTAACTGATAAGAAGATCCGGCCAGGCGACCTCGGGCGCCATCCTAATACCGTACGCAGCACGAGTAAGCCCGCTAGTACAAGTTTTGAAGGCGAAGGTGGCTTGGGCCAAGGAGGGCGTAACGGTATGCTTCTACGAGCTTCGTCTGAGAGGTTGCGACGAAGACCATTTCGCGACTCGCCGCGTCTGCCGGACGACGATCCCAGTCTCCTTAGACGCCCTCCACCGAGAAGGCGGCGCCCGACAGCGATCGACCCAGCTCCGCCCGGGTGCGGAACCTCAGCTCGGTGTGCGACACCAGCTCTTCGCCGAACCTCGCCAAGAGGTAGTGAATCCCGGAGGTAAGCAAGGAAACGGGGATCGCCCCGAAAACGTGCCGCCCCTTGGCCCGCGCCCTTCAACTCCGGTGTCTCGGCGGCTACAATTGATGCGAGCAGCGGAAGAGTAGGGAGCGCCCCATGCCAGACACGCCACGACCGGCGCCCGAGGGTACCGCGGGAGACCCGGTCGTAGAGCGCCCGAACAACCTGCCGATCGCGCTCTCGAGCTTCGTGGGGCGGGGGCGGGAGATCTCGGAGGTCGAGGCCCTGCTCGCGGGCAACCGCCTGCTGACGCTCACCGGCCCAGGAGGCTCGGGCAAGACGCGCCTGGCCCTAAGGGTGGCATCAAGGGTGCTCGAAGGCTTTGAGGACGGGGCGTGGCTGGTGGAGCTCGCCCCGCTATCTGATCCCGGGCTCGTGATCCGGGCCGTGGCATTCGTCCTGGGGGTCAGGGAGGGTCCGGGCGGCTCGCTCCTCGAGGTGCTCTCCGACCACCTTCGGTCCAGGCGCCTGCTCCTCGTGCTGGACAACTGCGAGCACCTTGTAGGCGCCTCGGCCTCCCTCGCCGAAGCCCTGCTAAGGCGCTGCCGGAACCTCTCGGTCCTTGCGACTAGCCGCGAGGCGTTGGGCGTGACCGGGGAGGCCGTCTTCGCCGTGCCCCCGCTCGCGCTGCCCGACCCACGCCGCCCGCCGGCTGTAGAGGGCCTCCCCGAGTATGAGGCGGCGAGGCTCTTCGTCGAGCGCGCCAGGGCGGTAAACCACGGGTTGTCGCTCACGGAGGAGAACGCCTCGGCCGTGGCGCAGGTGTGCTACCGTCTCGACGGGATGCCCTTGGCCATAGAGCTCGCCGCCGCGAGGGCGAAGGCGCTCTCGATCGAGCAGATCTCTTCGCGCCTCGACGACGCCTTCCGGCTGCTTAAGGGGGGCGCCAGCCGCACGGCCATGGCCCGCCAGAGGACCCTGAGGGCGACCATGGACTGGAGCTATGGCCTGCTCACGGAAGAGGAACGTGCCCTGCTCAGGCGCCTCTCGGTGTTCGCCGGCGGGTTCACGCTGGAGGCCGCCGAGGCGGTCGGGGCGGGGGGAGGCATCGAGGAGGCGGGGGTGCTGGACTTGCTCGCCTCGCTGGTCGACAAGTCGCTCGTGCCGCTCGAGGACCGAGGAGGAGGGGCGCGCTACAGGCTGCTCGAGACGGTCCGCCAGTACGCGTCCGAGAAGCTCGGGGCCGAGGCGGAGGAGAAGGGGGCCGGCGGGCGTCACGCCCGGTACTACCTGGCTTTGGCCGAAGAGGCCGAGCCGGAGCTCAAGGGCGAGCGCCAGGAGGAGTGGCTGGAGCGACTTGAAGGGGACAATGACAACCTGCGTGCTGCCATGAGGTTCCTGCTCGATGCGGACGAGGTGGATACTTCCTTGCGCCTCGCCTGGGCGCTGTGGCTTTTCTGGTGGTACCGCAGCCACCACGAGGAGGGGCGTCACTACGCTGACGAGGTGCTCACCAAGGGTTACTCCCTCTCCGTAGGTCAGCGAGCCAAGGTGGCCTGGATCAGGGGCGTCACCTCCTACGGGCGCGAGAGCGCCGAAGAAGCGGCACAGCTGTGCCAGGAGAGCGTCAACCTGTTCCGCGAGGCGGGGGACCAAACCAACCTGGCGCTCACGCTTATGGGTGCGAGCGTCACGTGGCTGCAGTGCGGCTATCCCGAGCGCTCGAGCGCGCTCCTGGAGGAGGCCACCGCGCTCCACCGCGCCCTCGGGGACCCGTGGGGTATCAGCGTGGCGGTGGCGCACTTCGGGATGGTCTACCTCAAGCGGGGCGTCCGCGAGCGTGCCCTGCCGCTCCTGGAGGAGGCGCGGGCCATCTCGGGGGAGATACGCAACGGCATAGCCGGGCACATGGCGGCCTACAACCTGGCGCTCTCGGCCGGGGCCGCTGGCGAGCACGGGCAGGCGGTCGAGCTGCACGCCGAGGGGCTGGGTTTCGCCATGGAGGTCGGAGACGTGGCGAACGCGGCCTACTCCCTGGAGGGACTGGCCCAGGTGGCCGGGGCACGGGGCGAGCCGGAACGGGGGGCGAGGCTCTTCGGCGCCTCCGAGGCTCTGCTGGAGACCGTCGGGGCCCCGCGCTACGTCCACGCCCAGGACGAAGCCTCCTACGAACGCGCCGTCGAAGAACTGCGCTTGCGCCTGGGCGAGGAGGCCTTCGAGGCAGCGTGGGACCAAGGGCGGGAGATGTCCCTGGAGAGGGCAGTAGAGTACGGCCTCGAAGAGCCAGAGTCGGACGAAGCAGCCGAGGAAGCCCCTACCTCCTACCCCGCGGGCCTGAGCGCCCGCGAGGCAGAGATCCTGGGGCTCGTGGCTAAAGGGCTGACCAACGCCCGGATAGCCGAGGAGCTCTACGTGAGCCCGCGCACCGTCAACTGGCACCTCACCTCCGCCTACCGCAAGATAGGCTCCCACTCCCGCGCTGAGGCCGCCCGCTTCGCCCTAGTGCACGGCCTCTCTTGAGCTTTCCCTGATCGCGCACCGATCCCGCCTTGACCCGCGCCCCTAGGCGGGCGATCCCCACCCGCTCGTCTTAGCTCGGGGGCGTCCATTTCTCCGTACGTCGGGCGCTTGCCTATATGCCTCGGGCACTTACCTGTGTGCGTTGGGCACTTACCGGGTCGCCTTACGCCCCACCCCCTGGCAAACAGGTACCCCTAACCGGTACTTCTAACGGTGTAGGCCCTCCTGGGGCGCCCTAGGCTTGTTCTAGGCAACAAAGATGGTCCAAGCGAACGGCACAGAAAGGAGGAACGAGACCGGTGATAGAGGAGCAGAGCGCCGAAGGAGGGTTGGACTTCGGGTCTTTGCGAAAGGCCATTGAGGGCAAAGACCCCGAGGCCCTCTTAGGCTTCTACTCAGAGGACGCGGAGCTCCGCATAGTTAATGCGCCCCTTCCCGGTGTCCCGGCCTTCGAGCTTGAGGGGCGCTCGCAGATCGAGAGGTACCTGCACGCCGTCTGCGAGCAGGAGATGGACTGCCTCATCGAGGGTGAGGCCGTCATGGGCGAGGGGAGCATCTCCTTCTCTAGCACGTGCGAGTACCCGGACGGGAGCAGGATCCTCGTGAGGACGACCCTTGTGGTAGCGGGGGGCGTGATCGTGGGGCATCTAGACGTGGTGGGGGGCGCCCCTAGCGAGGACGCGAAGGGGGGTGAGCGCCGAGGTCTTTAGAGAGCACGAGAGCAAGAGCAAGCGGAATCAAGCGGCACGGACACGAGAAGGCCAAACGGAAAGAGGAAAGGGAAGATGACCCTAAAGACGACCATAGAGCAACGGATAGGGATCACGCAGAGGACCAAGGCGCTGGCCGCTGGGCTTCTGGTGGCGGGGATGATGGCCTCAGGCATGATGGCCGCGGCACCCGCCCAAGGCGCCACGACCTTCACGGTCAACTCCACCGCCGACGCCCCGGACGCCTCCCTCGCCGGCACGGCTTGCGACACCGACGTGTTCACGAACGGCGACCAGTGCACCTTGAGGGCCGCCATCCAGCAGGCCAACGCCACCGCAGGGGCCGACCTAATAAACTTCGCCATCCCGGGCACGGGGGTGAAGACCATCAACGTGGGTGCCACTGGCTTGGGTGCGCTGCCCGCGATAACCGAGCAGCTGACCATCGACGGCTACACCCAGCCCGGATCATCCCCCAACACCCGGGCGACCGGCAACAACGCCGTCCTCAAGATAGAGCTCAACGGGGCTAGCGCGCCCGATGGCAGCGGGCTCGAGATCGCCAGCTCCTCAAACAGCGTGATCAAGGGCCTTGTGATCAACCGTTTCGGAATCGATGGTATCGAGATACATGGTAGCTCGACGGCCAACCGCGTAGAGGGCAACTTCATAGGTACCGACCCCACCGGCACCATAGACCGGGGCAACGGCTTCGACGCCGTGGGCATCTTCAGCGGCCCCTCCGGGAACTTGGTGGGTGGCACCACGCCCGCCTCGCGCAACGTCCTCTCGGGCAACGGCGATACCGGCCTCTTCGTCTCCAACACGAGCAACAACCGCGCGCAGGGTAACTACGTGGGTACCGACAAGAGCGGCACCAAGGACCTCGGCAACGAGGACGGCGGCGTCGTCATCACCGCCAGCGCGGCGGACAACGTCATCGGGGGTACGACCGCCGGTGCGCGCAACCTCATCAGCGGCAACGATGGCAACGGCATCCTCATAAAGGTCAGCAGCGCCTTCAACGAGGTGATTGGCAACCGCATAGGCACCACCGCAAGCGGCACCGGCGCCCTGGGCAATAGCGCCACCGGCGTGGCCTTCGACGGCGCTTCCAACAACCTGATCGGGGACGGCAGCTCGGCAGGGGCGAATACCATAGCCTTCAACGGCCAAGACGGGGTCGCGATCATCGGCGGCTCCATCCTAGAGAGGATCTCGCGCAACTCGATCTTCTCGAACGCCGAGCTGGGCATAGACCTCGCTGGCGGCGTCGAGGACGCTCAGGGCAACACAGCAAACGACCCCGGCGACGTGGACTCCGGCCCAAACGGCCTGCAGAACAAGCCCGTCCTCTCCTCCGCCAAGACCGTCTCGGGCAAGACCACCATCACCGGCAAGCTCGACAGCCTCCCTAATGAGTTCTACAAGGTCGCGCTCTACTCCAACCCTTCCGGCAACGAGGGCAAGAAGTTCATAGGCCAGAAGATCGTCACCACCGACGCCTCTGGCAACGCCTCCTTCACCTTCTCCCCGGCCGCAGCGGTCTCGGCGGGGCAGACGGTCACCGCCACGGCGCAGACCGCAGCCCTGGAGGCCACAGCCGTGGGCACCTCGGAGTTCTCTGCACCGAAGAAGGTGGCCTCTTCGTAGAGGAAGTACCCCTTAGGACGGGCTCTCAAAGAGCGGATCACATTGGGTCGGGGCTCCTAGCAGCTCCGGCCCTCCTTCTTGCCCTTATTCACCGAACGCCCTAGTAGGGCCTACTCCGACGACCATATCAAACATCCTGCGTAGCCAAGGTCCGATCCGGGGACTAGCGACCTCCCACGCTCTCGTAGAGCATAGAAGTCAACCGTACATCTGATGACGCTGAATAGGTATGCACTGCTCGGAATTCATCCCCGCGTGCGCCATCGGGAGGAACTGGGCAGGGCTAGAGATAGGCTCGGAGCCTTGAGACAGGGTACCCAAAATCTCGTAGACTCGTACACTGAGATGGCCCGAAAGGTCTGGAGGTGCTGCCGTCGGAGACATGCTACCGCATTTGCAAGATAGTCAATCTGACGATTATGATTCGCCCGGACGTGACGCTCCTGGCGAACATGATGCTCATACCAGACCCAAAGAGTCGTACGCGAGAGTTAGCCTCCTCATTCCCACGCACGCCCTACCTCCCCTGAGTTACAGGATACCGGAGCGCCTCCTCGCGAGGGTTCGGGTCGGAACAGCAGTCGTCGCGCCGCTCTCGGGAAGGCACCGCCTCGGCGTGGTACTCGGCACCGAGAACAAGGGCGACCGCGCCCGCGAAGAGGTGCTCTCTGTTGTCCCGGATCTCTCGCTGCGACCCGAACTCGTGGAGGTCTGCCGCCGGCTCTGTGAGAACTCCGTCGTGCCGTTGCCGGTTGTGTTGAGAGCCGCCCTGCCGCCGGGCGTCGAAACGGGACGCTACCGCGTGATAGAGCCTTCTCCGGGCTGGCCCTGGGAGATCGATGCTACCGTTACGCGCGTTGTCCTCGAGCGTGCCCTCGGGCCAGATGGCCTGCGTGCGGCGGAGGCGGAAGGGCGCATCGTGCTCGCCCCAGCAGCGCCGCAACCGGCGACGGTGGAATGGGCCGTGATCCGTGCCGCCGCAGAACCTGACCTGGCCCGGGCCCCCCGCCAGCGCGACCTGTTCGTGACCTTGAAGGAACACGGGGGCGAGATAATGACCTCCACTCTTCTCTCGGAGACCGGCGCGAGCCGGGGCTCCCTGCGCGAACTCGTCCGCAGGGGCGCAGCAAGGCTCGTGCGCCGTCAGGAGTCTCCTCCCTTGCAGGCTACCCTGGGCCACCATGCCGTCCAAGAAGGGGCCGCCCATTTCTCACGGACCGCGCGACGCGCCGTGAAAAGCGGCGGCCCCTTCTTGTGGAGGACGAAAGGGCGAGAGGAGGACGCCGCGGTCGTCGCCATAGTAACGGCGACGCTGGAAGCAGGGAGGCAGGCCCTCGTGCTGGCCCCGGAGGTAGGGTTGGTAGAGCGGCTGGTGGATCTCCTGCGCCGGGCGCTCGAGGAGGGACACACGGTCGCCCCCTACCACAGCGGCCTGGGCCGTGGCAGGATCGCCGTCCACGAGGCCGGACGCAAGGGAAACGTCGACGTCGTCGTCGGGACCAGGACGGCGGCCCTGCTCGGGCTTGCGCGTCCTGGCTCGATCTGCGTCGTCGACGAACCGAACGGCGCGCACAGGGCCGAGCCGGGTCACGAAGGTCTTCCCGTGCACGTCCGGGACGTGGCGCTGGAGCGCGCCCGCCTGCAACGGGCGGCGGTATTCTTCCTCTCGCCTTGTCCTTCGCTCAGGATATACGCCCCCGAAGTTCGCCGGCGAGAGCGCATACGCGAGCTACCCGCTGGCCGTGCCTGGCCGTGGCCGGCGGTTCGGATCGTAGACATGCGCGGTTCTGGCGCGGCGTTCAGCTCCACCCTGGAGAGGGCCTGCCGCAGGTGTATGGAAGGAGGGGGAAAGACAGGCGTCGTCCTCAAGCGACTCGGTTATGCGACCGCGGTCGCCTGCAGCCGCTGCGGGACGATGAAGATCTGCCCGAACTGCGACCTGCCCCTCGTCTCGCACGGACGGGACGGGCCCCTGGCCTGCACCCGTTGCGGATACCGGGAGGAGCCGGGCCCATGCGCGAAGTGCGGTTCGACCCGTCTACGTCACACAGGCCTCGGTGTGGAGCGGGCGCGCGCCGAACTCTCGGACCTCCTCGGAACGCGGGTGGGCCTCATCACCGCCGAAGAACGAGACCACACTGACGCTCCCGTCGTGGTCGGAACCGTTCCTCGGATCCTGGATGGCGAGTGGGACGCGGTGATCCTCCCCGACGCCGACGCGTTTCTCGCGGGAAGCGGCACCGATGTTGGAGAGAGATCCTTCAGGTTGTTCTACGGCGCGGCGGCGGTGGCCAGAAAGCTACTCCTTGTCCAGACCCACGTCCCCGAGCACTACGCGCTGCGCGCGGGGGTCAGTGGTGACTACGAGGCGTTCGCGGCCGCAGAGCTCCCAAGGCTCCGCGAGCTCGGCTACCCACCGTTCGCCCATGCCGCCTCCCTGACCTTCGAGGGCTCCGAAGCGGCGCTCTTGGGTGCGGTAGAATCCCATCTGCGGCCTGCCCTCGATGCCGGGGTCGAGATGTCTGGCCCGTTTGTACTAGGGCGCACCGGAGAGACCACCGCGTGGCGGGTCTTGCTCAGGGCCAAGAGACGGCCAGCCGTGGCCCGCGCTGCGACCGTGGCCGCAAAGATATCGGCCCGCACCCGCGGGCTCGAAGTTCGAATTGACGTGGATCCCGAGGAGGTGTAACAAAAGTTGGCACTCGACATCAGGAGGTTCGGAGATCCCGTGCTCAAGACCCGCGCCGCGCCGGTCGAGAGCTTCGACGATTCTTTGAATCGCCTCACGCAGGACATGCTGGCAACAATGCGCGACAACGAAGGGGTTGGTCTTGCGGCCAACCAGGTAGGACGCCTCAAGCGGGTGTTCGTGGCCGCTATCGAAGATGAGGAGTACGTTATCGTCAACCCCGTTCTCACCGACTGGTCGGAAACGACGGAGAGCGTGCCTGAGGGATGCCTCTCGATACCTGGGATCCTGGTCGACGTCGAGCGTCCCACGGGCGTAACCGTCTCCGGCCAGGACCTCTCGGGCACGCCACTCCAAATCAGGGCTTCCGACCTGCTCGCAAGGGTCCTGCAACACGAGGTCGACCATCTCGATGGAGTCCTGATCCTCGACCGCACGGATAGGCCATCGCGTAAGGCCGCCATGCGCCAGTGGCGGGAGCGACTGCTCGCCCAGCAAGGCTGAGGCCCACCTTGAAGATAGCCTTCGCTGGTACCCCTGGCTTCGCGGCGACCGTGCTTGAGGGCCTGATCTCCTCGCCTCACGATGTGGGGCTCGTGATCTCGCAGCCGGATCCCAGGAAGGGCAGGGGACGCAAGAGGGCGAAAACCCCCGTCGCCGATCTCGCCAACTCCAACGACATTCCTCTTCGTCAACCGGCCAGGATCTCCGAAGTCAACGACGAACTGCGCCAGTTCGACGCCCTCGTCGTCGCCGCCTACGGCCAGATCCTTCGTCCCGATACCCTCCACGCCGCCACACAGGGCGCCTACAACGTCCACGCCTCACTACTGCCAAAATACCGCGGCGCAGCCCCCGTCGAACGCGCTATTATGAACGGGGAGACAGTGACCGGCGTAACCATCATCCGTATGGACGAAGGCCTCGATACAGGCCCGATGGCACTCAAACACCCCGTCGGCATACTACCCGAAATGAACGCGGGTGAACTCACAGACCTCCTGGCCCATACTGGAGCTAAAGCTATAGTAGAAGGTTTGGGTCATCTCCAGACGAATACCCTCACCCTCATCGAACAAGACAGTTGTTATGCTACTTATGCGTCTAAGGTTTCTGAAGAGGATAAGACCATAAGATGGGGAATGGGGGTTCGCGAGGTGCACGACCTGATCCGGGCCCTGGCTCCCCACGTAGGGGCGAGGGCGTTCCATCCCAACGTCGACGGACCGGTCAAAATCTGGCGCTCCGCGATACTGGACACAGAAGGCGCGCCCGCCGAGATCGGACGCGTCGAAGCCGAAAATGGGCGAATTGCGGTGTATTGTGGGAGAGGACGCCTCGAGGTGCTGGAACTCCAGATACCCGGCGGCCGGCGACTCCCGGCGCGTGATTTCCTTCTCGGTAACTCCCTCGTAGGTGCGTTTGGCTAGCCGCGCACCCATGCACAATACGAGGGTCGCTTCGGGCGAGCGCGTGATGTGGGCATAGGAGCAACATGCCAGCAACGGTGCTAAACTTCCTGGGGTGCCCGGAGTATTCTCTGTAGGAGGGAGTGGGAGATAAGAGAGCCCGAAACCACTACCAGCGTACCTGAACCTGAAGTTGAGGTACAGCGTATGGCGCTCGACGAAGAGATGAGAGTCGCCATAGTAGGGGCTGGCGGCTACGGGAGGGTCGCGCTAGATGTTCTATTGGCGGGTGGGTTGGGAGATCGCGTGCTCGGGTTCTACGACGACGCCCACGCTGCGATCTCGGAGAGGGTGAGAGGGTATCCTGTGCTTGGGGATGTCGAGATGCTCAAGAGCATGCTCTCGGTCGAGCCTGTACACGTTGTCGTGGCGATCACGGACAACACCGCCAGGTTGCGGGTTGCCAACTCTTTGAGGGGCCTTGGAGGACAGTTCTTCACGGCCGTACACCCCCTCGCATACGTCTCTGGCGTCGCCACGATAGAGGGCGGTTGCGTCGTCGCTGCGGGCGTGGCCGTGCATCCCGATACGGCCGTGGGCAGCCATTGTTTTTTGGGATCCGGCTCCGTAGTGGACAGGGACGCGGAGGTGGGGGCTGGGAGCTGGATCTCCGCTGGCGCGGTCGTAGGTTCAGGGGCCCGAGTCGGGGCAAGAGCGGTCCTCGGTCCCAACTCCAGCGTCGGACGCAAAGCCTCTGTGGGAGCCGACGCTGAGGTGGGAGCACTCAGGCACATCGCCAGGGAAGGCGCTTGATCGCACTGGCCGTCCACACAGTTTCCCTTCGGCGGTACAGAGCACAGATTTTCGCGCTTTCTCGGTCTACTCGGGAGTCGTCGTAATGGCGCGGTTGCCAGGCTTCGGGGGGTCGAGAACCGTCGGCCTCGACATAGACCGCGGGTCGATCAAGGCCGTCCAGGTCACCGGCGCCGGCGGCGGGTACACCCTGCAGCATGTCGGCTATCACAGGCTTCCTCCTGGGACGATTCTCGATGGAGAGGTCGCCGACCACGACCTCCTGGCCGCCGAGATCAGGGAGTTCTGGGATTCGCATTCGTTCAGCGGCAAGGCCGTCACCCTCGGTGTCTCCAACCAGAAGGTAGTGGTCAGGCTCCTGGATTTTCCGCGCATGGGGCAAGCTGACCTGCAGGGCGCCATAAGCTTTGAGGCGCAGGACCACATACCGATGCCGCTCGATGAGGCCGTTTTGGACTACGTCGTGCTCGGGCCCAGGGAGGAGCGCTCCGATCTCGACCGCGTTCTGGTGGTCGCCGCCCAGAGGGAGATGATCTCACGTTACACATCGGCGGTTCGGACCGGTGGCCTTCGGCCGGCCGGCGTGGATGTCAAGGCACTCTCGCTGACGCGCTCTACCCTCCCTGATCCTTTTTTCGGCGATGAAGGAGCCATACTCCTCCTCGACGTCGGGGCGGAGATCACCAATCTCGTGGTGGCGGATCGGGGCAATCCCGTCCTTACCCGCTTTGTGCCAGTCGGCTTCGTCGACTTCGTGGCCGCGGTGGTGGAGCTCGCCGACCTTCCTGAGGATGAAGCCGAGAGATTGGCGCTCGATCCGCGGGTCAGGTTGGGTTCCGGGCAGGACGAGGCCAAGGAGACGGAGGCAGAACCCGAGGAAGGTAGTTTCGACCCGGCGCTCGTCTACGACGTGAGACGCGGGCTCGAAGGCGCCGCCCAGACCCTCGCCGACGAGGTGCAGCGTTCCATCGAACACCACCGCTCCCAGGAAGCCGCCCGCGAGGTCTCCAGGGTCCTTCTCTCTGGCGAGGCGGCTTTGATCCCCAACTTGAACGGGTATCTCGGGGAACTACTGGACGTCCCGACAAGCCGCGGAAACCCAGTAGAGAAGCTCTCGGGCAACCGCTCCAACATCTCCGACGAGCAGTTGAGGGCGATGGAGCCCGTACTCGCGGTCGCGTTCGGCCTTGCGATGGAGGAAGAATGAGGCAAATAAACCTCCTTCCTACCGACGAGCGGGGTCGCCCCGGAGACAGGTTACGCCGCGGGGTCCTCGGTATTCTGCTTATCGTGGGCGCCTTCGTAGTGATCCTGATGGTTGGCATCTACCTGGTGCTCCTTCTGAGGCTGAACGATCTGGAAGACCAGGTCGCAGAGTTGGACGCCGAGATCGCTCAGCAGAACGCGCATCTGGCCGAGTTGAGCCCTTACAGGGATCTCAAGGCGCGCCTCGAAGACAAGAAGCCGGTCGCCGACGGCATCTTTCGCAGCCGTTTCGCCTGGGATCAATTCTTTCAGGGCCTCGCCTTCGTTGTGCCCGAGACCACGGCCCTCGATACCCTAACCGCCGAGGCCGCCCCGGTTGACTTCGACGCGCCTGTCGAGGAGCCGCTCGACCCACCTGGTACGGTCACGTTTACGGGCATCGCGTTGCCCCGCTACGAAAACGTGGCAGACTTCGTCGTGCGCATGGACAACCTCCAGTATCTAGCCAACGCGGATCTCGACAGGGCAGCGCGGAGGACGTTCGAACAGCCGGCAGTGGGCCAGGTCGTGAGCTTCGAAGTCGCCTCGGAGCTGGTCACGATCGTCGGTGAAAACGGCACGGAAGTAAAGCTCGAGGGTGGATCGCAGGATGAACTCGCTGGCAAGAGGGGTTCGCTGCATACTAGCGAAGTCGCCAGCACGAAAAGTCTCAAAGGGGCGGCCAGCGAGCAG
Organism: uncultured Rubrobacteraceae bacterium; assembly: GCA_902806095.1. Lineage (GTDB taxonomy): Bacteria > Actinomycetota > Rubrobacteria > Rubrobacterales > Rubrobacteraceae > Rubrobacter_D. The sequence continues at coordinate 42,077 of CADCVF010000010.1, forward strand.
TCCGCCACGCGTAAGGGACACGGGAGCAGATGAGTCGCAACGACCGTAACGTGCTCATCCTCGGGTTGCTGGGAATAGTTATTATCGTCGTCGGCTTCTACTTTCTCCTTCTGAGTCCGCTTCTTGGAAGGCTCAACGATCGGGCCGAGGAACGCAAGGACAAACAGGCCCAGCTCGAACAGCTGCAGCAGCAGGTGAACGAGCTCGAGGAAGTCAGGCGCAATTCCCCGGAGATCGAACGCCAGCTCCTCGAACTCAGCAAGAGGGTCCCGACGCAGCCGCAGATTCCTACGTTCGTCGTCCAGGTCGAAGAGATCGCAGGCGCCTCCGGCGTGACCCAGCTCGTGGTCGAACCGGGAGATGCTGCCGCGCCGGCCGGTGGTGGCGACTACCAAACCATACCCGTTACAATGCAATTCAATGGGACCTACGATGAGATGCAGGACTTTCTGTTGAGGACGCGTAACCTCGCCAGGCTGGTGACGGTTACCGACGTTAGTTACTGTCGCGAGCCCGAACCCATAGATGACGAGCACTCGTGTCCCGTAACGCCGCCCGAGGAGCAACCGGAGGAGAGCACGACGGCGGACACATCCGTGGAGGCGCCCCTGTTGGTGGAGATACAAGCTGATGTCTACTTCCAGCCTCAGGGCGTGCCTTCCGGGGCCGAGACTACTGCCCCGACCCCATCGGAGTCGACTACTCCGGCAGAGCCCGCCCAGGAATCCACTGGTGGCTAGCTTGCGGTCGGTCGGACGTCGCGCGGCCGATTTCGGAGGAGCAGTGGTCGATACGTTCCTGCGTGACAACAGGTTACTGCCGCCGATTCTGGCCTTGCTCGCATTGTTCGTCTTCGCCTGGATCCTGGCAGGCTTGTTCATCGGCGGCACCGATGACCAGAAGCCTGTCGCGCACAGGTCCGAGTTCGCCCAGGCTGACGGCGCCGCGAGTCCGGATCCCGCCGCCCCCGAGGTAGATAACCCCAACGTCGATTCCTACGCGGCCTACCGGAGTAAGGACCCGTTCAGACGGATCCTCGTCTTCTCTCGGACAACCCCTGAGGGGACGGCCCCGGTGCCCGCGGAAGAGACTACTACGGGCGGAGGGAGGACGAGGGACGGCGGTAATAGGCAGGCCGCCGATTCGGACAGAGACGGCCTGCCCGATCGCAAGGAGGCAATCTTCGGCCAAGAGCCGAGCATCCCCGACACGGACGGCGACGGTATCCCTGACGGCCTCGACGACTCTGACGGCGACGGAATACCAGACGGGGTAGAGGGCGGCGGAAACGACAGGGCAGGTGGAAGCGGGGGAGGGCGCGGCGCAGGCGGCCAACCGGGACGGGGTGGCGGTCTGCTAGACAGCGGCGGAACACTCTCCCCGCCGTAGAGCACTTCAGCATTTCAGCTTGTCTTGGTCCACCCTCGATTCCCGTAACCAGGTATGTAGCGAAGGTGCAGCCTCCCGCAAACCGTGGCTACAAGCCACAGGCATCAAGCTTCGGCGAAAACAAGCTGAAATGCTAGCATATTAGCTACAGGAACTTGTCGATCTCGAAGGTTCGGAGGCGTTTGTGAGGTTCGGTTTTTCGACGGCGGGAGAGTCCCACGGCCCCGCCGAGGTCGCCCTGGTGCACGGAGTCCCTGCGGGTCTCGGACTCCTCGCCGGGGATGTGAACAGGGACCTCTCGCGCAGGCAGAAAGGCTACGGGCGGGGTGGGCGCCAGAAGATCGAGAGAGACGAGGTCGAGTTTCTCGGCGGTGTGCGCCACGGATATACCCTGGGCTCGCCCGTAGCCATGCTCATCCGCAACAGGGACTACGCCAACTGGGAGCATCGCATGACCCCAGACCCTGTCGAGGACCCACCGCAAAAGATCACACTCCCAAGGCCCGGTCACGCCGACCTCGCAGGGATGCAGAAGTACGACTTCGATGACCTCCGAAACGTCCTGGAACGCTCCAGTGCCCGCGAGACGACGGCCAGGGTCGCGGCAGGTGGAGTCGCAAGAAAGTTCCTGTCGGAGTTCGGGGTCGAGATAAGCAGTGCGGTCTACAGGATCGGCGACGCCGCCTATCCCAAGCAAAACGCCGCGTTCGACGCCGCCTTCTCAGACGAGTCCGAGGTACGCTGCCCCGACCCCGATGTCTCGGAGAGGATGAAGGCCGAGATCGATGCCGCCCGCTACGCCCGCGACGCCCTCGGGGGCGAGTTCGTCGTCGTCGCCAAGGGGTGCCCGCCAGGGCTCGGTTCCTACGTCGACTGGCGCGACAAACTCGACGCGAGGCTCGCCGCAGCCATGATGTCGATCAACGCGATCAAAGGCGTCGAATTCGGGATGGGCTTCGACCTCGCGGCCCGCAGATCCAGCGAGGTGCAAGACGAGATACTCTCGGAAGACGGACGCCTCGCCCGCGCCAGCAATCGCCTCGGGGGACTCGAAGGCGGGATGACCAACGGGGAGCCGGTCGTCGTCTCAGCGGCCATGAAGCCGATCTCCACGATAGCGAAAGCCCTCCGTACGGTCGACCTCGCCACGGGAGAACCCACACGCGCCTTCAAGGAGCGGGCCGACTCCTGCGCGGTGCCTGCCGCGGCTGTGATAGGGGAGTCCATGGCAGCGATCGTGCTCGCGGAAGCGTTCCTCGATAAATTCGGTATGGACAACTTGACCGATATTCGCGCCGCATACAATGCTTACACTGATCGCGTCGCAAGCACAGGGAAGAGAATCTGAAACTTGGAAGGAACCTTGGCCATCGTCGGGTACATGGGCAGCGGTAAGACCACCCTTGGCCGCCTGCTCGCCAGCGCCCTGAGCCTCGAGTTCGTGGACCTCGACCGTGCCATCGTAAAGAGCGCAGGAGAGGGTATACCGGAGATCTTCGCCGGGTGCGGCGAGAAGCATTTCAGGGACCTGGAGCACAAGGCGTTGCTCGATGCCCTCTGCGGCGGGACGTCGAGTGTCGTCGCCTGCGGGGGTGGTATCGTGGTCCGCCCGGATAACAGGGCGCTCCTGCGCAACGTGACGACGGTCTTCTTGAGCGAAGATACGGATGTTCTCTTCGAGAGGACCCGTGGGCCAGGCCGCCCGTTGCGGGCGTCGAGCCGCGAGGAGTTCGGGCGGCGCTACGCAGAACGCTTCCCCTACTACAGGGAGGTCGCAGACATCGAGGTTGATGTCGACGGACGCCCGCCGCCGAAGGTGGCCGAGGAGGTTCTGGGGTGCCTTTCGAGACCGTAGAAGTCCCCGCCATCCGTCCTTACCCTGTCGTCGTCGGCCCAGGCCTCGACCTCGGTGGGATCGTTTCGGATACCATAGAACCCGGCCCTTGTGCGATCTTCACCGACTCGATGGTGGGACCGCTGCATGCGGCGCGGGTGCAGGGTGCCTTGGAAGGAGCCGGCTGGACCGTCTTAGGGACGATCGAGGTCCCATCCGGCGAATCGTCCAAGAGCATTGAGGCTTACGCGGACGCCCTCGGGCGCCTCGCCCGCCTCGGGCTGACCCGCGAAGGCACCATCTTCGCCCTTGGTGGAGGGGTGGTCGGGGACCTTGGTGGCTTCGTGGCTGGAACCTATTTGCGGGGTGTAGACCTCGTCATGCTGCCAACGTCCTTCCTCGCGATGGTCGACAGCGCGGTCGGAGGCAAGGTCGGTATAGACCTCCCCGAAGGCAAGAACCTCGTTGGGGCATTCGTCAGGCCTCGGCTGGTGGCCGCAGACCTTGATTGGCTCGCCACGCTGCCGGAGCGTGAGATCTCCAACGGCCTCGCCGAGACGATCAAGATGGGTCTCCTCTCGGGTGCAGACTTCTTCGACGACCTCGGCCTGATCGGAGCGGCCCGCGCAGGCGACCTCGACGCGCTGCTGACGCTCGTCCTCGACTCCGTAAGCTTCAAGGCCATGGTGGTCGCCGAAGACGAGCTCGAAGGCGGGCTGCGCGCGATCCTGAACTACGGCCACACCGTAGGCCACGCCTTGGAAGCCGCCGCAGACTACAATCTGCAGCACGGCCAGGCCGTTGCGGTCGGAATGCTCGTCGCCGCAAGCCTCTCCCGAGAGCGCTTCGACCGCGATCTGACCGACGTGCACGAAGACCTTCTCGATGCCGCCGGTTTGCCCCATCGTGTGCCCGGAGTCCCGCTCGAGCGGGCGCTCCTGGCGATGGGTAGGGACAAGAAACGCTCCGCCGCAGACGGGTCCGCCTGGCACAGGTTCGTGCTACTCGAAGAAATTGGTAAACCCGTAAGGAATGTGCCTGTGAGTGGCGAAGAAGTCAGCGAGGCGATCGGGGCGAGAGTTGAGTAAGATATTCGTCCTCAACGGCGTTAACCTCGGCACCCTCGGCACCCGGCGTCCCGAAGTCTACGGAACCATGACCCTCGACGACATAGAGAGGCTCGTCAAGGACGCGTTTCCAGGAGTGGACCTGGAGTTCAGGCAGACCGACTTCGAAGGCGAGATGGTCGCTTTCATCAGGGAAGCGGCGGGTTATGATGGGCTCGTCATAAACGCCGGTGCCTGGACCCACTACTCTTACGCTTTGCACGACGCTCTGGAATCCCTGGATGTACCAAGAGTGGAGGTTCATCTGTCCAATGTCCACAGGAGAGAAGATTGGCGTCGGGTATCGGTGATCTCTCCTGCTGTAGACGCGGCGATCGCTGGCATGGGAGCCCACGGATACATCGCGGCCGTCCGCTACATCCTCTACAGAGACGCCGACAGGCGGCCCTGATCACGGGCCTCCATCGCCACTAGAGGTTAACTTCCGGCGCTACTAACCTGGTGTTGTGCCAGGCTGAAACGCAAAGAAACTGTGCGATAATAGCGCGGTGTCTGCGCCGGGTTTACGCCGCGCGGGACCGCTGCGGAGATCGGGCGCCGTGAAGGGGAGCTTTCGAGCATGATATCAACCAACCAGTTCAGGAACGGCACGGCCATCAGGGTCGATGGCAAGCGGTTCACGATCCTGTTTTTCCAGCACGTCAAGCCTGGCAAGGGCGGTGCGTTCGTGAGGACACGGCTCAGGAACATAGACAGCGGGGCCGTGGTCGAGAAGACTTTCCGGGCGGGGGAGAAGCTCGAGAACGTGAGGACCGAGTCGCGGCCGATGACGTACCTATACGGGGATGGAGACCTGCTCTACTTTATGGACACGGATACCTACGATCAGGTGCCCGTGCCCGCCCAGGTCGTCGGCGAGGCGGCAGGGTACATAGTCGAGGGAGGCACCGTCACCGTGCTTTCGGCCGACGGTGAGGTCGTCAGCGTAGAGCCTCCGGCGCACGTTGACCTCGCGGTATCTGAGACAGACCCTGGGCTCAAGGGCGATACGGCGACGGGGGGGACCAAGCCGGCCACCCTCGAGACGGGGGTCGTCGTGCAGGTGCCGCTCTTTATAAACGTCGGCGACCAGGTAAGGGTGGACACGCGTTCCAACGAGTACCTGATGAGGGTTTGAGGGAGGGTCCTTGAGCCGTCGGACGGCCCGCAAACAGGCGTTCTTGAACCTGTACCAGAGCGACGTAAACAACAGTCCTCTGGGCCCGACCATGGAGCGCTGGCGGGAGTACAGGGGGGATCTCCGGGAGTATGCGGTCAGGCTCGTGCGCGGTGTCGAGGGGGAGCAGGAACAGCTCGACGCGATGCTCTCCGAAGTCTCGGTAGGGTGGCCCGTGCACCGCATGAGTGCGGTGGACCGTTCGATCCTGCGCCTCGCACTCTACGAGATGCTCTACGTCGAGGACGTTCCCCCCGAAGTCGCGGTAAACGAGGCCGTCGAGCTAGCTAGAGGGTTCTCCGGCGACGAAGCGCCGGCCTTCGTGGGGGGAGTTTTGCGGGGCGCAGAGCTTAGGGCGCAGGGCAAGGTGGGCCATGGCGGGCGGGGTTAGCAGTACGCACAGCCAGGCCAGGTGGGAAGCGCACAGGCGCGCTTTCGAGGAGTATCTGCAAGGACTCAGGTTCACAGAGGAGGCGCAGCTCAGAGGACTCGAAGAGGCAATGAGGTACTCCATGCTCGCCGGCGGCAAGCGCGTGCGGCCCGCGCTGTGCATGGAGGTGGCCTGGATCTTCGGGGCCGAGCCCGCTCAGGTGCTCCCTTCCGCCGCGGCCATCGAGCTCATCCACACTTACTCGCTTATCCACGACGACCTTCCCGCCATGGACGATGATGACTACAGGAGGGGAAGGCCGACGGCCCACAAGGAATTCGGCGAGGCGATGGCCATACTCGCAGGCGACGCCTTCTTCGGCGAGGCACTGACCCTGATCACCGTCCACCAGAAAGGTAGCTGCGAGGAGATCATCGAGGTCGTGCGGGAGCTCGCCGGCTCCACGGGGGTCAACGGGATGGTCGGGGGACAGGTCATGGACATGGACCAGACGGGCCGCGCCGGGGCGACCGAGCCCGAGACGCTGTACATGATCCACAAATACAAAACGGGCGCCCTGATCAAATCCTCAGCCCGTATCGGGGCGATACTGGCCGGCGCAACCGGCGAGGAACAGACCGCCGTCTCCGAGTATGCCTCGGAGCTCGGCCTCTGCTTCCAGATAGTCGACGACGTACTCAACGCCACATCCACCCGCGAGGAACTCGGCAAGAGCGCCGGTTCCGACGCAGAGCAGGGCAAGGCCACGTTCGTCGGCGTCTTCGGCCTCGAAGGTGCCGCGAGGGAGGCCGACGGGGCCGCGAAAAGGGCCTTCGCGGCCCTCTCGAAGGTCGACGGAGATACTTCCGGCCTGCAGGAACTGGCGTATTTCGTGCGCCACAGGGAGAGCTAGCCCTCAGGCATGGAGATCAGCCCAAAGGGGAGCCGCCAGCGGTTGGACGCCTTGCTCGTCGAGCGGGGCCTCGCCGAGAGCAGGGGGAGGGCGCAGGGGCTGATCCTCTCCGGCAGTGTGCGCGTGGGGGATAGGGTAGTGACCAAGGCAGGCTCGCGCATCTCCGCCGAAGAACCCCTCTACGTCGACCGGAACGAACGCTTCGTCTCGCGTGGCGGTGAGAAACTCGACGCCGCCATCGACGCATTCGGCGTGCGGGTGGAGGGACGGTCCTGCCTCGATGCCGGAGCATCGACGGGTGGTTTTACCGACGCACTCCTGCAACGAGGAGCCGAGAGGGTGCTCGCGGTCGACGTCGGCTACGGCCAGTTCGACTGGGCGCTGCGAAATGATCCGCGCGTCACCCTTCTGGAGCGGACCAACGTGCGCAGGTTGACCGGAGAGGATCTGATGTTCGACCCTGACCTTCTGGTGGCCGACCTCTCGTTCATCTCCCTCACGGTCGCGCTCGAAGGTCTATTCTCCACTATACCGGCGCTGCTGGAGGCGATCGTGCTCGTCAAACCTCAGTTCGAGGCGGGGCCCGAGGCCGTAGGGCGCGGAGGCCTCGTAAGGGACAGGGAGGTACATGCCGCCGTGATCCTGACCGTTGCCGAGTACTTCGGTTCCCTCGGCTTCGGGGCAATCGGTGTGACGCGGGGTGCCGTAGCAGGAAGGAAGTCGGGGAACGTAGAGTACCCTTTGCACCTGCTCAGGGGAGAGGAGCCGACCCTGCATGAGGAGCGCATCAGCGAGGTGGTCGGACGTGAGTGACACCATAAACGCCGCCGAGATTCGACGCGTAGGCATCGTCGCCAATCCTAGGGTGAGCGACGGTTACGTCGACAGGCTGGTGGCCGTCCTCCAGAAGAACGGGGTCGAGATCTCGGAGGTCAGGGACGACGACCAGCCTGACGGAGCCACGGACATAGACCTCGTCTTCGTGCTCGGTGGCGACGGGACGATGCTTAGGGCGTCGAGGATGTACCCTGGGCAGGTGCTGCTCGGAGTGAACCTCGGCCAGGTCGGCTTCATGTCAGGCATGATCCCAGAAGAGCTAGAGACCGGCGTCGAGAAGGTTCTCGGTGACGGGTTCGAAGTCCAGGAGTACAGGATGCTCGATGTGCGTGTGGGTGACGAGGAGCCTGGTCTCGCGGCCAACGACGCCGTGCTGATCAAGAAGCGGCCGCACCAGCTCATCTCCGTCGACGTCTCCATCGGCGGGGAGGAGCTGTTCGCCTTTCGCTGCGACGGCTTTATAGCGGCGACCCCCCTGGGCTCGACGGCCTACGCCCTCTCTGCCGGCGGCCCGATCATCTCGGGCGACGCTGGTTGCTATGTGCTCGTCCCCATAGCGCCGCACGCGCTGGTCAGCAGGCCCCTCGTGCTTGGGGAGGATCAGGTCGCCGAGCTCGAGCTCGCCGGGCGGGAGGCGCTGCTCTCGCTGGACGGGGCCGGCCCGCGTGAGATCCCCGCCGGCGGAAGGGTGGAGATCAGACTCTCGGGCGAGAGCGTCAGAATAGGCCGTACCGAAGACTGGAGCTGGTGGCGAGCGGTTAGGAGGACGTTCCTTTAGTGCTAACGGAGCTCTCGGTCGAGAACGTGGCCCTGATCGAAGAGGCCACCCTTGGGCTCTCTCCCGGGCTCAACGTGATCACCGGCGAGACAGGGGCTGGCAAGACGCTTCTCGCCACCGCCCTTCAGATGGTGCTTGGTGGCCGGGCCCGCTCCGAGACGGTCCGCTCGGGCGCCAACAGGGCGACCGTCGAAGGTACCTTCGTCCTGCCTGAAGAGACAGGATCTCGAATACTCACCGAAGCTCTCGGCGACCTCGCCGAGGAGGTGGATGAGGAAGACGGCCTCGTCCTAAGGCGGACGCTGACCGGGGAGGGCCGCTCCCGTTGCTACGTGGGTGGTGTCTCGGTCCCCGTAAAGGCGCTCGCCTCTCTCGGGAGGAGGCTGGTCTCTTACCACAGCCAGCGCGAACAGACGCGCCTGACCGAGCCTGCCGAGCAACTCGCGATCCTCGACGACTTCCTGGACTTCTCGGCCACCGAAGCGAGGCACGGGCATGAACAGGGCTGGCGCGCGGTGGAGAGGGACCGCAAGGAACTTCGGGAGATTAGGGCGACCTCGGAGGCGCGAGTGCTGGAGGTGGACTTCCTCCGCTACCAGGTAGCTGAACTCGAGGCTGCAGCCTACGATCCCAAGGAGCTCTCCGACCTCTCCCGCGAACGCGATCGTCTCAGGAACATCACGGGCCTACTCCAGGCCACGGCCGCTGCGAGCGCGGCCATCTCATCCGAAGAAGGCCAGGGGGCCATAGACGCGCTGGCCCGCGCAACCTCCGAGCTAGAGGTCGCCTCGGGATACGACGAGAGCCTGGGCGGGCTCTTGGGGCGCCTGGGCGGGCTCTCGGCGGAGCTGGAGGACGTTCTCTACGAGCTGAGGTCCTACGTGGACGAACTCGAGGCTGACCCGAACCGCCTGGAGACCGTCGAGGACCGGCTCGCGGCCATGCGGGCCCTGGAGCGCAAGTACGGGGACGTCGAAGGATACCTCCAGACATCGCGCGAACGCCTCGCGCGCCTCGAGAATCTGGATGAGGAGACCGCCGAGCTGGAGGCGAGGCTCGCGGAAGGCGAGCAGCGTCTCGGAATAATGGCGGCCGCCTTACGCTCGGGCAGGGAGGCGGCTGCCGAGCGTTTGGCTACAAAGGTGCAGGAGAACCTCGGGGACCTCAACCTCGGGAAGACGACCTTTCGCGTCGAGCTCGTTCCCACAGAGCCTGGCCCGTCAGGCACGGAGGGGGTTGAGTTCATGATCCAACCAAACCCCGGAGAGCCCGAGCTGCCAGTACGGCGCTACGCATCGGGCGGCGAGCTCTCCAGGATAATGCTGGCCATAAGGCTCGCCCAGGAGATCGTCGAGCCCGGTGCGACGTACGTCTTCGACGAGGTCGACGCCGGTATAGGCGGCGAGACGGCAACGGCGGTAGGGGCGAAGCTGAGGGAACTCGGCGACCGTAACCAGGTCCTGACAATCACGCACCTGCCCCAGATAGCCTCAGAGGCAGGCGCGCACGTCGTCGTCGAGAAAGTAGAGTCAGCAGGACGGACGATCACCCGCATAGAGATCATCGAAGGCGAGGAGCGCCGCAGGGAGCTCGCCAGGATGCTTTCGGGGAGGATCGACGAAGCCTCCCTGGCCCACGCCTCCGAACTCCTGGTCGGAGGGAGACCGTCCTCGACGTGAAGACCAGCGAGATGACGACCGCGACGCAGTAAGCGAGATAAGACCCTGCTCCGATCGCTCCCAGCAGTGAAGGGGAAAGATCGAAAGCCTCGCGCATCTGCGGCAGGAAGAGACAGTAA
>CADCVF010000011.1:0-287 GCA_902806095.1 uncultured Rubrobacteraceae bacterium
ACGTGGCCCAGGAGACGATAGACTTCTCGACCCACGTCCTCTGCGAGACAGAGGGGGCAGGTTTCCTCCTTCGCGACTCCTACGCGGACTACCGCGTGCTCGTCCTCTCTCCCGACCCTACGAACCCGAACGTCGTCGAGGCGATCCCCGGTTCGTTGAGCCGGGTCGCCGCTCCGGGCAAGCACGTCGTCAACATCTCGAGTGGAGGCAAGATGAAAGATACCTGGGTGCTCGAACCATGAACTACGGAGACCTCATTAGGGACGCGTTCAGGATCACGCTCCGCA
>CADCVF010000011.1:340-30624 GCA_902806095.1 uncultured Rubrobacteraceae bacterium
CGGCCCAGGTCGGGCAGGGACTGAGCGACACGGTCCTGATCTTTGGTATCGTCGTGGTGGTGTTACTCGTCGCGCTGTTCTTCATCATCCTGGCGATAATCTCCCAGGGGTCGCTGGCCGATAGCGTGGCCGCTATAGACAGGGGCCAGGGACGCCGGTTCGGGTCAGCCTTCTCGTCCGGAACGGGTAACTTCTGGCGCGTGCTTGGCTACTACGTCGTGTTCTTTCTGGTCGCGCTCGGACTTCTCGTGGTGATCGGTATTCCGGTGGCGCTCTTGATCGGGGGCACGTTCGCGGCCACCCAGTCCACGGGGGCGCGGGTCTCAGTCGCCGTGGTGGTGGGGATTCTGGCCGTCCTTTTGCTCATCGTCGTCTTCATCCCCCTCTCCATAATCGGCCAGTACGCCCTGCGGGACATCGTGGTGCGCCGGGAGCGCGTCCTCGGCTCCGTCGGGAGCGGCTACACTCTCTTCCGCCACAACATCGGAAGGAGCTTGCTCCTCTGGCTCATACAGCTCGGGCTCTCTATCGGGATCGGGATCGCGTTTATCCTGCTGTTACTGATCGTCGGCCTCATCCTGGCCCTACCAGCGATCGCGCTCGCCGCCGCCGGGTCCTCCACGGGTGTCTGGATCGCCGCAGGCGTGCCAGCTGTCCTGATCGTGTTCCTACTGTTTCTCGTAGCCACGGGCGCCATAGGCACCTTCTCCCACGCCTACTGGACGCTCGCCTACCTGCGACTGACGCCGCCAACCCCATCCCCCACCCCAGGATAGCCCGGCAGACAAGCTGAAATGCTGACAAGCGCCCGACAGGGCGCGTGCTGAATTGCTGACAAGCCGCCTGGCGAAGCCTGGCGGCGTGCTGACTTGCTGCTTCAATACCTCGCCTTCACCCTTATGGCCGCCTCGTCGATCTCATGCTCTTCTTCGGCCTGGAGCAGCCTGTTAAGAGACTCGACCGCGACCTCGAGCTGGTAGCGGCGGGGCTCGGTGGTGGTGAGGTATCTCTGCAGGAAGTTGCCTACCGCTATCGAGGGACGACTCTTGCCGAAGATGAACCAGGCTTCGGAGATCAGGATGAACTGAAGGATGGCGTAGCCCCACCACGCTATCAGCGGGTCGAGGAGGGCTGCGAGGATTATGTAGAGCAAGATGTTCGTCCCACAGCGGGAGTGGATGCGGCTGCTGTTTCTGGCGTTCTGGAGCGTCACCTCACCGTAGGTCTCGTAGGCGGCGACGGCTTTGTGTTCGGCCCCGTGGTAGCGGCCGATGGGGGTGAACTTCATAGCCGCGAAGAAGATTAGCAGGATAGGTAGGATAGGGAACTCCGCGAACAAGGCGAAGACGCCGCCAAGGGCTCCCGCCCCGCTACCGAGTTGCATCAGGCTCACAAAGAGCCACAGGACGGCCAGCGTGGCCGTAAAGAAGAGCAGGCTCCAGATAGACCCGAAGACCTGGGCGAAGACCCTGCCCCAGAGAAAGAACGAACGTATTACGGGCCAGTGGGAGACGCGTTGTACGGTGGGGTTCGTGGATCTTCGCAAGACGGAGGGTTCGATCTTGACGTGGATCTCCCCCTTCCTGCGATACGCGACGCTGGTGTAGTTCGGGCCGAAGAGGTCGAGCCCGTCCCACCGGGCCATCCCACCGAAGACTAGCCGCCCCTCGTTTTTCTCCATCGCGACGTCTTTGGCCACAGTTCTCCCTCTTCTAGGCAAGGATCAGACCATAAAGATTAACACGCTAGTAAGCAAGTCAGCACGCTCCGGACTTTGGCCTCCGCTTGTCAGCATTTCAGCACGGCGGCTTCGCCGCCTTGTCAGCCCATCAGCCAGGACTCGCAAGCGCGAAGGCTGACTAGCTGAAATGCTCTAGACGGATGTTCTGTTGAGACGCAAGAGGCCGCCCTCGCTTTCGAGCTCCCTATCCGCCAAAAACCGTGTGGTGACGCCGCCCCTTCTGAACTCCTCGTCCTCGAGCACGGCGAGGTGCAGCGGGAGGGTCGTCTCCAGGCCCGAGATGGCGAACTCGTCGAGGGCCCGAAGACCGCGGCGTATCGAGGACCCGCGGTCACGGGCGTGCACGATGAGCTTCGCCAGGAGAGAGTCGTAGTGCGGAGGCACCATATAGCCGGCGTAGAGGTGTGAGTCGACCCTGACGCCCGGCCCGCCGGGAGGATTATAGACCTCGACAAGCCCGGCCTGGGGCAGGAAGTTGCGGCTGGGGTCCTCGGCGTTGATCCTGAACTCTATCGCGTGGCCGTCGGGAGAGAGGGCCTCCTCGGGGACCTCCAGACGCTCGCCCGAGACCACCTTCAGCTGTTCGGCCACGATGTCGACGCCGGAGATCATCTCCGTCACGGGATGCTCGACCTGGAGGCGGGTGTTCATCTCGATAAAGTAGAACCCCCCGTCCGCGTAGACGAACTCCACGGTACCGGCACCCTCGTAACCCAGAGAGCCGATCAGACCAGCCGAGGCCGCCATGAGACCCTCCCTTACGTCCTCTGGCAGGCTGGGCGCAGGAGATTCCTCGAGGAGCTTCTGGTAGCGGCGCTGGATGGAGCAGTCCCTCTCGGGGAAGGTGACCGTCTCACCGTAAGAGTCGGCGAGAACCTGCACCTCGACGTGCCTGAGCCCTTCGAGGTACTTCTCGACGTAGACCGAGCCGTCGCCGAAGTTGGCCCCGGCCTCCCTGCTCGCGCCGAGGTAGGCGGTCTCGACCTCGGCCTCGGCCTCGACCACCCGCATCCCCTTCCCCCCGCCGCCGGCGCTCGCCTTGATGACCAGCGGATAGCCGACCTCGGCGCCGACGCGCTTGACCTCCTCCACGCTCTCGCAAGGGCCTTCGGAGCCAGGGGTCACGGGGACGCCTGCTTCGGCCGCGGCCTCGCGGGCCTCGGCTTTGTCACCCATCCTGGCGATAATGCTCGAGTCGGGGCCGACGAACTTCAGGCCGACCCGCTCGCAGATCTCGGCGAAGCGGGCGTTCTCGGCGAGGAAACCGTAGCCGGGATGGACGGCGTCGGCGCCCGTAAGCTCAGCGGCGGAGATGATCGCCGGTACGTTCAGGTAACTGCTCACCGCAGGAGGCGGGCCGATGCAGACCGACTCGTCGGCCAACTCGTGGTGCAGAGAGTCCCTGTCAGCGGTGGAGTAGACCGCGACGCTCCTTACCCCCAGCTCGCGGCAGGCCCGGATTATGCGCAGGGCGATCTCGCCGCGGTTCGCTACGAGGACCTTGCCGATCACTACCGTTCGTCGGGCCGCAGGTAGAACAGCGGCTGATCGTACTCGACGCCACCGGCGTTCTCGGCCAGGACCTCGACGACCTCCCCTGAGATGTCGGCGACTATCTCGTTCATCAGCTTCATCGCCTCGACGAGGCAAAGGGTCTGCCCGGCGCTGACCGTATCCCCCACCTCGACGTAGGCGTCCTCACCGGGAGCCGGCGCCCTGTAGAACGTCCCGACCACGGGCGAGCGCACGGCGTGCAACCTGTCCATCTCGGGCGAGTACTCAGGCTCGCTTCGCCCGGGAACGCCCTGGGTCCCTGATGCGACCTGGTTGGCTGAAGGCGCGGCCGGAACCTCGGGTCTGGCCCTGACCGAGATCTCCGTCTCCCCCTGGCGGACCCGGATCTCACCGACCCGGCTCTCGCGCAGGAGGTCGACGAGCTGCTCGACCTCCCTTAGCGGCAGCGGATCTCGTCGATTTTCGCCCATCTCTGGCATAGTCAGGGATTCTACACGTCAGCCCGTGGGAAAACCCGCCCCCGGATGTACAATGGCCCAAGATCCATGGAGACCGGACGCGCGAGCATCAACGTCCTCGACCCCAGGGTGGCCCAGCAGGTGGCCGCCGGGGAGGTCGTGGACCGCCCGGCCTCGGTGGTCAAGGAGCTCGTCGAGAACGCCCTCGACGCGGGCGCCTCCCGCGTCGAAGTCGAGCTGGGAGACGGCGGTACCTCGCGCATCCTGGTCCGCGACGACGGCTCGGGGATGTCGAGGGGCGACGCGGGCCTCTCCGTGCTCAGGCACGCGACGAGCAAGATCCGGAACGTCGAAGATATCGAGGCCGTGACCACCCTGGGATTCAGGGGCGAGGCGCTCCCCTCTATCGCCAGCGTCTCTTCTTTCTCCCTGACTACCTCCACGGGCGAGGGCGCGGCCACAAAGGTCGTCGTCGAGGGCGGGGAGGCGGCCGAGACCTCGGCCGCCTCCCACCCGAAGGGGACGACCATCCTCGTCGACCGGCTTTTCTACAACGTCCCCGCAAGACGCGCCTTTCTGAAGGGCGCGCGGGCGGAGCGGTCGGCGATAGTGGAGGTCGTGACGCACCTGGCGATAGCGCATCCCACGGTCGCCTTCCGCCTGACGGAGGGAGGCAGAGACTACCTCTCGTTGCCTGAGGCGGGGGATCTCCTCGAGCGTCTGGCCCAGATCCTGGGCGTCGCCAAAGCGCGCGCGCTGCGCAAGGTGGAGTACGAGTCGGGACCTTTCGGTGTCTCGGGCTACGCAGCCCTTCCGAGCCTGACGGAGGGCAGCAGGGCCCACCAGACGATCTCGGTGAACGGCCGCTTCGTGAGGGCCGAGAACCTCCACCGCGGCCTCGACGACGCCTACAGGGCGACCGTACCGTCCGGGCGCTACCCCCCTGTCGCCGTCGAGATAACCGCCGACCCCCGCCGCGTAGACGTGAACGTCCATCCCACAAAGCAGGTCGTCCGCTTCTCGGAGGAGAGGGCGGCCCGCGAAGCCGTGGCCGCCGCCGTCAGGGACGCCATCGAGTGGCGCACCCCGGCACCACCATCGTCCCCGCGCGCGGCCGAAAGGCCCTCTGTCCAGGATCGCTTTTCAGGCTCCTCGCGTCCACCGGCGGATTACCCCTCGTACGCCGCTGAAGGCCAATCCCCTTTTACAGCGCCTCCCGCGCGTGGTCTGCAGGAAGCGCGCGAGAGGCTCTCCGAGGCTTCCAGGCCGCTCGCGGAATCGCTCGCCGAGGAGCGCGGACGATACGGAGAATTGCCGGAAAGAGGCGGGTTGCCGCAAGCCTCCCCCGAAGAACTGCGGGTCATAGGGCAGCTCGCCGCGGGCTACATCCTCGTCGAGGAGCCGGAATCCCTCTGGGTCGTCGACCAGCACGTCGCCCACGAGCGGGCCGTTCTGGACAGGCTTCACGACTCGGACAGCCCCGCAACGGTGCAGAGCCTCCTCGTCCCCGAGGTCGTCGACCTCTCGCCCGCTGAGACCGAGCTGGCCGCGGCAAGCCTCGAAGAGCTCTCCGTCTACGGCTTCGAGGCCGAGCCGTTCGGGCCGAGATCCGTGAGGGTTACGGCCGTGATCTCTACGCTCGCCGACAGGGATATAGCCGGCGCCTTCAAGGACGCTCTCTCGGCCATCTCGGGCACCGAGCCGGGCCACCGCCGCGAAGACCATATCCTCGCCACCATAGCCTGCCACTCGGCCGTAAAGATGGGGGACAAACTCTCCCAGCCCGAGATGGAGGCACTGATAAAGAGCTGGCTAGAGAGCCGTCTCCCAGCCACCTGCCCGCACGGGAGATCTATCTGCTACCGGATCGGCCTGAACGAGGTGGCCCGCAAGCTCGACCGGCATTAGAGCAGCATGTCAGCACGCCTCGGCCTTTAAGGCCCTCGCTTGTTAGCACTTCTCCCCTTCTCCGCGGAAAGAGAGTCGCCACTCCTCTACCGCCCTTGGTCCTCTCCCGGCGAGGTCGACCATGTATAGTCCCCACTCGAGATAGTGGCCGATCACCACGCCGGGTTCGCGCGAGCCGTCTCCCCTCAGGACACACACCCGATTACCCTTCACGTATCCGGGCTCGTCTGCCTCGGAGGTCCTGCCCATAGGCCGCTCTCTCCCGACTACCAAGCTTCTACGAAAAGGGTACTACGTGTAGCTTCTGGAGATCTCCCGTCGGCGCGACGATGGAGCGTACCGTATAAATACCGCTTGCGGGCACCACAAACGGGAGAACTCCTCGACGTGACCAGAGACAGATTGCTCGGCGCACTCGCCGTTGTTGCGGCGGCCTCTACTTGGGGAACGCTTGGGCTGTTCGCCAAAATCCTCTACGCCCGGGGTGTCTCCTTCGAGTCGCTGGTCGCGGTGCGGGCTTCGATCGGGTGGGCGGCCGTATTGCTTTTCGTCCTGGTCACCGGCGGGGCCAGGAGCCTGCGGGTTTCGGGAAGGGACCTGGCGTTCCTGGTCCCTCTGGGGCTCGTGGGGATAGGCTTCTTCTACCTGCTCTACTTCTATACGGTCAGGGAGAGTACGGTAGGGACGGCGGCTATCCTGCTCTACAGCTCGCCAGCTTTCGTGGTGGTGCTTGCGCGGCTGTTCCTGAAGGAGGCGCTGAACGCGGCGAAGGTGCTCGCGCTCTTCCTGACCATCGGTGGGATCCTCCTGGTCGTCGGCGCCTACGACCCGGCAAATCTGGAGGTGAGCCCGAAGGTGTTGCTGACAGGATTGCTCTCGGGCCTGACCTACGGGCTGTATTCGATCTTCGGCCGTCCCGTGGCAGGCCGCCTGGGTCCTTCCATCATCCTGAGCTACGCACTCTTCTTCGGGGCCTCTCTGCTCGTCGTGACCGCGCTTCCCACGCTCGATACGCTGACCGGCCTTCCGGTTGGCTCCTACGCCCTGCTGCTGATGCTCGCGGTGGTGCACACGACGCTCGCGTTCGTGCTCTACACCTTCGGGCTCGGACGCCTCGGGGCGGGGAGGGCGGCCATAGTGGCCACCGTCGAGCCCGTTGTGGCCGGCGCCCTCGGGGCGGTGCTGCTTGGGGAGGACCTTACCGTACCAAAAGTGGTCGGCGCAGGACTCGTGATCACCGGCGCGGTGCTGGCCCAGGTCAGGCTTCGCAAGCATTTCAGCTAATCAGCATTTCAGCCCGCCGTCTCCTCCGGTCGGCGGCTCTCAGCACTCCAGCAAGTCGTCCCGAAGGGTTGCCATGAGCGTCTAACCTGATCGCCACAGGCAATGGTCCCTCGTGCGCTTCAGAGCGAGGCCGGAACGGGAGAAGCTGAAATGCTGACAAGCGAGGGCCTAAGGCCCGAGGCGTGCTGACTGGCTGAAGTGCTGAACGATCTTGGCCTTTGTTCGCCAAAACCGGTAGTATGTTGCCCCAGGTTGAGAACGGTCAATCGCAAAGGATTCACTTCCCGCGACCCCAGAGGACAGAGGAGGAACGCCATACCTATAGAGTTCAAGGAAGGCGGCTCGGGTTACTCCCTCGGGGTCGAGGAGGAGCTCCACATAGTGGACGCGACCACCGGGGAGCTGGTGCAGAAGATCGAGGAGATCATGAGCCGCCTCCCCGAAGAGTTGCAGGAGTTTGTCTCCTACGAGTTGTTCCAGTCGGTCATGGAGATAAAGACGCCTCCGTGCGCTTCGGTCGCAGAGGCCGAGAAGCACCTGCGCGAGCTACGCAGCCGGGTCGGCTCGTGGGCCGCGGCCTGCGGCGCCTCGCTCGCCTCCGCAGGAACCCATCCCTTTTCGCGCTACAGAGACCAGAAGGTCACGGACCAGGAGCGCTACAAGAACGTCTTGAGGACGCTGCGCTGGATCGCCCAGCGCGAGGTGATCTTCGGCCAGCACGTCCACGTGCTCGTCCCAGGCCCGGAGGAGGCGATCACCGCCCACAACCGCCTGGCGGAGCAGACGCCGATCCTCCTGGCGCTCTCGACCAACTCTCCTTTCTGGCAGGGATTCGACACGGGCTTCGAGTCGGCGAGGGTGAAGGTTTTCGAGAGCTTCCCGCGCGCCGGCCTCCCCCCGGCCTTCCCCGACTACGAGGCATTCGAGGGTTACGTGGACCTGATGGTCGAGGCCGGCGCGATGGAGGACTACACCTTCTGTTGGTGGGACGTGCGCCCGCACCCCAAGATCGGGACGATAGAGTTGAGGGTGCTAGACTCCCAGACCAGCCTGAAGGATACCCTGGCCCTTACCGCCCTGACCCAGTGCCTCGTCGCCCAGGTACTCGAGGAAGTCGGCCCGCACGAACCCTACAACATGCACCTGGCGGTAGAGAACAAGTTTCGCGCCGCCAGGTACGGTATGGATGCGGCGTTCTACGACGTCCACGACAGGACCGAGGTCTCGGCCAGGGACCTCGCCCGTAACCTCGTCGAGCGGCTGAAGCCCTACGCCCAGGACCTCGGCTGCGAGAGCGAGCTAGAAGGCGTCCTGGAGATAGTGGAAGGCGGCACGGGCAGCCAGCGCCAGCGCGAGATCTACAAAGAGAGCGGTAACTTCCTCGACGTCGTCGCCTTCCTCATAGAAGGTACCCGCCCCGCCCTCGCCGAGGAACAAAGCTAGTCAGCATCTCAGCACGCTCCGGACTTTGGCCTCCGCTTGTCAGCATTTCAGCACGCTTCGGGCCTCATACGGCCCTCGCTTGTCAGCCTGTCAGCTTCTCCCGTCCGAGACTACGCACCGTCGCGCGGGGGGGGCACACCCCTCGGAGTTTCTTCCGAGCCTCGGGTGAGGCCCACCACCCTGCTGAATCGCTGAGAGCCGCCGTAAGGCGGCGTGCTGAAGTGCTGACAAGCGGAGGCGAAGCCGGAGCGTGCTGACGTGCTATCCAGCGCGGTACGGCGTGCTGGTAGCGGGCTCCTCTATGTGCTGGCCCTCGAGCACGGGGAAGAAGCAGGCAGCCCTGTGGCCCTCTTTTTCCTGCGGATCGAGGCCGGGCTCGTGCTCGGTGCAGTAGTCCTGGGCACGCGGGCAGCGGGTGTGAAAGTGGCACCCGCTGGGAGGGTTCGCGGGAGAAGGCACGTCTCCTGAGAGGACCACGCGCTGGCGCTCGCGTTCCTTTTGCGGGTCGGGAACAGGGATGGCAGAGAGCAGCGAGGCGGTGTAGGGGTGGCGCGGCTCACCGTACAGGGCCGCCCTGTCGGCGATCTCCACGATCTTGCCGAGGTACATCACGGCGACCCTGTCCGAGATGTGCTTGACCACGGAGAGGTCGTGGGCTATGAAAACGTAGGTGAGGTCGAACTCCTTCTGGAGGTCCTGCAGCAGGTTGATGACTTGCGCCTGGATCGAGACGTCCAGTGCCGAGACGGGCTCGTCGCAGATGATCAGACGCGGGTTGAGCGCGATGGCCCTTGCCACCCCGATCCGCTGCCGCTGGCCGCCCGAGAACTCGTGCGGGTAGCGGTTGTAGTGCTCGGGGTTTAGGCCGACCACCTCGAGGAGCTCTTGCACTCGCCGCTTGCGCTCGCCGCTTGAGCTACCGCCGACGTCGTGGGTCTTGAGCGGCTCCGAGACGATGTTGCCCACCGTCATGCGGGGGTTCAGGCTCGCATAGGGGTCCTGGAAGACGATCTGCATGTTCCTCCGCACGTCGAGCATCCGCTTGCGGTCGTACCCCAGTATGTCCTCGCCGTCGAAGATCACCTCACCTTCCGTCGGTTCCAGAAGGCGCAGGACGAGGCGGGCGAACGTGCTCTTGCCGCACCCAGACTCTCCCACGAGCCCGAGCGTCTCCCCACGGCGCACGGAGAGGTCGACGCCGTCCACGGCCTTGACGTGCCCGACCGTGCGCTGCAAGACGCCGGCCTTTATCGGGAAGTGCATCTTCAGGTTCCTGGTCTCCAGCAGATACTCGCCGGAATGGCCGTTTGTCTCGGGGCTGACTTCTGTCTTCTCGGTCACGTTTGGACCCCCAACTCTTCGTCCACCCGGCTCTTGTTCTCCTCGATCTCCTCGACCGAGAGGATGCACGCCGCTTTGTGGGCAGGCTTCTTCTCCTCGAGGCTCGGGTCTATCTCGTGGCACTCGTCCTTGACGAAAGGACAGCGAGGGCTGAAGTTGCATCCCTCGGGAAGGAAGATCAGGCTTGGCGGCGTACCCTCTATCGGCAGGAGCCTCACCTCGCCAGCGGTATCCAGGCGTGGCAGCGAGCGCAGGAGAGACCATGAGTAAGGCATCAGGGGGTCGTAGAAGACCTCGTCTGTGGTTGCCTGCTCGACGGCGCGGCCCGCGTACATCACCATCACCTTGTCTGCGAGCTGGGAGACCACGCCGAGGTCGTGGGTGATCATTACGATGGCCGTGCCGTACTTCTCCTGCAGCTCGACCATGAGCTCCAGGATCTGGGCCTGGATCGTCACGTCGAGGGCCGTAGTCGGCTCGTCCGCTATAAGGACCTTGGGGTTGCACGAGAGGCCCATTGCGATCATGGCCCGCTGGCGCATGCCGCCCGAGAACTGGTGCGGGTACTCTTTGGCCCTCCTCTCGGGGTTAGCGATGCCGACGTCGCGGAGGACCTCGACGGTCTTCTCCTGGGCCTCGCTCTTGGAGAGATTCTGGTGGATGCGGATCGCCTCACGGATCTGGTTGCCCACCGTGAAGACAGGGTTGAGGCTCGTCATCGGGTCCTGGAAGATCATGGCTATGTCGTTGCCCCTGATCTCCTGCATCCGCTTGTCAGAGGTCTCTAGCAGGTTCTGGTCTTCGAAGATGATCTCACCCTCGGGGTACTGTGCCGGGGGTTTGGGGTTGAGCTGCATGATGGAGAGGGCCGTCACGCTCTTGCCGCTTCCCGATTCCCCCACTATCCCCATCGTCTCCCCCGCCTCCAGCGAGAACGAGACACCATCGACCGCTTTGACGACGCCGTCCTGGGTCCTGAAATGTGTCTTGAGGTTGTTCACTTCGAGCATCGCCACGGCTGGCCACCTCCATGATCTTTCCGAGGCCTCCTCCTGAAGTGTAGGGTACAGTACTCCCGTCGCTTGGGCCAGGGGCGCAGTCTCCATTGTCGGTGGAGTGCGCCGCCACGCTAGGCGTGCTCCTCCGCATCCTCTAGGGCGTATGAGATGGCCTCATCGAGGTCCATGGCCCTTTCCTCCTCCCACGCCTCCTCTTCCACCTGGGAGCGGGCGGTCGCCATGAGGTGCTCAGAGCCCTCACGTGCCTCGAGATCCAGCAAAGACATCCCGGCGGATTCGCGGAGGCCTTCGTCGGGCTTTGGCAGGCCTGGCTCCTCTGATGGATGGTACCCGTACGGCTATTCGGGGCGTCCAGCTACGATGGAACCTACGTCGGAATCATGCTTCTGGACGCTCGTCCTGCACATAGCTTTGTCTCTTTACTCACGGCAGGAGAGCGTAGCCGAGCTCGCCGCAGAACCGGTCCAACTCTCCGTAGAGGCCCGGGTGGGAGAGCGGTCGCCTATGGTCTTGTAGATGTAGCCGCCGTGTGTCTCGATGGTGCTCCGCAGGATCTCGTCGTGGCGGGCCAGAGCCTTGCGCATCGCCGCCGCGTCGCGCTCCCACATCGAGGTGGAGCCGTCTATGTCGGTGAACAGGAATGTGACCGTGCCAGTTGGCGAGTTTGCCATGCGCCTCGAATCCTCCTTACCCAGCCACTATGGCACCGTCGCGAGCCCCTCAGAAGTCGAAGGCGTCGAGGTCGCGCGCCGCAGCGACCGGCCCGCCGAAAGCCGCCTTCGCCTCCGCCGCGAGCTCGCCAGGGACGACGAACCGGCTCGCGCGGAAGTGGGTCAGGACGAGGAGCTTCGCCCCGGCCCCGCGGGCCACCCTGCCGGCTTCGGCGGCGGTGGAGTGGCCGAAGGCGTGCGCCTGCTCCGCTCCCCCCTCCAAGGAGTACACGTCGTGGATGAGGAGATCCGCGTCCCTGGCGTACTCGACGACGTTGGGGCTGGGGCGGGTGTCGGCGGCGTAGACCAGGATCGAGCCGCCCTGTGCGATGCGAAAGCCGGCGCACTCGATGCCGTGGTCCACCTCGAAGGGCGCTATCTCGAAGTCTTTCGCCCGGGTCGGCTCGCCCGGTGTAAGCGTGTTCCAACGGAGGCGTTCGCCCATCCAGTCCTCGACGCCGGGGATATTAAGAGCGAGAAGCCCGCGTAGGGCGCGGAGTGTTCCGGGGAGCGCGTGGACGGTAAGCCCTGCATCGGGGAGCGACGTGAGGGCGACGAGCAGAGGGGCGAGGCCGCCGACGTGGTCGAAGTGGCGGTGGGTGACGAAGAGGTGGCGGACGCTCTCTGGCCTGATCTCGGCGGCGAGGAGCTGACGCAGGATGCCTGTTCCACTGGAGACATCGAACAGCATGGTCTCGTCGTCGGCCAGGGGGACGGCAAGGCACGACTGCGCCCGCTCCTCGTTGAGAGGATCGCCTGTGCCAAGTAGGATCACTCGTCCCGTTTTACGCCCCTTGCCTAGTTCCATACTATCTAGCGAGTTCTATGGCCTGTACGAAGAGCTCTCTCGGTAGTATTGTCGTTCCCATGCCACCGTCCATCGCCCCGCCGCGGTCCGGCTTCTCGCCAGGAGCGTGACACCGATCGTCCGGCTCGTCTGGGATCAAACGCACAAGAGGAGTGACTCGAAGGCTCCGTCCCGTCTGCTCCGCCATCCGGCGCGCCTTACTTGGCCTTAATAGCGAACCCTGGGTGTCCTCCTCGCCCTGCTCCTCGATCCCCCCGATCAGGTCATTCCACCCGGAGGAAGGCTCCTGCTCCGAGCCCCCCTCATCTGGGTCCCCGTAGCGCTTTTTCGCCCGCCGGTAGCCCGCCGTCTCCCCTCCCTGGGCCGACTCCAGGATCGTCCCAAGCATCGCCTGCCAGGACTACTCAAGGGAGGAGTGGAAACCCTTGCGCTTGTCGACGAACGCCTCGACCTCCTCGTGGGTTGCCCTAACCTCCCTGCCCTCCGTCATGGCCTCTCTCTCCTATCTGTGGTCGTATGCCACCTCGACTTTACAAGCATCATCAGCGTAGCGGGGGGAATGTAGCTCTGCTATCAAGTGCATAACACTCTACCTGTTAAATATGCAACATCCGCCAAGAACTTCGCCTGCGTGTCCGTGCTATCCGTATAATTCAGTATACTTATGTCAAAGATCGTAGCGGATGCAGATGGACTCATCAAGCTCGGCAAGTCGGGGGCTTTGGCGGCGTTGCTCTCCGTGGCGGAGGTGCTGGTACCGGAGGCCGTCTACGAGGAGGCGGTGGTCACTGGCAAGCGGGAGATGTACGAAGACGCCTTGGAGTTGGAGAGGGAGTTGCGGGAGGGCGCCGCGAAGGTTATCCAAGCGGTGGAGAACGAGCAGGCTGAGAGGCTTTTGGAGCACGCGCCTGCTCTTGGACCGGGTGAGCGTGCGGTGCTGCGCGTGGCTTACGAGAGCGAGGCGAATGCGATCCTGACGGATGATCGGGCCTTTCTCGGTTTCCTCGCCGGAGCGGGGATGAGGGCTTTGGTCCCGGCGGCGGCGATCGTCTTGCTGGCCGAGCGCGGAGCCTTGTCGGTTGAAGGAGCTATGGAGGCGCTCGGGAGGATCGAAAACTCTATCCGCCGCGAAGTTTATGAGGCGGCGATGGAAGATCTGGCAGAGATGAGAGAGGAGAGAGGATGAGCAAAGCAAAGACGACCAGGCCGTATCCGCTGCGGATACCGGAGGGTCTGATGGAGCTCGCGGAAGCGAAGGCTCGTACCGAGAGGACCGACCGCTCCACGGCCCTGAGGCAACTCTTGTACGCAGGGGCCGAAGGCTACGTGCTTGACCTGCTAGGAGAAGGCCGCATCAGCGCGAGCCGGGCCGCGGATGTACTCGGCGTGAGCATCCTTAGGGTTCACGAGCTGGCGAGGGAACAGCGGGTGGAGATCGGGGCCACCGGGGAGGACTATCGCCGGTCCACAGAGACGGCCCGCGGCCTTCTGTAAACCAAGGCGCTCTGCCCGAGGACACCCGCGCGATGTCAGCGGGCACGACGTGCGAGGGACTCCTCGTCTCGAACGATTATGCGGTGGTCCTTGTCCAGGGAGATGCTGCCCCGTTTGCGGTAGTAGCCAAGCGCCTGGTTGACCCGCACCCTCGAGGCGCCCACGAGACCGGCTAGGTCGGTCTGGGTGAGGCGTAGGGGGATGAGGGTGTCTCCGTCCGGCAGGGGCTCGCCGTACTCGCGGGCGAAGGCGAGCAGTTGGACGGCGACTCTCCCGTGTGCGTCGAGGGCGGCTAGGCAGCGGGGGTTGGTGTCGGCGAGACGCAGCCGCCTGGAGAGGATGCCCACGAGGTTTCGAGCGATCGTTGGCATCTCCTCCATACTGGAGAGGAAGGCGTGGCGGTCCATCCACAGGAGAGTCGAATCTTCGAGGGTCAGGACGCTCGCCGAGCGGCCGAGGCTGTCCGCAGCACTCATCTCGCCGACGATCTCACCCGGACCGAGGATGGCGAGGATGACCTCCGTGCCGTCGGTGGGGGTGACGTAGACCTTGGCGGTGCCCTCCAGGATCACGTATACACTGTCTCCCTTCTCTTCGGCGGTAATGACGTTGGTGCCGGAGGGAAAGCTCCTCTCGTGCAGCAGGGGTGCGAACCGTTCGAGCTCCCGTGCGGGCAGCCCCGGAAGAGGGGTATTCCGGAGAGGGTGGCGGAGTCAGAGTTGGTCGGCGTCACGTTAAGCCCGCTCCTCGTGGTCTATGCGACGACCCATTTCAGCGGTTCGGTGTCAGATGTTTAATACCATGCGGTGCGAAATGTTGTTGTGATGGTTGTCAACGGGTTATACGGGATCGGGCGAATGGGATACAAAGATTAATTGGGCCGGCTAGGCACCGCTTTCCTCTCGCAGAGCGTATGCTACCGCCTCGTCCTGATCCATGGCAAGACCTTCGGCCCACGCCGCGTCCCACGCAGTCTTGTCGAGACGGGATCTTGCGGCCTCGAGGAAAGGTCCCAGCACCGCTGCATCATCACCGGGCTGAGAAGCCCCTCTTGAGTTGCGCAGCGCCTCCGCGGCTCCCCACAGACGGACCGCTCTGAGGACGTCCCCCCGCTTCTGGCACACGGCTGCCAGCGCATCGAGGTCGGAGGCGACGCCCAGCCGGTCCAGCAGATCAACGGTCGTCCCTATGGACTGCGCGAAGAGAACGGCTGCCCGGTCGAGATCTCCCCTGAGGAGTGCGAGGAGCCCGAGGTTGTGGAGACCAAGTGCATAGCCTACCTTGTCTTTCAGAGCCCACATCAACTCCATCCCCTCCTCCATCAGCACCTGCGCCTTCTCGTAGTCCCCCTCCACCATCGCGATCCAACCGAGGTTACCTGTGGCACTCGCCAGAGCCTGGATGTGCCCTGCTGTACGGGCCAGGCCCAAGGCCTCTTCAGAAATTGCCTTCGCCTCTACCTCATCTCCCCGATACGCTGCCAACCTTGCAAGGCTGTTCAGCGTGTAGGCGAGATCGGGTTTGTCTTCCAACCTTCTGCTTATGCTTGCGCTCTCCGCGAACAGTTCGGAGGCCCGTTCGAAGTCCCGCAGGTCGGTAGCCGTCTCACCCAGATAACACAGCGAGCGGGCCAAACCCTTGGTGGCCCCCGACTTTCGAAATACCGCCAGGCTCTCTTCGAGTCTCTGCTCCGCCTTCTCGCAGTCAGCCTGGTTCGATGCTAGGTTTCTCGAACCCTGCAGCGCCTTCGCCCGTACGGAATTTGCCGACCCGCCGTCTCTCGTGAGAGCCTCCTCGCACCACCTACGCCCTTCGCTGAAGTGGCCCCGCACGTTCCAGAACCAGCCCAGAGCGCCCGCCATCCGAAGGGCCGACTCGGCCTCGCCCGCCTCCATGCACCACGAGAGGGCGGTCCTCATATTGTCGTGTTCGGCTTCGAGGCGATCCATCCACCCGACCTGATCCGGCCCCACGAGCTCGGACTCAGCTTCTTCGGCGAGAGCGAGGAAGTATGCGGCGTGTAGCTTTCTGGTCCCTTCCGCCTCTCCGCTCTCTTCGAGCTTCTCGCGAGCGTACTCGTGGACGGTCTCCAGCATCACGAATCTAGGCTCGTCTCCTTGGCCTTCCTCCTGCCTGAGGAGGCTCTTCTCCAGGAGCGACTCGACGCCCGAGTAGACATTGAAGTCTCCTTCGACATTGCAGACGGCCTCCAGCGCGTCGAGGGTGCGTCCGCCCGAGAAGACGGACATGCGGCGGAAGAGCCGCCGGTCCTCCTCGCCCAGCAGTTCGTGGCTCCAGTCTATAGCACCCCGCAACGTCTGCTGACGACCCGGCAGGTCGCGGGCGCCGCCGGTCAGGAACTTGAGGCGGTCCCCGAGGCGCTTGAGCATCGCCTTCGGGGGCAGGAGCCTGGTTCTTGCCGCGGCCAGCTCTATGGCGAGCGGGAAACCGTCGAGGCGGACGCAGATCTCCGCGACCGCCGGAGCGTCGCCGTCGAGGACGAAACCGGGCTTGACCGCCCTCGCACGCTCTGCGAACAGGCGCACGGCCTCGTAGCGTTCGAGCATCTCCACGGGCGGCAGGCGGGCAGGGTCAGGCAGCGTCAGGGGCGGCACCGGGTACTCCTGCTCGCCGTAGACGCGCAGAGTTGCCCGGCTGGTGGCGAGCACCTTCAGCTTCGGGCACGCCGAGAGGAGTTTCCCGACTAGGGGCGCGGCATCGAGCACCTGCTCGAAGTTGTCGAGGACCAGCAGCAACTCCCTGCGGCCCAGGTATTCCTTCAAGACGTCCTCCAGCGGCAGCTCCGCGCTCTCCACCACTCCCAGGGCCCCGGCCATAGTGGTCGGGACGAGGGCGGTGTCGGTTATGTCGGCCAGGGCGACGAAGAAGACGCCGTCCCGCTGCTCGTCGAGCAGCTCGGCGGCCGCTTGCAGCCCCAGGCGCGTCTTGCCGGTGCCGCCGGGCCCCGTGAGGGTGAGGAGGCGGATACCTGGTTCTCTCATCCGGCCGCACACCTCCGAGATCTCGCGCTCGCGGCCGACGAGCGCGCTGGGCTGGGCGGGCAGGTTGGTGCGCCGAGCGTCGAGGGCCTTGAGGACCGGGAAGTCCGTGGGTAGTTCGGGCGCAAGCACCTGGAAGATGCGCTCGGGACGCGTAAGGTCCTTGAGGCGCTGTTGACCCAGGTCTTCCAACGAGGTTCCGGGCGGCAGCCGATCCCCGGCAAGTTCGCACGCGGTACGTGACACGAGTATCTGGCCCCCATGTCCTGTCGAGAGGAGACGCGCCACCCGGTTGAGCGTAGGTCCGAAGTAGTCGCCATCGCGCTCTTCAGCCTCCCCGGAGTGCAGGGCCATGCGCGCCCGGATCACACACCCCTCGTCCCACCCCTCGGTCAACAGGGTACGTTGCCCCTGCAGGGCAGCGCCGAGAGCGTCGGTGGTCGAGCCGAAAGCGACGCAGAAGCTGGGCCAGCACGAGGTGCGGGGTTACTCTGTTCGGCAAGAGCCTGGCGCCCGGACAGGTCCATCCGGCCAGAGGCCGACGGTGTATCGGGAGGCGCCCAAGGTTCGGGGAGACAAGACGGCTGCGGATATGATGATAGAGGATCGCCGTTTTCGAGAGGGCCCTCCGTAGGCAACGTTCGCGCGGAAGCGTCCACCTCGGAGTCGCCTCCGGGATCCAAACCGGCTGGAAGTTCGGTTTCGGGAGCGCCGAACCAGGCGCCTGCCGCCTCAAATATTGCTATAGCTCAACTACTCCACCGCTTTCGGATCGAGTGCGTCGCGCAGCCCGTCGCCCAGGAAGTTTACGCACAACACGGTTATGACGATCATCATACCGGGGAACCAGGTGAGCCACCATTGGGTGGTCATGGTGGTGCGGGCGTCTTCCAAAAGATTGCCCCAGGATGGCGTGGGCGGCTGGATGCCGAGCCCCAGGAAGGACAGAGCGCTCTCTATGAGAATCGCCTCTGCGGTGACGAGCGTGGCCTGTACCACCATCACCCCGACTACGTTTGGCAGGATATGACGCAACATTATCTTCAGGTCGGAGACCCCGACGGCTTTGGCTGCCAGCACGTACTCCTGGTTGCGCAGCGAGAGCACCTGCCCGCGCACCAGCCGGGCAATGGTCATCCACAACAACAGCACCAGCGCGAAGGTTATGGTGACCGCCGTGAAGTTGTAGATACTCCCCATCACCAGCAGTATCGGGAGGAACGGCAGTGTGAGCATAAAGTCCGTGAAGCCCATGGCGGTGGTGTCCACAAACTTCCCATAGAACCCGGAAAAGATGCCGATCGCCGTCCCGATGATGGTCGAGAGCACTCCGACACCGAGTCCCAAGAGCAGCGAGACCCGTCCACCGTAGATCACACGGGTCAACTCGTCGCGTCCAATCTCATCGGTACCCATGGGATGCTTGAGACTGGGGCCCTGGTTGATGGACGCGAAGTCGGGCTCGGCGTAGCCGTAGGGCGCTATCCACGGGGTCGCGAGTGCCGCCACGTACAGCAGTACGAGGATCAGCCCGCCGATCATCGCCAGCTTGTGGCGTTTGAAGCGCCGCCAGATGATCTCACGTTGGGTGCGCCCCTTGACCTTGCCGTAATCCTCCCCAGCGGGGTCAGTGATTGTAGTCTCTACGTTCGAGTCCCTCTGCTCTACCATAGGACCGTCCTCCTAATCATAGCTCACCCGTGGGTCCACGAGGGAGTATGCGAGGTCGGCCACGAGGTTGAACACCACTATCAGGGCGGCGCTGATGATCAGAATTCCCCGGGCCACGTTGTAGTCGCCTTTGTTCAGCGAGTCCACCAGCAAGAACCCTAACCCCGGCCAGGCGAAGACCGACTCCGTGATGACCGCTCCGTTGAAGATCAGCCCCACCTTGAGAGCCAGCAGGGTTACGGAGGGGATCATGGCGTTCCTCAAGGCGTGCTTGAGGTAGACCGTCCACTGGCTCAACCCTTTCGCCCGGGCGGTGCGGAGGTAGTCCGAGGACATTACGTCCAGCATGGCGCTGCGCTGGAAGCGGCTTAGCGTCGCCACTTCTATCACGGCGAGCGCCGTCACCGGGAGGGCGAGGTGCTGGAGGAGGTCTATCGGCCCGGTATCTCCCACAGCGGTCATCCCGGAGACGAAGAAGATGCGCGTGCCGGCCCACGCGGCAAGGTAGATCCCCAACACGAGCTGGAGTAAGAGCCCCAGCCAGAAGATCGGCATGCTGAACCCCAAGAACGACAGGAACGTCCCGACGTTGTCCGCCAGAGTGTACTTCTTTATGGCCGAGTAGACACCGAACGGGATGGCCAGGATCGCGGTGACTGCCAGGGCGCTACCAACCAGCAGGAACGTCGGAATTATGCGGGGCGCGATAATGGAGTTGACTGAGGCGTACTGCTTGAAGCTGGTCCCCAAGTCTCCGTGGAGCAAGTCTCCGAGCCAGATGACGTACTGGACGGGGAGAGGCTGGTCCAGACCGTACTGGGCCGTCAGCCGCTCGATGTCTGCTTGCTGTACGTTGGGGTTGGTGCGAAGCTCCGCCAGCGGGTCACCCGAAAGGCTTACCAGCACGAAGATCACCGCGCTGGCCACAAAGAGCACAACGATGCTGAACAATACTTTTCGGACGATGTAGGCGAGCACTTCTAATAGTCCCTTTCGTGGGACCCGGCTGAGGGGGTCGGTGGGGTCCTTCTTATTGCCGGGCCCACTCGCCCATGTTCCAGTACACGCCGGCCAGGCTCGGGTTGGGGACCACGCCTTTCAGGCTTGAGGTGAAAGCCGTGTAGACCGGGCGCTGGTACAAAGGAAAGACCGGCAGGTCCGCGGCCATCTGCTCCTGCGCCTGCTTCAACAGCTTCGCCCGCTTGGCCTTGTCGAGGGTCCTGTCGGCCTCTTCCACCCACTCGGTGACCTGATCGTTCTTGTAGCGATAGTAATTCTCCCCTTCCGGGGGGATCTGGTTGCCGCTGAAGAGTGCGGTTAGCGAAGGGTCCGGGGTGGTGAGCCAGGCCCACTCGCCCACATCGAAGTTGCCGTTGACCGTGGTCTTGCTGAAGTAGGTGGTCGCCGACTCGTTGTTGATCTCTATGGTAAGTCCCACGTCCTTGAGCTGCTGCTGGGCTATCTCCTGCAACGTCTCGCGCAGGGCATTATCGGTGGTCGTCGAGAAGGAGATCGTGGTGCTGGCTCCTTCCGCTTTGGCCTCTTTCACCAACTGTCTAGCCCTGTCCGGATCGTAGGTGTACCGTTCCCAGGCCGGCGTGTAGTACGGTGCTTGCTCCGGCATCAGCACGCTCTCCAGCGGATCCACCACGCCCTTGAGGATCTTGTCCAGGATCTGCTGTCGGTTGGTCCCGTAGGCTATCGCCTGCCGAATCCTGAGGTCGGGAACGTTCTCTGTCTGGAAATGTAGGGCCTCCCAGATCACACCTCCGGTCGCGACCTCGACCGTGGCGCCTTCGAGAGCGTCCAGCTTCTCCTTGAGACCGATGTCCGGAGGCGGGTTGATGAACTGCACCTCGGCGGACTGCAGAGAGGTTATGAGCGTGTTGGTGTCGGTGATGAACCTGTAGGTGACGGACTCCAGGGCGGGCTTCTTGCCCCAGTAGTTCTCATTGCGCTCGACGGTCAGCTCCTGGCCCTTCTTCCAGCTCTTGAACTTGAATGGCCCGCTTGCTATGACCTCGTCGTTCAGGGCCTTGTTGAAGTCCTTGCCCTCGTAGACGTGCTTGGGGAGGATGGGCCAGTTATTGGACAGCAGATCTATCCACGCGGAGTAGGGCCTATCGAAGGTCATCCTGACCGTCTGATCGTCCGGCGTCTCGAACTTCCCGATGTCCTGCCACCCTTCGCGGGTGACTATGTTGTTGTCGGGGTTCATGATTGTATCGAAGACGAACTTAGCGTCCGCGCTGGTCAAGGGCTTGCCGTCGGAGAAGGTGAGACCTTTCTTGAGCTTGTACTCGACGACCTGGGGGTCTTCGCTCACAAGCTCAGGCATCCCGTCTGCAAGCTCGGGCGCGTAAGAGAGGTCCGGCTGGATGGCGAGCGGCGACTGGTATATCCCCGCCGTAGTGTCGTTGGTGACCTGTAGCTGCCCCTCGCTGAGCATCCGGTTGAGCACCGCCGGTTCCTGGTCTAGACCAGTGACGAGAATATTGCTCCCGCCGCCTCCTCCACCGCCGCCGGTGCCACTGGTACCCTCACCACCGCACGCGGCGGTTCCCAGAAGGGCCGCGGCGGCGAGACCGCTACCGCTGAGCCTGAGGAACTCTTTGCGGCTCAACCCTTTCGTCGTTACCTGCATGCGCTCCTCCTTGTCTGAAACGCTCTCTGTGGCACCTTCTGCTCCAGGGTGACGGAAAACTCGATTGGTAGAGATTCCTGCTCCGACTTTCGCCTATCGGAGGCGGTCCTTGCTCTTTCTCTTCCTTCTGGCCTCGTCACGTTCGAGGGGTTCCCCAACCCTAGCTATGAGTCGTGTACGAGCTCATATCTGGCCCGGCCTATGTTTCCTACAGGTATCAAAGCATAGATCGCGGGTAGATTACAAGAGGCCACCTCGGGGGACCTCCGGGCGCGACACTCCGGCCCGCCCTCGAAGGGTATGCCATCATGGCCCCGGTGCGGTCCAACCAGGATCGGCTCTCCGGTCCAGGCGCTCGTAGGACTCGATCGTGTTGGTACATTCATACCAGTGCTTCGACGCACGGAACTGCTCGTGGGCGAATGCAAGAACTCTTCAGACGGGTGTCTGCCTTACAGCAGGCCAGGTTGGGTCCACTCCCGCCCTCGTGCGTGGTGGTCGATAAAGCCGATGACGGTTTCATACCAGAGGCGGGCGTTGTTCGGCTTTAAGACCCAATGGTTCTCGTCAGGAAAGTAGAGGAACTTGGCCGGGACACCGTGACGCCTGAGGTCCGTCCACAGAGTCAGCGCCTCGCCTATGGGCACACGGTAGTCGAGTTCTCCGTGGACGACGAGCATCGGGGTCTCGATGTTCCCGACATGCAGGTGCGGGCTGTGCTCGCGGTAGCGTGCCGGCTCGGCGTAGGGGTCGCCGAACTCGCGCTCCCACCACACCCCGAGGTCGGTCGTGCCGTGAAAGGACTCCAAGTCCCACAGGCTCGCGTGCGTCACCAGGGCGTCGAACCGGTCTGTGTGGCCGGCGATCCAGTTTGCCATGTAGCCGCCGAAGGAGCCGCCCATCGCGACGGTCTTCTGGGCGTCGATCTCATCGCGCGCCGCCGCCCCATCCACGGCGCTCATGAGGTCGCCGTAGACGATGTCGCCCCAGCGCCCCCAACCGCGACGGATGTACCCGAGGCCGTAGCCGGTGGAGAGCGCCGGGTCTGGCAGGAGCACCGCCCAACCGTCGTCGACGAACACGTTCGGGTTCCAGCGCCAGTGCCAGCCCGACCAGGAGTTGACCGGACCCCCGTGGATAAAGGTGGCCAGCGGCGCCGGGGCCTCGGCCGAGGCTCCGGGTGGCAGAAGGAGCCAGGAGGACACCGGCGTGCCGTCGTCGGCCTCGACGGTGACCCGCTCGACCCGCTCCGGCAGCGCCAGGTCGTCGGGCTCCCCGAAACCGCGCAGACGCCGCGGCTCCGCATCGGCGCCAAGCGCGTCGAGCGCCACGGGATACGGCGGCTCGGTGATGGTAGAGCGCAGCGCGTAGAGGGTCCGGCCGTCGGGGGCGGGACACAGCGAGTCGAAGGCGCCCTCGCCCGCCAGGCGGGTGACGGCGCCAGTATCGAGGTCGACGCGGAAAGCCGGGGTCCGGCCGTCCTCGTCGGCGGTGAAGAACACTGCGCTGGAGTCGTGGGACCAGACGGGGGCCTGCGGCCAGAGGTCGAAGCCTTCGAGAAGGTCGCGTCCCTCGCCGGTCCGGAGGTCCACGAGCCACAGGGTCGTGTCGACGACCTCATCGGGTGTGGGTATCCCCTCGCGGACAGCCACCACAAAGCGGCCGTCGGGGGTGCACGCCGGGGAGTCGTACCAGGCGTCGTCGTCGCCGGCCAGCACGCGCTCCTCCTCCGAAACGGCGTCTACGGCGATGAGCTCCAGGGCGCGTTCCCGCGGGTCTTCGGTCTCCCGCCAGCGGCTCGTCACCACGGTTCGGGCGTCCGGGGTGAGGTCGAAGGTCGTCATGTCCAGCGACCTGGCAGGGGCCGGGGTCAGGTCCCTACCCGTCCCCTTCAAGCCGTCGTCCTCCGGCCGCGGGGCCAGGTGCAGGTGGCGCTCGCGGGGTCCGAGGTAATGGTCCCAAAGCCGGATCGGGTACCCCGTGAAAAGCTGCGCCCCGACACCGGCGTCCTTACGGGCCTTCTCACGAGCTGCGTCCTCTTCCCAGTCACCGGTGTCCGGGTGAGAGCCGGCCGCGAATACGAACGCCCCATCTTCGCGCGAGACCGCAACCGCGTCAACACCACCGGGAGGACCGGCCAGCATACGGGCCTCTCCCCCGCCGGCGGGCAGTAGCCACAACGCCGGCTTGTCCTCGCGGGCTTCGTCTTCGGCCTCGCCCGAATCGGGGTCGGGGCGCGACGATACGAACAGGAGCGACCCATCGGGGGCGAACGCCGCGCCGGACTCGCCAGGCGCCGAACGGGTTAGGCGCCGTGGCGCCCGTCCGCCCGCCGGGTCGAGTTCGTACAGCGCACCGACGTACTTCTTGCCTCGAGCGTCGGGGCGCGCCACGGAGACGACGAGCCGCGAGCCGTCGGGAGATAGCGTAAGCCCGGACAGCCGCGGGAGTGCGAGCAAGTCTTGGACAGCGAAGGCCTTGTTGTCGGTCACGGTGACCCTCCTCGTTCTTGCGGAATTCGTACGAGACATGCGCGACCGGGCGGCGACGGCAAGGATGGAGGATTTCCCACCCGGGCCACGCGGCGCATTACCTTTCCTTCTCGCGCAGGCCGGCACCCTCGAGCATCTTCAAATGGTGCGCGATGCTCCCTTGGGCCGTCCGAGCACCCCGGCCCGTCGTCGCCGCCCGCTCCGCGAGCAAACCGAGTATCCTCTGCCGCGTAGCGTTCCCGAAAGCCCTGAACTGCTCCGGCCTGCCGATCTCGTCCAACTCGTAGTCGGATTTTGCCGATTGTTCGAACATAATGGATGGTCTGCTAGTTTTTACCTTTTGTCAAGATGGTTTACGCGGTCGGTTCCGAGGAGGGGTGGAGGGCCATGGAGAACAGGTTGGGACAACTGAGGGAGCGGCTCGCGGAGGTCTGGGACCTGCGGGGAGCCGCGATGGTGTTGTTCTGGGATCAGGCGACCTACATGCCGCCTGGGGGGGCGGTATCGCGGGGTCGGCAGCTGGGCGCTCTGCGGGGCCTCGCCCATGAGAAGTTCACCGACCCGGCGGTCGGGAAGCTTCTAGAGGAGCTGCGGTCCTACGAAGAGGGTCTTCCCCACGACTCGGACGAGGCGGCCCTGATCCGGGCTTATCGGCCGACTGCGTAGCCTTGCATACCCCTGGGGTTAGCGGCCCCGCGGAGTGATCCATCCTTCGTATTCCTGCTGACCGCGGAGAGCCTCCCGAGAGACCATCCATCTACGATGTCGAGCTCGTGGCCGCGAGCTTGCAAGCCAGCGATGATATCGGGGTTTAGCCTGTCCTCGACCACGACTTTGCCCGGCGCTGCCGTGCGAGGGTAGAAGGAGCTCGGGAAGTGCTCCGTGTGGAAGTTGGGCGCGTCGATCGCCTCTTGCAGGTTGAGGTCGAAGTGGACGTGTGCCAGGAAGAAGTTCAAGGACCATTGGTCTTGCTGGTCCCCTCCCGGGGTGCCGAAAGCCAGGTAGGGCTCTCCTTCGCGTAATGCCAGCGAGGGGGTAAGGGTTGTGCGGGGACGTTTTCCGCCGGCCAGTGAGTTGGGCAGCCCTTCCGTGAGCCAGAACATCTGCGCGCGGGTGCCGAGAGGGAAGCCGAGAGCCGGGATCACGGGCGAGCTCTGTAGCCACCCGCCGCTCGGAGTGGCTGAGACCATGTTGCCGTGGCGGTCAACCACGTCCACGTGGCAGGTATCGCCGCTGCCTTGATCGTCGCGCGGTATCGTTGGCTCGCCCGCCCCGGCGGATGCGTTCGTGGACGCTCCGCCGGCGTCGGCGAACGGAGGAAGGCGTGGGTCGCGGCCGCCGACTGAGCCGGGGCGCAGTTCGTAGGAGGCCTCTTCCTCGATGAGAGCCCGGCGCACTTGTGCGTAGGATGGATCAAGCAGCCCATCAAGCGGAACGTCAACGAAACGCGGGTCACCGTAGTAGGCTTCCCTGTCAGCGAACGCGAGCTTGGCCGACTCCACGACAGTATGGATGTATTCTGCGGTGTTGTGGCCCATATCGGCGAGGTCGAACCCGTCGAGCAACGCCAGCTGCTTGAGAAATACCGGTCCCTGGCCCCACGCGCCGGTCTTGCACACCGTGTAGCCCTGGTAGTCTAGTGTCGTCGGTGCTTCCAGCTCGGCCCTGTAAGCGGCGAGGTCCTCGCCGCCCAACAGGCCATTGTGGCGGCATCCCGAAGTATCCATAACCAGGGTCGAGGTCACGTACTGCTCGATAGTCTCGGCGACGAACCCTCGGTAGAATGCGTCGCGGGCCGCCTCTATCTGCTCGTCGCGATCAGTGCTCTTTGACTCCGCCTCTTCAAGGATGCGACGCAAGGTATTGGCCAGGTCGGGGTTGGAGAACAGGGTGCCTGGAGTGGGAACGCCTGTGCCGCGCAGATAGAGTTGCGCCGAAGATGTCCATTCGTCGCGGAACAGCTTCTCGACCCCGCCTATCGTCGCGCTGATACCGGGCACGAGCGGGTAGCCGTGATCCGCGTAGTCGATCGCGTAGCGCATCACCTCCGCGAGTCGAAGCGTACCGAACTCGCCGAGCAGAACCATCCACGCGTCGAAAGCTCCGGGAACGCAGGCAGCGAGCAGCCCCGTACCAGGCACCAACTCGAGGCCGAGTTTTTCGAAGTGCGCGATGTTCGCCGCGGCCGGCGCCGGCCCCTGGCCGCCAATTACTCGTGTCTCCCCCCTTTCGGCGCTGTGGAAGATGATCGGAACCTCCCCACCAGGACCGTTGAGGTGGGGCTCGACCACCTGGAGGGTCAGCCCTGCGGCCACAGCCGCATCGAAAGCATTACCCCCTGACTCCAATACGGCCATGCCAGCCGACGAGGCCAGCCAGTGCGTGGAGGCAACCATGCCGTAGGTGCCAACAAGCTCAGGTCTAGTAGTGAACACGCGGCCGGCCCTAAGTAATGCAGTGGCACGCGGCGACCCAGTGCTCCGGGCTCACCTCGCGCCACACGGGTTCTTCGTGGCCACAGGCTTCCGTTGCGTAAGGGCAACGGGTCCTGAAGCGGCAGCCCGAAGGAGGGTTCACGGGAGAAGGCACGTCGCCCTCGAGGACCATGCGCTCGCGCTCGAGCTCGACGTCGGGGTCGGGGATGGGAACCGCGGAGAGCAGGGCCTGGGTGTACGGGTGCAATGGGTTGGCGTATAGCTCCTCGCTTGGCGCCATCTCTACCATCACACCGAGGTACATAACCCCCACGCGGTCGGAGATGTATTTGACCACAGAGAGGTCGTGGGAGATGAACAGGTAGGTCAGGTCCCGCTCCCTCTGGAGCTTCTTCATCAGGTTGATGACCTGCGCCTGGATCGAGACGTCAAGCGCCGAGACCGGCTCATCGGCCACGATAAAGTCGGGATCGACCGCGAGGGCCCTTGCGACCCCGATGCGCTGCC
Source organism: uncultured Rubrobacteraceae bacterium (assembly GCA_902806095.1). Classification (GTDB taxonomy): domain Bacteria; phylum Actinomycetota; class Rubrobacteria; order Rubrobacterales; family Rubrobacteraceae; genus Rubrobacter_D. The sequence continues at coordinate 26,810 of CADCVF010000011.1, forward strand.
GCTGGCCGCCCGAGAACTCGTGCGGGTAGCGGTGGGCGTGTTCCCTGCTCAGGCCCACCGTCTCGAGGAGCTCGTGCACCCGATCCAGGCGTTCCTTCTTGCCTTCGGCCAGGCCGTGTATGTCTATGCCTTCGGCGACTATGTCGCCGACGACCATGCGCGGGTTCAGGGAGGCCTGGGGGTCCTGGAAGACCATCTGCATCTTGCGGTTGAGCACCTTGCCCTCGTCGCCCTTCGCCTCGTGGATGTTCTTGCCCCCGAAGAGCACCTCGCCGCCGGAAGGCTCGTAGAGCCTGACCAGAACCCGTCCCGCCGTCGACTTGCCGCAACCTGACTCGCCGACCAGGCCGAACGTCTCGCCCTTGTTGATCTCCAGGGTGATCCCGTCGACCGCCTTCAGGCTCTCCCGGCCGACCTGGAAGTACTTCTTGAGGTCCTTGATCTCGAGCAGCGGCCTGCCGTTCGCACTACCGTTCTGGGTCTGTTCCGTCATTTCGCACCCGTGATCCTGGCAGGACGCTCCACGTTGGGGGCCATCTGGTGGTGCAACCAGCATGCCGCCCTGTGCTCGTCGGAGAACGTGGTGTACCCTGGAACCTCATCCTCGCAGATCCGCATGGCGTAAGGACAGCGGGCGGCGAAGGGACAGCCCTTCGGGGGATCGGTGGCGTCGGGCGGGGTGCCTGGTATGGGGATCAAGTCCTGGCTCCGGTCCGCGGTTGGGAGGGGGATGGAGGCCAGGAGGCCCCAGGTGTAAGGCATCTGGGGGGTGTAGAAGATCTCGCGCACCGTCCCGGTCTCGATGATCTTGCCTCCGTACATAACCGCGATCCTGTGGGCCGTGCTCGCGACCACGCCGAGGTCGTGGGTTATGAGGACTATCGACATGCCAAGTCTCTCCTGAAGCTCCCGCAAGAGCTCCAGGATCTGGGCCTGGATCGTCACGTCGAGGGCCGTCGTCGGCTCGTCCGCAATAAGGACCTGAGGGTCGCACGCGAGGGCTATGGCTATGACCACCCTCTGGCGCATGCCGCCCGAGAACTGGTGAGGGTACTGCTTGAGGCGCGCCTCGGCGTGCGGAATGCCGACCAGCTCGAGCAGCTCGGCGGCACGTTCGGCGGCCTGCCTCCCCGACATGCCGAGGTGCTGTTTCAGGCTCTCGATGATCTGGCGGCCCACGCGCATCGTCGGGTCAAGCGAGGTCATCGGGTCCTGGAAGACCATCGCTATCTTCGGCCCTCTGATGTCGAGCATGCGCTTCTCGGAGAGCTTGAGGAGGTCTTCGCCCTCGAAGATGATCTCTCCGCCCCTTACTATGGTGTTCGACTCAGGGTTCAGGCGCATGATGCTCCTCGCCGCGACCGACTTCCCAGACCCTGACTCGCCGACGATGGCGAGCGTCTCGCCGCGCCTGAGGTCGAAGGTCGCGCCGCGTACGGCCTGCACCTCACCGGCGTAGGTGCTGAAGGAGATGCGTAGGTCGTCGACGCTGAGGATGGCCTCGCCGTTCACGGTCGCCACGCTACTGCCTCATCCTCGGGTCGAGTGCATCGCGCAGGCCGTCGCCAAGGAGCCTGAAGCTGATGGTGATCGTGACCAGCACCGCGGCCGGGAATATGAGCATGTAAGGATAGAATCTCATCTGGGCGGCCCCGTCATTGATCAGGGCCCCGAGTGAAGCGGCGGGCGGCTGGATGCCCAGCCCGATAAAGCTCAAAAACGCCTCGAAGAAGACCGCCGTAGGCACCGTGTACATCAGCGTAATGATAAGTATGTAGAAGACGTTGGGAATGAGGTGCTTCGAAATCAGGCGGAAGGTATTGGCCCCGAGCGACCGCGAGGCGAGGAAGAACTCCTGCTCCTTGAGCCTCAGCACCTGGCCCCGGATCAGGCGCGCCGAGCTCGTCCAGCCCGTCAACCCTATGGCGATGGTCAGCGAGAGGATCCCGGGCTTCAATATGAGCATGGTAAGGACGGCGACTATGAGGATGGGGATGCCGACCAGGATCTCGACGATGCGCTGCATTACGTTGTCGACCCTGCCGCCGTAGTACCCCGAGAGGGCACCGTAGGCCATGCCGACACACATGTCCATGACGGTAACCAGGGCGGCGATGTACAGCGAGACCCTGGTGCCCACCCAGACCCTATCGAACATGCTGCGCCCGAACTCGTCCGTGCCGAACCAGAACCCGGAGAGCGAGGGCGTCTTGTATTGTCGCTCGAGGACCTGCTCGGAGGGGGTGTAGGGCGTGAGCCAGGGGCCAACGAAGGCCAGGGCGATGATGAGGATGATGACACAGCCGGCGGCGACCGCGAGGCGGTTCCGCTTCAGCCTCCTCCAGGCGTCGCCCCAGAAGCCCACCGGGGCGCCTCTGATCTTCTCCGCGTCTTCGGCGCTCCTGTGTACGGGCTCGAAGAGGTCGGGCGTGAACGTGATCTGCCTGTTGCTCGTGTCCATCTGCTCTACTCCCTATTCCCGGCCACGCGTATGCGGGGATCTATAATCCCATAGAGGATGTCCTGCAAGAGGTAGGAAGCCACGAAAAACACCGAAAACAGTATGGTGGTGCCCATGATTATCGGGAAATCCTTCTCGAAGATCGAACGCACGAACTGCTCGCCGAGACCCGGTATGGAGAAGACCGTCTCGACTATCAGGACACCGGTCACCAGTGCGGCGGTGAGGGGGAGCATGATGGTAACGAGCGGGATCATGGAGTTCCTAAGCACATGTCTCAGGACGACCGCCAGCCTGCTCAACCCCTTGGCCTTGGCGAGCGTCACGTAGTCCTGGCCAAGGACCTCGAGCATCTCGGTCCTCGTAAAGGTGGCGATGACGGCGGCGACGACGGTGGCGAGCACGAGCGAGGGCAGCACGGAGTGCCACCAGCTCTCGAAGAAGGCTATGGGGAAGATCCCTAGCTTCAACCCGAGCCAGTACTGGGCCAGCGGCGCGAGCACGAAGTCGGGGACAGAGACGCCGAGCACCGCCAGAAACGCCGCCCCGCTGTCCCAGATGCTGTTCTGCTTTAGGGCGCTTACGATGCCGAGGAAGAGCCCCACCACCAGACCGACTATGATTGCCTGGGTCCCCAGGAAAATGGAGACGGGAAGCCGCTCAAGGATGATGCCCGTCACGGACCTACCCCCGAATTGGTACGAGTCGCCGAGGTCCCCACGGAGCAGTCCGCTCATGTACAGGGCGTACTGGACCGGCAAAGGTTCATCCAGGTTGTATTGCTCCGCGACCTGCGCCTCCTGCTCGGGCGTGAGCTTCTCGGAGTTCTGTATGGGCGAACCTGGCAGGAGCTGCATGAGAAACCAGGTCGCCGTGGTAATAATGAACAGCACGACGAAGGCGTTGACCAGACGCTTGAGCGTGTACTTCAGCATACCGCCTCCTCAGCGGGTACCGGAAAAGGAAAGGGGACCGGCTCCCCGGAGGAAGACCGAACCCCTCTCGACATAACCCTCTCCTCGCCTACCCGTGTGCTACTTTCCCCCTATCCGCGCGTACTTCCAGTCGGTGCCGCCGAAAGAGTGGTACGCATAGTCCTTGAAGTAAGGCTTCCTCACGCCGGCGAACACCGCGAAGTACACGGGGACCGTTGCGGCCTGCTCGATCAGGATCCGCTCCGCCTTCAGCATGTTCTGCATGCGCAACTTCAGGTCTGATGTGGTCTGAGCTTCCTTTATGAGCCGGTCGTATTCTTTGCTCTCGAAGAAGGAGTTGTTGAAAGGCGAGTCCGAGAGATAGAGGTCCATGAAGGTCATCGGGTCGTCGTAGTCACCGATCCAGCCGAAAGCATAGT
>CADCVF010000011.1:30634-124404 GCA_902806095.1 uncultured Rubrobacteraceae bacterium
CTCGTAGTCCTCCGCATCGACCCTGTCGAGCGCGGCATCGAAGGTTACGACCTCCACGTCGAAGTTTGCCCCCAGGTTCTCTTTGTACTGGTCCTGCATGTAGGTAGCCATGTCCCGCTGGAGGCTGTCATCGTTGAAGAGCATCGTCAGCTTGGGCTCCTCGCCAACCTCCTCGACACCCTTCTCCCACAGCGCCTTCGCCGAATCCACGTCCTTGGGCAGGAGGTCGCCGTTGGCCTCCCTGAAGGTCTGGTCGCCGGGGCCTGGCGAGATCGCAGGCGGGACGAAGCCGTAGGCGGGCAGCGAACCGTCCTGGAGTATCTGCTGCGTGAGGGCCTCCCTGTCGAAGCCGATCATGATCGCCTTGCGGATGTTGAGGTTATCCAGCCCCGGCGCCTTCTGGTTGAGCCGCCCGTAAACGGTGAAGGGCAGAGGGAACCGGAAGAAGTCGGGGCTGTCCTGGTACTGCTTGACCCTGTCGCCCGTCAGGGAGGTTAGGTCCAGCTCGCCGCCCTCGTACAGGTTGATCGCCGTGTCTTCCTCCTTGACGATCCGACCGTTGACCGCGTTCACGGCGACGTTTCCCTTGTCCCAGTACTTGTCGTTCTTCTTGAAGACGGCCGTGCCCCCGCCGCCCTCGCTGCCCTCGGTCATGATATATGGGCCGTTGTAGAGCAGGCTGTCCTGGTCCTGGCCGTACTTGTCGCCGAGCTTCTCGACGAACTCCTGTTGCTGGGGGAAGTAGATCGCGAAGCTGGTAAGCTGCAGGAAGAATGGGGACTTCGATACGAGCGTTACGCTCAGCGTCTTGTCGTCCGGCGTCTCGATCGCGACGTCCTCCGCACTGCCCTTTTTCGTGTTGTACTCGTCGGCACCCTTCACGAACGTGGAGATAATGTAGGCGTAGGTGGCCGCCGTATCAGGGTTCAGCACCTTGAGCCAGGCGTACTTGAAGTCGTGGGAGGTCACCGGGTCGCCGTTGGACCACTGGATCCCATCCCTCAGCGTGAAGGTGTAAGTTAGATCTCCGTTGCTAAGCTCCACGCCTTCGGCGGCGGCCGGTATCGGCTCGTTGTCGAGATCGAGCCTGTAGAACCCTTCCATCACATTGGTCAGGACGTCGAACGAGACCGTGTCCGATGTGAGCGCGGAGTCCAGTTCTGGGATCTCGGCCGTAAGGTTGAGGTTGAGTGTGGAGGAGCCAGCACCCTCCTGGCCACTTCCTCCCTCGAAGACGCTGCCGCAGCCCGCCGTCCCTAGCAAAGCCGCACCCGCTAGCCCCGTCCCGCTGAGCTTCAGGAAGTCCCTGCGGCTGAACTGTGTCCCGACGAGCACCTTGCTCGGCCTGACTCTCCTTATGGCCATCTGATCCTCCTTTCCCTCTCCGGCGCCTGATGCGCCGGAGTCCAAACCTGACTACTACCAGTATGTTATACGGACAGACGTCGAACTCAGACGCCCCACCGACGCCTACGGGTCGCGCGACCCCCAGGTGCCCGTAAGGATACTCCTGAACAAGAGCCGACGCTTACACAAACAGTTTGCATCTTTCTATTACTAGTTTGGTTTAATCCAACTGTAACCGGGATATGTAAAGAAAGTCAAGCTGCGCCCAGGCCCTCACAGGAAACCTTAACGGAATGTAAGCATTTCAGCTTGTCAGCACGCTCAGGCCTTGCGGCCTTCGCTCGTCAGCACTTCAGCACGGCGGCTACGCCGCCTTGTCAGCATTTCAGCAAGAGAAAAGCTGACTTGCTGACTTGCGCGGGATTGGGAAGGGTTGGCCCTTCCCAATCCCGCTGTAGAATGCCGATGGATGATGAGTCGTAGGGAGCGAGACATGAAGCCACCGATACTTATGGACTTCCCTGAGAGCTTCGAGACGGAGCGGCTCCTGATCCGGAGCCCACTCCCCGGCGACGGTCGGGAGATGCATGAGGCGGTCAGGGAATCCGTCGAAGAGCTCACTCCGTGGATGGCGTGGCCGAAGGAGCACAGGACCGTCGAGGACTCGGAGGCGAGCGCGCGCCGTGCACGAGTCGCTTTCCTACAGCGTTCCGAGCTCAGGTTGCATCTCTATCTCAAGGGAACGGAGACGCTGGTGGGGAGCAGCGGGTTGCAAGGGATCGACTGGGAGGTGCCGAAGTTCGAGATCGGCTACTGGTGCCGCACCAAGTTAACGGGTCGCGGCTATATCACCGAGGCAGTGCTAGGCATCACAGAGTTCGCGTTCGACGCCCTCGGGGCCAGACGCGTAGAGATCCGATGTGACTCACGCAACCTTCCCAGCGCGAGGGTCGCCGAGCGGGCAGGCTTTTTGCTCGAAGGCGAACTCCACAACAACGAGGTCGGCACCGATAGAAGGCTAGCGAACACCCTGATCTACGCCATGACCCCGGAGCATCGTTCGAAGCCGACAAGCTGAAATGCTGACAAGCGAGGGCCGAAGGCCCGGAGCGTGCTGACAAGGCGCCAAAGGCGCCGTGCTGACTAGCTGACTACCCTCCGGCGCGGTCGCGGACGTAGGCCTCGTAGGATGGGTGGGAGGCGCGGGGACGGCGACGTGAGAAGAGGGCGAGGATGACGGCCCCGGTGCCGAGTAGAGAGAGGGCGTAGGGCAGCAGGTCGCCGAGCACGGGAATGAAGGTGGTCCCGGCGAGGATCATGGCCCCCACCACGGCTGCCAGGGCGTTGCCGACCCTGTAGCGTCCCGTAACCATAAGGACCCTGGTCCCGATGAAGAACGATGCGACCAGCGCCCCGAAGAACAGGAGCGCCAGGTAAGCAGGCACGAGGAGCAGCAGGAGCGGTATCCCTATTATGGTGACCGCGAGTACGACGCAGAGCACGAAGAACACCGGCAAAGAGACCAGCCCGTAGACGAAGGCTCTCCCCGGAGACTCCTCAGCCCTGCGCGCCGCCGAGGCCAGCGGCCCTGGTGCCAGCACGGCAGCGAGCACGGCACAGGCAGCGAACGCGAGAGCCGCGAACAGCCAGCCGACGAAGCCGAGTATGCCAGGCTCGTGGGACTCGTCGAAGTCGAGTGCCATACCCCTTGCCATCATGTGGCCCTCCACGGCACCCCTGTTGCCGGTGATCTCACAGCTCTCGCACTCTAGGTTCCCCGATATCCTCGCTTCTGGACCAAGGTCCACGTCTCCCCATCCTACGCTTACGTCCCCTTTTACGGGAGCGTTAACGAAAACGTCACCGAACTCGGCGCGAACGTCGCCTTCGACGGGGCCTTCGATCTCCACGTCCCCGAAACCAGCGTCGATGTCGCCTCTCACCTCGCCGCCTACGAGTACGTCGCCGAACCCGGAATGCACGTCGTTCTCTACCAGTCCGCGTACTTCGAGGTCACCGGCCCCGGTCGAAACGTTGCGCTCGACCTCTTGCGAACCTACCATGACATCGCCAACGAGCCGCTCCTCGGCCGCGTGGGCGGGGAGCGGCAGGAGGGCGACGAGACCGAGGATCACGACTGAGATGGTAAGCAGGGGCAGGGCGTCGACCCGAACAGAGGTTAAGGAGGGGTTCATGCCTCTATTGCGCGCCGGCGGGAGACCGCCAGGTATACTGCGGCTATAACGAGGTCCACGAAAGCGCCGATGGCGAGGGCGACCAGGAGCGCCTGACCGATGGCGGCGAAGATGACCTGGATCACGTCGGCGAAGCCGGCCACGAACCCCCAGAAGACGTTCATCGCGTCGATGACGAGAACTGCGAGGTTCGTACCGTACAGCATCATGGCAACCGAGGCCGTAAGCAGCAGGACAACGGCGAGCGCGGCCCAGAGGAGTCTTGCCTTTGTAGACCGGGTCGGCAGCGCCATTGCGACGCCCCGGCACACCGAGTTGGCCTCCTCGAACTCCAGGGAGCCGAGGGAAGCGTTGAGCCGCAACTCCCTCTCGTAGAGAGTTTGGCAGCCACTGCAGCCTCTCAAGTGCGCCCTGATCTCCCTCTCCCGCTCCGGTGCCAGCGAGCCGTCGGCAAGCTCGAAGACGGGCTCGGGATCGCAGGGACACTGACCCTTCACTCCCGCTCCCCCGCCTCTTCCAGCCTTCCGGCGAGCATGTTGCGTGCGCGAAAAAGTCTGCTCTTCACTGCGGGGACCGTGATGGAGAGCACCTCGGCTATCTCCGCGTAGCTGAGGTCCTCGGTGTAGCGGAGGATCAGTGGCACGCCGTAGGTCTCGGGCAGGGTTGCGATCGCCTCCCTGACGCTCCTGGAACGGTCGGCGTCGACGGCCTCGGCTTCAGGGCTTTGCGAGACGGGGGCGTGGGCTTCGGGGTTGAACTCGACGCTCTCCCTCCGGCGCCTTAGGGTGTCTACGCCGAGGTTGTTGGCGATCGCCAGCAGCCACGTCTTGAAGCGGTAGTCAGGGTTGAAGGTCTCGAGGCGGTCGTAGGCGCGCAAAAACGTCTCCTGCACGAGATCCTCGACCGAGATCTCACGCCGCGCATAAGGGTAGACGACGCGGCCGACCAGCCGCTCGTAACGGCCTACCAGCTCCTCGTAGGAACGCAGGTCTCCAGAGAGCGTGCGTGCGACGAGCTCTTTGTCATCCAGCTCCGCGCGCCGGACCGACAGGCTCCCCAGCCTCTCCCGCCAGCCACCTATGGTCACCGTAGATGTGTACTCCATACTAAGACGAGTATACGCTCCCGATCCAGGAAAGTTTCCGGGAAGACTGTGCTGTGTTCCCGGAAAGCCAGGTGGGTTCTGACGAGAAAGTGTGTTGTGTGAAAAGGCGGCGACCGTAAGGCTAGATCGCGGCCTGCCCGTCGATGCTCAGGCCGGATAACCTGGAGGCGTGCTCGGCGAGGGCCTCTCCGTTGACTATGACGATCCTGCGGTTGCGGCTCTCTATTACCCCGTCGCGCTGGAGCTCGCTCATCACCTTGGAGACGGCCTCCCTGGTAGAGGCGATCATGTTGGCAAGGTCCTGGTGGGTGAGGCGCACGTCGATCAGTGTGCCAATACCGTTGCTCTCCCCAAAGCGATCGCCGAGGTTTATGAGCAGCGTCGCCAGCCTGGTCGAGACCTCCCTGTGCAAGAGGCTCTCTATAACCTCATCGGACTGCCTGAGCCGCTCGGAGAACGAGGAGAAGAGCTTGAGGGCGAAGGCGGGATCGCTCCTTATAACCCGCTCTATGGATGCCTTCTGGATGCTCGCGACGCGTGACTCGGTAACGGCCTCGGCGAAGACGTCTTGCCAGCGCCCCTCGACGAGGTTGAGCTTGCCGAAGACACCGCCTTCCTTGAGGAGCGCGGTCGTGGCCTCCTTGTAGTCGCCGTAGATCTTATACAGCCGCACCGTGCCAGAGAGCAGAAAATAGAGCTGGTCGTCGGGATCCCCTGGCGTAAAGATCATGTCCCTCGGACCGAAGCGCCGCTCTACGGCCCTGAGACCGGCCTCTTCGAAGTCCTTGAGATCGAACCCCTCCGGTGCGGTTGTGGTAGCGAACCCTCCGGTGCTGTGGCTCGTGAGCATCTGATGCGACCTCTCTAATGAAAACATCCTGTAAACCCGGCGAAAGCTTCCGGACACGAATATTATACCCGATGTTCCAATTTCTATTCTTGATTGGCGCAATCCCCCGGCGCACTCCGGCCGGGTCGTCGAGAAACCCTCAGGCTGCTGTCCTGCGCCACCTGAGCTGTACGCCGGCACGTTTGGCGACGAAGAGAAGGTCGTCGCGCAGGGCGCCGATGTCTTTGTCGTAGATGGTTACGATACAGAAGTCGCAGTTACGGTAGGCCCAGGCGAACGGCGCGAGATCCCCGGCCACCTGCCTCTCCGAGTTCATGCCCCAGGCATCCGCAAGCTCCAGGCGTCCCTCTGCGAGCTCGAGGGTAATGCGCCACCCCTCGTCCGTAGGGACCTCGAAGTAGCCAGGCAACCTCCCGGCTGGGACCATGGCGTTCTGCAGATCCTTCGCGAAGGCCCTCTTGTGGGCCTCGACCCCAGCGAGGTAGTCCGTGTCGTCAACCGACCTGGGGGGAGCGGGTATGTAGAGGCGGTTCTCCGTAACCTTCACGCCTTCAGGCGGGTAGAACCCGATGAAAGGGACCGGCGAGCGCCAAAGGTGCTGTATCACCCCGAGCGCCACGTTGCGGCGCTCCGCCGGCTCCCCGACAGACTCGGCGAAGCGCATCGCCCTCAGGCGCATGTGCCTGGGCTCCCACGGATGTGGCTCTCCCACAGTCCGTGGCCGCCTCCGGCGCTTCGTTATACGACGAACCTCTTCCATGACGCGCGTATTCTACAACTCTCGTGCGCCCGATGCCCGGCACGAAAGTTCGAGGGCGGGACCGAAGCCCCGCCCTCGAGGTCTTGACGAAAGGTCTACCCTACTGCCTGCTTACGAGCAGCAGGTAGAGGAAGGTCAGTACCGCCGTGAGAGCAGCGGCGATGTAGGTGAAGGCCGCCGCAGTCAAGACCCGCCTGGTCCCTGCGGCCTCCGTGCCCGACAGTATCCCGTAGCGCGTCAGGAGTCCGTAGGCGCGGGTAGAGGCGTTGATCTCCACTGGCAGCGTCACGACGTGGAACAGTAGAACCCCGAGGAACAGCACGATAGCGACGTTGATCAGGAGCGACCCCATCGGGCTCGACGCGCCCCCGACAAATAAGGCCATGATGAAAGCCATGGGCCAGATCTGGCTGCTGAAGTTAACGACAGGGAAGATTCCGGCCCTCAACTTCATCGGCAGGTAGCCGCCCGCGTCCTGGATCGCGTGCCCCACCTCGTGGGCGGCCACGCTGACACCGGCGATGGAGTTGCCCCTGAAGTTGTCCTCGGAGAGCCGTATGACCTTACTCCTCGGGTCGTAGTGGTCGGTTAGCTGTCCGGCCACGGGCTCTACCCTCACGTTAGTGAGGCCGTTGCGGTCGAGTATCATGCGCGCCGTCTGCTGGCCGGTAAGGCCGCTCGCGCTACGCTTCTTCGAGAACTTCGAGTAAGAGCTCCTCACCCACAGGGCCGCGGCCCCAGAGATGAGCATACCGACAATCATTATCAGCAAGTAACCGCCGAATCCACCTGGTACAAACAACGTCTATCCTCCTAGCAGATTTACTGCCCATATTCTACTACACAGACATACGCAGGAGCGCCTGCAAAGTTCCGCTGAAAGTGCGTTTACAGAGTATTGGGAGGGTGGTGGACCTTCTTGAGATCGTCTACGACGGAGGTGTCGGCGAGGGGCCAGGGTCGCCGAGTTCATCTTCGGGCACGCATGATCTTGCCGTTCGTTTTGGTTGGAGGCTAGAATACTTGCATGCCGGAACTCAGCCGTTTCTTCGGTATCATTATTCGTATGTACTGGGAGACTGGCACACCGCATCACAGCCCTCATTTCCACGCTTACTATCAGGATGACGTAGCGATCTACGGCATCGATCCAGTCGAGACAATGGCAGGTTCGCTTCCCAGACGCCAGCGGCGACTCGTCGAAGCCTGGGCCGAATTGCACCAGCAGGAATTGACGGACGACTGGCAACGGTTACAAGAAGGTCGAAGCCCGCTCCCGATACAGCCATTGGAGTAGGAAGGGATGACGCTGAGTCACAGGATTTATCGGGTCGAATCGTTTCAGATCGTTGGACCGTATACCCTGCGCGTGAGGTTCGACGATGAGATGGAGCAGACCATAGATTTCCGGCCAGTTCTGGAGGGAGAGCTGTACGGCCCACTGCGCGATAGGGAACTGTTCGAGCAAGTCCGTATAGATGCCGAGGTCCACACTCTGGTGTGGCCGAACGGCGCGGACTTCGATCCATCGACGTTGCACGACTGGCCCGATCAACTCCCCGCGATGAAAACTCACGTTCGGCAGTGGAAGACAGTGTCAACATAGGTGGCAACGATGCCGAAAGCGACAACATGTAAGCTCAACGGACGGGTCATTGGCGTCGAGGAAGCGCTGCGTCTACGAGACCAAGCCAAGGGGAACAGGCGACGGTATCCAGACTTTAGTTGCCGCGAATGCGATGAACTCGTCAGGCCGCACAAGAAGGGTACGACGGGGCAAGCAGCGCACTTCGAACATCGGGAGAGTAGCCTCGGTTGCTCCCTGGGAGCATAGCAGCGCTTTTCGCTCTAGAGTAGCGCAAAGAAACCGACGGGAGAAGTATTCCCGCCGGTCACGGTTTCTCTTTCTGGCTCGAAGTTACCCTTGGCTGCGGGCCTCCTTGAGATCGTCTACGACGGAGGGGTCGGCGAGGGTCGAGACATCCCCAAGGTCGTCCTCGCCCTCGGCCACTCCTCGGAGGACGCGGCGCATGATCTTGCCGCTTCTCGTCTTGGGCAAATCGGGGGTGAAGACGATCTCCTCAGGCCTCGCGTGCGGGCCTATGGCCTTCCTGACCGAATCGTTGAGCTCCTTGATGAGCTCTTCGCTCCCCTCTCTGTCACCTTCCAGAATCACGTAGGCCACGATAGCCTGGCCCTTGTCCTCGTCTTGCCTTCCGATAACGGCGGACTCGGCCACGGCCTTGTGAGAAACGAGCGCGCTCTCGACCTCCATCGTGCCGATGCGGTGCCCCGAGACGTTCATCACGTCGTCTATCCTGCCGGTGATAGTGTAGTAACCATCCTCATCCCGCTCGGCACCGTCCTCGACGAAGTACTTGTCGCCGAGCCTCTCCCAGTAGGTCTCGCGGAAACGCTCGGGGTCCTTGTAGATCGTGCGGAGCATGCCCGGCCACGGCCTTGTGACGACCAGGTTGCCTTTGCCGGCGCCTTCGATCGGGTTGTCGTCCTCGTCGTAGATGTCGACGAAGATGCCGGGGAAGGGGCGGGTGGCGCTGCCAGGCTTGGTCGTGGTGAGGCCTGGAAGCGGCGCGATCATGATGCCGCCGGTCTCCGTCTGCCACCACGTATCCACGATCGGACACCGACCCTTGCCGATGTTCTCGTGATACCACTCCCACGCCCGCGGGTTGATGGGCTCGCCGACGGTACCAAGCAGCCTCAAGGATGAGAGGTCGTGCTTCTCGATAGGCTCCGTACCCTGCTTCATGAACGCCCGGATCACGGTCGGCGCCGAGTAGTAGATCGTAACGCCGTTACGTTCGATCACGTCCCAGTGCCGATCCGGGCCCGGGTAGCTCGGCGTACCCTCGAACTGGACGGTGGTCGCCCCGTTGCTCAAGGGTCCATAGACGAGGTAGGAGTGCCCCGTGACCCATCCGATGTCGGCCTGGCACCAGAAGACGTCGTCCTCCTTGAGATCGAAGACCCAGTTCGTCGTGGCCTTGATCTGAGTGAGGTAGCCGCCCGTGGTGTGAACGATGCCCTTGGGCTTGCCCGTCGAGCCTGAGGAGTACAGGATGTAGAGGATATCCTCCGAGTCCATCTCCTCGGCCGGGCACTCGGCGTCTGCCTCACCCATCAGGTCGTTCCAATAGCTGTCGCGACCCTCGACCATGCTCACGTCCTCGCCGCTGCGCTGCGCGACGACGACGCTCTCGATCGATGGCGTGTCCTCGAGGGCCTCGTCGGCGTTGGCCTTCAAGGGTGTCACTTTGCCGCCTCGCGGCCCGCCGTCGGCCGTGACCAGGACCTTCGCCTCGCAGTCGTTGATGCGGTCGCGCAGAGAGTCGGCCGAGAAAGCGCCGAAGACGACCGAGTGCGGGGCGCCGATACGGGCGCAGGCCAGCATCGCTATGGGAAGCTCGGGGATCATGGGCAGGTAGATGGCAACAGGGTCGCCCTTCTCGACCCCGAGGCCCTTGAGGACGTTGGCGAACTTCTCGACCTCGGCCTTCAGCTCGGAATAGGTGAAGGTCCTGCCGTCTTCAGGCTCATCCCCTTGCCAGAGGATCGCGGTCTTGTCTCCCCGGCCCTGCTCGACCTGGTAGTCCAGGCAGTTGTACGCGACGTTGAGCTTGCCGCCGACGAACCACTGGGCCTCTGGCGGGTCCCAATCGAGGACCCGATCCCACTCCCTGAACCAATGCAGTTCCCTGGCCCGTTCGGCCCAGAAACCCTCGTAGTCTCGCTCGGCCTCCTCGTAGATCGAAGCGTCGTCCACGTTCGCCCCCCTGGCGAATTCTTCAGGAGGATCGTACGCGCTTACCTTCGTCTCTTCCGCCATCTCTACTCCCTTCCCTTACACGTCCTCTGTATCCACACCGTTCTCACAGCAGAAGATGCGCGAAACGATTGCGTCTGGCCTGTTCTGGAAACGGGTTCCCTCTCTATGCCTACCCATATATTATCCACTACTGCTTTTACCCGCTCTCGCACCGATTAATCACCGGTCCGCTTTCGAGAGACGCACCGGAGAAGGTTCCGCCTCTGGCGATGGTCCCGCGCATTCCCTAGACTGTGCCGGACCCTGCGAAGGTAAGAGAATCAGGAGGCGGAATGGGCGGATTGCTCGAAGGCAAGAAGGTACTGGTTACCGGTGTCCTGGACCGGCGCTCGATAGCCTACTCGGCGGCCCGGCTGGCCCAGGAACAGGGGGCGAAGATCGCGCTTAGTGGCTTCGGTCGCGCCAGAAGTCTCACGGAGCGAACGGCCAGACGCCTCGACCCGGAACCCCCCATCCTCGAACTCGACGTAAACAAGCCTGAGGACATCGAAGCGGTCGCGGAAGACCTCGGAGAACGCTGGGGGGAACTCGACGGGATCGTCCACGCCATAGCCTTCGCCCCCGAGGACGCCCTGGGCGGCAACTTCCTTTCCGCAGAGTGGCCCTCAGTCGCGACGGCCCTCCAGACCTCAGCCTACTCTTTGAAGGCCCTCTCCGTCGGTCTCGTCGATCTCCTGGGACCAGGAGCCTCGGTCGTCGGCCTGGACTTCGACGCCCGCATCGCCTGGCCAGCCTATGACTGGATGGGTGTGGCCAAGGCCGCCCTGGAGAGCACATCGCGCTATCTGGCTCGCGACCTCGGGGAGCGCGGCATCAGGTTCAACCTCGTCTCGGCCGGTCCGGTCAAGACTCTGGCGGCGAAAGGCATCAGCGGCTTCGAGGAGATCGAAGGCGAGTGGACCCGCCAGGCGCCCCTCGGCTGGAACACCACAGACCCCGAGCCCGTCGGAAGGGCCGTGGTGAGCCTGCTCTCGGACTGGTGGCCGGCCACGACAGGGGAGTTGATACACGTGGACGGCGGCTACCACGCGATGGGAGCACCGATAAAATAGCTGGTCAGCAAGTCATCACTTCAGCCGTCAGCAAGGGCGAGAAGCCGGACGCGGAGTGCCAGCCGCTGACCGTGTCTTCAAAGAGGGTCAGCCTCTTCGGAAACGTCCGTAGCAAACGGGAGAACGCCTGGGCGGCCCCAGTCGTGACCGGCTCGATCCCGCGGCCAGGGCGAGCGAGGCGCCGGACCCGGCACGGGCTGAACACCCGTCGGTGTCAGCAGGCCGCGAGGCTGTCGCCGTGGCGCAGGTGCGCAGGCTTTGCGGGAGCACCGACCGAGATCGTCACCTTGTCCTTGTGACAAAGGGTGACCTTGCCCGGATTGCCGTCAAATCCCCTCGCTCCGGCATCGTCGGGTCTGCCAGTGGCGGGCCGGCTCTTGCCGGGCGGCTTGCCCGCGACTCGCGATTTGCCGTATTTCTTGCCGCCCTGCGCGTGCTCCGGCTTGCCGGACTTACCGGCAGGCTGGCCCGACTTTTCGATCCAGTTATCGTCCTGGATCCCGCCGTAATTTCCCGCGCCGGGATCTCCCTCGCCTCGCTCCTTTGGTTCTTCGTGCACCACGACAGTCGCCTCTACCGTCCCCTCCTCCGGCTTTTCAACGCCTTCGGGTACGGTCGTCTCGGGAACGGTAGCCTCTGGAGCAGCGCGCCCGGGTACCGTGGACTCCAAGGCCGTGGATTCCGTCTGGTCTCCGTCTTGCGAGCTGGGCGTGAACGTGTTTTCCCTGGCAGCGGTGACGCCCGCGACCGCGAACAATATACAGGTGAGGGTTGCGAGTATGACAGCGCGGCGCATGCGGGCTCCTGTCTCCGAGTAACGGCTCGGCGCCGTTATCTCTTTGTACTATAAGGAACTTTATCAGATCCAGTCGAGGCTAGCGACGGGCGAGAGAGGCGAACTTGGTGTACTGCTCCATCCAGGCGAGCTGAACTTTACCCGTAGGCCCGTTCCTGTGCTTGCCCACGATGACCTCGGCGATGCCCTTGTCGTCGGACTCAGAATTATAGTATTCATCTCGATACAAAAACATCACCATATCTGCATCCTGTTCGATCGCTCCACTATCGCGAAGGTCAGATAAGAGCGGGCGTTTGTCATGGCGGGCTTCTACAGCGCGGCTGAGCTGCGCTATGGCGAGGACTGGCACGTCGAGGTCGCGGGCGAGGACTTTGAGGCCGCGGCTGATCTCGGCGATCTCCTGCTGGCGGTTCTCCGCACGGTTTCGGGCTTCGCCACCGACCATGAGTTGCAGGTAGTCCACGACGACGAGCGAGAGAGGCATCTCACCGGCGACGTTGAGCTGGCTGGCGAGACGCCTGACCTTGGCCCGGATCTCCATCAGCGTGACGCCCGCCGTATCATCGATCCAGATCGGGGCCCGGCTGACCTCAGCCACCCCCCTTACCAGCTTCGGCCAGTCCTCGGCCTTGACGTTGCCGCTTCTCAGGGCCTGGGTAGGGATGCGTGTAGTCTGCGAGATGAGCCTCTGTACGAGCTGCTCTTTGCTCATCTCCAGGGAGAAGATCGCAACAGGCATCTTCTTCTCACCGGCGGCATGCCAGATCGCGTTGAGAGACAAGGCGGTTTTGCCCATCGCCGGTCTCGCTGCGAGGACGATCAGGTCGCTCTTGTGAAAGCCCGTGGTGAGGCGGTCGAGGTCTTCGAATCCTGTCTCGACGCCTGTTACCTCGCCCTCCTGCTCGTAGAGGCGTTGGATCATCTCCAGGGCACCGGGCGCTAGCTCGGAGACTGGCGCAAGATGTTCCCTGAGCGTCCTGTTGGAGACGCCGTAGACGAGCTGCTCTGCCGAGTCGAGCGCCTCGCTCACGTCCTCGGGTTCCCTGAAAGCATCCTCTGTGATGCGGCTCCCGACATCTATGATCGCCCGCAAGAGCGCCTTGCCGCGCACGATGTCGGCATACCTGCCAGCGTTCGCAGCCGTCGGGACGCTCTCGACGATCTGGAAGACGTAGGGCCTGCCGCCTACTCTCTCGAACTCGTTGACGCTCCTCAGCTCGTTCGTGAGGGTGAGCTGGTCTATGGGCTCGCCGCGCGAGTACAGGCGCATCATGGCCCCGTAGATGATCCTGTGTACCTCGGAGTAGAAGTCCTCGGCGGCGAGCCGCTCCGCAACAGCGGCGACAGCCGTCTCCGAAACCAGCATCGCGCCTATGACAGCCCGCTCCGCATCCAGGTCGTGCGGCGGTACCCGGGACGCCCCGACCCCGGTCTCTACGCTTCGCATCCTTCCCCGGCGTTCCATAACCTACCAGGATGCAGCAAAAAGGCCCCCGTTACAAGACGGGAGCCTTTACCTTCTGGTTCAGATTCTGCATAAACCTAAGGTCGAGGTGAAGGCGGACCGCAGGAGGGTGGGTGGTTCGCGAACCGCCCTTACAGTTTGGGGACCACGATGACCTTGACGCTTGCCTCGACTTCGCCGTGGACCTGGATGGGCACCTGGTGCGTGCCGAGGGCCTTTATAGGCTCTTCGAGGCGGATGCGGCGCCTGTCGAGGCGGATACCGCGCGCCCTCTCGACCGCGTCGGCGATGTTGGATGCTGTGACAGAACCGAAGAGGCGCTCGTCCTCGCCGGTTCGGGCTTCAATGGTGATCACACTCTTGTTGAGGATGTTAGAGATCTCCTCCGCCCTCTCGGCGAGACGCCTGTCCCTCTCCTGCGACTCCTCCATCGTGCGGCGGGCTTCCTCCAGCTTGCCCGGGGTCGCAACCTCGGCGAGGCCGCGCGGGACGAGGTAGTTGCGCACGTAGCCGCGGCTTACGTCAACGATGTCGCCGCGCTGTCCGATCTTCTCGACGTCCTGGTTCAGTATTACTTGCAAGGCTCCTACCTCCCTACCACGTAGGGCAAGAGCGCCATCTCACGGGCGCGCTTGATCGCCGAAGCGGCCTCCCGCTGGTGCTGCGGACACAGGCCAGTAACCCTGCGGGCCCTGACCTTGCCACGGTCGGAGATGAACCGCCGCAGCATGTTGTAGTCCTTGTAGTCGACGTAGGCGACGTTGTCCTTGCAGAACACGCAAGGCTTGCTCTTCGTCGGCCGCGCCCCGCGGGGCGGCCCGTTCCTTCTCCTACCCATTCGTTACCTCCGTAGTAGTCAAGCCGTAACTTCTGTGGAATCGGGCAGCGGCTCGTGCGCGTAGCTCGGCGGGAGCTTCACGACCATGTGCCTGAGCACGTCGTCGGAGACCCGCAGGATGCGCTTCAACTCAACGAGGGTGCGCTCCCCTGCGGTGAACTCCATGACCACGTAAAAACCGTCCGTCCGGTGGTCTATCTCGTAGGCCAGCTTGCGGCGACCCCAGTGGTTCGGCTCCCCGGCCTCGCCACCCGTGCGCTCGATGATCGTACGAAAACGCCCGACGGTGTTCTCGACCTGCTCCTCGTCGAGCTCGGGGATCACTATGAGCATGGCTTCGTAAGTGTCGATGTTTGCCTCCTCCGGTCTTATGTCGGCTTCCCCGGCGGGGCGGCGCCGGTGGAAAGCAGGGGCCTAATGGATTGCCACGATAGTGTAACAGTGGGATCGAACTGTTACAAACGGCGTTCCGAGAGCCTCTAGCGTGGGTGGGGATATACTCTGTTCGTGGAGAACGGAGCCGGTATCGCCGTCGAGACCGTGGGCCTGGAGAAGATCTATGGCGAGGGTTCGACCGCGGTGCGAGCCCTCGAGGATGTCTCCCTGGCGTTCCCAAACGGGGAGTTCGCGGCCATCATGGGCCCTTCAGGGTCAGGAAAGAGCACGCTCTTGCACATCCTCGGCGCCCTGGACAAGCCTACGTCGGGGCGCGTGGTCATCGGGGGGACCGAGCTCTCCGGGCTCTCTGACAAGAAACTAACACTCTTGAGGCGGGAGCGGATGGGCTTCGTGTTCCAGTTCTTCAACCTCATCCCCACGCTCTCGGCCGAGGAGAACGTGCTCTTGCCCGTGCTCATCGCCGGCAAGAAGCCGGACAAGTACGGCGAGAGGCTCGACGAGCTTCTGGATCTCGTGAAGCTCACTGGGCGGCGGACCCACAGGCCTGACGAACTCTCAGGCGGCGAGCAACAAAGGGTCGCCATAGCGCGGGCCCTGATCAAATTCCCGGACATCATCCTGGCCGACGAGCCGACGGGGAATCTGGACTCGAAGACCGGCGCCGAGGTGCTCGGGCTCCTCGAAGAATCGGCGGCCCGCTTCGAGCAGACCATACTCATGGTCACCCACGATCCGCGCGCCGCAGCCACGGCAGGCCGCGCCATCTTCCTCTCTGACGGACGCGTTGTCGATGAGGCCATAGACCCAGACCAGGATGAGATCCTGAAACGCATCAGGACGCTTGAGTCGGACGGATAACGCGATCTCCTTCTACCGGTTCCAACTCCTCGCCGAGTATCTCTTCCTGTCGATGGCCATGGAAGCGTGAAGCTCAGGCGCTTCTCCGGGCTGAGCTTCAGGAATCTGCGCGCCAGGTTCCAACGTACCCTGCTCACGGCCGTCGGCATCGTGCTAGGGGTGGGTATCGTGTTCGGCGTACTCACCCTTTCGACAACCATGTCGGGCACCTTCGAGGAGCTCTTTACCCGCGCCTACGGATCGGCCGACCTCACCGTCACAGCGGCGGGCGGCAGCGGCGGGTTCGGCCGGAAGGCCGTCGAAGAGGTGCGCGGCTACGAGGGGGTTGAGTCGGCGGCGCCGCGCTATTCGCTCTCTTCGTCTCTCATCCTCGACAAAGTCCAGAAAAACGGCCTGCCGGAGGTCAGGAGCATGCGTCTCTTCGGCATCGAGCCGCAGTCTGCAGAGCTCGCGACGGGCTTCGAGCTCACCGACGGACACTTCCCGCGGAGCGGCAATGAGCTCACCCTCGACGGCGGTTCTGCCAAGAACGCGGGGCTCAAGATAGGTGACACGGTCACTGTAGGTACGCCGGAGGGACCGAAGAAGCTGAAGCTCGTGGGACTCCTGCGCATACCGGGTGGGTCTTTCGGCGGGCTCGCCTTCGGTATGGCGCCTTTGCCGTTCGCCCAGAACGCCTTCGACAAGCAGGGCCAGATCTCCGGTATCGCCGTCGAGGCTGCGGATGGCGTCTCCGTCTCGGACCTCGGGCAGAGGCTGGACAGAGAGCTCGGAGAGGGTTTGCAGGCCGAGCGGTCCGAGAAGCGCACCCAGGAGATCAGCGGCCAGCTCCAGGGGTTCAAGATCGCGCTGCTTTTCTTCGCGGGGACCTCGCTCTTCGTCGGGGCCTTCCTCGTCTTCAACGCCCTCTCGATGACGATCCTGGAGCGGACGCGCGAGCTCGGGATGCTCCGGGCCCTCGGCTCGACGCGGGCGATGATCGCACGCTCCGTAATAGTAGAAGCGATCCTCCTAGGCGTGATCGGCTCGCTCCTCGGGGTGCTCTTCGGGTACGGGATGGCCAGGGGGCTCGTCTACCTTTTTGGCAGGGCTTTTCTGTTCGAGATCACAGACCTGGTCCTCTCTCCCTTCGCCCTCGTCTCCGCCATAGTCGTAGGCATAGTCGTGACGGTCGTTGCGGCCCTCTACCCGGCCATGAAGGCTGGGAGGGTGAGCCCCGTAGAAGCGATGCGCGCCAGGTCCGCCGGGGCCGCGGCCGAGACCGGGCACTCACGCGGCCCCTCGCTCCTGGCGCCGGTCTTGGGGCTCGCGCTCGCCGGCGCCGGGATACCCTGGATCTACTATCTAGCCAGAAACCTCTCGTCCAGCCTCGATGGCCTCATCTACGCCTCGGGGATTGCGGCGATCATCGCGGCCTTCCTAGGCATCTCCTTGATAATCCCCGTCCTCGTCAGGCCGCTGGCAGCATTGTTCTCTCCGGTGCTCAGGCTCCTTCTCGGGCTCGAGGGGAGGATGGCTGCGGCGAACGCTACGCGTAACAGGGCAAGGACGGCGCTAACGGCCGCGGCCCTCATGGTGGGCATCTCGCTCGTCGTGGCGTTCTCGGCCCTTGGCGGCAGCCTACTCGGTTCGATCCAGGACTACCTCGACGGCTCTCTCGGCAGCGACTACGTGGTGCAGCCCACGCAGCAGAACTCGGACGCCGGCTTCTCCGCGACGTTGCCCGAGAAGGTCAGTCGTGTGCGGGGCTTCGAGAAAGCGACCAGCATCGTCTCGACCTTCCGCCAGGACGGAAAGAAGGTAGACGCCGTCTTCGGGGTTGACCAAAACTACCCTGAGATCTTCCGCGTAGATTACGCCGCCGGAGGTTCTGATGCCTTCTCCAAACTGAAGAATGGCGACGCCCTCGTTGGTAAGCAGCTCGCTAAGGACCGCGGGCTCGGCATGGGGTCCAGGATAGAGTTACTCGGCCCCAAGGGGAAGAAGAAGTATCGCGTCGAAGGCATCCTCGAGAACGACATCGTGGGCGGCGGGATGGGTATCTACCTCTCGAAAGAGATTCTCGCCAGCGACTTCAACGAGACCCAGAGCGAGTTCCTCGCCATAAAGGCCAGGCCTGGCTCCGACCGCGAAGCCCTGGCGCGCAGGATCGAAGCCGTTCTCGAGGACTACCCGCAGTTCACGTTGTACTCGAACGCCGAGTGGAAGGCCCAGATAGAGAGCGACTTCAACCGACAGTACGTCTTCTTCTACGCCATTATGGGCGTCTCCGTTGCCGTCTCCGCCTTCGGGGTCGTCAACACACTCTCCATGAGCGTCTTCGAGCGGACCCGCGAGATCGGCATCCTGAGGGCCGTCGGGACGACGCGGCTGCAGATAGGCCGCCTCATCATCGATGAGGGGATCGTCATAAGCCTGATCGGCTGCCTCATCGGCGTCGCGCTCGGCTCGCTGCTCGGCTACCTGTTCGTCCAGGGCTCAGGCGCAGGAGGCTTCGAGATCGACTTCTACTACCCGAAGCTACCAGCCCTCGCCGCCCTGCTCTCGGGCCTCTTCATAGGGATCTTCGCAGGCCTCCTCCCAGCACGCTCCGCCGCCCGCAAGGGCATCGTCGAGGCCGTCCAGTACGAATGAAGTTCGTCCCCATCGCCGCGAGGAGCGGCAAGGTCTAGAATGGACCGGTCGAGCCAGCGGGGAGAGGTCGGTATATGGGCGAGCGGCAGCGGGAGAAGAGTAACCTCGACGACAGCGCTGTCCTGGAGTCCATAACCTCGCAATGGTGGTCTTTCTCCTCGTTGGTCCCTCTGCTGACGGGCGCGCTCTGGCTGTGGCTGGCGGCGCACGGCGGCCTGGCCGGGGTCTTGCTCGGGGCGGTGCCGGGAGCCTTGCTACTGGGCACGGGACTCTCTGGGCTTCTGTGGGCCGTCGAATCCAGGACGTTCCAGTTCATGGCGCTCGCCTCCGTCCTCGGGGCGATTCTGTCTTTGCCCGCGATCCTGCTCATCGGACCTCTTGCCGCGCTCGTGCTCGGGGTGGGTTCTGCGGCGAGCTTTCTCGCTGCGGGCTACCTGGCCCTGGGGCAGCATCGCTGTCCTTCCAGCGTTCCAGCGCCCGATACGGGTCCCAATCTCGCAGCCCGTGCCGCGGTGAACGAGCTGATGCTGTGCGGCCTCATCCTCACGAGCTGGCCCGTCGCGGTGGGCCCTACCGCCGTGCGTGTCCAGCGCGAAGCTACGGAGGCATATTCCCTGTTCGAAGAGAAAGGTTGGTTCTCGGAGCCAGCCACCTACCACAGGGATCCGCCGCCGCTTGAGGACCCCGAAATCGAAAAGATGAAACAAAAGGGAAGGGAGATCGAGTGCTTGACCTTCGATAGCCTCTACGAGCCGCACGAGAACGAGCCGGGACGGGAGCGCTGGCTCTCCTACAAGCGCAACCCTACCGCCCGTGCCTGGATCCTGCGCCACCCGGGCGAGCAGCGGCCGTGGCTGATCTGCGTCCACGGCATCAGGATGGGCACCTTGAACAAGAGCATGATCCGCTTCCAGCCAGAGTACCTGCACGAGGAGCTCGGGCTGAACCTGATCATGCCCGTCCTCCCCATGCACGGCCCGCGCGATACCGGGGGCCTCATCAGCGGGGAACGGACGCTCTCCGGCGACGTTATGGACACGCTGCACACCGGCGCGCAGGCTATGTGGGACTTCAGGCGTCTCGTCTGGTGGCTGCGCGCGTGCGAGGGGGCACCAGCAATCGGAGCGCTGGGCCACTCTTTGGGCGGCTACGCCGTCTCACTCCTCGCCTCGCTGGAAGAAGATCTCGACTGCGTCGTGGCAGGCAACCCGGCCATCGACCCCTCGCACCTGTTCTGGGCCAACGCCCTCGCCGTCGCGACCCACTCTCTGAGTGCGGAGGGCATCCGCGAAGAGACCTTCCAAGCACTGCTGCGTCCCGTCTCTCCGCTCGCGCTCGAGCCCGTTGTCCCACACGAGCGCAGGGGCATCTTCGCCGGCGTCATCGACCGCGTAGTGCCGCCCGTCCAGGCCCACAGCCTCTGGCGCCACTGGGACGAGCCGCGCATCGGCTGGTACCAGGGAGCCCACCAGCGCTTTATACGCGCCTCCGAAGGCCGTAAGGTCCTCGAAGAGACCCTCAGCGCCGCGGGCATGCTTCAGAACGGCGAGTCATCTTCTCAGAAGTAGGAAGAGTTCGCGTAGTAGCCAAGAATCGTTTCAGCGCCCGGGGCGGGCCTGTATGCGCCACGCTCGGCCAGTACGAGTCGCCGCATCGCGAGCGTCCGTAGAGCGGCCTCGTAGTCGAGTAGTTCTTCGCCTTGCGCGAGGCTTCGCGCCCGCGAGATCAAAGTGTCTTCCGGCAGGGTTCTCTCTGGAGCTTCGATCAGGACGCGTGCAACGAGTGGGACTACGGCGGGTGGGATGGAGTCGTTTATGGTCTGCATGAGCTGTCTGGCCAGGACCTTGACCTCTTCGATCCGGGCTTCGCGCTCGAGCTCTCGAAACACGACCCTGCGCGACGCCGCGTACTCGCGCGCCGAGACGGGTACCCCGAAGCCCACGGCGGCAGTGCCGAGACGGAAGCTGCCGCCGCGCCACGCCAGCAGGAGGTTTCTGACCATTGAGCCGGCCGCGGAGGCGAAGAGTCCTCCGCGCCCCCGGATTCCTGACTCCGGACCGCCTGGTTGAAGGAGGCTGTGGTCTTCGAGCACCCAATCGTAGTTGACGCCGACGGGAACGAAGAGGATGTCACCGGCCTCGGGGTCGAAATGCCTGAGCATGTAGTCGAGTAGCCCCACCTTCGGCTCGCGCTGCTTCCCATCACGGCTCAGTCCGCCCTCGGGGAAGAAGACCTGTGTAAGGCCGCCCTCGACGGCCATCTGGACAAAGCGCTCCAGCACCCGCCGGTAGAGGTCGTCCCCCGAACCACGCCGCACGAAGAACGCGCCCATGCCACCGACCAGTCGTCCCAGGGGCCAGGCATACGCCCACTCCCCCGCCGCGTAGCTGAGGGCGGTACGATGCCCCATCAGGTGGGCCAGTAGCACGTAGTCGATGTTGCTCCTGTGGTTCATCACGAAGACGACGCTCACGTCTTCTAGAGCATTCTCGTCCAGGACAGCGAGACCCCTCTGTGAGCCGACTCTGATGTCGTAGAGAGACCTGGAGATCCAAGCAGCCAGAGGGATGCCGACCTTGAAGTAGAGGAAGGCGTTGAACGAAGGCACGATCTCACGGCCGTAACGCTCGACCCTGGCCATCGCGACCGCCATCGAGATATCGTTCTCACGGGCATAGATCTCTGCGGCCTCGAGAAGCTCAGGGTCGTGGGTAAGGCGGTGGATCAAAGCCCCGCGCCGGGTCAATTTGAACGCTGGCAGTTCGATGCCCCTGCGCCTCACCTCCCCAACGACCCTGTCGGCCCTCTGCCTGAAGAACCAGCGGACGGCGGGCACGAGCCTTGCAGCAACTAGAATCGCGCCGAACAGGAGCACGGCAATGACCATCCAGCCCCGCCTTCCACCCCTAGGTCCTGCCATTAGTAACCCTCCCCGGCCTGTGTGCGGCTCAATGGCAAATATAACGCCCGCTCCGGCTACACGAAAGTCCCAAGTTAGCACGCCGCCTTGCAGGCGGCTTGTCAGCATGTCAGCACTTCAGCTCTTGCGTGTGCAGGTCCTAGCTGACAAGCGAAATCCGAATGCTGAAGTGCTGACAAGCGAAGCCCGAAGGGCGCAGCGTGCTGACAAGCGAGGGCCGCAAGCCCGACGCGTGCTGAAGTGCTCTGTAAGCCCCTTTACCTGGTCGAGCGGTGAACGCTGTTAGCATCTGCGACGTATACTCCAGGCAGGCTTTCGGAAAAAGGAAGGTGGGATCTCTGGCGGCGTCGTCGGCCAGGCCGAACAAGCGGGTGGCAGTTGTCGGGGCCGGGATGGGCGGCCTGGCGGCGGCGATCCGGCTGGCCGCCTCGGGCTTCGAAGTCGAGGTCTTCGAGAAGAACGCCACAGTCGGCGGACGCGTGGGAAGGCTCGAGGCCGAAGGCTTCTCTTTCGATACAGGCCCATCACTCCTCCTTATGACCGACACGTATCGCGAGCTTTTCCGCTCTGCCGGGCGCGACCTCGACGACTACGTCAGGCTCAGGCCGCTCGACTCCGACTACCGCGTGACGTTCGGTGACAGCGACTCTCTAACCATTCGTCGCACACTCCCCGAGCTGATAAGCGAACTCGAACGCATAGAGCCTGGCGTCACCCCGCGCTTCTACCGCTTCCTCGAAGACGCCTGTAACAAGTACCGTCTCGGACGCTCGGAGTTCGTGGAGCGCGACTTCGACAGGGCTAGAGACTTCTTTGGCCTTCGCAACCTCAGGCTCCTTCTGAAGACCAGGGCGGTCAACAACTACTACCGTCAGGTCTCGAAGTTCTTCGCCTCGGAGAAGCTCAGGCAGGCGTTCTCTTTGCAGACGATGTACCTCGGCCTCTCTCCCTTCGAGGCGCCGGCGGTCTACTCGCTCCTCCCCTACACGGAGCTCGCCGAAGACGGCCTCTGGTTCCCAGAAGGCGGGATGTATTCCCTCATCGAGGCGATGGAGAGGCTCGCGACCGAGCTCGGTGTGAGGTTTCACCTGAACAGCCCGGTCGAGCGTGTCGTCGTCACCAAGGGCCGGGCGCGCGGCGTTATGGTAGAAGGAGACGAAATCGAATCCGAAGCCGTGCTCGCCAACGCAGATCTACCTTACGCCTACCGCGAGCTCCTCGCTGGATCTGCGGACAAAGACTTCAAGCTAAGGAGACGCAAGAACCTTCGGTATACGGCCTCGGCGTTCATGCTCTATCTGGGCGTCGATGGGAAGCTCGGGAACATGGTTCACCACAACTTCTACCTCTCAGGGCGCTACAAGGAGAACTTCGAGGCCATCTTCAGGGATCACGCACTACCAGAAGACCCCTCGTTCTACGCCGTCGTCCCATCTAAGTCGGAGCCTCGCATGGCGCCCGATGGGATGGAGAGCCTGTTCGTTCTCGTCCCAGTGCCGCACCTCGGGCCGAACGTGGATTGGAACCGCGACGGGGACGCTTTCAGGGAGAAGGTCTACGGCCTGCTGGAGCGGCGGTGCGGGCTCGACCGGAGCCGCGTCGTCTACGAGAAGGTAAGGACGCCGCTCGACTGGCGAGACGAGTACAATCTCGAAGAGGGGGCCGCGTTCGGTATCGGGCACGGCATCTTCCAGGTTGGGTACTTCCGCCCTCCGATGGTGTCGAGGGCCGTGCAGGGGATGTATTTCGTTGGCGCGAGCACCAGGCCTGGTACAGGGGTGCCGCTCGTTACCATAGGCGCCAGGCTCGTGGCCGACCGCATAAGGCGCGAGGTAGGAGGCTCTTGAAGCTCGACCCCGCTGGCGGCAAGAAACTCGACGGCGGGCTCTCACTCGCCGAGAGCTACGAGCTGTGCCGCAGGGTCCAGAAAGCGCACAGCAGGACCTACTACTTCTCGACCAGGCTGTTCCCTGCCGAGGTCAGGCCGCGCGTGCACGCCCTCTACGCATTTATGCGCTACGCCGATGAGATCGTGGACCACCCACACGACCTGCCCCTGGACGCCCAACTCTCTGTCCTGGAGGAGTTCGAGGCCGAGACGCTGGCGGCCGTCTCTGGTGAGGAAGTCCCCAACCCTGTTTTGCGCGCGTACGCGGACACGGTGCGCGCCTGCGGCATCGACCCTGGGACCATAACCGCCTTCATGGAGAGCATGAAGATGGATACCCGCGTCTTCCGCTACCAGGCATACGCCGACCTCGAGGTATACACCTACGGGAGCGCCGCAGTCGTCGGTCTGATGATGTGCAGGGTCGTTGGGGTGGCCGAAGGAAAGGCCGACGCCCACGCCGAGGCCCTGGGCGTCGCCATGCAGCTCTCTAACTTCCTGCGCGACGTAGGGGAGGACTGGCGGCGGGGACGGGTGTATCTACCGCTTGAGGATCTGGCGCGCTTCGGGTATACGGAGCGGGACCTCGCTCTCGGTGTCGTCGACGAGCGGTTCGTCGGCCTGATGCGCTTCGAGATAGAACGGGCGCGAAGGCTCTACGAGGTAGCCGATGAGGGGATGGGCTACATCCCGAGGGGGAGGCGTTTCCCCGTAGTCGTGGCGCGCGAGCTGTACGCGGCGATCCTCGACCGCATCGAGGCCCACGAATACGACGTTTTCTCGCGCAGGGCGCAGGTCTCGCGCCCGGCAAAACTCCTTGTCGCGGCCAGGTGCGCGGCCAACGACCCCGGCGAGATAGCTGACCGCATCCGCTACAGGCGTACCAGCCCAGCCAGATAGTCGCGTCCCGGATTGAATTCTCGGGGCTATCGTGCTGTAATTGCCGGGTCACGGCCCCAAGGGGGACCGTGACGCTCATCGAGAGCGGCGGAGGGACGGGCCCTGAGAAGCCGCGGCAACCGGCGAGGCGTGAACGCCTCGTGGCGGGTGCCAACTCCCGCGGAGCAGACTCCGGTAGATGAGGTGAAAGTGTAGTCACAGCCTCTCTCCTCCGCGCGAATGGGTAACGAAAACGGAGAGAGGTCTTATCTTGAGTCCGAACTTGAGAGAGTTGCTCGCGAAGCGGGTCCTGATCGGGGACGGCGCCGTTGGCACGCTGCTCGGCGAGCGCGGCGTAGGCTTCGGCCATCCCTACGCCCGCGCGAACCTCTCCCACCCGAACATGGTCACCGACATCCACGTAGAGTACCTGAGGGCTGGCGCGGACGCCATAGAGACCAACACCTTCGCCGCCAACCGTTTCAAACTCGAGACCCACGACCTCGAGGAGAGGGTGCGCGAGGTAAACGCCGAGGGCGCAAGCCTCGCCCGCAAGGCTGCCGGTGCAGTCGCTGGAACGGGTGACAGGGCGCTCGTACTCGGGGCCGTCGGTCCACTCGGACGTCCGCTTGCCCCGGTAGGTCCCGTCCGTCCGGAGCTGGCGAAGTCCGTCTTTCTGGAGCAGGCCGAAGCGCTCCTCGAAGGCGGGGCCGATGTGATCCTCCTCGAGACCTTCACCGACCTCGTCGAACTGCGGCTCGCCTACGAGGCGGTCCGGGCTCTGGGCGCGCCGGTCCTGGCGTACAAGACCTTCGTCGAGGACGGTGAGACGCTGGCGGAAGGGCTGCCTGGGCGGGCGGCGCGTGAGATCTCCTCCTGGGGAGCCGACCTTGCGGGGGCGAACTGTACCGTCGGTCCGCAAAGGATGGTGGAGATCATCGGTCAGATGGCGGACGCGGCAGGCCCCGTCGCTGCCCTCCCCAACCCCGGCCTCCCCCAGATCGTCGGCGGCCACATCCGCTTCAGCAAGGACGTCGACCACTTCGCCGAGTATGGAGTAAAGCTCGCCGAAGCCGGGGCAAGGCTCGTAGGCGGCTGCTGCGGGACCACCCCGGCGCACGTCAAGGCGCTCTCCGAAGCGTTGCGGGATTTCAGGGTCGAAGGCACGGGAGTACGCCGCCGGGCGGCCGTGGTGGAGCGGGAAGGGCATACGGAAGTTCCCGCAGAGCCTGTCTCGGAGTTCGCGGAGCGATTGCGTACAGGCTTCGCCGTTACGGTCGAGGTCGACCTGCCGCGCGGTAACGCCATCGAGCAGATCGTCGAGGCGGCGCGCCGGTTGAAGGAGCGTGGCGTCCACGCGATAGACATCTCCGACGGGGCGCGCGCCAGGCTAAGGATGCATCCCGTGGCCGCGGCCAGGATCGTGCAGGACGAAGCTGGCATCGAGGTCGTCGCCCACATCTCATGCCGCGACAGGAACATCCTCGGGTTGCAGGCAGACCTGCTCGGGGCGGCGGCATTGGGGGTGAAGAACATCCTGGCCGTGACGGGAGATCCGGCCCAGATCGGGGACTACCCGGAAGCGACCTCGGTCTTCGATACAGATTCAGTCGGACTCGTCCACATCCTCTCCAGGATGAACATGGGGGAGGACCTCGCAGGCAACCCCATAGGCGAGCCGCCGGGATTCCTCGTGGGGGCGTCTTTCAACCCTACGGCAGAAGACCTGGACGAGGAGGTAGAGAAGCTGCGGCGCAAGGTCGAGGCCGGGGCCCACGCCTTCTGGACTCAGCCCGTCTTCGAGATCGGGGCCCTCGAGAATGCCCTCGATCGTATCGGCGACGATGGAGTCTGCATCCTGCTCGGCCTCATGCCCCTCCGCAGCGCCAGGCAGGCTGAGTTCCTCCACCACGAGGTACCAGGCATAAACATCCCGAAGCACGTCCGAGAGAGGCTCGCAGCCCTCTCTCCAGAGGACGCCCCGAGGTACGGAGTCGAGGTCGCCCAGAAGCTACTCGTCGAGGCGAGGTCCTTGATCGGCGGCGCGTACATAATGCCGCCGGCCAGCGCCCCTGACCTCGCTGGGGATGTGCTCGAGGCCATCCACGTACCGACGGGGAGATAGGAGTCGATGGTTCTCCAACGCACGAAGAACGAAGAGAGGCAGGCCAGGTTATCCCGTTTTCGGGCGCTCCTTGAGCAGCGCATCGTGCTGCTCGATTGCGCGATGGGGACCATGATCCAATCCTACGGCCTCTCGGAGAAGGACTACCGCGGGGAACGCTTCGCCGATCATCCGGGGGAGCTCAAGGGCAACAACGATCTGCTCTCGATCACCAAGCCAGGGATGATCTGTGACATACACGAGGCCGCGATGGATGCGGGCTCGGACATCATCGAGACGAACACCTTCAGCTCGACCTCCATCGCCCAGGCGGATTACCTGTTGGAAGATCTGGTCTACGAACTGAACTACGAGGCGGCCCGCCTGGCCCGCGAGACCGCGGACGCCTACACGGAAAAGACGCCAGAGAGGCCGCGCTTTGTGGCCGGCGCCATCGGACCGACGAACCGCACGGCCTCGCTCTCGCCGGACGTCAACAACCCTGGCTTCAGGAACATCACCTTCGACGAGCTCGCCGGGTCGTACGCAGAGGCCGCGCGGGGGCTCGTCGATGGCGGGGTGGACCTGCTCCTCGTCGAGACCGTCTTCGACACGTTGAACGCCAGGGCTGCCATCTTCGGGATCACATCTTACCTAGAGGATGAGGGTATCGACGTTCCCGTTATGATCTCGGGCACGATCACCGACGCGAGCGGACGCACGCTCTCGGGCCAGGTGACCGAGGCTTTCTGGAACTCCGTGCGCCACGCGAACCCGATAAGCGTGGGGCTGAACTGCGCGCTCGGGTCGAAGGAGCTAAGGCACTACGTCGAGGAACTCGCCAGGATCTCGGACGTTCCCGTTAGCGCCTACCCGAACGCAGGCCTGCCCAACGAGTTCGGCGAGTACGAAGAGACACCGGAGATGATGGCGGCAGAGATCCTCGAGTGGGCCGAAGCAGGCTGGCTGAACATCGTCGGCGGCTGTTGCGGGACGACGCCGGATCACATAACGGCCATAGCCGAAGCCGTCTCTGGCCACCCGCCGCGCGAGATACCCGAGATCCCGAAGAAGCTCAGACTCTCGGGGCTCGAGCCGTGCAACATCGGTCCCGACACCCTGTTCGTGAACGTCGGCGAGCGGACCAACGTCACGGGTTCTGCGCGCTTCAAGGACCTCATACTGAACGAGGACTACGAGACTGCCCTTGACGTGGCGCGCCAGCAGGTCGAGAACGGCGCCCAGATCATAGACGTCAACATGGACGAGGGGATGCTCGAAGGAGAGGAGGCTATGGTCCGTTTCCTCGACCTCGTCGCCTCAGAACCCGACATCTCGCGGGTGCCCGTCATGATCGACTCGTCAAGGTGGTCGATCATCGAGGCTGGCTTGAAACACGTACAGGGTAAGGCGGTGGTCAACTCCATTAGCATGAAGGAGGGCGAGGAAGAGTTCGTCAGGCAGGCGCGAATGCTGAAACGGTACGGTGCAGCGGTGGTCGTAATGGCCTTCGACGAGAGAGGCCAGGCCGACTCGAAGGACAGGAAGGTCGAGATTTGCAAACGCGCTTACCGCGTCCTCACGGAAGCGGTCGGTTTCCCGCCCGAGGACATCATCTTCGACCCCAACGTCTTCGCTATCGCAACGGGCATCGAGGAACACGACAACTATGGTGTTGACTTTATCGAGGCGGTCCGCGAGATCTCCTCTACCCTCCCCCACACCAAGACCTCAGGCGGCATCTCGAACGTCTCGTTCTCTTTCAGGGGCAACAACCCTGTGAGGGAGGCGATCCACGCGGTCTTCCTCTACCACGCCGTAAAGGCTGGCCTGACGATGGGCATAGTCAACGCGGGCCAGCTCGCCGTCTACGACGAGATCGACGAGGACCTGCGCGAGGTCGTAGAAGACGTTGTCCTGAACCGCCGCCCCGACTCTACCGAACGCCTGCTTGCCCTGGCGCAGAAGTATCGCGACCAGGACGATACGGTATCTGAGGTGAAGGACCGGGAATGGAGGGGCTGGCCCGTCGAGAAGCGGCTCGAGCACGCGCTGGTCAAGGGCATAGCCGAGTTCGTCGAGGAGGACACGGAGGAGGCGCGCCTCCTTGCCTGGCGTCCGCTCGACGTGATCGAGGGCCCGCTTATGGACGGGATGAACGTCGTCGGGGACCTGTTCGGTTCAGGCAAGATGTTCCTGCCGCAGGTCGTAAAGAGCGCCCGCGTGATGAAGAAGGCCGTAGCCTACCTCATCCCGTTTATCGAGGAGTCCCAGGGTGAGGCCCGCAAGCCCAACGGCACGGTGGTGATGGCGACCGTCAAGGGCGACGTGCACGACATAGGGAAGAACATCGTCGGGGTCGTGCTGCAGTGCAACAACTTCGAGGTCATAGACCTCGGCGTCATGGTGCCTTCGGCGAAGATCCTACAGACCGCCAGGGAGGAGGGCGCTGACGCCATAGGGCTCTCCGGCCTCATAACACCCTCTCTGGAGGAGATGGTCCACAATGCCAAAGAGATGCAGCGCGAGGGCTTCGACATACCGCTGCTCATCGGCGGGGCAACGACCTCCCAGACGCACACGGCCGTCAAGATCGCACCGGGCTACGAACAGCCCGTGATCCACGTAAAGGACGCCTCACGCGCCGTCGGCGTAGTCCAGAACCTGGTGAGCGAGGGCCGCAAAGCCGGCTACGCTGATCAGATCGCCGAGGACTACGAGCGGGTTCGGCGCAAGCACGCAGGCCGCCGCTCGAAGACCACCCTGACGACGCTGGAGAAGGCGCGCGCCAACCGCACGAAGATCGACTGGGACGGCTACCGGCCGCCGAAGCCCAACGTTCTCGGTGTGCGGACGTTCGACGACTACGCCCTTCAGGATATAAGGCCCTACATAGACTGGACGCCCTTCTTCCACTCCTGGCAGCTAAAGGGCAGCTATCCAGGGATCCTGGACGACCCCGACAAAGGCGTGGAGGCCAGAAAGCTCTTCGCCGACGCGCAAGGCTTGCTCGACCGCATCATAGCCGAGAAGTGGCTCACGGCCCGCTCCGTCTTCGGCCTCTTCCCCGCGAACGCCCTGGAAAGCGATTCCGTAGAGGTCTACACCGACGAATCGCGCGAAGAGGTGCTCGCCAGCTTCGACTTCCTGCGCCAGCAGAAGCAGAAACCGCCAGGCCGTCCGAACCGCTCCCTCGCCGACTTCGTCGCCCCGAAGAGCCCGGGTCTCGAAGACTACGTAGGGCTCTTCGCCGTGACCGCCGGGCTCGGTGTTGACGAGGCCGCGCGGCGCTTCGAGCGAGACAACGACGACTACAACGCTATTATGGTCAAGGCGCTGGCCGACAGGCTCGCCGAGGCCCTCGCCGAGCTCATGCACCGGCGGGTCCGTACGGAGTTCTGGGGCTACGCGGCGGATGAAGACCTAGACAGCGGGGCCCTGATCCGTGAGGAGTACAGGGGCATCCGCCCGGCCCCAGGATATCCTGCCTGCCCCGAGCACACAGAGAAGCGCACCCTGTGGAGGCTGCTCGACGCGGAGAACAATGCCGGCATCACGCTCACCGAGAGCTGCGCGATGTCACCGGGCGCTGCAGTCAGCGGTTACTACTTCTCCCACCCCGATTCCACTTACTTCGGCGTGGCCGAGATCGGACGCGACCAGGCCACAGATTACGCCGAACGCAAGGGCTGGACCCTCGAAGAGGCCGAGAAGTGGCTCGCGCCGAATCTAGCTTACGATCCGGAGGCCGGGCAGAACAGCGACGGGGCTACAGAGGTCCCACAGGCGGTGAGCAAGTCCGCAGGCTAGAGATTCCCTTCCCTCTCGGATCTGAGGCTAGGATCGGTGCCAGGGACGGAGCGCCGGATCAAACGCTCAGCCCGCTCGAAGAAGCGGGTGCGGTCCAGTAGCGGATTCCAGAACCCCGCGGTGATGCAGTAGTAGGTGTCGTAGGGGCTCTCGTGATGGATGTCGTGATGCTCTCTGGAGAGGATCACACCCCACGCCTGCAACCATCCTACAAAGGCCGGAGGGACGTCCATGTGCGCCCACTTGTGGAACTGGTTGGTAAGGAAGGCAGCGAGGCACAAGAAGAGAAAGAAGGTCCCGAAGAGATACCCATAGTACGTAGTCTCGAGGGGCAGGACGACCCATACGACAAGCATGAAGGGTAGGCTCGCCAGGCTGTTGTTGCCGTTGGCGTCAACGAAGTCGTTGCCGACGATCCCTTTAGTGATAGACATCCACGCCTATCCACAACAAAAGCAATGTAAAGCACAAAATGCCGAGGACTTCCAGCAAGTAATGGCCTCTGCTGGTCTCGGGACGGAACCGCTCTTGCGTAGCCTGGTCTTGCTGGGTCATATACAACCTCCTTAGCGGGGCATACGAAAAGGGATTATCCCTGGATCAGTGCTGAGGAGAACGCTTGCCGGCACGCCTCCCGGCACGTGACACCAGAGGGCCTCAACCCTCTGAGCTCTACCCCTTCTTAGCGGAACCGGACCTCCTCGAATCCTAGAGTAGTGACGAATGCTCGTACGCTATCTTCTGCGTTGTGTTCGGCGGTATCTAGAATCCTGTTCTCGCGCGCGGCGGCTCTGATCTTCTCCACCGCCTGCAGCCGGGCTACTTCGACTAGGTCATCGTCTGGGCGAATGTTCAGGGGGCTGAAGTCGCGGTCGTAGACTCGGGTCTTCCCCTCGTCGAGGCTGGCCGAGAGGATCTCGGGTTTGGGTAGGTCTATGGTGACGGTGTCGTCGTTCACGATCACATCATCCTTGCCGACCTCGCCGAGGTCAATCCCGGCCTCGACTTCTCCTGTGGCTATCACCAGGACCTTCTCTCCGTTGAACAGGCGGTCCACAATATCGCCACCGGTCTCCCTCGTGACCGGCACGGACTCGGTCCAACGCACCGTAGCGAGCTGGTCGAGTTCCTGTATCCCTTCCACCACCACTGGTCCCGTCGACGTGCGCGGCGGCTGCTCTCCGAGGAGCGGCCCCACCATCGGCAGCAACGAGCCATAGCGCGCGAGCCCGACGCCCAGCGCGATGCCCAAGACGACGATGACGAGCGCCAGAACGAGCGTCGCACCCAATCCGCCGCCCTTGTTACCCATGTACGCCCTTTCCGACCGTGCAGTTGCAGAAATTCTACACCGTCGTGTGTAAGGCTTGCGCCTTACACACGACGAGCACTCAGCATTTCAGCACGCGCCCTGTCGGGCGCTTGTCAGCAATTCAGCTTAGTTGAGAAGCGGCTCGCGTTCGTATTGCTCTGCGGCAGATATGGCCCCGCCTCGTTTTCCGCGGAGCCTGGGGCTGCGAGTGGGAGCATCGGTAGCCAAGGCACTGGCTGAAAAGCTGACAAGCCGCCTGGCGAAGCCTGGCGGCGTGCTGACTGGCTGAAATGCGCGAGTTGGGAGAGGCACAAGCCTCTCCCAACTCGCTATCACGCCTGAATATTCGTCTGGCGCCAGCGGGTGTGCACCCCGAGGCTCCCGGCCTCGGGGAACTCCTCTCCTTTGGAGAGCTGAACCCTGACCGGCGGGAGCATGGTTCCCCTGTCGCAGATGTAGGTGCCCGAGAAAGGGGCCTTCTCGCCAGGCCCGAAGGTGGGTCCATAGGGCCTGTAGCGGGCTAGTATGTCTTCCAGGCTGGCCATCACAGCGTCACGGAGCGGGCCTCGTCGAAACCCGGGGTCTCGAGGAGGGCGTTCAGGACTTCTTCGGTTACGGGCTCGTCCACGGTTACGGCCATAGCCGCGCGAGAACCGGGCTCTCCACGCCCGACGGCCATGTTGCCGATGTTGATACCGTGCTCCCCGAGGATGCCGCCGAGCTTCCCGATCATGCCTGGCCTGTCCTCATTGCGGATGAAGAGCATGTGCTTTTCGGGCACAACGTCGAAGTCGAACCCCATGGCCTCTACGAGCCGCGGCTGCATCCTCGGCCCGAAGAGCGTCCCGCTGACTGTGTTCTCACCCATGCGCAGCTCCACGAGGCTCGTGTAGTCGGCGCTCTCCGAAGTGCGCGAGGTCTCGACCTTGAGCCCCCGCTCCCTCGCGAGCGCTGGCGTGTTGACGAAATTCAAGGGCTCGAAGACCATCGACGCTAGGAGTCCTTTCTGGGCCGAGACGTCGAGGAGTCGTGTGTCGAATCCTGCGACCTCGCCACGGTACTCGACCCTGAGGGTATCACCAGTGTGGTCCGCAAGCTGGTAGAGCAGACTTCCCAGAGCCTCACACAGTCCCGAGAACTGGGCCACGAACTCGGCACCCTCCCCCACTGGCACGGGGGCGTTTATTGCGTGCATCGGGACGGCGCCTCCAAGGGCCGTCGCCACCTGCTCGGCGGCCGTGATGCCCGCCCTGTCCTGGGCTTCGGCCGTGCTCGCCCCGAGGTGGGGCGTTACCACCACGTTGGAGAGCGTGAAGATCGGGGAGTCAGTCGTCGGCTCCTCAGCGAACACGTCGAGCGCGGCACCGGCGATGGCGCCCTCTTTGAGGGCGTTGTAGAGGGCCCTCTCATCGACGATTCCGCCTCGGGCCACGTTTATGAGATAGGCGGTCGGCTTCATCTTGGCCAGGGCGTCCTGGTTCACTAGCCCCATCGTCTGCGGGGTGCGAGGGACGTGTAGCGAGACGAAATCAGCCCGCTCGAAGACTTCGTCCGTGGTCTCTGCCCGCCCGACGTTCATCGAGCGCATCCTGTCCTCGGAGACGTAGGGGTCGTAGGCCAGGACCCGCATCCCCATACCCAGGGCGCCGCGCGCCACGATGGCGCCGACGTGACCGAGCCCGATCAGACCTATAATCTTCTCCGAGACCTCGACACCCTTGAGCGCGCTCCGCTTCCATTGCCCACCCCGCAAGGAAGAGTCAGCGGCAGGGATGCGCCGCGCCGCAGCGAGCATGAGCCCCAAAGTATGCTCGGCCGCGGCGACCGTGTTGCTCTCGGGGGCGTTGG
The DNA here is from genome assembly GCA_902806095.1 of uncultured Rubrobacteraceae bacterium. Lineage (GTDB taxonomy): Bacteria > Actinomycetota > Rubrobacteria > Rubrobacterales > Rubrobacteraceae > Rubrobacter_D. The sequence goes on from CADCVF010000011.1 coordinate 63,545, forward strand.
CGACGATGATGCCGCGCTTGGTGGCGGCCTCTATATCTATGTTGTCCACGCCGATTCCGGCACGGCCGATAGCTTTGAGGTTCCTGGCCCGCTCTATTACATCAGCAGTAACCTTCGTGGCGCTGCGGATGATGAGGCCGTCGTAATCCCCGATCCTCTGGAGCAACTCTTCCGGACTGAGGTCGAGGAGTACGTCCACCTCGAAATCTCGCTCTAGGAGCTCTATGCCCGGGTCGGCGAGCTTTTCGGGGATGAGGACCTTCAAGCCCTCACCCCGCTCTTCGAGAAGACCCTCTGGGTCGCGCCGACGCCCTTGCCGATCTCGAGGGGGTAGCCGAGAGACTCGAGCGCGAGCTCAGTGGCCGCTATCGTGGCGATGATATCGAAGGCGTCGAAGTAGCCGCAGTGTCCGATGCGGAAGATCCTGCCCGCCAGCGCGCCCTGGCCGCCGGCGACCTGTATCCCATGCTCGCGGAAGACCATACGCACGAGCTGCTTGCCGTCTATCCCCTCAGGCACCCACGCCGCGGTAACGGCCGAGTTGGGGTCCTCATCGGGCCCGAAGAGCTCGAGCCCCATGCCCTTGACCCCTTCCCTCGATGCCCTTCCTAGCATCACGTGACGCGCGAAGACGTTCTCGACGCCCTCATCGATAAGCTGCTGCAAAGCGACGTCGAGCTGGATGATGAGGCTCACCGCGGGGGTCCACGCCGTCTGCGCGGGGTCCCTCTCGAAGGCCTTCTTTGCCGCCGTCCAGTCGAAGTAGTAGCGCGGCATCCGCGACACTTCGTGCATCCGCATGGCCCGCTCGCTGACGCTAACGAACGCCAGTCCAGGAGGCGTCATTAGCGCTTTCTGAGAGCCTGCGACGACGACGTCGACGCCCCACTCGTCGGTCCTCAGCGTGCAGGCCCCGAGGCCCGAGACAGCATCGACGATGGTGACGACGTTCGTCGCGGCCCTGGCGAAGCCCTCTATGTCGTTGACGGTGCCCGTCGAGGTCTCCGAGAGCACGCAGATGGCGGCTTTGATCTCAGGGTCGTTAGCCAGCGCGTCGGCGACCTCGTCGTTGTCAGCCTTTACGCCCCAGTCGTACTCGAGCTCGGTGACCTCGAGGCCGAAGGCCCGGCTCATCTTGACCCACCGGCCACCGAAGTTGCCATTGTTTACGACAAGCACCTTGTCTCCCGGCGAAAACAGGTTCTGGATCGCACCCTCGAATGCCCCGGTCCCGCTCGCCGCGCAGGTAAAGATGTCGTTCTCCGTCAAGAACACCCGATTCAAATTCTCGTTCACCCTGGTGAAAACCTCGCCGAACTCCGGTGTGCGGTGGTGGATAATGGGTAGCGCCCCCGCCGCTGAGACCTCGGGCGGTATAGGAGTGGGGCCAGGAGACATAAGACGGTACTTGTTCATCATGGGTGCTGAGCTTCCTCTCTCACCGCGTTCAACAGGACTTTCATTTTAGACATAATCGTTGCCGATGGCTACATGATGGGACATCTCTTTTACAAAGTGTTGCTTGATATTAGCATGTCAGCATTTCAGCACGCTCAGGCTAGCGCCTTCGCTTGTCAGCATGTCAGCAAGGGCTTGGGCAAACGCAAGCTGAATTGCTGAAATGCCGACAAGCGACAGCCGTAGGCTGGAGCGTGCTGACTTGCTGACAAGCGGGTTTAGGAAGGGTTGACCCTTCCTAAACCCGCTGGAAAGTTTTTGTCCTGGCTGACTCGCGGGCGGCGAGGCACATGGCGGCGCTGAGGAGCCCATCTCTGAGCGAAGCGTTGGGCTTGGCGCGTCCTCTTACCAGGTCCAGGAAGCTTTCGGCGAGGATGAGATCTCCGCCGGCATGCCCGTCGTCTTCTATATCCACCCGCAACCGCTTGACCTTCTCGGAGCGGTGGTGGATGAGTCGCAACTCCGCCTGAGCCAGGTCGAACTCGAGGGTCGCCTCGTATCCTACGACCGTGGCCCCGCGTCTGTAGGCTGCGCGGCGCGAGAGGAAGTTCTGGCTGTAGCCGGCGTGGATGCCGTTCTCGTACATGATGAGCGCGGAGCCGGCGTCGTGGTTCTGTATCTCGCGGCTGAAGGCGCACCAGTGGTCTGTCCTGTCGTCGCTGTCCTGGTACATGCCGCCGTCATCCCCCCTGCGGGCTAGATTCTGGGGACTCTCAGGGCACGTCTCGGTCTCATCGCAGGCCGAACACCTGAGGTCGTGGGGTTTCTCTCCGCCGTAGACCCTGCGCGACTCCATCGCGGCGACGCCGACGGGACGGCTTCCTGCGAGCAGGTTGATGCAGTCGAAATCGTGGGTGGCTTTCTGGAGCCAGAGGCCGCCTGTCTGGTCGTGGTTCCTGTACCACTGTCCGAAGTACACCCCACCGTAGGGTACGTTGTTTACGGCCTGGATCTGGTTGATCGTCCCAAGTACGCCAGAGTTCACGATCTCGAGCACCTTCGAGAAGAGAGGCGTATGGCGTAAGGGGAACGAGACGGCGACCTCATCCTCCCTGCCCCTGAATGCCTCCCGCAGCGCCCCTAGCTCATCCGGGCTTATGGCGACCGGTTTCTCCAGAAAGAGTGGCAGCCCAACAGAGGCGACCTTGAGGGCCATTGGAGTATGCAGGTGGCACCGCGTTCCGATTACGACGCCGTCGTAGTCAGCAGGGTCTTCAAGCATGGCGTCAGCCGAAGGATAGATCAGCGCCCCAGCATCATGAGCCCCGACCATCGCGAGCCGGCGGCGGGCGCCCTCGGTGTCAGGGTCGGCGACGGCCAGGATACTCACGCTAGGGTCGACAGCCTGCATCGAGGCGACCATCGTGGCTGCCCGGTGTCCGAGCCCGATCACGGCGAGCCTCGTCACGACGCCTGGATCAGACACCACCCGCTCCGGATGCCGCGTAGCCTCTCAGGCTGGGAGAGGCATACTGGGGTCGTTCCCACTGAACTACTGCCCGGCGGGTTTGAGGGTGCCGTCCATGATCATCATGACAGCGAAGCTGTCTTCGTAGGGGCTGTTCTGGTAGATGGGGTTGCTATCAGGCAACCAGCCGGTAACCCGTTCGCCATCGAGTGCGGGGTTGTTGCCGAGGCGCTCCCAGAGCGGGATGACCGGTAGGAGCTCGTTGAAGATCTTGGACAGTTTGGTGACGGTCGCCTTCTGGCCCTCCTCGTCGAGGCCCGAGGCGGTCTGGATGATCAACTCCTCCAGGTCCACCTCACCGAAGGACTCAGTATCCTGCGTCATGTCGTAAGAGATGCCTCCGCCCGATGCGGCCACGTTGTACGTGATCAGGGGGTGCTGGAACGAGTAGACGGGATGCGGCTGTCCCTGGCCCCATGCCTGGATGCCCATCTCGAACTGGCCGTCCAGTACCCTTGGTTCCCACTGGGTGAAGGTAACCGTCCTGACGGTCGTCTTGATGCCGAAACTCGTGAGCTGGTCGGCCAGGTTCTTGGCGGCCGCCGACCAGTCGGCGAACTCGGCCGGGGCACCAAGCTCGTACTCCATCCTCTCCCCTTCGGGCGACACCCAGACTCCGCCGTCCTTCTCGAAGCCCAGATCCTCCATCATGCTTGTGGCTTTATCCGGGTCATGCTCGTAGGGGTTCATGCCGGCGAGGTCCTGTTCGGAGACCCAGTCTTTGATGAGGACATCCGAGACGCCCGTCATGTACTCGGATCTCCTGGCTGAGTCGGCCAGTGAGACGGTGGCGTTCTCGTACATATCTACGGCATGCGCGATGGCCTGCCTCACCTTCGGGTCGGCGACGGCTTTGATCTTCGCGTAGTTGAAATAGAGCGCCGGTCCAGAGTAAGTCGGAGGCCTGAGGATGCGGATCCCCTGATCCTTGAAAGACTTCTCGGTGGCGAGCGGGAACCCGTGCGTGGCGTAGTCAATGTCCTTGGAGAGCACTATCGGGGTAACAGCGGGGACCTCGCCGTTGTAGATGATCATCCTGTCGAAGTTGGTCCGGTCGGCGTTCCAGGCGGTGTCTACCTTGTCCATAGTCAGCTGTGACTCGGTTATGCTCTTCTTGTCTATGTTGTACGGGCCGGAGACGACCAACTGCTCGGGCCTGAACTCCTCGAACTTCGTGACCACATCCCTGTACTCCTTGGACTCAGAGTCGGCGTCACTGTCGAACAGTTGCTGGGCCTTGTCAGACCATTCTCCGTAGACCGAGTGTGCCCTGATGCGCTCCCGTAAGACCAGGCGCTCGACGACCGTGGAGGGGTCTTTCATCTTGAAAGTCAGGTTGTACTCGTCGTCGGGCTCCACGGACGCAAGATAGTTCCACGCGAGCTGCTCCTGCAGGCGGAGTATGTTGAAGGTAGCGACGATGTCCTTCGAGGTGAACTCCGAGCCGTCGCTCCACTTCGCGCCCTTGCGCAACGTTACCTTGAACACGTCGGGCGGTTCGTATCCCCACTCCGTAGCCATGTAAGGTACGTATTTCCGCTCGGCCCACCTGTACATCGCCATGGGCATCTCCAGTACGTCCTGATAGAGCGTCAGCTGGAAGAAGGCGTTGGTGACGAAAGTGTTGTAGTGTCCAATGGGCGGTAGCTGGTAGGGATAAGCTCCGTGAAACTCCGCAGCACCGCCACCCCCGCCCTCCCCATAACCCTGGCCTCCTCCACCGCATCCCGCAAGCAGTAGTCCGGCCCCCGCTGCCCCCAAACCAAGAAACTGCCGCCGGCTCAACTCTCTGGGACGGTAGATCCTCTTGCCCGTGCTCACTAGCTGCCTCCTTTTCGACCAGAGTGTGTTTCACAGTACGCACATACCTAACGCCTGCTGTACAGAACCAGCAACGTTACAGCCACGAGAAAGACCACCCCCATCACCAGGGTAACGAGGGTAATAGCATACTCGGCGGTTCCCGGGTCCAGAAAGAACATCAGGAAGAAAGACGGTATGACTATAAGAAACCCTATCCGGAATCCGGCGCGTCCAAGTTCAGGGATCACGCCGTCCTCCGAGCAGCCTCGGCGCCTGCCGCTCTGCTACTCTCGGGTATGCGATCCTCCTGGCCGAGCTCCCTGGCTGCGACGTAGCAGGCCGCCAGGTGTTCTTCGAGGATGACGGCATCCTCCGCAGGACGATCCGTGTCGCAGAGGCCCTCCTCGTACATCGGGCAGCGAGGGTGGAAAGGACAACCAGCAGGCAGGTCCAGCAGGCTCGGGATGTCCGGGCTGCGCAGGCTCAGCCTCTCTTTGTTGCGCGTCAGTTCGGGGTCGGCTTCTGGCAGCGCCGAGATCAGGGCCCGCGTATAGGGATGCACGGGCTCCCTGACGAGCTTCTGCGTGGGACCGAGTTCGACCATACGCCCGAGGTACATTACGCCTATGCGCCCTTCCCACGAGAAGTGCTTGGCGACGGCGAGGTCGTGGGTGATGAACAGGAAAGCCACCCCGAGATCCTTCTGCAACCCGAGCAACATGTTGAGCAGACCGATACGCATTGAGACGTCCACCATAGAGACAGGCTCGTCGGCGACGATGAACTCGGGGTCGACGGTTAGCGCCCTGGCTACTGAGACGCGCTGCCGCTGCCCGCCCGAGAGCTGGTGGGGATACTTCTTCAGGAACTCCTCGGGCGGTGTCAGCCCCACCGTCTCAAGCAACTCGCGGAGCCTGTTCTGTAGCTCCGAGCGCGACTTTGTGAGCTTGTGGCGCCGCAAGGGTGCGCTCAGGATCTGCGTCACGTTGCGTATCGGGTTCAACGAGGCGTAAGGGTCCTGGTGGATGATCTGGACCGCCTGACGGAAGCGTCTTTTCTCCGCGTCGGGAAGCGCGTCGATCTCCTTCTCCCCGTAGAGCACGCGGCCCTGCGAAGGCTCGAGCAGACCCGCCGTCATTCTTCCTGTGGTGGACTTACCGCACCCGCTCTCGCCGACCAGGCACAGGGTCTGGCCAGGCTCTATGGTGAAAGACACATCGTCGACGGCCCTCACCTGCTGGCTGCCCGAGCCGTAAGAGCGGCTCGCGTGCTCAAGCTCTATTGGCGTCCCGCTCATGGATCTCACCTCCCCTCGCTTCCCAATCGGAACCTACCTTCTCCCAGTGCCAGCACGCGGCCGTCTGTGCCGGGGCCACCTCTATCAGAGGAGGGTCCTCCTCGCGGCATTTGTCCGTGGCGTAAGGGCATCGCGGATGAAACTTGCAACCCGTCGGGAGGTCTATAAGGTCGGGCGGGGAACCAGGGATCGAGCTCAACTCCTGCTGTCCTCCGGCAAGGGTCGGCACCGCATCGAGAAGCCCGACCGTGTAAGGGTGACGCGGGTGGTAGAAGATCTGCTCGACCTCCCCGAGCTCGACGATGCGGCCAGCGTAAGTCGTGGCAACTCTGTCCGCAAGCTCAGCGGCCAGAGACAGGTCGTGGGAGACGAAGATCATGGCGAAGCGGTGCTCGACCTTCAGGGTCCTCAAGACCTCGATAATGGCCCGCTGCGTCAGCACGTCGAGCGCGGTGGTTGGTTCGTCGAGTATCAGGACCCGCGGGTTCAACAGGAGGCCGAGTGCGATCATGACCCGCTGCCGCATGCCGCCGGAGAGCTCGTGAGGGAAGGAACCGAGCACCCGGCCCGGATCCAGTTGCACCATCTCGAGGCACTCGGTGGCCCGCTCGGTGAGGGCGCGGCCCTTGAGGGACCCGTTCGTCTCGCTGTGGTCCTTGGCGGTATCGGCGAAGTGGTCGCGAATGCGCATCACGGGGTTGAGCGCGTTGAGGGCCGACTGGAACACCATCGCGCACTCCTCCCACCGAAAGCGCCTGAGGTCCTCGTCATCGAGGGTCGTCAGATCCAACACCTCTTCCGAGGCTGCGCGGAAGGCGATCTCGCCTTTGGCGATCGAGGCGTTCTGCGGCAGCAGACGCACCAGGGAGAGCCCGAGGGTCGTCTTTCCCGAACCGCTCTCGCCGATGAACGCCAGACTCTCGTCATCCCCAAGGTCAAAGCTAACCCCGCGCACCGCCCTTACCAGGCCCCGGCCCGTCTCGTAGCCTATCTCCAGCTCACGTACGCTAAGAACATCGGCGCGGCCTTCCATCCCCTCAAGCCCCCCGCCGCAGCCGCGGGTCGAAGATCTCCGAGAGCGAGCGGTTCATGGCCACGAGACCGAGCTGAAACAGGGCTATGGCGGCGATCGGAGACATAATGTAGAAGACGCTGTCTTTGGAGAAGATCGCCCCTCGCGTCCAGGCCAGGTTAATCATCACGCCCCAGTTCTCCTCGGAGAGCGGCACGAGCCCGAGGAGCGTCAGGCCGACGACCGCATACATGCTGGAGGTAACGGCAAGGGTGAAATTGATAGCGATGTAGCCAGCCATGTTCGGCGCGATCTCACGAAAGACGATGTGCGGCGTTCCGAGTCCGAGCGCCCTGGCCGACTCTACGTAGTCGCGCTCCTTGAGCGAGAGCACCTGGGCCCTGATGGCGCGCATCAAAGTAGGCCAGAAGAGAAGCCCGATCAGGCCGGCGACGGCGATCTTGCTGTTCAGCCTGAGGATGCCGGCGAGCACGGCCAACAGCGGAAGCTGGGGGATGGTAAGCACCATGTCGGCCAACCAGGTAAAGCCTGTGTCGACGCGCCCGCCCACGAAACCGCCAAGCGACCCGAGGGTCACGGCGATGGTCGTTGAGATGGCCGCTGCCAGAAATCCTATCGTCAGGATGGGCCTGCCCCCGTTGATGACCTGAAGGAGCACATCCTTGCCCTCTGAGTCGGTACCCAGAGGATGGCTCAATGAGGGCGTCTCATAGATCTCGTTTACATTCACGGGCACTTCCGAGGGCAGAAAGACAGGCCCGATGAACGTAACGAGGACTATGGTCGAGACGACCAGGAAACCCGCGAAGCCGACTCTGTTGCGGGCCATGAGCTTGAGCGTCGAGATGAACCATGCCAGGACCCTGCCGACCGCAGAGTCCCTGTACCGGCTCTCGCCCGTCGTGGCTGCCATCAGTCCCTACCTGCGACCCTGATGCGCGGGTCGAGCCTGGAGTAGAGTAGGTCGGCGAGCAGATTGGCCACGATGACCATCGTCGTGATCATTAGAAAGACCCCCTGCATGACAGGGTAGTCGCGCTGCTGGATGGCGTTGTAGAGCAGGTAGCCGAGCCCTTCGTAGACGAACAGCCACTCTATGAGGAGCGATCCGCCGAAGACGAGCGCTATGGAGATACTCAACTGGGTAAACGGAGGAAGCGCCGCGTTGCGGCCCACATAAGCCGTGGCGATCCTGCGCTCCTTGAGGCCCCGCGCCTTGGCCACGGTAACGTAGTCTTCGCCAAGAGTCGACTCGGTGCTACCTCTCATGGTGAGCATCCAGAGGCCGATGGTGCCGAGCACGTAGGTGATAATGGGCAAAGAAGCGTGGTAGAACGCATCGCCGATGAACGTGAGGTTGAAGCCTGGTTGGATCCCTGGTGAGAGCGAACCCCGCATGTTCGTAATATCGATCAGCTCCCACTGTACACCCACCCATACCAGGATGAGGATACCCATCAAGTAATCGGGGACAGAGCTGACGATAGACCCCAGGTTGGTGAGTATGTGGTCGAGCTTCGTCTCCCGCTTGTAGGCCATGAGCATCCCCAGCATGATGCCCAAAGAGAAGCTGATGATGAGCGCTGTGCCGATGCTGAAGAGTGTCCATGGCAGGTAGGCCAGGACGATCTCACTCACAGGTACGCCACGCGAGATGAGAGACTCACCGAGGTCTCCTCGCGCCAGGTTGCCAAGATACTCGAGGTACTGCTGGTAGACGGGCGCGTTCAGGTCGAGCGAGAAGAGTGAGGCGGCCTGCTGCTTCGCGTTCTCGTAAGACACGTTGTACTGGGTGACCAGGTTGGCGATGTAGGCCTCAACAGGACTACCAGGCATGAGCCTTATCAGGAAGAACGTCAGGGAGGCCATGACGAAGATGGTGATCAAGGCCTTGGCTACCCGGCGAAGCAGGTAACTCGAAGCTATCTTCCTCAACACTGCTAGCACCCCTCCTCCCGGAGCCGATACAGTCGTCCGAGCCAATCTCCCCATTCCTTCCACCTGCCGGTGCGGCCCTTACACATATAACTGATTGTGCCTCTCAGCGCAAGCATGCCGCCGCAGACGCCTGCGGAATGTCTTGTTGCTCGGTCCCACGTTACGCGCCTCCTGCATACTCCTGCAGCCGCTTCTCGAAGACACTCTCGCTGTCTTGCAAGCCGCCGACACGGTTGCGGGCATTCCAAAGTCGGCGGTGCTCGCCAAGGATGGTACGCATCCCGGAGGCCAGCTCATAACGTTTTTCGGCGGAGTCGATGGTTCCTTCGAGCATCGCCGTCCCCCGCTCGCAAGCGTGCAGCATTATTCTCGCCGCGTTGGCAAACTCGTCGCTGGTTATCCCCGCGTCGTCAGTGTCCATGCGCGCACCTTCGAGCGGCTCGATGATGGAGGTGATGTGCTCGCCGGCCTCCCTGAGGCTCTCGACGGTCACGCCATCGGGGAGCGCGTGGCCTGGGGCCTGCGTCAGCAGGTTGAAGAGTACCGTGGAGTTGTGCGGACCTGGCCCCGCTTTTTCGTGCGCGTTACCGAGGTCGTGGCACAATCTGCCCATGACGCGCGCCTCATCGTGGAAGGCGTGCAGGTCGAGGGCCGGGATAAAGTCCTCATCTCTGTTGGTCTCGTAGCACCAGGGCAACGCGGCCCCGGCGGCGAACCCAAGGTAGCTCACCGGCAGGTACTGGGTATGGCCGTTGTCGCCCCAGTCGGTATTGAGCACCCCGCTGGCCCCGTGCCTGAGGCCGTTCTCGGTCGCGTTGCGGATGTTGCCGAGGCAGTTGGAGGTGCGTCCCGCGATGGTGTTCCACGACGAGGTACCAGGACATACGAAGAACGGTATCCCAGACCTCGCGAACTCAGCGCCATGCTCGTCAAAGGGATGGTCGGCTTCGTAGCCCCATTCGAGTACAACTGCGTCACTCGGCAGTTCGGGCACGAGCTCGGGGTGCTGGATGATGATGTCGCCCCAGAAGTGCATCGTGCGGCGGTGACGCTTGACAAGTTCGTGGATCCCGAGCACATAGTCGAGGTAGACGCGCCCGGCGCCCTTCTCCTCGACGGCACCGGCGCTCCTGCCGCGGCCGACGTCCCAGGTCTCGTCGCAACCGACGTTGAACTTCCCGCTCGAGAAATGCGGGAGCAGCTCGGAGAATAGCCCTCCCATAAACTCGACGCTCTGTGGGTCCGATGGGTTCAGGCTGAAGGGCGGCATCTGCCTGGTGTGCCCATGCAGGCTAAGCTCGAAGCCTTCGGGACACTCGGCCAGGTGGTTGTAGCGGGGTAACTCTAGCCAGTGGTGCATGTGTCCGAAGGAGTTCTGGTTAGGCACGAGCTCGATGAATCTCTCGCGGCAATAGGCGTCGAGCCGGAGTATGTCCTCACCGGTCATCGGGCTGGCCTGCGCCCATACCTCGCGGTGGTTCTCGTAGGCGAAGGTGTGCTCCGTGTATAGTTGGAGATGATTGATCTTCCACCCTGAGAACATGTCGACGAGATCGAAGAGCGTCTCCAGGGTGGGGACCTTGCTCCTGCTGATGTCTAGCATCACCCCGCGCGAGGGGAAATCAGGGGAGTCCTCGATCTCACCCGCAGGGAGCGCCCCCTCGCATTGGCGCAACATCTGCACCAGGGTCATGACGCCGTAGAATGCCCCGGCCGCATCATCGGTTACGAGGTCTATGCCTTCCTCGGCGATCCGCAACCGGTAGCCTTGCGCGGGGATGCCCTGATCCGGCGCGAGCGTGATCTTCGTCGCGCCCCGAGAATTATCGTTCTCAGGATTCCCGGCCCGCAAGACCCAGCCGATACGTTGATTCTCCCATACGGTCCGCTGCAACCGGCGGGCTACTGGGAACAAAGATCCAGGATCCCCCTGGCAGATGATCTTCGAGCCGCCGGTGAGCCTGTACGTGCCTGACCCGGCGACGACCGAGCGCGGCTTTGGAAGCAGAATCAGGTCTTCGATAGATGCCATGGCTTCGGTGAGTCTCCCCTCTCTGAATATCCGTTAGCCCATCGTATAGGAAGGGCCGCGCCACTCGTCACCTTCGACCAGGCTGACATTCTCCCGCTAACGGGCCTCTCCTTTCCACCGTAAGCATGATGCCACATGGTAGAGTCCGGCGCACCTCACACAACGCGCCTCCGGGTAAAATCGCACATGACAGCGAGGAAGTCGGCCCGAACGAGGGACTAACCGAAACCTGCGCCCTCCAGAGCGGATAGCACGGTCTGCGTGTAGCGGGCAGCGTAGCCTGTGTCGGCGCGATCAGAGAACTCGGCGGGCTCCCTGCTCTCGAAGTCCCCGGCCCTGGTGCGTATGCGGCCCTCAACGAGATCTATCCTGAGGGCGTCACCGTCCCGGAGCAGGCTGAGGACACCGCCAGCCGCAGCTTCGGGTGTGAATAGAGAGATCCAGGTTCCCACAGCGCCTTCCGGCGCGAGCCCGTCGGTCACTACAGGCAGCTCGAGTCCGGCCTCCTTCAGGGACTTCCCGAGATCGTCGAGCCGGAGCAGGCCAGGTCCGCCGCGCGGACCGCAGCCTCCCACAATGAGCATCGCTCCATCTCCGATCTCGCCCCGGAGCACGCTTGAGACGGCCTCTTCCTCGGAGCCGAAGACGCGGCACTCTCCGGCCGTCTCCGTAACACCCTTGCTGACGCGGCAGACGGCCTCGGCGCCCGACGCCCTGGCCCTTACAAAGACGAGGCGAGTGTGCTGCCCCGGCACAGGAGGCAAGGGCGGTAGGTCCTCTTTCAGGTTGCCAGCGACGGTAGGGACGTCGCGGAGTGTGTCGCCCAGGGAAGAAAGGAGACCTGGTACGCCGTACTCCCGCAACCATTCGGGGTCTACTTCGGGGGTCTCTGCGGCGAGGACCCGCATCATCTGGCCGAATCCGGTGACACCAGCCTCACGGGCGATCGCGGCAAGGTGGACGATAACCTCGGGCCCGCCGCCGGCCGCCACGCCGGCCCGCAGCGCGTTGGCCAGAGAGAAGTCGTCGACCAGCCCGCGGGGGCGTGGTCCCTCGCTCCTGACGAGGGAGACAGCCATGTTCGCAGGGTCCCCGATGGCAGGAGCGAGGCCGAGCGCGACGAGGGTGGCGGAGAGAGGAGTGCTGGCCGGCAGTGCGCAGACCGTCGGGAGATTCAGGCGCAGTCCGGCTACGAGCATACCGGTGAGCTCCTCGGGATGTGCGGCGTCGAGTAACAGGCCCTCGAGGTCCATCTGGGAGCAGGAGACCTCTACCAGGTCGGCGAACCACTCGCGCGCAAGCGCGACGCCGCCTTCGGGTAATGAGGGTGGCAGGCGAAGAGGTACTGGCACTCCTCCAGCGTCGTATACGGCATCGGGGAGTCCCGAGGGTTCGAAGAAAGGGACGCCGATACGCGTGGCATTCAGGGCCGCAGACCCCTACAACACTTTGCGAACTGCTCGAACCGCCAGGGCAGAATACACGCCTTTCTGGTCCCCCGCTCCGTTTGTAAAGAATTCCTGATGCCTGAAACCTGTAGCCTCGAACGCTAGGAGCCCAGCTTCTCCATAAGGAGCTCGCGGACCCTTCCGCCATCGGCGTTGCCGCGCGTTGCCTTCATCACCTGTCCAACGAGAAAGCCGAGTACCTTCTTATCGCCGCCTCTGACGCGCCCGGCCTCATCCGGGTTGGCGGAGATCGTCTCGTCGACGACGTCCGAGAGCTCGTCGGAGCCGACCGAGGCGAGGCCCTCGCGCTCTACGATGGCTGATGGGGGATCGCCGGTCTCGAAGACCGTGTCGAGGGCGGTCCTCGCTGCTGAGCGGGAGACCTTGCCTGCTGCGACTAGTTCGATCAGCTCTTTCATGTGCTCGGACGTAACCCTGGAGTCGGAGATATCGGTACCAGCCTCGTTGAGGAGGGCGCGCAGGTCACCGGAGATCCAGTTAGACGCCTGTTTGGGATCCACCTCCGCCGCGACCGCTTCGTAGAATGACGCGAGTTTCCTGTCCGATGTAAGTACGCTTGCATCGTACGCGGAGAGGCCGTACTGCTCGATGAAGCGGGCGAGCATCTGGTCCGGCAGCTCCGGGAGCCGTTCCTCTATCTCTCTGACGTAGGAAGACGAGAGCTCGAGCGGCAGGAGGTCGGGCTCGGGAAAGTAACGGTAGTCGTGGGCGTACTCCTTGCTGCGGAGCTCGTGCACCTCGTCGGTCTCCGGATCGTAATGGAGCGTGGTCTGTTCGATGCGGCCGCCGTTCTCCAGAATCTCTCGCTGGCGCTCCAGCTCGCGAGTGAGGCCCCGCTCGACAAAGCGGAAGGAGTTCATGTTCTTGAGCTCGGTCTTAGTACCGAAGGTGCCGTCGGGATTGCGTATGGAGACGTTCGCGTCGCAGCGGAGTTGCCCCTTCTCCATATCCGCCTCGGAGACGCCGACCGCCCTCAGGATGTCCTTGAGCTGGTTGGCCGTAGCCCTCGCCGCCTCGGGCGATGGTATGTCGGGTTCGGTAACGATCTCCATCAACGGCGTGCCTCCACGGTTGAAGTCGACGAGGGAGCCGACAGACCCGTGCATGCGGCCAGAGGTGCCGACGTGTACGTTCTTCGCCGCGTCCTCCTCCAGGTGAAGCCGCGTGATGCCGACCCGGATCCTGCCTTCAGGGGTGGGGACGTCGATGTGGCCTCCCGTACAGATCGGCTCGTCGAACTGGGAGATCTGGTACCCCTTCGGCAGGTCGGGGTAGAAGTAGTTCTTCCTGGCGAAGATCGCGCGGTCTGCGACGTCGCAGTTGAGCGCGAGACCGGCCATCACCCCGAGCTCGACGGCCTTCTCGTTGGTGACGGGCAGGGCCCCCGGATGGCCGAGGCAGACTGGACAGGTGTGGGTGTTCGGGGGATCTCCGTAGGTCACCCTGCAACCACAGAACATCTTGGTGGTGGTCGCCAGGTGGACGTGAAACTCGAGTCCTATTACCGCTTTGTAAGTACGTCTCTCTTGCACTTCCAAATGCCAGCCCCCGTGCCAGACTCGCCTACCTTCGTACTCTCATTCTAGCATCGTCGGGCACCCGATCTGGTCTGTAGGGCGGATGCTAGAATGACTCTCTACGGAGGTTGCTTCAGCTTGCATACCGACTTAGAGAACGCCGGAGTGAACCGGCCACACCTCGTGGTCTTGCAAGGACCGGGGCTCGGCGACTTCTTCGAGATAACCGACGACGAGCTCGTTCTTGGCAGCGACCCGTTTCAGGCTGACATCGTGGTGCGGGACGTTGAGGTCGAACCGCGCCACGCCGAGCTGTACCGGAAACCCGGCGGCTACGCGGTGCGGGGCGTGCAGGCAGCGAAGACCATCGCGCTCAACGGTGAGGTCATGAAGGAGCCTGGGTGTGGCCAACTCTTGTCCGACGGGGACCGTATACACGTTGGCGACTCCGTACTCGAGTTCTCGCACCAGGATGAGATCAAAGCCTCCTTCTACGAACAGTTGCACCACCTCGTGAACCGCGACCACCTCACCGGCCTCTTCTCCAAGGGACGCTTCGACCGCGAGTTCGAGCACCGCCTCGAGGCGATGGCCGACGAGGGAAGACCCTTGAGCGTGCTCATGGCCGACATAGACAGCCTCAAGAAGATAAACGATGCCAACGGACACCTGCTAGGCGAGTACGTCGTCGGTGAGATAGGGCGCATCATCGGCGCCATGCACGAAGGAGGGGGGCGCAGGGCGACCCGCTTTGGGGGCGACGAGTACCAGGGCGTCCTCCCCGACCTCTGCAAGCAGGAGGCCCTTAGGGTAGCCGAGGAGATACGTCGCCGCGTCGAAGCACAGACCTTCGAAAGGGGCGATGTCGCCGCCAAGACAACCATCTCCATAGGCATCGCCAGCTACCCCGAGGACGGGACCACCCACCAGGCACTGACCCACGCCGCAGACGCTGCGCTCTACAGGGCCAAACGGGCCGGCGGCAACACCGTCAGCGATTAGAGCTGTCAGCATGTCAGCACGCTGCGCCCTTCGGGCTTCGCTTGTCAGCACTTCAGCTCCTTGCTTACGTCAGATGACTCGTGGACGGATACGCGGTTCGCGGTAAGTCAGTGACTCCGCACATTGCTCTAGCCCCGACGCTCCTTTCGAGCGACCTCAGGCACACGGCCGTATCGCGTCATCACTGAGGCCGTGCATATAATGTGTCCGACAGAAGGGTATCGGCGCACCGTGGTGCCCTGGTGACGGACACGAAGAAGGAGGAAGGTAATGACCCAACCACAGGCGGCATTGCCGGCGGAGACCGGACACTGGTGGGCACTGGCCCTGCGCGGCGCCATCGCCATACTCTTCGGGTTGGCCGCGCTCCTGCGACCGGGGATCGCTCTCGAGGCATTGATCCTGCTGTTCGGGGCCTACGCCCTGGTCGACGGCGTGTTCTCGATAGTGGGCGTGTTCGGAGGCACCCGCGGTGGGACTCCCCGCTGGCTTCTGCTCATCGAAGGAGTGGCCAGCATCCTTGCCGGCCTGATCGCCTTCTTCCTGCCAGGACTGACCGCCATCCTCCTTCTGTACCTCATCGCCGCCTGGGCTGTCGTCACGGGGATCTCCGAGATAGCTATGGCCATCAGGCTCCGTAAGGAGATAACGGGCGAATGGGCCCTTATCGTGGGTGGCGCGTTCTCTGTGCTCTTCGGGGTGATCCTGGCCGTCGTAGGTCCTGTGGTCGGCTTGATCTCGCTCCTGTGGCTGATCGGGTTCTACGCCGTGGCGTTCGGGATCCTGATGCTGATCACGGCCTTCAGCGTGCGCGGCGGGGACAGCGGAGGCGCCGACAGGCCGAGCAGGGTCGTCTGAGTTTGCAAAGGGGCTGAAGCCCCTTTGCAAGCATTTCAGCTTGTCACAATTTCAGCACGGCGCCTGTCGGGCGCTTGTCAGCTTCCGCAAGTCCTTGCTGACTGGCTGACAAGACGCCTTCAAGGCGCCGTGCTGACAAGCGAAGGCGCTAGCCTGAGCGTGCTGAAATGCGTGGGTTTTGGAAGGGTTGGACCCTTCCAAAACCCGCTTCACGGTTTCATCTGGTAGCGGAAATCGGCTACCTGCTCGGTGGCGCGGGCGGCGCGTAGCAGCGTAGGTTCGGTGAAGTGGTCGCTCATTAGCTGGACACCTACCGGGAGTCCTTCCGAGAGGCCACCGGGGACGCTTATCGCCGGGATGCCGGCGAGGTTCGCGGGGACGGCGCAGATGTCGTTGGCGTACATGGCCAGGGGATCGTCCACTTTCTCACCGATCTCGAACGCAACCGTAGGGGCGGTCGGCGAGAGCAGGACATCGTAGCGGGCGAAGGCCGCCTGGAAGTCCTCGATGATCCTGGTCCTCACCTTCTGAGCCTGGGCGTAGTAGGCGTCGTAGTAGCCCGAAGACAGGGCGTAGGCACCGAGCATGATCCTTCGCTTCGCCTCGGCCCCGAAGCCTTCCTCGCGGGTCTTGCGATACATTTCGTGTACCCCGTCGGCCGAAACCCTCAAACCGTATCGCACGCCGTCGAAGCGGGCGAGGTTCGAAGAGACCTCGGCAGGGGCGATGATGTAGTAGGCTGGAAGCCCGTACCCTGAATGCGGCAGGCTCGCCTCCCCTACCTCGGCCCCGGCACCTTCGAGCCCGCTGGCCACTCTCTCGGCGACCTCGCGCACTCCCGGCTCTATCCCCTCACCCATCAGCTCGGGGACCACCCCGATCCGCAGGCCTTCCACACCGTCTTCGAGGTTCGTCAGGTAGTCGGGAACCTCGACGTTGGCGCTCGTCGAGTCGCGCGGGTCGTGGCCTGCTATGGCCTGCAGGAGGAGTGCACCGTCGCGCACATCGCGAGTCATCGGCCCGACAACGTCGAGCGAGGAGGCGAAGGCGATCAAGCCGTGGCGGGAGACCCGCCCGTAGGTGGGCTTGAGCCCCACGATGCCGCAGAGCGCCGCAGGCTGGCGCACGGAGCCGCCCGTGTCGGTCCCGAGCGCCCACCAGCCCTCGCCCGCCGCGACAGCAGCCGCAGATCCACCCGAGGATCCGCCAGGAACGCGGCCAAGGTCCCAGGGATTACGGGTGGGCCCGTAGGCCGAGTTCTCCGTCGATGAGCCCATCGCGAACTCGTCACAGTTGGCTTTGCCCACGACAATAAGGTCATCGCCGAAGTTTCTTAGCGCCGATGCGTCGTATAGCGGCTCGAAGTTCTCAAGTATCCGCGACCCGCACGTCGTCCTTACGCCCCGTGTCGAGAGTACGTCCTTTACGACGAGCGGAACCCCCTCCCAAAGATTACGACCTCCGTTCCTGGCGTCCACCGCCTCGGCGCGTTCGAGCGCCAGCCCCGGCGTAGTCGTCACGAAGGCGTTGATCTCGTCCTCGACCTCACCTATGCGCGTGTTGGCGACCTCGGCGGCCTCGCGGGCCGAGACCTCGCCGGCTTCTATCTCCTCTGCGAGCGCGTGGGCCGTGAGGTCGAGCAAGCTATGGCTACCAGCCATCTCAGTCGATCCTGGGGACGGCGAAGAGGTCCTCTACACGCTCGGGGGCCTGGAAGAGGGCCTCTTCCTGCGAGAGCTCGGGGCGTGGCCCGTCGGGGCGTAGGACGTTCGAGAGGTCGAGCGGGTTCGCCGTCGGCGGCACGTCGGCGAGGTCGAGCTCCCGGATCTTCTCTATGCTGTCCAGTATCGCGTCGAGCTGCCCGCCTATCTTCTCTATCTCATCGTCCGTGAGTCCCAACCGCGCCAGATTCGCAACGTGGCGCACCTGCTCTTCGGATATCATGTCCGGTCTCCGGTCTTTCGCTCTTAGAACTAGCCCATATCTTAGCGCAGCGCCAGCGGTCCTTCGCGCCGGCAACGCGAGGCTAACTTTGTCTCGCCTCATGGATGCGTCGAGCACGTCCTTCGGTGAGAGCTGTTGCACGCGAGGGCCAATGCGATTCTAATTCTACGGGCGCGGAGTTTGGCCTGTCAGAGACTCCGTATCTGTGAGAAGGTTGATGAGTTGGCCGGATGACCGAAGGCGACGAGAATACGGCCACAAAAACCCCGTCCCGGAGGAGGAAGCGAGGAGATGGAGATCCACGAGGCAGCGAGCGCATCCGAGAAGACCGATGACAGGAGAGTAGAGGACGCGCCCGGCTACCAGCCCATAGAGAACTACGGGATCATCGGCGACCTGCACACGACGGCCCTTGTTGGTATGGACGGTTCGATAGACTGGCTGTGCCTGCCGCACCACGACTCCCCGAGCGTCTTCGCGGCCATCCTCGACCGCGCGAAAGGGGGGCGGTTCAGGATCTCCCCAGACATGGAGGGGGCTACCTGCAAGCAACTCTACTGGCCTGATACGAACGTCCTGGTCACGCGGTTCTTCACGCCCGACGGGGTAGGGGAGATCACGGACTATATGCTGATAGGCGCTTCCGAAAGCGGCCATGAGCGACACCGGATCATCCGCCGCGTCGAGGTGGTGCGCGGCACCATGACGTTCCGGATGGAGTGTACTCCGGCCTTCGACTACGCCAGGGAGGAGCACGAGACCAGGATCGTCCCCGGAGGGGCGGCCTTCGATACCCCCGAGCTCAGCCTGGGACTGGCTTCGTCTTACCCCTTGCAGCAGAGGGGCAACGGGGCCATGACCGAGTTCACGCTGCAGGAGGAACAGTCCACTGTTTTCGTGCTCAGGGAGATAGAAGCCGGAGAAGGCTGCGGGGTCTGTCTTTCCAGGGAGGACGAAGAAGAGATCTTCATGCAGACCGTCGAGTACTGGCGCAACTGGCTCTCGAAGTGCACCTACACGGGCCGCTGGCGCGAGATGGTCCGCCGATCGGCCCTGACCCTGAAGCTGCTGACCTTCGAGCCGACGGGGGCGATAGTAGCGGCCCCTACGATGGGCCTGCCCGAGGGTGTGGGCGGCGAGCGCAACTGGGACTACCGATACACCTGGATCAGGGACGCCGCATTCACCCTCTACGGACTACTGCGCATCGGTTTCACAGAGGAGGCCGCAGGGTTCATAAAGTGGCTGGGATCGCGTTGCCAGAGATCCAAGCCCGACGGGTCACTGCAACTCATGTACGGGATAGACGGGCGCCAGGACCTGACAGAGGAGACTCTGGATCACCTCGAAGGCTATCGCGGCTCACGTCCTGTCAGGCTCGGAAACGGCGCCTACGACCAGCTGCAGCTGGATATCTACGGCGAGCTCATGGATGCCGTCTACCTCTACAACAAGCACGGCTCGCCCATCTCCTACGATCTGTGGACCCACCTGCGGGCCCTGATCAACTGGCTCTGCGACAACTGGCAGAACGAGGACGAGGGGATCTGGGAGACGAGGGGCGGCCGCAGGAACTTCGTGTACTCCAGACTCATGTGCTGGGTCGCCGTAGACAGGGGCTTGAGGCTCGCCGACAAGCGCTCCTTCCCCGCCGACCGCGAACGCTGGCTCGAGGTCCGCGATAGGATCTACGAGGAGATCATGGAAAAGGGCTGGAGCCAGGAGCGGGAGGCGTTCGTGCAGTCCTACGGCGACGACACGCTGGATGCCTCGAGCCTGATCATGCCCCTCGTCTTCTTCCTTTCGCCCAGCGATCCCAGGATGCTCAAGACACTAGACGCCATCAACCGCCCCCCCAAGGATGGAGGACTCGTCTCCAACAGCCTCGTCTACCGCTACGATGTACAGAAGTCCGCGGATGGCCTGACGGGTGAGGAAGGGACCTTCAGCCTGTGCACCTTCTGGCTCGTCGAGGCGCTAACGCGGGCTGGCCGGCTCGAGGAATCCCGCCTCATCTTCGAGCACATGCTCGGTTACGCCAACCACCTCGGGCTCTACGCCGAGGAGATCGGGCACTCCGGCGAGGCGCTCGGCAACTTCCCCCAGGCCTTTACGCACCTCACCCTCATCAGCGCGGCCTACAACCTCGATAGGGCACTCGGAAGCAGGGGTTAGCCCCGTTAGAAAACGCTTGCGGTGCGTACGAACGATGGTGAAGCCCTCGAGCTCGATGCTGATAACGTCTTTATCGACACCGGCGCCAGGCCGGCCAACCCCCCGATCGAGGGCCTGGATAGCGTACCCGCCCTGAACTCGACCTCCATCATGGAGCTAGACGAGTTACCCGAGCACCTGCTCGTGCTTGCTGCGCCGTGCTCGGAATAGAGGGAGGCGAGATCATGGCGATGATCCAGACAGCCATGATGGGCAACTTACCCTACACAGCCCTCAGCGACAGCATCTTCGCCCATCCCACACTCGCCGAGTCGCTGAACACCCTGTTCTCGACTGTGGAGCCCCGCTGAGCGGTTCGTATGTAGGCGGTTCACCTATAAGGGCGGATCACGAACTGCCCTTATAGGCAAACTGCTCTAGCTCTTCGGGCCAATCCGCGCCGCCGTGACCGTGTTGTGGAGCAGCATCGCACGGGTCATCGGGCCTACGCCTCCGGGGACGGGGGAGATCCAGGCCGCCCTCGGCTCTACCTCGTCGAAGCGCACGTCCCCGACGAGCCCTCCTTCTTCTTTGCGGTGGATGCCGACGTCGACGACGACCGCGCCCTCCCCGACGTGCTCGGCACCTATCATCTCTCGCTTCCCGGCGGCGACGATGAGCACGTCAGCCCGCCTGGTGACCTCTGGGAGGTCCTGCGTACGCGAGTGGCAGACCGTGACGGTCGCGTTCTCGCGCAAGAGTAGCTGTGCGAGCGGCTTGCCCACGAGGTTAGAGCGTCCGACGACGACGGCCTCGCGGCCGGAGAGGTCTACGCCGTTGCGCTTAAGGAGTTGGATCACGCCGTGCGGGGTGCACGGGAGAAGACTGGGCAGGCCGACGACGAGTCTTCCTACGCTCTCGGGGCTGAGGCCGTCAACGTCTTTGGCGGGGTCGATGCTCGAGATCAAGGGCATGGGGTCAAGCCCTTCCGGTAGGGGGAGCTGAATGAAAAAGCCTGAGACGGCCGTATCTTCGTTCGAGCGCCCGACGAGGGCGGCGAGTTCCTCCTGGGGGACGTCAGCAGCGAAGCGGTGGACCTTCGACTCTATCCCTACCTCCTGGCTGTCGCGCTCCTTGGAGGCGACGTAGGTGACTGAAGCGGGGTCCTCGCCGACCAGGATCACGTCGAGCCGCACGAGAACGCCCCGTTCTAACAGCCCGGCGACCTCTGAGGCTACTTCGGAGCGGACCTCGGCCGCCGCCGTCTTGCCGTCGAGTATCTTCGCCACGGGTCTCCTAGAGCACCGAGAGCAGAACGGGGGCCACCTGTTTTTTGCGGCTCATCACGCCGGGCAGGTCTATAACGCCGTTCTGGGCCTGGGAGTCGAAGGCCTGGCGCACGGGGGAGCATTCCCCGACGCACAAGAGCTGGGTGCCCCCCTCTATGATATCCGTGACCATGAGCGCCGAGAACAGGTAGCCGTTCTCCCCTTTCAGGTCCTCCAGGGCCTCGATCAACTCGTCCTTGCGCTCGAGGAGGCCGGTACCGACGATCTCCACCTGGGAGACGCTTACCTTGTCACCCGAGCTCGTCCCGTACTCCTTCGCGTCGCGGCCGACGATCTCCTCCGCGGAGAGCGACGAGACGTCCGAAGAAGCCTCGAACATCTCCGTCCCGTACTCGTTCGCGTCCAGGCCGAGCATCTCCTCGAGGTATTCAGCGACCGTCCGGTCGCGGTCGGTGGTGGTCGGGGAGTTCAGTATCACCGTGTCAGAGAGTAGGGCAGCGAGCAACACCCTGGCCGTCGGGTCTTCGGGCTCGAGACCGCTCGCCTTGAAGCGCTCCACGATCAGGGTGGCCGTCGAGCCGACGGGGTCGAATGTGGCAGGGATGGGAGAGGTCGTCTCGATGTCCCCGATGTGGTGGTGATCCAGTATCTCCACGACCTCGGCCCGCTCGACCCCTGCGACGCTCTGCCCGATCTCGGCGTGGTCGACGAGGAGCACGCGGCGCGGTCTGGGGTTGAGGAGATCAGTCCTCGTAACCACCCCGATGGGCACGTTCTCCTCGTCCACGGCGATCGCCGCTCTGTAGTGAACCTCCATCACCTGCTCTGTTATCTCGGTTACGAGGTCGTCGGGGTAGACGGTCAGGGGGTTCTCGCTCATGACCTCCCAGCAGGGAACGGAGAGCTGTATCAGGCGGCTCGTCACGTAGGAGTCGAGGGGAGAGAGCACGACGGCCGTGCCCTGCTCCCCGGCCATCTTCAGGACCTCGTCGTCGGGACGTACCCCATTGGAGACGACGAGCACGCCGGCACCCAGCTCCAGGGCCCTCCTCTGGCCCTTCTGGCGGTCTCCTATTACCACGATATCGCCAGGCTTCATGGACTGCCCCATCGAGTCAACGCTCATCGAGATGACCCACAACTGGCCCGATGACTCACTGTCTGCATCTCCGACCAGAAGCTCCCCCTCCAGCACCTCGACCATCGCCCCGACCGAGACAGGACTCTCTGCGAAAGTGGAAGCCCCACGCGACTCCCGCACGTACATGCGCGCCAGGTTACGCTCCGTGATGATCCCGGTGAGAGAGCCGTCGTCTTCCACTATCGGGAGCTGGCTTATGTTCCGTTGGGCCATCGTCAGGCCCACCTTGCGTAAGGGGTCGTTCTTGCGGGCGACGGCCACGTCCCCGGCCATGACGTCCTTTACTCGCAGCATGATGTGCTCGAGCAGCGCCGGCATTTCGGCCCCGCTCTTCTTCAGAGCCCACTTTGTCTGGACGTTTACCTCCCCGAGCCGTACCGCCACGTAGTGGTTGTCCGGGTCGACGAGATTCTTGTACTCGGCGTATCCGATGGCCGAGGCGATGGTATCCGTATCTGGGTTCTTGTGACCCGTTACATAGACGTGGGGCATGCCGCTCTCCTCCTATACGACGCCTTCATAGGGATCAGACCTTGCTCAAGGGCGCTATCTCGGGGACGAAGGTCCTCTCCTCGGTTCCGAACCTGATGACGACCCTACCCGAGGCGGCCTCCACGACCTCCCCGACCCCGAACTTTGCGTGTCTCACTCTCTCCCCTGTCGTGTAGGCCGTTCCTCCCGAAACCGCCCTCTCGGGCCTTCCACGCCCTGGCATGGCAACACCCCATCCCCCGCGGCCCGAGGCATTCGCGAGGCCAGGCACCGTGCCCGACTTGTACTCGTCCGGGATCTCCGAGAGGAAGCGTGATGGCATCCTGTACTCGCGCTCGCCCCAGCTGGAGCGCAGCTTGGCGTGCGTTAGCGTGAGCGTCTCTCTCGCGCGAGTGATGCCGACGTAGGCGAGCCTCCGTTCCTCCTCGAGGTTGTGCTCGTCGAGCGAGCGGGCGTGCGGGAAGGTCCCTTCTTCCATCCCGACGACGAAGACGTGCCCGAACTCGAGCCCCTTCGCGTTGTGGAGCGTCATCAACGTCACACTGCCACCCTCTGAGGTCAGAGAGTCCTGGTCGGAATACAATGCCTGCTCCTGCAAAAAGCCTTCGAGCGTCGGCTCGGGCTCGAAAATCTCGTACTCCCTGGCGGCGTTTATGAGCTCCTCGAGGTTCTCCAGACGCGACTCGGCCTCGACGGTGTCCTCCGCCTCCAGCTCCTTCCTGTAGCCAGACTCGTCGAGGACGGCCCCGATCAGCTCCGCCGGCGGCACCTCCCTTGCGGCCACCCTCAGCCCCTCGAAGAGGTCGCGCACACCCCGGCAGGCCTTCTTCGCAGCACCAGTAAGGCCGACCGCGTCGGCCTCCGCGAGCGCACCGTACAGCGAGACGCCGTTCCTGCGCGCGTACTCCTGGAGCTTCGCGACCGAAGTGTTGCCGACGCCCCTCTTGGGCACGTTGATGATCCGCCCCAGCGAGACCGAGTCGTCGGGATTGGAGATCACCGAGAGGTAGGCCATGGCGTCTTTGACCTCCGCCCGCTCGTAGAAGCGGACCCCGCCGACGACCTGGTAAGGAACGCCCTCGCGCACGAGAACGTCCTCGAGCGCCCTGCTCTGGGCGTTCGTCCTGTAGAAGACCGAGATATCCCGCGGCGAACTCCCACCGTCGATCAGCCGCTCGACCTCAGAGACGACGAACCTGGCCTCTGCATACTCGTCGGAGGCCGCGAAAACCCTGATGCGCTCTCCTTCGCCCCCGGCGGTCCACAGCGCCTTCGCCTTGCGCGAGGCATTATTGGCGACAACCGCGTTGGCCGCATCCAGGATGGTCTGCGTCGAACGGTAGTTCTGCTCCAGTTTCACGACCTTGGCCTCGGGGTAGTCCCGCTCGAAGTCCAGGATATTCCGTATATCAGCCCCTCGCCACGAGTACACTGACTGATCGTCATCGCCGACGACACATAAGTTACGATGTTCTGCGGCCAGGATGTTGACGAGGCGATACTGGGCGTGGTTGGTATCCTGGTACTCGTCGACGTGGATGTACTTGAAGCGGGTCTGGTAGCGTTCGCGGACTTCGGGGAAGAGTTCGAGTAGGGCGACGGTCTGCATGATCAGGTCGTCGAAGTCCATGGCGTTGTTCTCGTAGAGGCGCCTCTGGTAGAGGTCGTAGACCTCGGCGACGTTCTCGGCGATGTAGCCCTCCGTATTGCGGAGGAAGTCATCGGGGGCCATAAGGACGTTCTTGGCGGAGCTGATCTGGGCCTGGAAAGAGCGAGGGTTGAAACGTTTGGGGTCCTTGCCGAGCTCCACGATGCACCGTTTGACGAGCCTGACCTGGTCGGCGCCGTCGTAGATCGTGAACTCTCTCTTGTAGCCCAGCTTCTCGGCGTGGACCCTGAGGATCCGCGCGCAGAAGGCGTGGAACGTCGAGACCCACATCTTTTTCGAGTCGGGGCCCACGAGGAGTGCCACCCTATCCTTCATCTCGCGGGCGGCCTTGTTCGTGAACGTTATCGCCAGGACCTCTTCTGGCGCGGCCAGGCCCTGATCTATGAGGTGGGCGACACGGTGCGTGAGCACGCGCGTCTTCCCGCTCCCCGCACCGGCGAGTATGAGGAGCGGCCCTTCTGTGTACTCTACAGCGTCAAGCTGGGTCGGGTTTAACGATTCCAGAAGCACTGATCGAGAGTATAACAGCAGGGGTCACCCTATCCCGCCCCCAAAGCGGCGTGTTCTCCGTCGGCGCGAGGACTCGCGTCCCGATCCCCTGCCGGACGTCCGACCCGTGGACATAACCGCAACGTCCTCTACCGCCGCAGCCTGTGGAGGAACACCTTTACCCTTCTCGAGTCTTGCTCGACCGTAGTCTCTACCGCCGCATCCTCGAATCCCAGGTCCTCCATGGCCTCCAGGAAGACCGGCGCTTCGTCGCGGCGGGGGTCGGCGAAGATCGCCTCCCCGCCTGGCGCGAGGAGTTTCGGTACGAGGTCAGCCAGGGCAGCAGCGTTCTTGCGTTCGTAGAGAACGTCGGCGGCGAGAACGAAGTCGAAGATCCCGATACCCCCTGTATCCGGTTCGCGCCAGTCGAGTAGGATCGTATCCGGTTTCAGGTCCAGGTTCGTGCTGGCGTTGTGGGCGGTGAAGTCGAGGGCGGCCTCGTAGTGGTCGGTCGCCAGTACAGTTGAGCCGCGGGCGAGCGCGAGGACGGTGGGTAATCCTACGCCGCACCCAAGTTCGATGGCGCTGGTACCCGCAAGGTCGCGTTCTGATAGGTGGCGCGCCAGGGCGAGGGCGCTGGGCCAGAGTTCGGCCCAGTAAGGGAGCCGCTCGTCGCGGTCGAAGTCTTCCTCGTCGATCAGGTCGTCCGCACAGACGGGATGGGTGATGCGGTATCTCCTGTCCCCCACCTCGACCGTGGATTCGGCCAGCCCCGTAAGACCGCGGAGATGGGCTAGGAGCCTATCCAGGGTTCGTCAGAGGATCTGTCAGCGGCCTGCGGGGGCGGCTTCGTGGGACATGCGTTCCTCACGCTCGGCTGCGGCGAGGGCCGCTATGCTGTAGCGCCCGAAGACGTTCTCCAGCGCTTCGCGCGCCTCGTCCCAGACCTTGCTCGTGGCGCAGAGAGGGGCATCGGCTATGTAGCAGACCCCGCCAGCCGAGCAGCGGGCTGGGCGGATCTCACCGTCCAGGATCTCGACGACGTCGAGGACGGAGATCTCCTCCGTCGGCATCGCGAAGCGGTAACCTCCGTGCGCCCCGCGGCGGCTCTCTATCACGTTCGCCCGGCGAAGCTCACCGAAGATTTGCTCGAGGAACCTCTCTGGGATGTGTTGGCGGCGCGCCAGCTCTGCCACCCCGAGCGGACAATCACGCTCATCGAGCGCCAGCTCCATCAAAGCACGTACCGCGTATTTGCTCTTCTGAGTAAGCCTCAAGAGATAACCACCAGCCTGCAAGACCGCCTGCGGGTAGATTGTAGCAGAAGTATACGAGCGGCGGGCGTCTGGAAAGCGGCTTTAGCCGGCGTCCTGGTCAACGTTGCGGTCGAGGTACTGTTGCATGGCGTCCTCGATCCGCTGTCCGGTAACCAGGAAGACGGCGCTCCCGCCGACGTCCACACCGTGGTCGGAGATGCGCTCCAGATAGTGGACCATCAAGGCCGCCCTCATCCGCCACTCCGGTGCGCCGCCTCCCCCCTCAGTGGGGTTGGCTATGAGGTTCATGGACTCGGAGTAGAGGAGATCGACCTTGTCGTCCTTGGCCTGGAGGTCGCGGGCTCTCTCTATGTCGCGGTTCTCGAAAACGTCGAGACCCTCGTTGAACACGTTGCGTGCGGTCCTGGCCATCTCAACGAGGGCGGTCTCCAGGTCCTCGTCACGTTCGCACCCTTCTGTGTCCACGATCGCGTGGCAGATATGTTCGCAGAGGGTGCCTGACCGGACGAGGTGGTTCGTCACTGACTGCACGGTGTAGAGGAGCCTGAGGTCGCGTGCCACGGGTGCCTGGCGGGCCTGCAGGATCATGCACTCCCTCTCGATATCCATCCCCCACGTCTTGTAGCGGATGTCCACCCCGAGCTCCTGGCGCGCCGCGCCAGCGTCACGGCCCTCCATCGCCCTTACCATGTTCTCCAGAGAGTCCTTGACCTCCTCCCCGAAGTCGAGCACGTCCGAGACCAGGCCGTCGAGCTCCTGCTGGAAAGTCTCCCGCGGCATCTCTTAACCGAACCGTCCCGTCACGTAGTCCTCCGTCTCCTTACGTTCGGGGTTCGAGAACATCTTCTCCGTCTCGTCGAACTCCCAGAGCTGCCCTGGGTCGCCCATGTTCTCGATGTAGAAAAAGCCCGTGTAGTCAGAGATGCGGGCCGCCTGCTGCATGTTGTGCGTCACGATCACCACCGTGTAGTCCTGCTTGAGCTGGTCCATGGTGTCCTCGATCTTCTGGGTCGAGACAGGGTCGAGCGCGCTCGCTGGCTCGTCCATCAGGATCACCTCGGGCTCGACGGCCAGGGTGCGCGCGATGCAAAGACGCTGCTGCTGGCCGCCTGAGAGCCCGTGCCCGCTCTCCTTGAGGCGGTCTTTGACCTCCTCCCAGAGGGCGGCATGCTTTAAGGAGCGTTCGACCAGCTCGTCCATGTCGCCGCGGTAGCCGTTGATCCTGGCCCCCCACGCCACGTTCTCGTAGATGGACTTGGAGAACGGGTTGGGCTTCTGGAAGACCATCCCCACGCGGCGCCGGATGACAACAGGGTCCGAGGTCTTGGCGTAGATATCCTGCTCGCCGAGCATCACGTGCCCTTCTGCGCGCGCGCCAGGGATCACCTCGTGCATCCGGTTCAAACAACGTATGAAGGTGCTCTTACCACAACCAGA
This sequence comes from uncultured Rubrobacteraceae bacterium, assembly GCA_902806095.1. GTDB lineage: Bacteria > Actinomycetota > Rubrobacteria > Rubrobacterales > Rubrobacteraceae > Rubrobacter_D. The sequence goes on from CADCVF010000011.1 coordinate 91,312, forward strand.
CGGCCCAATGAGCGCTGTCACCTTGTTGGCCTGGATATCTATGCTCACATCCGTGACGGCCTTGAAAGAGCCGTAGAACGCCGAGAGGTCCTGGATCTTCATGCCCAGGGTGAGACCGTCGCCAGGCGCTGCGCCATCGCCCTTCTTCCTCGCGTCGCGCTGGTCCCTCGACACCTCGGACACCTTCCGCTCCCTCCCGGTCTTCTCAGTCTCCACTAGGCTAACACCTTTCTTTCGGGTAAACCGCCACTACGAACGCTGCTGGTACCTGTTTCGCAGCCAGATCGCGAACGAGTTCGCCAAGAGCAGCACAGCCATGGCCACCACTATGCCTGCCGCGGCGGAGTCCTGGAAGATCTGCTGCGGGCGGCTGATCCAGTCGTAGATCTGGGTGGGCAGCGCCATGTAGCCGTCGAACGGTCCCGCGGTGGCGTACGTCTGGTACAGCGAGACCCCGACGACCAGGATAGGGGCCGCCTCGCCGATAGCCCGCGAGAGCGCCAGGATGATGCCCGTAAGAGCGCCAGGCAGCGCCATCGGGAGCAGGTGGCTCCAGATCACCTCCCACTTCGTCGCCCCGAGCGCATAGCCACCCTCTCTGATAGCACCGGGGATGGCCCGCAACGCCTCCCTTGTGGCGACGATAATGACCGGCAAGATGAGCAAACTCAGCGTGAGCGCGCCGGTGAGCACGCTACCGCCGCCCGTTACCGGCGCCAGGAGCTGTACGAAGATGCCGAGACCGAGCAGACCGTAGATCACCGAAGGGACCCCTGCGAGGTTGGAGATGTTGATCTCGATTATCCGGTTGATGCGCTTGTCCTCGGCGTACTCCTCGAGATACACCGCGGCCCCAAGCCCCAAAGGCACGCTTATCAGGGCCGTCAACCCGAGCAGCCACACCGACCCGATCAGCGCGGGGTAGATGCCCCCGTTCTCGGGGAAGATCTGCGACGGAAAGCTCGCCAGGAACTCCAGGCTCAGCATCGTGGAGCCGTCCCTGATCACGTCCACCAGCAACACCGCAAGGACGGCGATGCCCACTAGCGAAGCCACCGTAACGAGCACGGTAAAGGCCCTGTCCAGACCGTACCGGGTGGCCATGGACGCCTTGAAATCTGGTCCTCCTGCGCCGCCCGTTTGCCGCTCGACTTTCGTGCTGCCCTGCGCCATTAGTAGGTCTCCCTGTATCGCCGGACAAACCAGTAACTCACGAGGTTGAGAACCAGGGTCATCAGGAACAGCGCCGACCCTACTGCGAATATCGATTTGTAGGTTACCGACTCGCGTGGGGTCTCCCCGCCGACAACCTGGACGATGTAAGCCGTCATCGCCTGCATACCTTCGAGAGGACTCCCGAACCAGTTCGCCTGCGCCCCCATCGCGATGGTCACTATCATCGTCTCTCCGATGGCGCGCGAGATACCCAGGATCACGGCCGCCACGATCCCCGAGAGCGCCGCAGGCAGCACGACCTTCGTCGCCGTCTCGCGCTTGGTCGCGCCGAGGGCGTAGGCGCCTTCCCGTAGGGACCGCGGCACCGCGAAGATGGCGTCCTCGCTTACCGAGGCCACCGTCGGGATGATCATCACGCCCATGATGAGGCCGGCGGAGATCGCGTTGAAGGACTCTATGCCGGGGAAGACGCTGTCCCTAAAAAGCGGGGTGATGAACGTCAGGGCGAAGTACCCGTAGACCACCGTCGGCACGCCGGCCAGGATCTCAAGGGCCGGCTTGAGCCACTGCCGCAAGCCACTCGGGGCGTACTCGCTGAGGTAGATGGCCGTGAGCAGCCCTATCGGGAGCGCTACGGCTATGGCGATGATGGTCGCCACCAGCGTGCCGTAGACGAGCGGCAGGACACCGAAATCGCCCTGCGTCGGCGCCCACCGCGTCGAGGTCAGAAACTCCACCACTGAGACCTCAAGGAAGAACCGCAGAGTCTCCTCGAAGAGCACGATTACGATCCCGAACGTAGTAAAGATCGACAGGTACGCGCAGGCCGTGAGAAAGACCTTTATGACGCGCTCCCTTGCCTCCCTGGCGCGGCTATTGCGCTTCCAGGCGTCCGTCCCTGACCTCGTACCTTCCGCCCTAATCGCCAACCAAAACCCTCCGAAACCTCGTGATCAGAAAGATGGGGACCGGCATAGGAGCCGGCCCCCTATGTTACAAGCAGACCCGTCCCGGTACAAACGGTTACTTCGACTGCTTGAGAGCCGTCTCCAGGTCCCCGCCCTTGGGCTCTCCTGCCTCGGTAAACACGGTGCCTGTGGTGCGGTCCTCGTACTGGGCGCGCGATTCCTGTGACAGGCTGCTTGGCAGCGTCACGTACTTCGCGGCCTGCACGAGCCGGTCGAGGTTCTGCTCAGAGAGGTAGAAGTCCACAAAGGGCTTGACGGCCTTGTTGTTCTTGAGCGCGTCGGTGCTCACGTAGATGAACAACGGGCGGGAGAGCAGATACTCACCGGAGCGGATGGTCTCCTCGGTGGGCTTGACGCCGTCAAGAGAGAGCAGCTTGAGCGTGTCGCGGTTGCTCACGTAGTAGGAGTAGCCGAAATAGCCGAGCGCATTCTCGTCTCCGGAGACCCCCTGCACGAGCACGTTGTCGTCCTCGCTGGCCTCGTAGTCGGACCGGTTGACTTCCTCCTCATTCCCCACGATAAACTCGTTGAAGAACTCGTAAGTACCCGACTCGGTGCCTGGACCATAGAGGCTGAGCTCCCTGTCGGGCCAGTCGGAGCGCACCTGACTCCAACTCGTGATCTTACCCTCCGCGGCCGGCTCCCACATCGTCTTGAGCTCCTCACTCGTGACGTCGGTAGCCCAGTCGTTCTGCTTGTTGACGACGATCGAGATACCGTCGTAAGCGACCGGGATCTCGATGAACTCGACCCCGTTCTCCTCGCACACAGGCACCTCCTCGGCCACGTCTATGGGCCTGGAAGCGTCCGAGATCTGGGTGTCGCCCTGGCAGAAGGCCTCGAAGCCGTCACTGGTCCCCGCGCCGCCGACCTCGATGCGCGCCTCCGGATTCTCCTCCCGGAACAACTCAGCCGCAGCCTGCGTAATCGGCTGCACGGTGCTTGAGCCCTCGATGTTGATAGTACCTGAGATCTGCCCACCGCCCCCGCCGCCTTCGCCGCCGCCAGCACTTCCGCCGCAGGCGGCCAAAACCAACGACAGCGCCAGAACTGACATCGCAGTCAACAGCCTCGAACGCGCGATCCTACTCAATACGTACACTCCCTTCTCTCCATCACGGTTCCACGCCACGAGCGCAAGATCCTCGACCGAAACATCCAGGACCGTCTCACTCGACTTCCGGGGCGAGATGATAGGGCATAAGGTCCAGACTATAGTTGCAGTTATGTAAACTCCGCGCTAAATCGAGGTTAAACAGCAATTCAGCACGCGCCCTGACGGGCGCTTGTCAGCATTTCAGCCCGCCGCCGGACTTCGCCAGGCGGCTTGTCAGCTAGTCAGCTTGCGCAAGACCTGGCTGAAATGCTGAAAGCGAAGCCCGAAGGGCGCGTGCTGACAAGGCGCGAAGCGCCGTGCTGACTAGCGGAGACGAAGCCTGAGCGTGCTGAAATGCTACTTTACTCCCACTCTATGGTGCCTGGGGGCTTACTTGTTATATCCAGGGCGACCCTGTTGACGCCGGAGACCTCGTTGATGATGCGGTTGCTCATTCGTTCGAGCAGGTCGTATGGCAGACGGGCCCAGTCAGCGGTCATCGCGTCGTCGGAGGTGACGGCACGGATCACGACGGGGTAGGCGTAGGTCCTCGCGTCGCCCATTACCCCGACGGAGTGGATGGCGGGGAGTACGGCGAAGCTCTGCCAAAGCTCGCGGTAGAGGCCTGCGTTTCTTATCTCATCCTGCAACACGGCGTCGGCTTTGCGAAGGATCTCTAACCGCTCTGCCGTGACGTCTCCTATGACCCTGATAGCGAGTCCGGGCCCGGGGAAAGGCTGCCTCCAGACGAGTCTCTCCGGCATCCCGAGCTCCGCCGCAACGACGCGCACCTCGTCCTTGAAGAGGTTCCTCAAAGGCTCGACGAGATCCAGATCCATCACTTCCGGCAGGCCGCCCACGTTGTGGTGGCTCTTTATCCTGGCGGCGTCGCGGGTCCCGCTCTCTATGACATCGGAGTAGAGCGTGCCCTGCACGAGGAATTTCGCGTCCTCGAGCTTGCCCGCCTCCTCCTCGAAGGTACGGATGAACTCCTCGCCGATGACCTTGCGCTTCGCCTCTGGGTCTGTGACCTCGGCGAGCTTGTCCAAAAAACGTCCAGCCGCATCGACGTGGACGAGCGGCACGTCCGAGTTCTCACCGAACGCCTCGACGACCTGCTCGGCCTCGTTGTGCCTCAGGAGGCCGTGGTCGACGAAGACGCACGTCAGGCTGTCGCCGATGGCCCTGTGGACCAGCATCGCGGCGGTGGCCGAGTCGACCCCGCCGGAGAGGCCGCAGATGGCCCTCGCGTCACCTACCTGCTCCCTTATCCTCTCGACCGCGTCGGTAATGATGTTGACCGGCGTCCACTCGGGCTTGCAGCCGCACGCCTCGTAGAGGAAGTTCTTGAGGACCTCCATCCCGTACTCCGTGTGCCTTACCTCGGGATGGAACTGGACCCCGTAGCGCCCCTGCTCGGGGTTCTCGAAGGCGATGATAGGGACAGAGGGCGTCTCGGCCGTGATCTCGAAACCCTCGGGGACGGAGAAGACGGCGTCTCCGTGGCTAGTCCAGGCTTTCTGCGCGTCAGGCGTGCCGGCGAAGAGGCCCTCGTGGCTCTTGATGACCAGGTCGGAGCGGCCGTACTCCCTGATCTGGACGGCCCCGACCTCCCCTCCCTCTACGAGCGCCATGAGCTGCATCCCGTAACAAATGCCAAGCATCGGCACGCCGAGGTCGAAGAGGTCTGGGCTAACGCGCGGAGCGCCCTCCTCATAAACACTGTTGGGGCCGCCTGAGAGGATGATGCCCTCGGGGTTTCTCGCCCGGATCTCCTCTACGGGAGTGTCAAAAGGAATCATCTCCGAGAATACGCGGCATTCCCGGACGCGGCGCGCGATCAGTTGCGAGTACTGGCCGCCGAAGTCGAGGACCAGGATCAAACTACCTGCCCATCCCGACGCCCTGGGAGCGCTGCTCGGTCTTGCCCTCGGTCGCTAGCGAGGGGGCGTACATGACTTCGGCTTTCTGGAACTCTTTTATGTTCTGGTAGCCGGTCGTCGCCATGCTGGTCCTCAAGGCGCCCATGAGATTGAGGGTGCCGTCATTCTCCCGCGCCGGCCCGACGAGTATCTCTTCCAATGAGCCCGTGGTCCTCGTGCTTATGCGGGTGCCGCGCGGGAGGGTCGGGTGGAACGTGGCCATCCCCCACGAGTAGCCGCGGCCCGGGGCTTCCTCCGCCCTGGCGAAGGCGCTGCCAAGCATCACGGCGTCGGCCCCGCAGGTTATGGCCTTGGCGATCTCACCGCCCGTGCGCATCCCACCGTCGGCGATGACGTTCACGTACTCACCGGTCTCGAGGTAGTGGCGCATGCGGGCTGCGGCGGCGTCGGCCACGGCCGTAGCCTGCGGCACGCCCACCCCGATCACACCCCGCGTGGTGCAGATGCGCCCCGGCCCGACGCCGACTAGAACACCGACGGCACCCGTCCGCATGAGGTGGAGCGCCGTCGAGTAGCTCGCGCAGCCGCCGACTATCACGGGCACGTTCAGGGAAGGCACGAACTCCATCAGGTTCAATGGTTCGACAGATCTGGAGACGTGCTCGGCGGAGACTACCGTCCCCTGGACCACAAGTACGTCGAGGCCTGCCTCTATGGCCGCCCTGTGATAACGCTCGACCCGCTGGGGCGTGAGCGAGGCCGCCGCTATGACGCCCTTGTCCTTTATCTCCTGCACGCGGCGGAAGATGAGCTCTTCTTTGATCGGCTCGGTGTAGATCTCCTGCATGACCCTCGTGGCCTTGTGCTCGGGGAGGCTCGCTATCTCCTCGAAGACGGGATCGGGGTCCTCGTACCTCGTCTGCAGACCCTCGAGGTTTAGTACGGCGAGGCCGCCCAGAGAACCGATGGTGCCCGCCGTCGCTGGATCGACAGCCGCATCCAATGCGCTGGCCAGGCAGGGCAGATCGAGGTTCAGGTTGCCTAAAGCCCAGGAGATGTCCACGTCCTCGGGGTCTCGGGTCCTGCGGCTCGGTACTATGGCGATCTCGTCGAGCCCGTAGGCCCGGCGCGCGGTCTTGCCTCTCCCTATCTCAATATCCATGTGGGTGCTGAAGTTCCTTTCCGGTCGTCGCGGGCGGATAGAAAGAAGCCCACGGAGAACTGCCTCCGTGGGCCCCGATACACTTTTCTGCCGGACTTTGCAATAAAGCTTATGCTACACCGCGACCGCCGCCAAGGTCAAGCAGCGGGCCAGTCCTAGAGTCCCGGTATTATCCCCAGGAGGGCCAGTATTACTAGCACGATGATAACCACCACTGCGATGGTAACCAGATTGTTGTTACTCACTGCTCTACCTCCCTGGAGACCCATTCTGCACCAGAAAGAGCTACCTCCTTAGAGGAGCCGCGAGAGCAACACCAAGATCAGGAGAATCAAAAGAATGACTACAAGTATCGGTATGAGCCCACCCCGCACTTTCTCACCTCCCTCGCCAGAGATCTTTTCCTCAAGTAACGAACGGCAACACTAGCACGGCCAGAAGGATCATCACCAGGACGACGACCACTATGGCGAGTCCCCTATCTATCCTCCCTCACCTCGCTCCCTATCTCTCGGTGGCCGGCTACAGCCGCAATATATACCTTCTGAGACCCAGGCGATACAGATTAGGTTACGAAAAAGCGGCGCCCCTTTCGGGACGCCGCTGGTAGAAGCTCTTTGGAGAGCTTCTTACATCATTCCTCCCATGCCGCCGCCCGCGGGCATGGCTGGCATGTCCTCCTCGGGCTCGGCCACGATGACATCCGTGGTCACGATGAGGCTGCCTATGGAGGCGGCGTTCTGTAGGGCTGAGCGCGAGACCATCGTCGGGTCGGTTACACCGGCCGAGACGAGATCCTGGTACTCGCCTACGAGGGCGTTGAAGCCCATGTTGCCGCCCCCTGTGCGGACCTTGTCGACCACGATAGAGCCGTCGGCCCCTGCGTTGCGGGCGATCTGGCGGATAGGCTCCTCGAGCGCGCGGTGGATGATCCTGGCACCCGTCCGCTCGTCACCGTCGAGGGAGTCGAGCATGTCGGCAACAGGCTGCTGGGCGTGCAGGAACGCGACGCCACCGCCTGGAACGATACCCTCCTCCAGGGCCGCCCTCGTCGCCGAGAGTGCGTCCTCGACGCGGTGCTTCTTCTCCTTGAGCTCCGTCTCGGTCGCGGCGCCGACCTTGATGACAGCCACGCCACCGGCGAGCTTGGCGAGCCGCTCCTGCAGCTTCTCGCGGTCGAAGTCCGAATCGGTGGTCTCGATCTCGGAGCGGATCTGGTTTATGCGGCCGGTGATCCTCTCGGTCTCGCCGGCACCGTCGACGATGGTTGTCTCGTCCTTGGTGATGACGACCTTGCGAGCGCGCCCGAGCTGGTTGAGCTGGGTGTTCTCGAGCTTGAGACCGAGCTCCTCGGTTATGACTTCGCCGCCGGTGAGGATGGCGATATCCTCGAGCATCCTCTTGCGCCTATCACCGAAGCCGGGGGCCTTGACCGCGGCCGCGTTGAACGTGCCGCGCAGCTTGTTGACGATCAGGGTCGCCAAAGCCTCGCCCTCGACGTCCTCGGAGAGGATGAGGAGCGGTTTGTTGGACTGCATGACCTGGTTCAGAAGCGGCAGGACGTCCTGGACGTTGCCGATCTTCTGGTTGGCGATCAGGATGTAGGGATCATCGAGCACCGCCTCCATCCGCTCCTGGTCGGTGACGAAGTAAGGCGAGAGATAGCCCTTGTCGAACTGCATCCCCTCGGTGAACTCCAGGTCCATCCCGAAGGTCTGCGACTCCTCGACGTTGACGACCCCGTCCTTGCCCACCTTGTCGATGGCGTCGGCGATGACATTGCCGACCTCCTCAGAACGCGCTGAGATGGCCCCTACGCGCGAGATTTCTTCCTTGCCACTGATCTCGGTGGACTGGGCCTTTATCGCCTCGACCGCCGCTGATACGGCCTTGTCGACGCCGCCGCGCAAGATAACGGGGTTGGCACCAGCAGCAACGTTCTTGAGGCCCTCGCGGACGATGATCTGGGCCAGAACGGTCGCCGTCGTCGTCCCGTCACCGGCCACGTCGTTGGTCTTGGTCGCGACCTCTTTGACGAGCTGGGCACCCTGGTTCTCGAAGATGTCCTCGAGCTCGATCTCACGCGCGATCGTTACACCGTCATTGGTGATGGTCGGCGAACCGAACTTCTTGTCCAAGACCACGTACTGGCCCTTGGGACCGAGCGTGATCTTGACCGCGTCAGCGAGCTTGTTTACGCCCGCCTCCAACGCCCGACGCGCCTCGGTATTGAACCTTAGCTCTTTGTGCGCCACTATCTGCCTCCTCTGTTAAACTAGGGCCGATTTCAACTGCCTGGCACTCTCCCGATCAGAGTGCCAATGTAGAGAGTATATGCCTGACGGGGTTACAATTCAAACGTGAGTATCTTCCACACTGACAGGATACCGAGCCTGAGCCGTCTGCCCAAGGAGCTGGGCCGTGAAGAACGCCCCTGCGGGCGTTGCGGCGGGCACACCGAGCACATCTTCTACAGGGTCCCGAAGAAGGTGATGTTGCTCTACGTCAAGGATCATCCAGAGAATCTGCACGCGACCTGTGTAGTGTGCGCGAGGAGCACGATCCTCACCGGCGAGGAACGCGGGCGAGTACTCGCCGCGAAACGCGGCGAGTAGCAATTCAGCACGCTACGCCCTTCGGGCTTCGCTTGTCAGCACGGCGCTTCGCGCCTCTCAGCATGTCAGCCAGAGCTTGCGCACGAGTAAGCTGAAATGCTGACTAGCGGAGGCGAAGCCTGAGCGTGCTGAAATGCGCGTTTTGCCTCGCAAACCGCTTTCAGATGCTGCGGGCGTTGAGAGAGAGGTATTCGGGGAAGGGGACAGCGGGAGACCTCGCGGCGGCGGCCCCGATCATGGCCGCGTTATCCGTGCACAGTTCCGGCGGAGGGACGACGAGGCCTGTTCTGGTCCTCGCGCATCGTTCTTCGAGCGTACGGCGCAGGAGGGTGTTGGCGGCGACCCCGCCTGCTACGACGACTGTGGACGCATCTTGGAGATCCACGGCTCGAAGGAGCTTGCGGGTGAGGGCCTCGACTACGGCGGCCTCATAGCCGGCGGCCAGGTGTGGCAGTTCCTCGAAGAGTTGCTCGCTGTCCATGGCCTTTAGCTTGTAAAGCAGGCTCGTCTTGAGGCCGGAGAAACTGAAGTCGAGCTTGTCCTTGCCCTTGAGGCCTACGGGGAAGTCGTAGCGGTCAGCGTCCCCGCCGCGCGCGGCTTCAGAGATCGCGGGCCCTCCAGGGAAACCGAGGCCCAGCATCCTCGCGCCCTTATCCAGTGCCTCGCCTGCGGCGTCGTCGAGCGTCTCGCCGAGGAGTAGCATGTTGCAGTTCTGATCTACGGAGTAGAGGGCCGTATGCCCGCCGGAGGCGATCAGGGCCACGAACGGCGGCTCTAGTTCTAGATCTGTGAGGTAAGCGGCGGCGACGTGGCCTTCCAGGTGGTTCACGGGGACCAGCGGGAGCCCGCTGGCGTAGGCCAGTCCCTTGGCCGCCGCGACCCCGACGAGAAGGGCCCCGATCAAACCCGGCCTCACCGTCACGGCGACGCTGCTGACTTCGTCGAGGGAGATGCCGGCCTCGGAGAGTGACCTCTGCACGACCCCGTCGAGACGTTCGAGGTGGGCACGGGAGGCAACCTCGGGGACCACGCCGCCGTAGCGCGCGTGCTCGGTCTGAGTGTGCACGACGTTCGAGAGGGTGCGCCGCCCGTCGGGCTCCACGACCGCGGAGCAGGTGTCGTCGCAGGAGGTCTCTAACGCAAGGATCATGGTTTGTTTATAGCATTCCGGCGAACCTGAGGAACCGTATTGAATTGTGAAGTTGGAATTGTGAATTAGGAACGGGCTTCGCGGTGGACCATTCTAGATTCATAATTCTCAATTTCGGCAGGATATACTTGATGTTATGCGGATCTTCTCACTCTTGTTCGCCTCTATCGCGTTGGTGATGCTGACGATGTTTCTCATCTACGTTTTCAGGGGGCCTGTAGACCCTCTGATCGCGGGCGGCATCTTCGTCTCTTTTCTTTCCTGCCTCATCCCAGCGCTGTTGTTGCTGAAGCCTTTCGAGCCCAGGGAGGAGCTCCTGCGGCGCAGGGAGAAAGCCCGCAAGGAACGCGAGGAGCGACGGAGTTCTACCAATGAACCTCGTCGAGGTTGAGGGTCATAAGCAATGCGTCCTCGTCCCCATAGTAGCGGGGCCTGCGACCCGTCGTCCTGAAGCCGAGCGACTCGTAGAGATCCAGGGCCGCCACGTTGGTCGGACGCACCTCGAGGTGGACGTGGCTGGCGTTGGGATAAGCGGCGAGTGCGGCACCGATCAGGGCGCGGGCGTGTCCGCGCCTGCGGTACTCGGGTCTTACAGCGATGGTGGTGATGTGCAACTCACCGAGGACGTGGCGGACCCCGATGTGGCCGGTGACCTCGCCACTGTCTTCGATCACCAGGTAGAGGCCATAGGGACTCCCGAGCTCCCCGCGCCAGATCGCAGCACTCCAGGGACGGGGTAGGGACAATGCGTCTATCTCCATAACGGAGGGGAGATCCCCGGCCTCCATCCGGCGCAGGTGCGACCCAGCCTCGCTCAAGGACGACTCCAGGGGTTTAGGTCGCGCCGAACCTCGGCATCGGGTTCGCGGACGTAGATGGGGACGAGATCTTCGGAGTTCACGGGGGTAAGATCGGCAGAGATGATATGCCCGACCGCCGTGACCCTGTGGAGCGGAGAGTTCTCAGGCGGTATGTGCCCAAGACTGGAGAGCTCCCCACGGTAACGCAAGGCACCGTCGCCGACTATGAACGGTCTTCCCTCTACCGAAAGCTCCTCAGGCCTGTCGCAGTACATGCCCGTCGTCGGCCCGGCCTCTGAAAACCTGCGGGCGAAGACCTGCCCCCTCCTGGCGTCGAGTACGGCGAGCACGTCCCCCGAACACGAGAGCGCGGGGGCGGCGAGGGCGTCGAGGGTCGAGTTCTTCGACAGGGAGATGCCTGTGCCGGCGGAGAGCGCGCGGGCCGTCGCTGCCGCTATGCGGATGCCCGTAAAGGTTCCCGGCCCCACCCCGGCGAGCAGGATCTCCACGGAGCCGAGATCCTCCCCCGCGAGGTCGAGGGCGGCGTGTATGGCGGGGAGCAATGTCTCTGAGGCCCCGCGGGCTGTAACAGAGACCTCGGCGAGCACCTCGTGGCCGTTCTCGCGGGCGAGGGCGACGGTGGTCACGGGCGTCGAAGCATCGAGGGCCAGAATCAGCAAGTCGCCAGACGCTCTGCGGCAGGCCCATCGAGTCTGATGCGCCGCGTGGTCGGTGTCTCGTGATGGATGTGGACGATAGAAGGGTTCTCGATAACGCCGAGCGCAGGCTCGGCCCACTCGATAAACGTCACGGCATCGGGTTCTATGTAGTCGTCGAGCTCGAGCGCGTCGCGGTCTTCGATCCCCTCGAGACGGTAGAGATCCATGTGGTTGACGGTCACACGTCGCCCGTCCTTGAGCCCTTCGTAGCCGCGGGCGAGCTGGTAGGTCGGGCTCGTAATCCTCTCAGTGACACCTAGAGCTCTGGCAGCGGCCCGCACGAAGGTGGTCTTGCCGGCGCCGACTTCGCCCGAGAGCACGACGACGTCACCTGGGCCGAGCACCCGCGCAACCCTGGAGGCCAGCTCCTCGAGCATAGCCTCCTTCAGGCCCTCGAGCTCCACGGGATGATCCCGGAACTCTACCAGAGCCCCGGCTGGACCGGTTCCCGCTCTGCGTCGGGGGAGCGGGTGACGTTCATGGTCTCGTAGGTTGAGGGCCGCTCGGCCTCGAGGAGTTCGGGCAGGCGGGAGAAATCCGAGACGAGGAGTGCCCGGTCTGCGGGAGTATAGAGGGCGCGCTGAAGCGAGAGTGTCGGGAAGACGTAGCGGCCGTCGAGCGGGATCGCACGCCCCCTGATGCGCGAGACGGACTCTTTCCTCCCCGTGAGTATCCGGCTGGGCAGGTCTCCGAGTGCCACGACGACCCTGGGGTCGACGGCCGCGAGCTGGGAGACGAGGTAAGGCCGGCAGGAGCTCACCTCGGAGGGCTTCGGGGGCCGGGGCGGAGATCCCGGCGGGCGGCACTTGACCAGCGTGGTCAGATAGACTTTCTCGCGCCCGAGCTCGAGAGACTCGAGCAGACGGTCCAGGAGCATCCCCGAGGCTCCCAGAAAAGGTTTGCCCCCCTCATCCTCGTTGAAGCCCGGTGCCTCACCGACTATGAATAGCCCGGCGTTCAGCGGTCCGTCGCCGAAGACGACCTGTGTCCTGGAGTGGCACAACCCGCACTTCGTACAGCCCAGGGCCTCCTTCTGGGCCTCCGCGAAGTCCAAAGCGCCTAGAACTCGTCGCTCTCTGGGAGCGTGAAGCCGAGCAACAGGTAGATCACGAAGGCCACCAGCGTGCTCGGACCGGGGATGATCGCGGCGATCACCACCGTGGCGAGCCGCACTAAATTGGAGTTCCAACCGTAGGTGTTGGCCACGCCACCGCAGACGCCCCGAATCCAACGATCCCTCTTCGCCCTCTCGAAGTTCAAGACCCCTACCTCCTCTAGCCCCGCGGGGCCGCTACACTCTCGGCGCGATTCTACATTACAGCATGTCAGCATTTCAGCACTTCAGCTTGTCAGGTTGCTGAGTGCTGGACGGGTTAGTGGTTTCGGGGTGGGGATCAGAGGAGTCGTGGAAGTCGGGTGAATGCGGGGTTGTCCCCTGTCCCTCGGGCTGCGAGAAGTCTGAGATAGCTGGCCGCGTACCCGACGTCGGCGCCGGACGCGGGAGAGGAGATCGTTCCTTCCAATGCTGCATAATCGGGCAGGGGGTGGGGACCAAGGTCGCGACTGATGCGCAGGAACCAGGTACAGAGCTCCTCGTGGCGGCGCAGGTGCTCGGGCTTTAGGCGCGGGCCCTGGGCGGCTAGGCGGTCGGCCCAACTCAAGACGGCGAGCTCTTCGCCGAAGGGTCCGGCGGCGCGGGCGAGTCTCTCCGGCGGGTAGTCGGTGCTGGGGTTGCCCATAAAGCCTATCTTCAAGTGCAACCCGGTCAGGGTCGACGCGAGATCTGTCTCCCCCGCCGACAGGCCGAGCCTGCGGCCGATGCGCCGGACCATCCCAGCGCCGAGAGAATCATGGGAGACGAAGAGAACCCTGCCTTCGAACTCGCCGCGGGTAACGGGCTTGGCCACGTCGTGCAACAGGGCGGCGAGGCGCAGGTCCTGTACGCGATCTTCCCGAACGCGGGCGCCAACCCTGCCCTCCTCGAGTTCGCGCTCGACACCCCGGATGACCTCGATGACGTGGTCCAGGGTGTTCAGGTGATGATACTGGCTACCTTCCAGTTCGCGGGCGAGCGAGAGCTCGGGGACGATCTCGAGTAGGCAGGCGGTATCCAGCGGGGGGTCGAGGGCCGCGTGGAAGTCCAAGGTTCTAGCGTCGGCGTCGGGTCTTCTTACGGCTCGTATTGGGGTTGGGACGTCCCTTGAGCGAGGAGGCGCCGTCCTCCTGGTCGCCTTCGCCCGTGGCCTGTTTTCCTGACTTGTTCTGTTTCCGGGCTTCGGCCACACGCCTGTTCCTACTGCGCTCCACGAGTGCGTAGACGAACGTGAAGATGAAGAAGAATATGACCGCGTTCACGAGCAGGCTGACGATTTGACCCTGGGTGTCCAGGTTGAAGCTGCTGCCTGGGAACGCGACGCTAAGGAGGTAGAGCAGGCCGAGGTAGATGGCGATGACTATCGCCGACCTCCTGGCGGCTGACTTCCACTTAAGGTCCTCGAACATCCTCGTAGCTCCTCTCGACGCGGCGGGGGTTTATCCCCGTGGTGATCTCGTAGTTTATCGTGCCTGCGCGTGAGCCGAGCTCTTCGGCGCTGATACGCTCTTCGCCTTGCGTGCCTAGCAGCACGACCTCGTCGCCGACCTCGACATCTTCGTCCACCCCGAAGACACAGGCATCCATCGTGACCCGTCCGAGGAGCGGGCGCCTGAGGCCCCGGATCAGGGCCTCGGCCTTCCCCGAGAGCGTACGTCGATACCCCTCCGCGTACCCAACAGGCGCGGTCGCTGCGAACATCGGCGCCCCGGCTCTATAGGTCAGCCCGTAGGATACCCCTTCCCCTCTATCGAGCCGCCGCACGCCGGCGACGTAGCTCTTGAGGGCCATCGCGGGCTGCAGTCCCTCAGCCGTCGGGTCCCCCTCATCGCCCGCAGGGTGCAGACCGTAGAGCGCCACGCCGGGCCGGACGCAGGCGTAGTGCGATCCGGAATGCCAGAGGGTGGCCGCGGAGTTTGCGGCGTGAACCAGGATACCGCCGAAGGGTTGTGAGGCGAGGACGGAATCGAAGCGCTCTATCTGGCGCCTCGTCTCCCCCTCGTCGGAGTCGGCTGAGGCGAAATGTGTGTAGACGCCGGTGAGCCTCGGGCCGAGGATCCTGCGCGCCTCCCCCACCTCCGAGGGCTCGACACCCCAGCGGTTCATCCCCGTGTTCACTTTCAGGTGTGCTTCGAGACCAGGGTTGGCCGTGATGCGTCTCGCGCTCGGGATGGAGTGGGCCGTCACGACCAGGCGATGCGCTTCGGCCAGAGGGAGCCTGTCAGGCAGGAGATCGGTGAAGACCAGGATCGGCACTTCCAGACCAGCGCGCCGCAGCTCCGCCCCTTCCTCGACGGTGACGACGGCGAGAGAATGTGCCCCGGCCTCGATACAGGCACGGGCCACCTCGACGGAGCCGTGACCGTAAGCGTCCGCCTTGACGACGGCCATCAGGCGCGAGTTCGGAGCCCTGCGTTTGAGGGTGCCCACGTTGTGGCGTACGGCGCCAGGGTCCACCTCAGCCCAGGTACGGCTCGGGGCCCTGACTCCGGCGGCCATGCTGCTCACGGGCCTTCTTACCTGCGGGGGTTCAGTACATGGAGCGTCAGGATATCCATGCGGGTAATCACACCGTGGAGGATGTCGTCTTCCGCGACGGGGAGGATCTTGACCCTCTTGTCGGCCATAATAGTGGAAGCCTCCGCGAGAGATGCGTCGGGGGAGATCGTGATCAGCTCCCTCGTCATCACCTCGTCGACGGTAACGCCGGCGCTCTTGAGCGCTTCTTTGCGGTACTCGTCCCAGCTCCCCAGGGGGATGAGGCCACCGAGGATGTCGAGGAAGCCTGGTGCTTTGACATCAGCGTCACGGAAGATCAGGTCCCCCTCCGTGACTATGCCGACAAGCCTCCCGCCGTCGACGACGACGGGAGTGCCCGAGATGCCGGACTCGGCGAAGAGTTTGATCGCACCTTCCACCGTCTCGTCTGGGCCGAGCGTGGGCCACTCCTGGTGCGCGATCTCGGCCACCCTCAATTCCCTGATGTCCTGCTGCTCCACGTTACACCTCTCCAATCGTCGTTCCCACTATTGTAAACGGCTCGGTGAGCCTCAGGTTAAGGCTTCCATTCCCTGCTCACGGCTGTTATCCCGACGGCCCGAAAGGTGTCGATGTCGAACTCGACGAGCACAGCATTGAGCACGACAGGACCGCGCGTGGCGACCGAGATCCCACGCCAATCACCCATGAACAGAGCCAGGAAGTCCTCCTGCTCGAAGCCGATGATGCTTTTCTTGCACCCTGTCATGCCGACGTCGCTCACGTATGCGGTTCCGTCCGGTAGGATCGAAAGGTCCGCCGTGGGCACGTGCGTATGGGTCCCCAATACGGCATGCGCCCTCCCGTCGAGATAATAGCCGAGTGCCTGCTTCTCGCTCGTGGCCTCGGCGTGGGAGTCGACGAGCACGAGGTCGGCGCCGCGCGCTTTCAACTCCTCGACGGCTTGGTCGGCAGCCTCGAAAGGAGAATTTTTCGTCCTCTCGACGAACACGCGCCCGAGCACGCTGGTGACGCCCACGGTTACACCGCCAGCCTCGAAAACCCCAAGGCCGAGCCCCGGGTCCTTTTCGCCGAAGTTGGCGGGACGCACCACCCTGTCCTCTTCTTCGAGAAACTCACTGTATCCATCGGCGTCGAAGGCGTGGTTCCCGAGGGTGAGGAAGTCGGCCACGGAGAGCAGGGCGGAGCCGCTCTCACGGGTGATCCCACGCCCCGTCGGGGCCGAGTTCTCGGCGTTGGCGACGACGGCGTCAGGCTCCAGCTCTCGACGCAAGCGGGGGAGGAGATCCAGGACCGCAGAGCACCCCGCGGGCCCGACGATGTCCCCGATGAAAAGCAGCCTGAAGGTCAGAACAACTCTCCCACGGCCGGCGGAAGATATTCGAGCAGGTCGGTCGCAACGAAGCTCTCCGCGGGCCAGCCGGTCTCTTCCAGCCACAGCTCCGCCGCGCGTCCGTGCGCCCAGGCGCCGGCCCTGGACGCCTCGTAAGGGTCCATCCCACGCGAGAGGAGGGCCCCGATCACACCCGACAACACATCCCCAGTCCCAGCCGTGGCCAGCCCGACGTTCCCCGTAGAGTTGACGGCGACTCTTTCGCCTTCGACGACGAGCGTATCCGAACCCTTGAGCAACACGCAGCAACGGTGCCGTTCGGCCGCGTCGCGGGCTGAATCTAGCCTGCGGGCCGACACCTCCCTGGCCCCAGATCCGAGCAGACGCCCCAACTCCCCGGCGTGTGGCGTCACTACGGTCGGGCTCTCTCTCAGGGCGAGTACGTCCGTACCAGCGAGGTTCGTGATCGCGTCGGCGTCGAGCAATACGGGCAGCCCGACCTCGCGCAGGATACCCTCGACGAGGCGCCTGCCATCCTCCCCTGTCCCCGTTCCCGGGCCCATCACGAGCGCGGAGGCTCTAGCTGCGTGCTCCAGGATCTCCTCCAGCGCACCTGACCTCATGTAGCCTTCTTCCTCCTCAGCGACGCCGTATACGAGCGCCTCGGTGAGGGTGAGGTCAACGGCGGGTGCGGCACCCTCGGAGGTGGCAAGGAAGACTATGCCGCACCCTACTCTCTGCGCGCCCCGGACGACCATAACGGGGGCTCCTGTCGTGCCGCGGGAGCCGGCGACGACGAGCAGGGCGCCGGCCGAGTATTTGTGGGCCGGCTCGGCCGTACGCGGTATCTTCCCCCGTAGAGAAGCCGCGTCGGTCCAGACGAGAGAGGGGTCGATGTCTGCCTCGGGTGGGATACCGATATCTACGGCCACGACCTCGCCGGAGTGCTCGCGGCCTGGGGAGATCACACACCCAACCTTCATCGCGTGCGCGCAGACAGTAAGGTCGGCGACCACTGCAGCCCCTGCTACTTCACCGGTCGCCCCATCTACCCCTGATGGGACATCGACGGCGAGTACGGGGGACCGAGAAAAGTTCATCTGCTCGATGATCCCTGCCTCCTTCTCGCGCACCTCCCCAGAGAACCCCGTCCCGAGCAGGGCGTCGACGACGAGGTCGGCCGATCTGAGCTCCGCATCGAGGTCGTCCCGGACGAAAAACCGCACCTGCAGGTTCCGCAGTACCTCCAGGTTGGTCGCGGGGTCCCCTTCGTACTCGCTCTTCGTCGCCAGAACCGCAACTTCGACGCCGGAGCGGTGTAGCTCGCGGGCGATGACGAAGCCGTCGCCACCGTTGTTACCGCCGCCGCAGACGACGAGCGCCCGCCCCGGGGAGTATCGCTCCAGGGCGATACGGGCCATTGCTACACCGGCGCGTTCCATCAGGACGCCGCCTGGGATGCCGAGATCCTGCGCCGCTGCGTCAGCGCGGGACATCTCCTCTGCGGTGTAGAGCTTCACCCCGAGATCCGCTCCCGGCGCACGACGCAGACGGCGACCGCGGAGAGCTCGGAGTGGGTTATGGAGATGTAGAGATCCTCCTCCCGCACGCCGACCGCATCGGCGAACTTCTTGATCTTGCCTGAGATACGGACCGTTGGGGCGCTACGGGGCATCCGCACGACCTCGACGCCGTTCCATTGGATCAGGCCGCATCCCAGGGCCTTGGTAACGGCCTCTTTGGCGGCCCAGCGTCCTGCGTAATGGCGCTCGGCGAAGCGGTACTTCTCGCAGTAGGCGATCTCCGCCTCCGTAAACAGCCGCCGGCGTATCTTCGGGGTGCGCTCCAGGGCGAACTGCATCCTCTCGACGTCGACGACGTCGACCCCGATCCCTGGTACGACGAAACCTTCCACGGGGCGTATGTTACGGCAGATTCACCCCAGGCAAAAGGGCTATAGTATGAAGATGGATACGGTCAAAGACATTGTCATCATCGGAAACCCGAACTCTGGGCGCGCGGGTGATGAGGATTATCTGGAGCGTTTCGCGAAGATTCTGCGCTCGGGAGGCCTGGCGGTAGAAGTGCTGAACACCGAACACCCAGACCACGCCACCGAGCTTGCCTCCCTTGCAGGGGACCGTCTGGTCGTGGCCGCTGGGGGCGACGGCACGGTCAACGAAGTCTTGAACGGGCTCTCACCAGAGGCCACGCTGGGCATTCTGCCGCTCGGCACCGCGAACGTGCTTGCGCGGGAGTTCGGGCTGCCGCTAGATCCGTCCGAGGCCTGCCAGCGCATACTGGAAGGCGAACGCTCCTCGGTGGATTTCGGCGTCGCCACAAACGCTGAGGGCGTCGAGCGCCGCTTCGCCTGTATGGCCGGGATAGGCTTCGACGCGACAGTGATAGGCGCCGTGACACCGCGACTGAAGCGCTACCTGCGGAGGTTGGCCTTCCAGGTAACCGCGTTCAAGGTGCTCTTCGGGAACAGGTTCCCCCCGCTAGAGGTAATCCACGGCGACGAGGTCCACACCGCGAGGTTCGCCATAGTAGCCAACGGCCAGTACTACGGCGGCGACTACAGGGTGTCGGAGCCCGGCCTGCTGACGAGTGGAGCGTTCGAGACCGTCCTGGTCGAGCGCGTGAGCGACCTCCTCAGGCCTGATGTCTTCGCCGGGATCATGGCGAGGATACCCCTCAACCGCGCGATGACCTCTTTTACCTCCACAGAGGTCTACGCCAGGGCCCCCGGCGCAGAAGTGCCAGTACAACTCGACGGTGAGCTGTGGGGCAGACTACCCATGTCCTTCCGTATCGAACCAGCTGCCCTAAACGTCATCCGGTAGGGACAGCATTTCAGCTTTTTTGCGTCATGGCGATCGTCGCTACCCTGGCCGCGCGTGACTTTGTAACGCCCGTCAGGCATGGTCGACGAGCACGGCTGCCCCACGCACCCTGCCACCGCGCAGGAGGACCTGGCTCGGGCATGGCCACCTCTGCCACCCTAAGCGGTTCGCCGGGAACTTCCAGGATCATCGCGCGCATGAAAGTATTCTCTTCTGAGATGCAACAGCGGTCTCCGGCACCACCTCTAATCTTCTATTCGACGGTGACACTCTTGGCGAGGTTGCGCGGCTTGTCGACATTGAGGCCCCGGTATTTCGCGACGTGGTATGCGAGGAGCTGCAGCGGCACGCTACAGACGAAGGGAGCCAGGATCTCCGGGGCCTCGGGGATGGGGAGCACCAGGCGCGCCATCCTTTCTGCGCCTTTGTCACCTTCACGGGCGACGGCGATCACACTGGCGCCCCTGGCAACGGTCTCCTCGACGTTCGAGAGGGTCTTCTCGCGGACGAGGCCCTCCCCGAGAACGGCTATGACGGGACAATGTTCGTCGACGAGGGCAATGGGACCATGCTTCATCTCGCCCGCCGGATACCCTTCGGATGGCAGGTAGGAGATCTCCTTGAGCTTCAGGGCCCCCTCCAGCGCCACGGGATACGAGATGCCACGCCCCAGGAAGAGCGAGCATCGCGCGTCTTCGAAGACCTCGACGGCCTCCTCGACCCGGTTCCCGAGCGACTCGAGCGTCTCCTCGACCTTCTCAGGCGCCAGCCTGAGGCTGCGTCCGATCTCCCGCAACTCCCCCTCCGCCAATACCCCACGGATGCCAGCTAGCGCCAGCGCCAGCAGGTCGAGAGCGGCGACCTGGGCGACGAAGGCTTTGGTGGAGGCCACACAGATCTCGGGCCCAGCCCTGGTCAGCAGGACAGCGTCGGCCTCGCGGGTGATGAGTGACCCCTGGGTGTTGGTCACCGCAAGCACCCTGGCCCTGAAGCCCCGCGCCGACTGAACGGCCGCCAGGGTATCTGTGGTCTCCCCGCTCTGACTTATGGCAACGACCAGCGTGCGAGAGTCCCCTATGGGGTCAGCGTAGCGATACTCGCTGGCGATCACGACCTCGACGGGTATCCTGGCGAGCTTCTCTATGGCGTGTTTGCCTAGCAAGCCGGCATGATAGGACGTGCCACAGGCGACGACCACAACCCGGTCTAGCTCAGAGAGGTCGAGCCCTACCTCCGAGAGGTCGACGACGCCGTCTGTGTCGATACGGCCGAGAAGGGTCGCGCCCAGGGCAGCGGGCTGCTCGTGGATCTCCTTGAGCATGTAGTCGTCGTAGCCGCCGAGCTCGACGGCCTCGGTGTCCCAGTCCACCTCGAAGGACTCACGCTCGACAGGCTCTCCCGAAAAGGTGAACACCTCTACCGAGGAGTCGGCTATCTCGACGATCTCACCGTTCTCGACGAGGATGAACTCGTGCGTCTCCCCGAGCAGGGCCTGCACCGCGCTCGCCAGGAAGTTCTCACCTTCCCCGAGCCCGACGACGAGCGGGCTCTGGTGGCGGGCCGCGACGACCTTGCCGGGCTCATCCACGCTGACCGCGGCGACGGCGAAGGAACCCTCGAGCCGCTGCAGAACCCCGGCGAGCGCCGTACGCAATCTCTCCCCGGCCTCGACCCGCTCGGCGATGAGATGCGCCATCACTTCCGTGTCCGTTTCGGAAAGGAATGATATGCCCCGCCCCTCCAACTCCGCCTTGAGCTCCGAGAAGTTCTCTATGATGCCATTGTGCACGACTGCGACGCTCCCAGCTCCGCCGAGATGGGGATGAGCGTTCTCCTCGCTGGGACGTCCGTGCGTCGCCCAGCGGGTGTGTCCCACCCCGGTCCTTACCTGGGAGAGGTCACCGTTGCGCCCGTCAAGGGCGCGGGTGAGGTTCTCGAGTTGCCCGACCTCCCTTATCTGCTCTATCCGGCCTTCCCTTTGAAGGGCCAGCCCAGCCGAATCGTAACCACGATACTCGAGGTGCCCGAGACCCTCCATAAGCACCTCGACACACCGCTCTTTACCGGCGTAACCCACTATGCCGCACACAGGTTTACCTCCCTGTCTATCCGGGGATGGGATCAGGGATGGCAGAGACAGGGGATAGTGCGATAGAGGCTCTGTATCCGGGCCGAACGGTGCTTTGTCCCCGGCGTCACCACCGGGATTTGTCACCGCCTTGACGACCGCCCGAAGCCGAGACGTACCCGCCGAATGCTTCGATGAACGTCTTCCTCGTCGACTCCCGCATCTTGCCGCAAGAGTCCTGGCGCTTGTATTGCTCTCTACCCGCAAGCTCCGACGATCCCATCGCGCTCGCTGGCCATCTACTGCGATGTGATCTTCTCCAGGCAACCTCCCTATCTCCTCGGAAACGTTGCCGCTGACTGTAACGCTTGCGCCGCGAAAAAGAAACCAGGAACCCTGATGTTCTACAAGATGTTCAGGTCAACGATGCCCGATACGGCGAGCAGAGCGATGATGATAGGCTGGTGGATCAGGTAGACAAACAGCGCGTTTCTACCAAGAGGAAGCAGCGGTCTCGCCAGTACAGGGGCTTTATCCTCCGTAACCGCGGGCCTTCTACCATCACCGTACTTCGAGTTCCCGAAGAAAAGCCCGATCAGGACGATGCCGAACCAGGGCAGCAAAGGCCTGTAATCCGGCATCACCACGCCCTCTGGTACGACACCGAAAGGCAAGAGCCAGAAGCTCTGTGAGTAGAGGCCCTGAGCCAGTATGTACTGGCCTGCGGCGAATATGAGGGTGCCGAGCACGAGGTTAGTGAACCGGAGCTTCAGGAAAGGGTAGGCGAGGATTATGGAGACCCCGATCAGCTGCAGTATGCCGAACGCGATGACGCCCATCCCGAGGGCCAGGAAGACGACGGTCAAAACCATCCCGTACGCGAGGATCCTCAAGCCTCTCGCCAGATATTTACCGAAGAGCCTCCACCCCGTCATGCTGGTCCTCGCCCGGCTTATGGCGAGCGAGACGCCGACGAGGAACAGAAACAGGCCCGCAGTAACGTCGGCGAAGAGATCCCAGTTCCCCGAAGTAGACTGGACGTCATAGCCTCCGAGGGTATCCAGGTCGTAGGTGGAGTGGTAGACGATCATCATGATGATGGCGACGCCGCGGGCCGCATCCACCTCCCAGAACCTGTCCACCTTACGCTCCGTACCCGGCTCCTCTCCGGTATTTCCGGATCATATCCTACCCCGTCCCCTGCGAACCGCGGCGCATGGGTTAGCATTGGTCCGTGAGTGCTGACTTCGTCATAAGGCCGGGACGCAGGGATGACGCGGCCGAGGCTGCAAGGCTGTGGATGCAGAGCGCCGAGGAACATACGGCCCACGACCGAGTCTACGAGACCTCACCCGGAGCCGAGAAGACGATGCGACGCTTTCTGGCCGACGTGGCGAACAGCGGCTACTCGTTCCTCTTCGTGGCTGCGGCGGGAGACCGGACGGTGGGCTTTGTTTCGGGCGAGCTGCGCCAGGGCTCCCCGACCTTCCTCCCGAAGACGTGGGCCTCCGTGGATGACGTCTTCGTCGAACCCGAGTACCGTAACTGCGGTATGGGTCGCGCCCTCCTCCAGAGTGTCAGGGCCTGGGCGCAGGAGAGAGGCGCAGACGGTATCTCACTCCAGGTGGCGGCCGCCAACGCGCGCGGCCGCAAGTTCTACGAAGACCTGGGGTTCCGGGAGGTCTCCGTCTATAAAGTGCTTGAGTTTGATTAGAGGTTCAGGCTTCAGGTATCAGTTTTTCCTTCTTCTGCCGCTGATGGGTAGGGAGCGTGAGAGGACTCTTACGGCTGTCTCAGGCTCGTAGCCGAGGGCGGCGTAGAACGTTTCGGCCTCTTTTTTTTCAACCTGTACCTCGACGTAAGAGATGCCGTGTGCGGTGCAGCGCTCATGCGCAGCTTCGAGAAGGGCGCGGCCGGCGCCCTGGAGTCTGGCTTCCGGGCGCACATAGAGGTCTTCGATGCTGGCGAACAGAGTGCCGGCGGAGACGTTCAGGCGATAGGCGAGGACGGCTACGCCGAGTATCTGCTCTCCCGTCCAGGCGGCGAATACCTCTACGTCCCCGAGTTCGACGGCCTTCCGCAGACGGTCAATGAGTTGCTCGGGTACGGAGTCGCCATCCCTGAGGGCTTCCTCCAGGACCACCAGAGGCTGGGCCAAACTTGTCTGGGGGACAAGGGCGACCTCGACCGGCTTCACCAGCTCCCGCGGGCGTAGGTGCGGTCGGGGACGGACCACCTCTCAGGGCGCACGATGTAGGCCACGCCGCCCGAGCCAGACTCGAACCACACTCGGTTGAACTCGTCGCGCTGGTAGATCCGCCTAACGCCCGAATCAGCAGCGGCTGCGGGATCGTTGACGATCACGTTCCCTGCTTCGGTGAAGCCCCGGATCACGAGTAGGTGGCCCGAGCTCGCCGGAAGGGGCGCGCCTGTCAGCCCTCCCCTCTCCCAAGAAATGCTCGCGATGACAGGCACCCCTTTCGCGATCCAGCGCTCGACCTGTCCGAGCGAGGAGAAGCGGTTGACCGAGGCCCTTAGACCGTTAGAGGCAGCGTAGGCTGTGTTGAAAGGCCAGTTACCGTTCCCGCGGTAGACGTAATCGTAGGTGCCGCGCGCGACTGTAGGAACCTCCTGGTCGAGGCTACGCCTGCCCGTCTTGTTCGCCCAATAGGCCATAACCATGGAGAGAGACGTCGGGCTGCACCACACCTCGCCGCCGTTCGGGTAGATCATCTGCGACCTGGCAGGCACAGAGAGGTCGTCACCCCCCAGGCTCTCATTAGCCCCGACGAGAGCCTCCCCATTGCGGTAGGAGTCGGAGGTTGTCACGTAGATCGCCCTGACGCTCGGTGTACGATCCGTCCTCTTCGAAAGAAGGGTGAGACGGTACTGGTAGGCGTCAGCGAAGACGGGACCGATGCTCTGGAGCGTGTCCGTCAGGACCCGCCAGTCTCCAGCTCTCTGGCCGTCCACGCCGTGGCGCTCTATGGTACCTGTACCCTTGGCCCACACGCCCATGTCCCACCAGCGGGTCCAGCTCCCGCCCGAGCGCACCCTCATCTCCGTCCGCAACCAGGTACCGGAAGGCGTGCTCGCGTTCCAAGAAGGGATGAAAGTGTCCTTGTGAGCCGAGGCGTATACCCGGGAGGTCAGTGTGCCCTCAGTCCTCCCGCGGGCGAGCCGTACCGCGCCGTTCTCGAACGTAACCCCGCTCTCGGTCCCTGCCGCAAGGGCTCTGCGAGTATCGTAGGAGCCGAACTCTATGTACGATCCACCCGCCGCTCTTGCTTCACCGGAGACACATAAGAGCAGGCAAGCTAGCACAAGCGCCGGGGCGACGCGCTCTGGCATCGTCCGGGGTAGAGAGATCCTCGTCACGAAATACAGGATACAGGGCTGCAAGCTCGAGCGCACCCCGTACTGATCTCTGCGAGAAGTTCCAGAGCGGTGAAGATTCATGCTGAGATCAGCAAAATCTCCCCGGACTTGCCCTATAATGGCGGCCGTAGAGACAATGCTTTCTCTGGAGGGAAACGCTGCGCTTCGAGTTTGGGACTCGCCGACCTTGGGTCTGACCGCACAAATGGGAAGGCAGACTCTGATGCGAGTATAGGGGCGCTGCCAAGGCGCAAAGCGCGGCGCGAAATACCTTGGAGCACGGGAGACAGTGCAAATGGAGGGGTACATGCATTCTGAGGATCGGTTCACGACTATGAACCGCCGAGATTTCCTGAGATTGGGCGGAGCAGGACTTGCAGGCGCCTCCCTGCTCGGAACGGCGGGCGGCAGGGTTCTGGCACAGACGGGATCTTCACTGGAGGCACAGTTCGCTGCCGCCGCCAGAAGGTACAGGGTGCCGGTCGAGTTGCTCCTGGCGATGGGCTACTACAACACCCTTTGGGAGATGCCGCCGCCATCCGCCAGCGCCTACCGGAAAGGAGATCTCGAAGGCCGCGGCGACTACGGGATCATGCAGCTCACCAAAAACCCTTCCAGGAACACTCTAGGCAAGGCGGCGAAGCTAAGTGGTCTCTCCGAAGAGCGACTCAAGAACGCCCGCTCTGCCAACATCAAGGGCGGCGCAGCTCTCCTTTCAGACCTTGTCGGAAAGCCCAAGCCGAAGAGCCTGGATGGCTGGCAGGAGGCGCTCACTAAGTACGCGAACACGGACCTGTACGCCAGCCAGGTCTACGATGTGCTCGAGAGCGGGGCCTCATTGACCATCTCGACCGGCGAGCGCATGAAGCTCTTGCCACAAGACGTCGAAGTACCTCAGGTCTACACCGCCAAGAGCGGCGCCACCAACTACCCACAGGCCGTGTGGTATCCGGCCGCCTCAAGCAACTACACCGACTCCAACAGGGAGACCTCCTACGATAGCAAGATCGTTATCCACGTCGCACAGGGCACCTACTCAGGCACCATAAGCTGGTTCGAGAACAGCGCCGCCCAGGCGTCGGCGCACTACGTCGTCAGCAGGAAAGGGCGGGTGGCGCAGTGTGTGCGCGACATGGACATCGCCTGGCACGCCGGTTTGTGGGAGACCAACACGCTCAGCATCGGCATTGAGCACGAGGGTTACATAGACAACCCCGACTCGTTCACCAATAAGATGTACCACGCCTCGGCGAGGCTCTCGGCATGGTACTGCAAGAAGTACGAGATCCTTATAGACCGCGAGCACATAATCGGCCACGATCAAGTACCCGGCTGTCCCGGCTCCGGCGGCGGTGTCAATTGTCATACCGACCCAGGCCCCTACTGGGACTGGAAGACGTACATGCGCCTCATCCGCTACTATCGGGATCGCCTCTAGCTCTATCGCGTCGGCAGGTCCCCCCGCCCACGAACGGGTGCAGACATTAGTCTGTGTTCGGTCGAGCAGCATCAACTCGTACCGGCCGAGTTCACCCCCTTGATAGGTGAGATCGACTCCGAAGCTCCAAGGCAAGCCGCAACGACTCGCTGTATCCCCTCCTCAGTTCCCAAAACGTCGCACGCGTCGAGGTGCGTGCAGAAGCGGATGTATCCGGGTCTGCCAGGCGTGGCGAGTACGGCTTCGCGGGCGAGTGCCCGCAGAAACTCGGAAGGGTCGTCGACAGCAACGAGGACGAGGTTGGTCTCCGGTTTCTGGACATCGTAGCCAGCCTCCCTCAGCCCCGACGCGAGGTTGCTGGCGTGGTCGTGATCCTCAGCCAACCTGTCTATGTGGTGCTCGAAAGCGTAGAGGGAGGCGGCGGCGATGATGCCGGCCTGCCGCATACCACCCCCGAAGGCCTTGCGCGCCCGTCGTGCCTCCATGATGGTCTCCTCGTCCCCGGCGAGCAGGGACCCGACCGGTGCTCCGAGACCCTTGGAGGAGCACACGGAGACCGTGTCGGCGTGCACGCACCATTCTCTGGCCGGTATGCCGGTCGCAGCTTGGGAGTTGAAGAGCCTGGCCCCGTCGAGGTGGACCTTCAGGCCGAGCTCTGTCGCCGTCGCGGCGACGGTCGCGAAGTCCTCCAGCGGGAAGACTTTGCCCCCAGAGGTGTTGTGGGTGTTCTCCAGGCAGAGCAGCCTCGAGCGCGGGAAGTGGACGTCCTTGGGCCTGACGGCGGCGCGTACGGTCTCCGAGTCGAGTACGCCGGCCTCGCCGGTAAGGGTGCGAAGCTGGACGCCCGAGAGTATCGCCGGGGCGCCGGCCTCGTAGACGAAGATGTGAGAGCCTTCGTGCAAGAGCACCTCCTCTCCCCGGTTCGTGTTGACGTGGACCCCGATCTGGTTGGTCATCGTCCCTGAAGGGGCGTAGAGTGCCGCCTCCTTGCCGAGCAGGTCAGCAACGTACTCCTCGAGCCGGTTTACCGTCGGGTCCTCACCGAACACGTCGTCCCCGACCGGCGCCTCGAGCATCGCCCGCCGCATGCCCTCCGTCGGACGGGTCACTGTGTCGCTGCGAAGATCTATCAAGGGTTACCTCCGTCACTCTGTTCGGCCGTCTCTAGCACCCGACGCGTGGTGGCGAAGTGGATCTTCGCCACCTCCGCAAGGCCCTCCTCCCCGAGTTCCCCGACCACCCGCCGACCAGCCTCCACTACGTGCGTCGCTCCGAGCGGCAAACCGAACCCGACCCGCTCCGAGAGACGGTCTATCTCCTCGAGTTGCCGCGCCCGCGCCATAATGGACGCGGCCGCCACCGCCGCGTCGTCCTCAGCCCGCGTGCGTACCTCGAGCCGCACGCTTCCCGGCACGAACGGCTCGAGGTGGGAGCGGGTGGATCTGGCAAACTCGTCTACCACTACTACTTCAACCTCGCTCATAAGTTCACCCATGATCATGACATCGAGCTCGCCGAGCAGCCTGTTGACATTTCCGGCGGCGCTTCGACGGGTCTCGTACTTTCGGGGCGGGAGCGATATGACGTGAACGTTGTTCCGGCCTACGGCTTCGAGGATGCGATCTGAGATCCGGCGGATGCCCGAGACCCTGATCTCCTTCGAATCTCTGACCCCTATCTCCTGCAGCTTTCTCGCTGTCGCTGCGTCTGTTATACGGACCCCGGCGACGACCAGAGGCCCGAAGTAGTCGCCCTTGCCGGCCTCGTCGATGCCGAGCCTCGGCGTACCGTCGAGAACGGGTCTCCCTGCCATGCGGGATGTCGGAGCCCGTGTACCACCAGTCTTCGCCTGCGAAGCACGCCAGTCGTCGAGAAGGTCCCTCAACCCTGAAGCTCTACCTCCGGCAGAGATCTTGCCCGTATGATAGACGTTCAGCTTCGCGGTCTCATCGTCGCGGGCAAGGTCGTACTGGGTGCCGTGATCTATAGTCCTGCTACCTGCTATCTGTACGCCTTCTGTGTCGAGGAGTAGACGCAGTTCCGCGGGGACTTCGGCTGGTGGGGCGGGGTTCAACGGACCTCGAAATCTTCGAGGTCTCCGCTGGATCTCTCGAAGTCCGTATCCACGTTCTCGACAGAGGCTTGCTGAGGACCTTCTTCGCACCAGCGGACCATCTCCCTGACCTTCTCAGAAGGACCTTCGAACAAGGCTTCGACCTGCCCGTCAGGCGTGTTCCTCACCCATCCCGCCAGGCCGAGTTCTTCGGCCTTCTGCCGGGTCGAGTCCCGGAAGAAGACCCCCTGCACCTGGCCTGAGACCCTGACGTGCGCGCGTTCCAGATCGCTGCTTTGCACTCTACGTACCTCCGTATACCGCCTTTACGGGCAGTTTATTCCGTATTTGGGCAGGTTCACCCGATATGCTAGCCTACAGCGGCCATGAAAGCAGAGAAGCAAACGGTTGCCGGCGGGCCGGAACGCGGGAAGAGCCCGGAGAAGGTGCTCCTTACCCTCGTCGTGCCGACGCGCAACGAGGCCGAGAACGTCCCGAAGCTCGTACACGAGTTGCGCGAGAGCCTTTCGGACCTGGATTACCGGGTGGTCTTCGTGGATGACTCCACGGACGAAACGCCGGAGTTGATCCAGGTCCTCGCAGAACAGGACGGACGCGTCCACCTGGTGCGCAGGGAGGGGGCAGAGCGGTACGGTGGTCTCTCGACGGCCGTGACGACTGGAATGGAGCTGTTCTCGGGCGTGAGCGAGTACATCTGCGTGATGGACGCGGACTTGCAGCACCCTCCCGAGAAGGTGCGCGAGATGTTGGAGATCGCCCGCCGCTCCGATGCCGACGTCGTCGTGGCGAGCCGCTCTGGCCCTGGCGGCAGCTATGCAGGCCTCTCTGGCAGAATGCGGCGGGCCGTGTCCGTGGGAAGCAAATACCTGGCCAGGATCGTCTTCAAGGAGGCCCGTAAGACGAGTGACCCGATGGCAGGCTTCTTCCTCATAAAGAACCAGGCGATCTCAGGCATCCAGTTCAGGCCCACGGGGTTCAAGGTGCTGCTGGAGATACTCGTGTGCGCACCCGAGCTCAAGGTACTCGAAACGTCTTTCGAGTTCCAGGCCCGCCATGCTGGGGTATCCAAGGCGACCGTGCGCCAGGGCTTCGAGTACCTGACTCACATACTGAGCCTGTTCTGCTACGTGCCTTCAGCGGGGCGTTTCTGGAAGTTCGCCCTCGTCGGAGCCTCCGGTGTGCTGGTCAACATGGTCACCCTCATCGTGCTCGCCGAGTACTTCGACGCCAACAAGGTCATAGCCTGGATGTTCGCGGTCGGTCTCTCCATCCTCAGCAACTTCCTCCTCAACAACGCATTCACCTGGCGTGACATCAGGAACTCGAGCAGGATCCACTTCTTCCTGCGCGGCGTCCTGGCCTACCCGGTAGCCGTCATGGGCATCGGGGCGAACTTCGCCGTCTGGTACCCGCTAGTAAAGTATGTCTCGGATGACTTTCCGTACTACGCGCTGTTCAATCTATTCGGCATAGTGGCAGGGACCGGCGTGAACTTTATCCTCTCCTCGCAGCTCGTGTTCCGCCCCTCGTTGCCAAAAAACCTCGACCCCGATGCTCCACCCAAGCAAATAGCCGAGATAATAAGACGCGAGCTCAAAGCCGACAGGGTAGGCTTGATCAGGGTCCCTGACCTCACGCCTCTTGGGGAACACTCGTACTGGGATCTCACCCCTTCGGACCGGAGCGTGATAGACCTGGTGCTCAAAACCACCCACCCTACTCTGACCGTAACCGGCCCCCGACGCCTGCCCCAGGCGCGCACGAACGCCCGCTGGACAAACTCCTTGGCAGTCCCGATCCTCCACGACGAGCACGCTCTTGGTGTCGTATATGCGACCCGAACCTCTACCGAACCTTTTACCGAAGATGACCTCCACTGGCTCACCGCATACACTAGCAGCGCCATAAAGGTATTCGAGTAATGTCAGCAAGTCAGCACGCTGCGGCCTTCGGCCTTCGCTTGTCAGCACGGCGGCTGCGCCGCCTTGTCAGCATGTCAGCCAGTACTTGCGCAAGCGAAAGCTGACTAGCTGACAAGCGCCCGTCAGGGCAAGTGCTGACAAGCTGGCGCAGCCAGCGTGCTGACGTGCTAGCGGGAGGGGGGAAGGTTAACCTTCCCCCCTCCCGCTACATCGGCCCCTCCCCATCGGGAGCCTCTAGCCGGACTTCACCATCCCTCCCCGCGATAAAGCCCTTAGCGATCCTACGCCTAGACCCAAGCTTTAAACCGAGCCCCCGGGTAGGCGGGAATCACACGAACAGAAATTAGCATCCCCCTGCACGTCCCGCAACCTCCTGTAATCCCTTTACCTGAGCCGGAAATGTATACTATATGCCATCAGGCACGATATGTTCACAATCCATTACATGCAAACACAACATGTTGAGCCTCGACCAAAATCCTAATCTGCTAATTAATATTCGTAAACTTTCAGTTGAGGCTTAAGTAAGTTTAAGGTCGAGATGTATCCATTGGTATCGGCGGGAGCCTGGTGTAGGGTCCGACAGATTGGGCACGGGCTGGGAGGATCGTTGCCGCGGGCAATGCGGGTGAGCTTTATACTAGTGGCATGAGGCCAGTTTGCTTTCTGTCTGACTTCGGTCTAACCGACGACTTCGCCGGCACGTGCAAGGGGGTAATGCTACGGATCGCACCCGGTTTGTCCATCGTCGACCTGACGCACGAGGTACCTGGCTTCAGCGTGGAGACGGGGGCTGAGATCCTGCAGCACGCCACCCGCTACATGCCCGCCGACACGGTCTACCTGGCGGTGGTAGATCCAGGAGTTGGCACAAAGCGACGGGAGCTGGCTCTACGGACGGAAAGCGGGTCCCTGCTGGTCGGTCCGGACAACGGGCTGCTCGTTCCGGCGGCGGAGTCTCTGGGTGGCATCTCGGGTGCTTGCGCGCTCACCGAAGAGCGCTTTCACCTGCATCCCGTCTCCAACACCTTTCACGGCCGCGACGTCTTCGCCCCGGTAGCGGCCCATCTTGCGGCCGGGGTTGGGCTCTCGGACCTGGGGGAGCCCTTGGACCCTTCTTCACTGATGCGTCTCAGACCGGTGAGCGTACTCGTAGATGAAGGCGCCGGTCTTCTTACCCACATCATCTCCGTCGACCGCTTCGGCAACGCAAGGCTCTCCATCATGCAGGAGGAGTCGGGGCTTGGGTATGGTGACTCCCTGAGAGTAGACGCTGGTGACGGCGAGATGTCGGTTCGATACGTCGAGACTTTCGGGTCGGCCAAGGCTGGCGAACTGGTGCTCGTCCCCGACTCCCACTGGCGCCTGAGCCTCGCCATAAACAAAGGTAGCGCGGCTCATGCGCTCGCGCTCCAGGTCGGAGGAAAGGTACGTCTGATACCCCCGACGGATCACGGTGACTGAACGCCGTAATCCCAACTCAGGCCCTCCGGTGGATCGGGGAAACGCTCCCCTCTCGCCCGAGGAGCGAAACCGGATGCTGCGGGCGGCGGCGCTGCGTCCGATCAACGTCACGATGCTGGTGATCGGAGCGGGCGTCTTCGCAACCACCCTGGCATGGTGGTTGCTGCCTTTGACCCTCGTAACCTACGCTTCTCTGGTCTTCCTGGCCGCGAGAGACCCAATCTTCCAGCGCAAGGTCCTCGGGGGAGGCGAGGTTCCGAAGACATCCCCGAACGCCACAGAGAGCAGTGATGTCTCTCCCGAGCGCCGCGCCCGCTGGCTCCCCCGCGGAGCGACCCGCCTGAAGGTGGAGGCGGCCCTCGATGTCTACCGCAAGGTCGTCGCCGCTATCGTGACCTCAGACGACGTAACCAGGACGGTCCTCGACGATGTGGTCCCCAGGCTGCACGCGGCGGCGGACCGGCTCGTGGACGTGGCCCAGGGTAGGGAGAGGGCCGCCGAAGTCGCGCGTGACCTTAGCCGGAACACCGGCTCTGCCGCACCGACTACCGCAAGACAGGAGAACCTGCGCGAGCTCGAAAGCAGGATAAGCGCCGCAGACGCCGAGATCTCCGATACATACCAGGAGTTTCTGGACCTCAGGGCGAAGGTCGTCCGGATCTCCATAGATAGTGAGAACCCTGCCCGGTCGAACGACCTCAACGCTTCACTCGACGGCCTCAATGCAAGGCTCGAAGCCCTCAGCGAACTCATGACCCCGCAAGGAGAGCCTCCCCGAGAGCACTGAAAGCGGCTTCAGGTATCAGGCTCGACCTACCCCGAATCACGCATTCGGCTACAAGCGAAAACAAAGAGCTGACTGGCTGAAATGCTTGCCAAGAGGTTTGGACCTCTTTGCAACCTCCGCTAGGCCGAGCTCGCCCGCCAGCCCTGACCGTCGGTCTCCTCCTCGACGACCTCGGACCGGGGCGCAGGCCGGTGCATGGGGACACCGCCCAACTCCTGCCTGGACTCCTCCACCGAGATGAGCGAGTCCTGGAACCAGTTCTCCAACTGCCCCATGACGCGGTCCCGGTAAACCTCGGAACCGCCGGAGACCTCCTCAGCGTAGCGCTCCGCCCCGTCTATGATCTCTCTGGCCCGACGCTGCGTACGCCGGTGGAGCTCCGTCTCGGGGACCATCGCGTTAGCGTGGTGGTGGGCTTCCTCGATTATGCGCTGGGCCTCCTCCTCGGCCGCAGCGACTGTGGCCCCGCATTCCCGGCGAAGCGACTCGGCTTCAGCCAGCTCAGGAGGCAAGGATCCCCTTAGCTCGTCTAGCATCACAAGCAGATCAGACCGATCGACAACGGCCCGTCCTTTGCTCATCGGTACGCCGGATGCGTCCTGAACGATCGCCTCCAGCTCGT
>CADCVF010000012.1 GCA_902806095.1 uncultured Rubrobacteraceae bacterium
TCGGGTAACTACGTGGTGCGGGGCTCCTCTTGCGGGGCGGCTTGCCGGATCTCCTGCTCGATGTTCGAGATGCCGGTGTTGGCGCGAACGTAGATCTCGTCGTAGGACGTCTGCCGTCCCTCGCTCATCTCGCGCTCGGCGCTCTTGCCGCCGAGCTTGGTCCCCAGGTAGCAGGCCAGGAACCCGAGCGGTACGGAAACGATAGCCGGACTCGTCAGGGGGAAAATGGCCGCGTCGCCCAGTATGGTGGGGCTAAGGACCACGAGTCCGACTGAGGATAAGAGCCCGGTAAGCATACCGGTGATCGCCCCGATCGTATTAAAGCCCTTCCAGAAGATCAAAAGCAGGATAACGGGGACGTTGGCGCTCGCGGCGACGGCGAAGGCCAGCGCCACTAGGAACGCCACGTTCGCCCCTTGCAACAGCAGGGCGAGGATTATGGCGGTGATCGCGATGCCGGCGGACGTGTAGCGGGCGGCCTTGAACTGCTCGCGCTCGGTCGCTTCGCCATGGCGTATCACGTTGGTGTAGAAGTCGTGGGCGAAGGCGCTCGAAGCGGCGATGACCAGCCCCGCGACCACGGCCACGATCGTCGCGAAGGCGACAGCCGAAATAAATGCCAGGAAGATCGGACCACCGAGAGCTTGTGCGAGCAGCGGGGCGGCCAGGTTACCGCCCGGGTCTTGCTGGGCTATGGCGTCCCGGCCGACCAGGAGCGTAGCGCCATAGCCGAGGATAGGGGTCAAGAGGTAGAACCCCCCGATGACCCAGGTCGCCACGATGATCGAGCGCCGGGCCGCCTTCGCGTCGGGCACCGTGAGGAACCGGATCAGGATGTGCGGCAGGCCCGCCGTCCCCAGAACCAGGGCGATGTTCAGCGAGATCGTGTCCAGCCCCGGCACGAGACCGCCGGGAGGAGCGGGCACGATCGCCTCGCGGCCGACCTCGCTCTCCACCGCACTGAAGAGCGCAATCGGGTTGAAGCTGAACTGGGCGAGCACGGCGACCGACAGGCCGATGGAGCCGACGATCAGCAAGACGGCCTTGGTGATCTGGATCCAGGTGGTGGCCACCATCCCGCCGATCACGACGTACACGGTCATCAGAACACCCACGATGATGATCGCCAGGTTGAACGAGATCGGCAGCAGCAAGCTTATGAGCGCGCCCGCGCCGATAAGCTGCGCGATCATGTAGAACATGCTGATCGCCAACGTGTTCAACGCCGAGGCCGATCGCACCCCGCGGGCGTTGAACCGCGCCGTGAGCACGTCGCCGACGGTGTATTTGCCAAGGTTCCTCAACGGCTCGGCCACGAGCAGGAGGACCACCAGGAACGCCACCAGGAATCCGATTGACAGATAGAAACCCGAGAAGCCTTCGAGGGCGATCGCCCCGGCTATGCCGAGGAAGGATGCCGCCGAGAGGTAGTCGCCGGAGATGGCCAGGCCGTTCTGCCAGCTCTTGATCTCGCCCCCCGCCACGTAGTGGTGGCTCGTGTCAGTATTCTGGCGCGCCGCCCAGGCCGTGATGCCGAGCGTCAGCGCACAGGATCCTCCGGTCGCGCTCTGTCGGCTCTCGGCGCTCCTACACTACTGGCTCTATCTTCACCGCACAGGCCTTGAACTCGGCGGTCCCGGAGCGGGGGTCGACGGCGTTGATCGTGAGTTGGTTGACCGGCGCATCCTCGGGGAAGTGGTACCCGAGGAACACGAGACCCGGGCTCACCTTGTCGGTGACACGGGCTTTGACGTTAATAGTGCCGCGTCGGGAGCTAACCTTCACCATCTCCCCATCCTCGACACCGAGCTTGCCGGCGTCCTCTTCAGTAATCTCTAGCAGCTCTTCGGCGTCCTTGACCTTTTTGTAGTCCCGGGTCATCGTTCCCGTGTTGTAGAACGCGAGACGGCGGCCCGTGGTGAGCTGGAAGGGATATGCCTCGTCGGGCATCTCGACCGGTCCTTCGTGGTCTACCGGGTGGAAGGGCGCCCGCTTCTCGACCTCCTCGGCCCAGAGCTGGGCGTGCATGAACTTGGTTCCTACTTGCGGCTTGTCTTCGACATCGGCGGTAACCGCCGTTGTCCCCTTGTCGTGGGTGCCTACTGTGCCGGCGGCCAGCTGCTCCTTGGGGGTGTTGTCCGAGATCTCCTCTATGCTCCCGTCGAGGCAGGGCCACTGAATGCCGCCGTACTTGTCCAGTCGCTCGTAGGTGATCCCGGAGAAGTTGGGCGCGAGCGCGCGTATCTCATTCCAGATATCTTCGGGCCTCTCGTAGCTCCACCCTGCGCCCATGCGGTTTGCGACCGCCG
This sequence comes from uncultured Rubrobacteraceae bacterium, assembly GCA_902806095.1. Classification (GTDB taxonomy): domain Bacteria; phylum Actinomycetota; class Rubrobacteria; order Rubrobacterales; family Rubrobacteraceae; genus Rubrobacter_D. The sequence goes on from CADCVF010000012.1 coordinate 2,310, forward strand.
TGAGGATCTCCTCGTCGGGACGCGCTTCGCCGGGGGGTTCGACGGCCTTGCGCACCCGTTGCACCCGGCGTTCACCGTTGACGAACGTGCCGTCGCTCTCCGCCCAGCTCGCCGCGGCGGGCAAGACCACGTCCGCGAGACGCCCCGTCTTGGTCAAGAATATGTCCTGTACGACGAGGAAGTCCAGGTTGCCGAAGAGCTTCGAGGAGTGGTTCTCGTCCGCGTCCGACTGGCAGGGATTCTCCCCGATCACGTACATAGCCCGGATCTCACCGGCTTCCATCGCGTCGAGGATCTCGGCCTGGTTCTTGCCGACCTTCGGAGGTATGGGCGCGCCCCAGACGCGTCCGAAGTTCTCCTGTGCCTCGGGATCGTCCCAGTTCCAGCCGCCGACGAGCCTGTTCGGCAGCGCCCCCATGTCGCCGCCGCCCTGCACGTTGTTCTGCCCGCGCAACGGGTTCAACCCCGAGCCGTACTTGCCGATGTGGCCGCTCAGCAGCCCGAGGTTGATGAGCGCGAAGACGCCATCGAGGCCGTTGTGGTGCTCGGTGATGCCGAGCGTCCAGTTTAGGGTCGCCTTATCGGCTTTGGCATACATCCGGGCGACCTCGCGGATATCGTCGGCGGGGATGCCCGTGATCTTCTCGGCGCGCTCGGGGCTGTACCCGGCCACCTTCTCCCGGAATGCCTCGAAGTTCTCCGTCGCCCGCTCGACGAAGCTCTTGTCGTAGAGGTCCTCCTCGATGATGACGTGCGCCATCGCGTTCGCCAGCGCGATGTCGGTGCCCACCCGCACCGGCAGCCACTTGTCTGCGCGCTTTGCCTGGTCGATCTTGCGCGGGTCGATGACGACCATCTTGGCGCCGTTCTTCATGCCGCGGCGCATGTGGTTGTAGATGATAGGGTGGCACTCTTGCGTGTTGCTGCCCCAGCAGATTATAACGTCGGTGTGCTCGAACTCCTCATAGGAGGTAGTCGCCGCGCCCGTACCAAACACCGCCACCAGACCGGTGACGCTAGCGGCGTGTCAAGCACGGTTACAGCTGTCTACGTTATTCGTACTCAGGACAGAGCGGGCGAACTTCGAGGCCAGGTAGTTGAGCTCGTTGGTCGAGCGCGAGGAGCTGAACACCCCGAAAGAATCGGGGCCACTCTCGTCCTTGATCTCCGAGAGGCGGCTCGCCACGAGGTCCAAGGCCTCCTCCCAGGAGGCGGATACGAGTTCGCCGTTCTTGCGGATAAGGGGCCGCGTCAGGCGCCGGTCGCTGTACATGTAGCGCCAGCCCTCGCGACCCTTGATGCACGCCTCACCCTTGCTGCTCAAGGCAGCCTTATCGCCCTTGACTTTGCTTATGACGCCGTCTTCAATGGTCACGGTTAGTCCGCAGCCCACGCCGCAGAAGCTACAGACCGTGTCTACCTCGCTTGAGCCGTTCTTCTTGCCGTTCGAGGGTGTTTCTTTCGTAAGGGTCGTAGTTGCCAACACACTCACCCCTTTGCTCTAGACCGACAGGACCTCGATCCTGACATTTCTTATTGTCGCCAAGTCTATACGGCTATCCATTGTACTTTATAGGCTAGTATACCTACCATTTTTTTGTTACTCGGAACCCTCCTCGATTCGCACCCGCTCGAAGCCCGCGTACACGTTGAACTTGCCACCGCGCAAGAAGCCCACGAGCGTTATGCCGAACTGCCGGGCTACGTCCACCGCGAGGCTGCTAGGGGCGGAGATCGCGCACACGATGGGCACGCCCGCCGTCAGGCACTTCTGCAGGATCTCGAAGCTGCTGCGCCCGCTCACCAGGACGACGTGGTCCGCCAGCGGCAACCTCCCCTCGAGCAGCGCCCACCCCACGAGCTTGTCCGTCGCGTTGTGCCGCCCCACGTCCTCCCTGAGTGTGAGAAGCTCCCCTTCCGCGTCGAACAGCGCCGCCGCGTGCAGCCCGCCCGTCGCGTCGAAGAGCCCCTGCGCCTCCCTAAGTTTCCCCGGCAGCGAGTAGACGGTCTGTGCCGAGACCTCTGGTCCCGGCGGCACTATCGGGCAGCCGCGAAGCTCGAGCTGCTCCAGGCTCGCCTTGCCGCAAACCCCACAGGCGCTCGACGTGTAGAAGTGACGCTCTAGCGGGCGCAGGTCGTACTCGCGGCCTGCGCGCAGTTCGACGTTGACGATGTTGTACTGCTGCTCGGTGTCGAGGTCGGAGTCCACACAGTAGCTGATCTTGGCTATGTCCTCCGGTGTCTTGACTAACCCCTCCCCGTACAGGAACCCCGCCGCCAGCTCAAAGTCAGCCCCCGGCGTGCGCATCGTGACGGCGACGGTCTGCCTCGCGCCCCCGCTCAGGAGCCTTATCTCCATCGGCTCCTCGGTCGCCAGAGAATCCGGCCGCACGCGCATCCGGCCGCCCTCGACGACCCGCACCCGCACCTTCGTCTTACTCCCACGCCGGGCTCTGTTCGCGGTCCTTTTCTCTAGCATCGGTCTCACCTGATCCATTCTACCGCCAAGTGTACCAGCGGCGGCGTGTTAGCATGCATGGACCATGTGCGCCGAGATCGGGGAAACACGTTGAGGCTTATGGGTCTCCCGAACGTCGCCTTCTACCCTGAGGCGATCGTAACGCGCGACGAGGAGAGCATCCTGATCCGCTTCGGAGGTCTGAGCGGGGAACAGACGATGAGCGTCCCCCTCAGGTACGTCGGCGGGGACGCGGAAGCCGCGGAGTTACGCCTGCTGGCGCGACTACAGGAGATCGGCTACCGGGTCGAGCGGGTCCCGCCTAGGTAGAGCGGGCCGTGAACAGGCTTAAGTGGGCCTCCACCGTGGCGTAGCAGGCCGGTGGTCTGTTGGAGGGCTCCAGCCGGGCGCACAACCCCTTCGCCGGCTCGAGCGCGACGCTGTGGCTGACGCACAGCGCCGCCACACCTTCGACGCCCGGCTGCTCTCTGTTGCTGGCTTATGACAAAGGCGGAGGGGCCGGAGAGATCCGGCCCCTCTCTAACCGCCCGGTGATCCGCGCTCTAGGCGCTAATGTAACCGTGCGGGTCGAGGACGTACTTCTTGGCCGCGCCCTTGTCGAAGTCCCGGTAGCCTTGCGGGGCCTCGTCCAGGCTGATGACCGTGGCATTAACGGCCTTGGCGATCTGGGCCTTGTCGTGCAGGATGCTCATCATCAGGCCGCGGTTGTACTTCATCACCGGGCACTGGCCCGTGAAGAAGGCATGGCTCTTGGCCCAGCCGAGGCCGAACCGGATCTTGAGCGTCCCCTCCTGCGCCTCCGGGTCCGCAGCGCCCGGGTCGCCCGTCACGTAGAGGCCCGGGATGCCCAGCGATCCGCCAGCGCGGGTGATCGTCTGCACCTGGTTGAGGACCACCGCGGGGGCCTCCTCGCCGGCCTTGGCCGAAGCCTCGAAGCCGACGGCGTCCACCGCGCAGTCCACCTCGGGCTCGCCGACTATGCCCGCGATCTGCTCCTCTATCGGAGTGTCCTCGCCGACGTTGATCGTCTCGCAGCCGAAGGACCTCGCCTGCGCGAGCCTCTCGTCGTTCAGGTCACCGACGATGACGACTGCAGCGCCGAGGAGCTGCGCCGAGTGGGCCGCCGCGAGGCCGACCGGGCCTGCGCCGGCGACGTAGACCGTCGAGCCGGTAGTTACCTGGGCGGTGTAGGCGCCGTGGTAGCCGGTCGGGAAGATGTCCGAGAGCATGGTCAGGTCCAGGATCTTCTCGAGCGCCTGGTCCCTGTCCGGGAACTTCAAGAGGTTGAAGTCCGCGAAGGGCACCAGGACGTACTCGGCCTGCCCGCCTACCCAGCCGCCCATGTCCACGTAGCCGTAGGCGGAGCCGGCCCTCGCGGGGTTGACGTTGAGGCAGACGCCGGTCTTGCGCTCCTTGCAGTTCCTACAACGCCCGCAGGCGATGTTGAACGGCACGGAGCAGATGTCGCCCACCTCGATGAACTGGACGTCGTTGCCCTTCTCGACGACCTCGCCCGTGATCTCGTGTCCCAAAGTCTGTCCGATCGGCGCCGTCGTCCGTCCCCGGACCATGTGCTGGTCTGAGCCGCAGATGTTGGTGGAGACGATCTTCAAGATTGCCGCGTGCGGGGCCTCCTTGCTCATCCCCATCGCGTCCGCGACCTCGCCAGGCACCTCGAGCTTCGGGTACTCGATGTCCTCTACCGCTACCTCGCCGGGCCCCTTGTAGACCACTACCCTGTTGTCAGCCATAAGCTAATGAATCTCCTTCCGTATAGCCTAAGATGGTTAAGTGTTAACGTTGCTATCCCCTCTTTCACATTGGGAAGCGGCCGTCTTCCGGTGCGACGGCGTCTCAGGTCCCCAAGCAACCTCCTTCCCTTTCCCCGAAAATGCCCCCATAAAGTACCATATGTTGCGTGACGGTGCAAGGCCGGGACCACATGTCCGGTACGCCAACATATCCGCATAGTAAATCATGTCGTGGTTTCGCGATAGGTGGAATGTGGTTAGACTAACATGGGGGAACTTGACCAACCAGACTTTCGCGCAGAAGGGGTCACGTATGCTCTTCAAGCTCACTGAGAAAGACGGTCTCTGGAAGAAGATCCGGAACCACGTAGGGACGACGGTTGAGCATCCCGTAAGCCAGGCGACCAGGGAGATCCGGTCCCGCATCTCCGATGAGGGCGTCAAGCGCTCGGTGAGCGTGTGTCCCTACTGCGCGGTCGGTTGCTCCACGCTCGTCTACCACCGCGACGGGCGCATCATAGACATCGAGGGGAACCCGGACAGCCCCATAAACGCCGGCACGCTCTGCCCGAAGGGCTCGGCCACCTTCGGGATGCACGTCTCGCCTTACCGCTGGACCAAGGTGCGTTACCGTAGGCCGTACTCGAGCGAGTGGGAGGACCTCACCCTCGAAGAGGCGCTCGACATGATCGCCGACCGTCTCAAGAAGACACGCGACGAGACTTGGCAAGACAGGGACGAGGACGGCAAGAAGCTCAACCGCTCGAAGGCGGTCGCATCCATCGGCGGGGCCACGATAGACAACGAGGAGAACTACCTAATCACCAAGCTCTTCCACACGATGGGCTTTACAAGGATAACGAACCAGGCGCGAATATGACACAGCTCCACCGTGCCCGGTCTGGGCATCACGTACGGTAGGGGCGGGGCCACCACCAGCCTGCAGGACCTGCAGAATTCTGACTGCGTCCTGATCGAAGGCTCCAACATGGCCGAGGCCCACCCGGTCGGCTTCCGGCACCCCATGATCGCCAAGCGCAAGGGCGCGAAGCTCATCCACGTCGACCCGCGCTTCACGCGCACGAGCGCGCTTTGCGACATCTACGCGCCCATAAGGCCGGGCACGGACATAGCGTTCCTGGGCGGCCTCATAAACTACGTTCTCCAGAACGAGCGTTACTTCAAGGACTACGTTGTCCACTACACCAACGCCGCCACCCTCATCTCGGAGGAGTTCGAGGACGCGGGCGCTGACGGGCTCTTCTCCGGCTGGGACCAGGAGAACAAACGCTACGATCCGTCGAGCTGGCGCTACGAGGGTGCGCCCATCGACTACGCCTCCGTCGGAGGGAGCCAGAGCCGCCTCGTCGGCGAGGGCACCGGCGGTCATTCGGACCCCAACGACGGTGAGCCGCGCCCGAGCGACCCGACGCTCCAGCACGAGCGTTGCGTCTTTCAGGTGCTCAAGCGTCACTTCGCCAAGTACACGCCTGAGATGGTCGAGAAGGTCTGCGGCACCCCGAGAGAGGCGTTCCTGGCGGTCGCCGAGACCGTCTGCGAGAACTCGACGCCCGAGAGGACGACGTCGCTGTGCTACGCGGTCGGCTGGACCCAGCACACCAAGGGCGTCCAAATCATCCGCACCGCAGCCATCTTGCAGCTCCTCCTCGGGAACATAGGGCGGCCCGGTGGCGGGATCATGGCGCTCAGGGGCCACGCGACGATCCAGGGCTCGACGGACATCGCGACCCTTTACAACATCCTCCCCGGCTACCTGCCGATGCCCGACGTGAACATGGACAACGACACCTGGCAGGACTACGTGGAGGGCCAGACCGCCGAGACGGGCTGGTGGGCCAACTTCCCCAAGTACATAACCAGCATCATGAAGGCCTGGTACGGCGAGGCGTTCGACCCGGCGAGGGGCGATGAGGTCTTCGACCACTTCCCGCGCCTCTCGGGCGACCACTCCTACTACCCAACGATCGTGGACATGAAAGACGGGGAGGTTAAGGGCTGCTTCGTCTTCGGGCAGAACTTCGCGGTCGGCGGGCCGCACGTCAAGATGGCCCAGGATGGCTTGAGGAACTTGGACTGGCTCGTGGTCCTGGACGCCTACGAGATAGAGACCGCCACCGCCTGGAAGATGGACGGCGCAAAGCCGGAGGAGTGCGGCACGGAGGTCTTCTTCATCCCCTCGGCGCTCGTCGCGGAGAAGGACGGCTCGTTCACCCAGACCCAGCGCATGCTGCAGTGGCACGACAAGGCCATCGAACCGCCGGGCGACGCCAGGAGTGACGCCTGGTTCGTCTTCCATTTGGGACGCAGGCTCAAGGAGCTATACAAGGACTCCAAAGAGCCGCGCGACGGGCTCATAAGAGCTATGACCTGGGACTACCCGACAGAGGGCGACCGCGGGGAGCCGGACATCGAGAGCATCCTCAAGGAGATTAACGGCTACACCGTGGCCGACGGCGAGCCGGTGAAAGGCTTCGCCGAGCTCAAGGACGACGGCTCGACGGCGTGCGGGGGTTGGATCTACAGCGGCGTCTACGCCGACGGCGTCAACCAAGCCAGGAGGCGCAAGCCCTGGACGGAGCAGCCTAACGCCGCGACCGAGTGGGGCTGGGCGTGGCCGGCGGACAGGCGCATCCTCTACAACCGCGCCTCCGCCGACCCGGAAGGCAGGCCCTGGAGCGAGCGCAAGAAGTTCGTCTGGTGGGACGAGGCGGAGGGCGAGTGGACCGGCGACGACGTGCCTGACTTCGAGGCCACCAAGCCGCCGGATTACGAGCCAGCCCCCGACGCCAAGGGGGACGACGCGATCCCGGGCGACGGGCCGTTCATCGTGAACGGCGACGGGCTCGGCTGGCTCTTCGCCCCCGTAGGCCTCATGGACGGCCCGCTCCCGGTCCACTACGAGCCCGTCGAGTCGCCGGTTCCGAATCTGCTCTACGAGGGGATCCAGTACGACCCCGCGGCCCGGCTCTTCGACCGTTCGGACAACCCGTACAACCCGCCCGAGGACCCGCGCTACCCGTACGTGGTCACGACCTACCGCCTCACCGAGCACCACACGAGCGGGGCGATGAGCCGCTGGATCCCCTGGCTCTCCGAGCTCCAACCCGAGCTGTTCTGCGAGATCAGCCCCGTTCTCGCCGCCGAGAAGGGCGTCGAGAACACCGATTGGGTCACAGTCTCGACGAGTCGCGGCAAGATCCACTGCAAAGCCCTCGTCTCGGACCGCATCCCGGTCTACGACATCGACGGCAAGAAGATCCACACCATAGGCCTCCCGTACCACTGGGGCCCGAACGGCCTGGTCAAGGGCGACGTCGTCAACGACCTGATGCCGGTCGCCCTCGATGCCAACGTCGCCATCCACGAGGCCAAGGCCTTCACCGCCAACCTCGAAGCGGGACGGGTGTAGAGGGTTGGGCGCTAAGGAGAGGGCCGTGACGGGCGCCATCGGCGGCCTTGGGGCGACGGTCGTACTGTCGGGGCTACGCGAGGCCTGGTCGAGGGTCGGGCTGGTCTTCGAGACCGCCCCGATGCAGGTCGTGGATCGGATCGAGGAAGTCGGCCTCGTCGGGGATCTCTCGCCGGTGGGCCGGCGGCTCCTGACCGTGGTCGCCCACTTCGCCTACGGCACCGGAACGGGAACCGTCTTCGGCCTTCTCCGCCGGGAGAGGGGCGGGGTGGCGGAGGAGGCCGCCGTGGGGTCTGCCCTGGGCATCCTGGCCTGGGGTGCGGGATGGGCGAGCTGGCTGCCGCTCACCGGCGTCCACAAAGCACCCTGGACCCAGCGCACGCCCAGGGTCCTGCTGCCCGTCATAGACCACGCGGTGTTCGGTGCCGCCTGGGGCCTCATAAACCTGGCACTGGCTCGGAGGCGATCATGAGGGATACCAGGGGTACGAGAACCACCCCGGAAGACACGAAGAGCGACGCCTACCTGGCCGAAACATCCCACCGGGAGATGATGCAGCAGGAGTTGATGGACCTCGGGGTGTGGCTCGCCGATCACCCCGAGGCGGCGACCAGGAACCTCAAGCCCATAAGGAGTGCGAAGGTTCTCGAGCCTGGCGTCTACTACAACAGGGGCACGGGGATGGTCGACAGGATCTTCAGTCCCCAGCGCGTAGCCCTGGGCCACAAGATGTTCCGGGTAAGCAGCGACCCCGCGGCTCCCGTAACGGAGATCCGGCGCAGAGTGCTAGAAGGGAAGTGACGGATGGCCACGGGGTTTCTCACCGACACAACGGTCTGTATCGGGTGCAAGGCCTGCGAGGTCGCCTGCAAGCAGTGGAACCAGCTCCCCGCCGACGGCTACGAGCTGACCGGCGACTCCTACGACAACACGGGGCACCTCTCCGGCACCACCTGGCGCCACGTCGCCTTTATAGAGAACCCTAAGAAGCGACGCCTGACAGGCGACGTAGACCTCGTCGCCCTCGCCGAGGACGTGACGGAGCCGCTCCCGGGAGGGGCCGAGCTCGACGCCCTCGGGCGCTGGGCCTTTATGAGCGACGTCTGCAAGCACTGCGTCGAGGCGCCTTGCCAGCAGGCTTGCCCCACGGGCTCGATTATCCGCAACGAGTTCGACAACGTCTACATCCAGCCGGACGTCTGCAACGGCTGCGGCTACTGCGTCCCGGCGTGCCCCTACGGCGTCATAACCCAGGTCCCGCACGACGGCCGGGCCTTCAAGTGCACCCTCTGCTACGACCGCCAGATCGACGGCCTCGAGCCGGCGTGCGCCAAGGCCTGCCCGACAAACTCCATCCAGTTCGGCGACGTGGAGGACCTCAAGGTCGTGGCCGAAGAGCGCGTCCGGGAGCTCCACGACAAGGGCTACACCCAGGCCTACGTCTGGGGGACACCCGAGGTCGGCGGGACAGGCGGCATAAACGGCAACCACTCCAAGTTCGTCCTCATGGACGAGCCCGAGGCCTACAACCTGCCCAAGCACCCGTACCTGCCGCAGGAGAAGGTCAAGGGCGGCGTGATCGCGGGCGCGGTCGCGGCCGGCGTCCTCGGGGCGGTAGTGGCGCTGGCGTTCAGGGATTAAAGGGGGAAGATGAGCGAGGCCACCAGGGAGTCGGTCCAGCAGAGCAACGGGAAGGTCGAGACCTCCCACCACCCGCAGACCGACCCGAAGAGGAACGACAAGCACTACTACGGCATCCCGCCGATAAAGCACGCGCACTGGACGTGGCAGATCCCGGTCTACTTCTGGATCGGCGGCATCGGCGCCGGGACGCAACTGTTCTCGACGGTGGCCCAGCTGCTCGGCCACGAGGACGCGGCTTTGAAGCGGGCGAGCCGCTACACGGTGCTCGTCACCATGATCCTGAGCCCCATCCTCCTTATCTGGGACCTCGGCAGGCCCGAGCGCTTCTACAACATGATGCGCATCCTGAAGCTGCGCTCCCCGATGAGCACCCAGAGCTGGTCCCTGCTCACCTTCGGCAACCTCGGCGGCCTGCTCGCCGCGCGCCAGGCGGCCGAGGACGGCCTGCTAGGCCGCAACGCCCTCTCGCGGCTCCTCCTCCGGCTGATACCGGAGCGCCTGCTCTCCGTGCTCGCGCTGCCTTTCGGCCTCTTCGTCGGCTTCAACACCGGCAACCTCATAAGCGCTACCTCCGTCCCGCTGTGGGCCCGCAACTGGGCGCTCATGGCCCCGACGTTCCTCGCATCGGGCACCTCGACGGCGCTCTCGTGGCTCTCGCTCGTGCTGCACCTGACCCGCTCGGGCGAGGCGAAGACCTTGCGCGCCCTGCACCGCGCGGAGAAGGCCACCATCGTCATCGAGGCCGGCTTGATCGCCGTGTCGCTGGTCCGGATGAGCCGGTGGGGCAAGCCCCTCTTCTCCAAGTCCGTGGCCCCGCTGTTCGTCGGCGGCGCGCTGGTGGCTGGCATCGTCGCCCCGTTCGCCCTGCTCTTCTCCGGCAGGGAGACGCGCGGGAAGAACATCCTCTCCTCGCTGCTGGTGCTGGCGGGTGGGCTAGCCTTCCGCTTCTCGCTCATAAAGGCCGGCAGGATCAGCGCCGACGACCCCGAGGCCTACTTCACCTTCGCCAGCGGCGAGAGCGCCCCGCAGCCGGAGGATAAGGTTTAGAGCTTTTCAGCGATCAGCCCTTTGCTTTGCTGGGAGCTGATCGCTCATTAATGTTCGGGCTACAGTTCTAGCTCCCAGTTCTGACCGACGCTACGAAGAGCAGGGCTTCAAACCAGCAAGGGAACAACAATACCACGGCTTCGGCGAGAACCTATGCGCCGTGCGGAGCGGATGACGCTGTAGGTAAGGGGAGGAGCTTCCGGTAGCCTCGGTCACGGGTTAAAGGACGCACTCTTCGACTAGACGCGCCCCCAGGCTCGTACCGCGCGCGTTGGGCTCTACCAGGATCTGATCCCTCCCCGAGAGATGGTTCAGCATCCCAGCCACCTCCTCCCGCGAGCGGCGGTCCGGCAGCGAGAAAGCCTCCTCGCCAGTGGCGGTTAGCTTGAGGAGGCGCCGTCGGCCATCGACTCCGAGGGCACACCCTGTCCAGAAGCCCCCGTTGCTCGAACTGGACGAGTGTGCGACTGAGATAGCCCGGGTCCGAATCCGACTCGTGCCACAGGTCAGAGGCGGTCAGATCCTCACCCCGCGCCACCCCGAACAGCACCCTCGCCTCCGCGAGCGGGTAGAGACTGCGCAGCAACCCCTCACGCAAGATCCCGATCCCGCGCGTGAAGAAGCGGTTGAACCGCCGAATCTCGTCGACGCGTGTTTCCAGTTGCCCTTCTTGGGTCCGTCAACTCCCGATGCCCCCATGATCCCCTACATGTTTGCTTTTGTCGATCGAATGGAGGGCCGGGGGTCGGAGGTTAAATGCCGGCGTACTGCTCATTGGTGACGGGTTCGAGCCAGTCGGTGCCGCCGCCGGTGTCGGCGGCGGGGTTGACGGCCGCGTGGACCACGTAAGAGTCGCGGTTGGCGCCGTGCCAGTGTCTCTCCTTCGGGGCGAAGTAGACGATGCCCCCGGCCTCGACGTCCACGGGTGGGTCGCCCTCCTTGCCGACGCGGCAGATCCCGCTGAGGATGAACAGGACCTGGCCCTCTGGATGCGTGTGCCAGTTCGTCCGCGCCCCCGGCTCGAAGAAGACCCTAAAGACGCCCGCGTCCGGGGGCGGGCCTGCGGGGGAGGCGTCCATCCAGACCGCGCCGGTGAACCACTCTTGGGGTCCTCGACGGGTCTGGAAGTCCCGCGCGGTTACGATTCTCATGGGTGGTCTCCTTTCGTTGTAGCTCGTCAGCTGCTCAGCACTTCAGCTTCTTGCCGGCCGGGCGTTCCCGTCGTGGGGTGCGCGGATGCGGGTGCCCTCTATCTGGCAGGCTGACAAGCTCCTTCACGCAAGCTTCTCCTCGAGGATCTTCTCCAGGTGCGGCTCTCCCGCGTCTTCCGGCGTCGTTTTTTCGACCTTGAGGACGGCATGACGGTCGCTGAGCCTGAGGGTGGAGACGTGGTTGTCGAACCAGGGGGCACCGTGGACGAGGCGCCAGCTGACGGGCGGCTCGGTGACGCCGGAGAGGCGGGAGAGCCACTTGCCAAACCTCTCCACCGGCCCCGACCATCCGGCGCGCATAAAGAGGCTCTCGGGGGTGCCCAGCGGGTTGCGCAGGGGGGAGCCGACGGCCTGGTAGACGGGGTTGTGGGCGCCGTGGCCGAAAGTTGCCCTGGCGAGGTAGCCGTGGTGGACGTCGCCGGAGAGTACGACCACGGAGGCCGGGGCGTCGCCGTTCGAGCGTTCGCCGGAGGCGACGGATCGGAGCAGGGAGGCCAGGTCCGTGAAGGAGGCGTGGAAGGCGGACCAGTGTTCGAGGTCCACGAGCTGGCGCAGGAACTCGCCGGCCATGGCGGCCGGTTGGCCGAGGGCGCCGTCGCAGATCGCCTCGCTAGCCGCTTCGAGGTTGTGATAGCCCGGCGAGAGCAGGAACGGCATCGAGGTGCCGAAGAGGAGGTGGTCGAAGTCGCCCGTGGCCTTCTCGCGGAGCCACTCCCACTCCTTTTCGCCCAGCATCGAGCGTTTGCCCGGCGTGAGGACCCGGCCGGCGCGGGAATCGGCCACTATGAGGCGCACGTTGCCGAAGTCGCGGTGGTAGCTCCAGCGCGTCCCCTCTATCTCCCGGTCGGCCTCGTAGGCGAACTCGCGCAGGACGCGGGCGGCGTCCTCCGATTCCCGGACCCGGCGCAAGAGGTCGTTCCCTTCCAGCTCCTCGGGGGAGAGGTTGCCGAGGTGCTGGTATATCCAGTAGGACGAAAAAGCGCCCACGACGCGCTCCTCCCACCAGGGTTTGGCGCGCATCGTCTCCACCCAGGCCTTCGAGGAATTCCAGTCGTCGTGGACGTCGTGGTCGTCGAAGATCATGGCGGAGGGCACGGTCGAGAGCAGCCAGCGCATAGTCGGGTGGCCCCAGGCGTCGTGGTAGAGGTGCGTGTACTCCTCGAAGTCCGCCACGCCGGGGGGATGGCCCGGCTCGCGTCGGGATCGGATAAAGTCCAGGGTTCCGGGGGAGGGCTCGTCCGCGTAGATCTGGTCCCCCAGCATCAAGAGCGCGTCGGGCCAGCTATCCCTGGGATTGTTCATCATCTTGTGGGCGAGGGCGAAGAGGGCGTCGCGCTCGAAGCGCCGGCCGCCCAGGCCGCCGCGCTTGACGGTGCCGCGCTCAAGGGTGTACGGCGGCTCGTGCGGGACGGCGACCCGACAGGAGCCGTAGGCCAGGACGAACTCCCCGTCCGAGCCCGTGGTCCTTATGGTAGAGGGCGGGAAATCTCCGTTCGCCTCCGGCCAGACCTTCTCGCCGTTGAGCGTGATGGCGTATTCGTAGGAGGAGGCGGGTTGGAGGCCCGTGAGGCGGACGAGGGCGTAGTGGTGGCCTTCGACGGAGAAGGTGGGGGAGCGGTGGGGGAGGCCGTCGGCCGTTACCTCAACGGTGCAGGGCGCGTCGGTCTCCACCCAGAGCGTGGCGTCCGTTTCGCCGGCGTAGCGCAGGAGGGGACCGAGGACTAGTTCGGGAGCCATCTTCCGTTCTTACCCGTGTGTTCGGATATCTCACAAGAAGCCGACGAGCCGGGCCATGACATGGGGGTCAGTGCCTAATCCGACTCCCCCTCCTCCTCTTGCGGTTCCCCTGTCCCTGCTGGGTTCTCTTGCGCCGGTTGGTTTTCCTCAGGTTGCGCTTGCTGGCCGCAAGCGCCAAGAAACACGGAGAAGGCGACAAGCAGCATGGCTAGCGCCCTGATAACCCACATACGATAGAGGCTGACACCGCGGCTCACAGAGCTCCCCTTTCAGCGGTTCGCGTCTCTCCGATAATGCTAACTACCTTCCACAACTGCTCACACGAAGCCGACGAGCCGGGCCATGATCGGGATCAGGAGCACGATCAGGATTATCCCGATGATGTCGAACGATATCCCCGAGCGGACCATCTTGGTTATCGGGATCATCCCCGAGCCGTAGACGACGGCGTTCTGCGGCGTGGAGACGGGCATCATGAACCCGAAGGAGGCCCCGAAGACCGCGGCGAGCGCCGGGATCACA
>CADCVF010000013.1:0-47585 GCA_902806095.1 uncultured Rubrobacteraceae bacterium
GCAAGGGGGAGGCCCTCGCGAAAGGATCCGAGCTCGCGCCGGGCTCCGCCCTCGCTTTCACCAACGCCGACACGGGGAAGCCCGGCGTCCTGGTACGCCTGGAGAGCGGGGAGTTCGCGGCGTACTCTGCCGTCTGCACGCACCAGGCCTGCACGGTCGCCCACAAGGACGGTAAGCTCGCCTGCCCGTGCCACGGCTCGGTCTTCGACCCGGAGGATGGGGCTGCCGTCTTGAACGGCCCCGCGGACCGTCCCCTACCTGGGGTGGAGTTGGAGGTCAGGGAGGGCAAGGTCTTCCTTGCCTAGGGCCACGGCCCTTCCGCCGGACGCGAGGATACCCGCTGTCGAGCGCCGACCCATATCTTCTTCGGTCGGCGCCTACTTGGAAGCCATCTGGGCGGCGGTCGGCACCGGCTGCGCCCCCACTAAGGAGGTCGCCGCCCGGCTCTCCGTGTCGCCGGCGTCCGTCACCAACATGTTCGCGCGCCTGCGGGCGGACGGACTGGTCGAGTACGAGCGCTACCGAGGGGCGTCCCTCACCCGCCGGGGTCACAAGGAAGCCCTGCGCTTGGTGCGCCGGCGCCGGCTCATCGAGACCTTCTTGGTCGAGCGTCTCGGCTACTCGTGGCGGGACGCGCAAAAGGAACAGCGAAGAAACGGACCTTTCCCCTCCTCGGAAAGGTTCGCGGAGCGCCTGGCGGAGTTCTTGGGGCACCCGGAGCGCGATCCCCACGGGCGTCCGATCCCGGGGGCCGACGGCGCCCCGGCGCGGGAGACCTAGTGCCTTCTCGGAGATGAGGCGCCCAGCGCATCGAGCCCTGCCCGCGCTCGCGCGGCACACCGGTTCGGGCTAATCGGTGGCCGCCCACCTCGAAGAACACCTCGATCGCGCGGGTGATGCGGCGCTCAGTCGTCGTTACCCTCCCCGTCTTCCTCCGCTTCCCCGAGGGTCTGCAAGCCTCGCCACAATAGCACGGGCAACATGGCGAGCGCCACCACGGATTCGGCCCACCACCGCCCGTAGGCCACGTGGAGCCCCACGCTCAGGGGGAGCGCAGGGGAGAGGTAGGGGCAAACCCACGTAATCGCCGCGCGCTCTACGTCGCGGACGTTCGGCATGACCCCTAGCACGCGCCCGAACGACTCGTGGCCGGTCACCAAGAAGTCGTAGCCGGGTGGGGCGGCGCCGTACTCGGCGCCGTTTATCTCCTTGTCCGCCCCGTTCACCTCGGCCAGCACGCCGCGCACGCCCGGAACGCCGCCGTGCGGTGACCCCTCGTTGCTCTCGACTACCGCGTTAGGCTCATCCGAGCATCGCTCGGCTACGTACATAGCGATGGAAGGCAAAACACTAAGGAGGAGGTAGATGTTGGTCGGTAAGGGAAGACGTTCGTTTGCGGTGTTGGCCATATGTTTGCTCGGGGCGTTGCTGATCGCCCTGCCTGCGAGCGGGGCAACCCCACTCGCCACCCTCAAGGCGTCCTTGACGGGCGAGAAAGAGGTGCCTGGACCTGGTGACAAGGACGGCCGCGGGCACGCCATGGTCAAGGTGTTCAAGGCGAGGGTATGCTACACGCTGGAGGTCAGGAACATAAAGCCGGCCGCGGCGGCCCACATCCACCTTGGTTTTCGGGACGAGGCTGGCCCAGTAGTCGCAGAGCTCAAGGCACCAACGGACGGCTCCTCGAAGGGCTGCGTTGCGGTACCCCGGGCGCTGAGCGTTGGGCTGAAGGAGCACCCCGAGCGGTACTATGTCAACGTCCACAACAAGCCCTACCCAGATGGGGCAGTAAGGGGCCAGCTCCACAGGTAAGGTCGCTTCGTCGTTAGACCCACTACGCG
Organism: uncultured Rubrobacteraceae bacterium; assembly: GCA_902806095.1. Lineage (GTDB taxonomy): Bacteria > Actinomycetota > Rubrobacteria > Rubrobacterales > Rubrobacteraceae > Rubrobacter_D. The sequence goes on from CADCVF010000013.1 coordinate 1,842, forward strand.
GAAGGGCCGGGGTTCTTGTTAGGGACTCCGGCCTTTCCTCTTCTTGCCTCTATTCACTCTAGTGCGAGCGAAACTGCCTGGCATGACTTTTCTGCGAAGGGCAGGGTAGCAATCTAAGGGCATCGCCCGGATGAACGCAGTTACGGGGGCTGCGAGACTCATGAGGTGTCGTTGTTCCCTGCGAGGTGCCATACGTCCGAATGGCTGCGTGCGCGGGCGCAAAGCCACCAATGCGGGTCCCCAAATGGCTGGCCCGGCTGCTGGCCGGGCAAGGGGCTTTCTTTGAAGTTCCGGAGCTCGGCGTGTAGGGCGCTAGGCGCTCGAGCCATCGAGCCCTCCACTCGGGCGCCTCGAACGGCTCCGCGTATTAGCGGGTGTCGCGCCACATTTTGCAGTCCTTGAGCTCGACGATGGAGACGTAGTGGAAGGTCTGCCTGCAGTAGTCGGAGACGAGCTCCGCCACCCAGAGCCCCTCCTTTGACGCCGCCCTTCGACCTTGGCGCGGAGATACAGTGCTTCTTCAGGGATCCCGACGGCCATCTGATCGAGATCAGCCAGGCACGCTGAAGACGAGAGGGCGTTCTTCAAGATCCGGCAAACCTATGCACACTTTCGCCGTCACGAGGCCGCCTGGGTCTTGATATATAACCATATGAGAATATAATTACTCCATGGCACGAGCGGCGACGACAACGGATGCGTTCAACGCGGTGGCTGAGCCTCGGCGGCGACAGATCCTGGACATCCTCGCCGGCGGGGAGCGCCCCGTGAACGACCTGGTGCGCCTGCTCGGGGTCTCCCAGCCGCAGGTGTCCAAGCACCTGCGGGTGCTCCGAGAGGTTGGAGCGGTCGATGTGCGTGAGGAGGGAAGGCAGCGGCATTACCGGCTGAACGCCTTGGCGCTCAAGCCCATCCACGACTGGGTGAAGAACTACGAGCGTTCGTGGTCGGAGCGCTTCGATCGGTTGGATGTTGTGTTGGAGGAACTGGAGGGGGAAGGAGATGGTGGCGGTGACGAGTAGTGGGACGGCGAAGGTGACGTTACCTGGGGACGAGCAAATCCTCATCACGCGGGAGTTCGACGCGCCAAGGCACCTGGTGTACAAAGCGTGGACCACGCCCGAGCTGGTCAAGCGTTGGTGGAGCGGAGATCGCGGCGAGATGACGATCGCCGAGATCGATTTGCGGGTCGGCGGCGTGTGGCGATACGTTGTGGTGACGGACGGCGGATTCGAAGTCGCCTTCCACGGCGAGTACCGCGAGATCGTACCGAACGAGCGGATTGTTTCGACCGAGGTCTACGAGGGCATGCCCGCAGGCGAAGCGCTGACCACTGTGACGTTCACCGAAGTCGGCGGGCGTACGACCCTCACTGTCCTCGTTGAGCACGCAAGCAAGGAGGCCCGCGACGCTCACATCGACTCCGGGATGGAGACCGGTATGCAGGAGGGGATGGACCTGCTCGAGCAGGTCGCGGTCTCGCTTCGCTGAGCACACGTCCAGATAGCGGACCACTATCAACAAGAAGCTGAGAAGACCCGGCGGATACGAGGTCGGGTGAGATGCAGGATCAAAGGAGGACGTAATGAGCGACACCGGTCGGTGAAGGAACGTCGGCAGGCATCGCGGGAAGGAGAGACCGTCATGACGGACGAGAACAACGAAGCTCGAGGATACCAGCAGCCGGCGCCAGATCTCAAGGCGCTGGAAAGGCTGGTCGGCACCTGGGAGGTGTCAGGTGACTATGTAGAGGGAACGTCGAGCTTCGAGTGGATGGAGGGAGGCTTCTTCCTACTCCAGCGCTACGACTTCGAGGGGCCGGACGGGCAGAAGGTCGAAGGCATCGAGGTCATTGGGCATGAGCGGCCCTTCGCTTCCGGGCCGAGCGAGGACATAAAGTCGCGCGCCTACACCAACACGGGCGACACCCTCGACTACGTCTACGAGTTGGATGGGGACACGCTGACCATCTGGGGCGGGGAGAAAGGCTCCCCCGCGTACTACAGGGGCACCTTCAGCGCGGACGGCGACACCCTTAGCGGGCGCTGGCATTGGCCGGGCGGCGGATACGAGGCGACCTCGACCAGGTCCGGGTAGGCGGGACGGCCCGGATCGGGAAAAATACGGACGAGAGGCCCAGGCGTAGCATAGCTCTAGGGCAGCCCGGCCCCACTCTTGGCGATTGCCGGTTGGGATTGGGGGGTGTCCCCGTAGACTTCTGGTACGGCTTTTCGGCCGGTCCGAAGTGGCGGAAGAGGGAGAAGAACCGATGGGCAAGAGAGTGTCTTACGAGCCGGGGACGTTTTGCTGGGTGGATCTGGCGACCACCGACCCGGAAGGCGCCAGTGCCTTCTACACAAGGCTATTCGGCTGGGAGGCGGAGGACACGCAGGGCGAATCGGGAGGGATGTACACTTTGATGCATCTCGACGGTGACGAGGTCTGCGCCATCTACGATCTCGACGAGAAGCGACGAGAGCAGGGCGTCCCTTCCCACTGGCTCTCCTACGTTAGCGTCGAGAGCGCGGACGCTACCGCCTCGAGGGCGCGCGAGCTGGGCGGTGAGGTCTACGGCGAACCTTCTGAGTCCCACGCGGGTGCCCGTATGGCGGTGGTAGCCGATCCTGCCGGCGCCTCGCTTGCGGTCTGGCAGCCGGGGACGTGGCCCGGTGCAGGACGGGTCAACGACGTTGGCTGTATGGGCTGGAACGAGCTCCAGACCCGCGATTCAGGGGCGGCGGGCGACTTCTACGGCGGGCTGTTCGGGTGGGAGACCGAACCCATCGAGGACGATGGGAATGTGGTCTACACCACGATCAAGAACGCTGGCAATCAGAACGGCGGCTTCATGCCGATGACTGAGCAGCATGGCGACGCCCCGTCCTTCTGGCTCCCTTACTTTACGGTTCCATCGCGCGACGACGCCGTCGAGCAGGCAAAGGAGCTAGGTGGCACGTTGCTGGCCGGACCGCTCGACCTCCCTGCTGGCAAGATCGCCATCCTTGCCGATCCCCAGGGCGCCGCGTTCGCCATCTTCGAGGGCGAGACCGACGAGTAGAGGCTCGTCGCCGTGCGCTGAGGCGTACCGGCAGCGATAGGTACAGGCGTATAATGCGGCTGTGATCGTAGACAATGCCATCTACGTCGACGGCCGACGCACCGCCGGGCCAGGCACCTTGCGGGAGACCTATGAGGCCGTCCGGGATCGACGCGGGGTGGCATGGATCGGCCTCTACAAACCTACGGAAGAGGAGTTCTCGTCCGTCGCCGGTGAGTTCGGCCTGCACGGGCTGGCGGTCGAGGATGCGACGGATGCCCACCAGCGGCCCAAGCTGGAGCGATACGGTGAGACGCTCTTCGTCGTGCTCAAGCCGGCCCGTTACCTGGACGAAGAGGAGAGGGTCGAATTCGGCGAAGTACATGTCTTCGTGGGGGAAGACTTCGTGGTGACCGTGCGTCACGGCGAGGCACCTGACCTGGGCGGGGTACGCGAGCAACTGGAGGCCGATCCTGAGCACCTTCGCAGGGGACCCGAGGCGATACTGCACGCCATCATGGACCGTGTCGTGGACGACTACGGACCCGTGGTCGACGGCCTCGAGAACGACATCGAGGAGATAGAGGCCGAGGTCTTCGGGGGTAATCCCAGCGTGTCGCGCAGGATCTACGAGCTCTCGCGCGAGGTGATCGAATTCCAGAGGGCGACGGAGCCGCTTGGCGGTGTGCTGGGGGATATGATGCGGGATGAGACCATAGACGTCGATCCTGAGGTACGGAGGCATCTACGCGACGTCCGTGACCACGTCCTGCAGGTTGCGGAACGGCTCGCCGGCTTCCGCGAGTTGCTGCAGAGCATCCTCAGCGTGAACCTGACCCTGGCGAACCTGGCCCAGAACGAGGAGGTAAAGAAGATCTCCGCCTGGGCCGCCATCCTGTTCGCGCCCACGCTCATAGGGACGATCTACGGGATGAACTTCACCTTCATGCCCGAGCTAGAATGGCCGCTCGGCTACCCCTTCGCCCTAGTGCTCATGGCTTTCACCTCCCTCATGCTCTACCTCATCTTCAAGCGCCGCGACTGGCTATAGGTTCGAAAATAGCCCATTTGGGGGATGCGCCTCTTACCCTCGCACGTTAGGCTGCCTCCTGTTGTCTGAACCGGCCGGGAGGAACTAGACTACCGGGGCGCAATCATGAGAGCGAAGGGAGACGATTATGGAGACGGTGATCCAGGGCTCGACACTACAGACCTTACGTGCCGGCCTGCGCGGCACCGCGCACGCGCCTGGAGAGGAGGGCTACGAGGACGCGAGCCGGGCGTGGAACCTGGCCGCCCATCAGCAGCCCGCGCTGGTTATAGTAGCCAGGGGTGCGGCTGATGTGATTGCAGCCGTGCGTTTCGCCCGCGAAGGGGGGCTCGGTGTCGGGGTGATGGCGACGGGCCACGGCGTGGGCGCTGCCTGCGACGGTGGGGTCCTGATCAATACCTCCAACATGAGAGGCGTCAGGGTAGACCCCGTGGATAGGACGGCGAGGGTCGAGGCCGGCGCGCTGTGGCTCGACCTGATCCACGAGTCCCAGCTGCACGGCCTGGCCGGCCTCCTTGGCTCCACCTCCCACGTCGGCGTCGTCGGCTATACGATGGGCGGCGGCTTCGGATGGCTCGGGCGCAAGTACGGCTTCAACGCCGCGAGCGTGAGGGAGGCAGACGTAGTCACCGCAGACGGCGAGCTGGTACGCGTGAGCTACGAGGAGCATCCCGACCTGTTCTGGGGCCTTGGTGGCGGAGGCGGCAACTTCGGAATCGTCACTTCCCTGAAGTTCGACCTCTACCCAATTGGGATGCTCTACGGTGGCAACCTCATCTACCCTGTGGAGAAGGCGCCTGAGGTGCTGGATGCCTACGTCCGCTGGAGCGCTGATCTCCCTGACGAGATGACCTCGGGGGTGGCGTTCCTGAACGTCCCTCCACTGCCCGCGCTCCCCGAGCCGCTACGCGGCAAGTCCGTAATAGCCGTGCGCGGCTGCTACTGTGGGGAGTCGCCTGGTGACGGCGAGAAGCTGGTGCGGCCCTTGCGCGAGGAGCTCGGCGAGCCGATCATGGACACCTTCGGGATGATGCCGTACGCGGCGATGGACTCCATAAGCATGGACCCGGTCGATCCTATGGGGGCCCGCCAGCACTCCGAGATGCTGGGCGACCTCTCGCCCGAGGCAATCGAAACGCTCGTAGAGGTAGCCGGCGCCGGTTCCGGCTCGCCCCTGATCTTGCTCGAGATCCGACACCTCGGCGGCGCCCTGGCCCGCACCGCCGACCGCTTGAGCACCATGGGCAAGGGCGACTCCAAATTCATCATGAACGGGATCGGACCGGCCTTCACGCCGGAGATGGCGGAAGGGGTCGTGGCTTACCTCGCCCGCGTGGCCGACGCGACACGCCCCTTCCAGACTGGCGACACCTACGTCAACTTCATGGAGCTCGGCGGTGCGAGCACCGAGAGGGTAAAGGCAGCCTACGCGCCAGAGGACTTCGAGCGCCTCGTCGCCCTCAAGGACCGCTACGACCCACACAACATCTTCCGCTTCAACCGCAACATCGCCCCCTCGAAGGCGTAGCGCCAAGCGGGTAGAGGAATGGTTGGCCATTCCTCTACCCGCGCTTGTCAGCATTTCAGCATTTTCTTTTGCTCCAGCCTGTTGCAGCTTGCCGTTCATGAGCCTGTTGGCATGGACGTAGGGCGGCCTGATACTTCTCGAATACTATGGACCATAAGCCTGTGGCGTGAGATATTGTGAGCACTCTCGTGGGAAAGGGAAGGACTTCGGTCGAGCAAAGGAGTCGCTATGACCACAGAAGCTGGAGGCACCGAGAGCCCGCACCTGCGGCGTGAGTTGCATCTGTGGGAGGCGGTTGGTATCTCGCTGGCGCTTATGGCGCCTTCGATGGCGGCAAACATCAACCCGCAGGGCACTGCCGACACCGGCGTCGGACGCGCCGTTCCGCTCGCGTTCGCGCTGGCGACCATCGGCGTGCTTCTGATCGCCTGGACCTTCGTCAGGCTCACCCAGCGCTTCAACCACGCCGGCAGCGTGTACGGTTTCGTAGGGGCGACGCTCGGACCGCGGGCCGGCGTTATCTCGGGATGGGCGCTGATGGGTACGTATACTTTCTACGGCGTCGTTACGTCCACAGCGGCCGGAATCTTCGGCGCCGACTTTCTGGACAGCCTCGGCATCTGGACGAACCAGCCTGGATGGGCGCCGTTCGTCGTCGGCGGGGTCGCCCTCGCTGGCGTGTGGGCGCTGGCGGCCTCGAAGATCCGGGGGGGCACCAGGGTGCTCCTGGTTATCGAGGCGACGACGGTCGCGCTCATACTCATCGTCAGCGTCGTCATCCTGATCCGGCTCGCGACCGGCACTGCTCCGAATGGCAACACGCTAGACTTCTCGGTGTTCACGATACCAGCCGGGGCGGGCACGTCGGCGGTCTTCCTCGGTGTTGTATTCGGGTTCCTCTCCTTCGCCGGGTTCGAGGCCGCAGCGACGCTGGGCGAGGAGGCGCAGGAGCCCCGCCGCGACATACCGCGGGCGATCCTCGGCGTCGCCATCTTCGGCGGGCTGTACTACGTCTTCGTCACCGCCATCGAGGTGATGGGCTTCGGAACCGACGCCAGGGGGGTCGAGAACTTCATCGCATCGGACTCGCTCCTCGGCGACCTCGGCAGCCAGTTCGTCGCTGGGTGGGTCGGCGAGCTTATCACCATCGGCGCCGCGATCAGCGCCTTCGGATGCGCGCTGGCGTGCATCGTGGGGGCGACGCGGCTGCTGTACGCGCTCTCGCGCGACGAGGTCGGACCGGCCCCGCTCGGCACGGTCTCCTCGAGGAGCGGTGTCCCTGCACGGTCCACGGCCACCGTCGCCATCGGTGCTTACGCAATTATCGCCCTCGGCTGGCTCGTATTCGGCGTCGCCCCCTTCGATCTGTTCGTGGCATCGGGAACGATCGGCACCCTGATCCTGCTCCTGGTCTACGCGCTCGCTACCATAGGGGCCGCGAAGCTACTGTTCCTCTCGGGCGAGCGGCAGGTCGCGGCGTGGGAGGTCGTCGTGCCGTTTTTGGCCCTCGTCGTCATCGGCTACACGCTCTTCCGCAACGTTTATCCCTATCCTGCTGGTGCGCTGGCATGGTACCCGATCATCGCCGCGGTCTGGGTCATCGTCGGGATCATCCTCACGTTCGTCCGTAATGCCGCGACACAGCAGGCCGGCGAGAGGATGATGGCCGAGGAGGGTCTCACCACAGGGGGCGGCTCCAGGACGCAGGGTTAGCGGACCCTGTGGAACGAAAGATCGAAGCGTGAGATATTAGGCGCATCATCGCGTAAGGGAAAGGTATTCAGCTACATCCTAGGGGGTGCGATGCAAGCCGAGTCCGAGACACAGGAGAGCGTAGCGCGACCTTTGCCCGAGGACACTCTGTGGGTCCGGTTCGCGTTCGTGGATCACGCGGGCATCCCCAAGTGCAAGGCGGTCCACAGGGACGGCTTCAAAGGGAGGGCGAGGGCCGGGGTAGGTCTCGCCAAGGGGGTGCTGGCACTTGACCCGAGCGGGGCGCTGCACCCCGAGTCGGGGTTGAGTCCCGTCGGAGAGTGCCGGCTGGTCCCTGACCTCTCGACCCTCACCGCCTTGCCGTTCGCCCGCGGGCAGGCGATGGTCTCCTGCGATATGACGGAACCCGACGCGAGCACGCCGTGGGAGGGATGCCCGCGTAGCGCCCTCAAGCGGGTACTCGCACGGCTCGCCGAAAGAGGCTACAGGTCGCTCGCTTCCTACGAGACCGAGTTCTACGTCTGGGATGCTGATGGCCCCCTTGACAGGACGCCGTACGCCGGGAGCTACGCGCTGACCCCGGCGGCGGACTTCGTCGCCGAGCTGGCACAGACGCTGGAGGAGATGGGCATCCGGCCCGAGCAGTGCCACGCCGAAGTCGGGCAGGGAAACCTCGAGCTCTCCGTGGGGGAGGACGAAGCGCTGGTTGCTGCAGACAAGCGCGTGATGGTGCTCGAAGCGATCAGGGGCGTGGCCTACCGGATGGAACTACAAACCACGATGGCCCCCAAACCGTATCTGGAAGGGGCAGGCAACGGCCACCACCTGCACGTGAGCCTCTACGAAAGGGAGATCCCTGTGCTCTTCGACACTTCGGGAGCATTGAGCGGCCCCGGCTCTGGCTTCGTGGCCGGGATCCTGGAGCATCTGCCCGCCGTCATGGCGTTCACCGCCCCGAGCCCCAACTCCTACCAGCGGCTCGCCCCAGGCATGTGGGCCTCGGCTTACGCTGCTTACGGCCTGGACAACAGGGAGGCCGCCGTACGGCTCGCCTCGCCAGTGGCCGGCAGGGAGTCTGCAACCGCCAACGTCGAGATCAAGCCGGTCGACGTCACTTCGAATCCCTACCTGGCCCTCACCGCGGTCCTGGCCGCCGGGATGGATGGGATGGATCGCGGCCTCGACCCCGGGGAGCCGACGATGGTCGACCCCGCTACATTGAGCGAGGAGGAGCGTGCCTCACAAGGTATCCGACCACTACCCGCCTCCCCGGACGAGGCATTGGATGCACTGGAGAAAGACGACGCCCTTCTAGAGGCGTTGGGCAAACCGCTGGTGCGTACCCACGTGGCCGTGGCGCGGGCGCAAGCCGCAATCGCCAGAGAGCTACCGCCTGAGGAGGTGGCGGCCACGGCCGCGATGCTCTACTGAATAGGCCTCAGGTCACAGACATCAGCAAAACACCTGAAACCTGAAGCCTGATGGAAAGGAGGCGCAGCGTGATTGGTCCGCTAGCCGGAGCGGGAGAGATCCTGCGCGGTCCCGGAGACTTCGCCCTGCTGCATGAACGGGCAATGCCGCAGAAAGACCAGTTGTGCGGCGCGTTCTGGGGAGCCCTGACCCTCTCGGCCTTCGGCCACGCCGCGAGCCAGGAGGAGGTCGCGCTCCTGGCAGGAACGACCCTTGCGGAGGGGGACCCCGCGGCGTGGCTGCCGCCGGGGGCCTCACCCCGGGTGGATTACGAGGCAACCATCCCGACCGCGCCCGACGGGGCTTCCGCGGGAACGTCAGCGACGGGGGTCGCAAGGGGCATCGAGGAGCTCTCCGGGGGTGCGCTGGCCGTCGTCCCCGTGGCGGGACCGTGGAGTTCCGACACGGTAGTCTCGCTCGTCGAGATCGTCGCCGCACAGGCGCCCGAGGGCGCCCTGATCGTCAACTTGCGCACGGGACACTTGTGGGGCTCGCGCCCTCCCGCGAGGCTCTTGCTCGACTGCTTGCTCGGGCGGCCGGTGGAGGTGCCGCCGCCGGACTGGGACTGCGGACACTTCCTGACGATCGCGGCTTGCGTGTCCGGTCCCGGCGGTGCTCTCGTCGTCCTCCGCGACACCTACCCGCAGCTCGGCTGGGACGGCCATCACCTGCAGCCGGCAGGGGCGGTGGCGGCGGCGCTCGAACGGGGCGATGGGCACGAAGGCGGGGTGCTCTGCGCCTGCGAGGTGCGAGTAGCCGAAACCCTCGCCGATCGGCTGGGGGAGGCGGGTTTCGAGCTGCGCCACTGGGACAACGGCTCGCCAGACCGCGACGGGGGAGGTGAGTAGCGTGCGGGGTGAGGAGCTCGTCGCCTTTCTCCACAGCGATATCTCGGGTCTGAGCCGGGGCCGGTCGGTCCCGGTTACAGAGCTCGACGAGCGCTTTGCGGCGGGCGTAGGGTGGGTACCGGCGGATCAGGCACTCACCCCCTTCGGGCCCATCGCCGAGCCGAACCCCTTCGGGTCGCTAGGCGATCTCCGCCTCCTCCCCGACAGGGAGTCCCGCGTGCGCGTCGATCTGTGGGACGACGCCTCACCCCTTCACTTCTTCCTCTGCGACGCTGTGAACACCGACGGTAGTCCCTGGGACGCTTGCCCACGCACGCTACTCAAAGGAGCCCTCTCCCGGCTGGAGGAGGCCGGGTTCAGCCTGGTCGCCTCCTTCGAGCAGGAGTTCATTCTGGAAGGCCTCGGCGCGGAGCCAGGACCGGGCTTCTCGCTGGAGGCCCAGCGGCTCGTCGAGCCCTTCGGCCCGCTGGTGATGGCCGCCCTGCGGCAGGCAGGCCTCGAGCCTGAAGTGTTTCTCCCCGAGTACGGAGAGGGCCAGTACGAGGTCCCCTGCGCGCCCGTGGAGGGCGTCTCGGGCGCCGACCGGGCCGCCGCCATGCGGGAGGTCGTCCGCGAGGTGGCCCGCAGGCTCGGCTACCGGGCCAGCTTCGTCCCGAAGGCCGACCCGGAGGGAGTAGGCAATGGCGTCCACATCCACCTCAGCCTCGTTGATCTGGAGGACCGTCCGGTGTTCTACGATCCCGGGCGGCCAGGCCGGCTCAGCACCGTCGGCGCCCGCTTCGCGGCGGGCATCCTCGAACACCTGCCGGCCCTCTGCGCCTTCACCGCCCCGAGCGTCGTCTCTTACCTGCGCCTCGTGCCGCACTTCTGGAGCGCGGGCTTCGGTTGCCTGGGCGAGCGCAACAGGGAGACGGCCATCCGGATTCCGCCTATAGTAGAACTGTCGGGCGGCGACCCAGCGCGCCAGTTCAACCTCGAGTTCAGGGCTGCCGACGCGGCGGCGTGCCCCCACCTGGCTCTAGCCGTGCTCGTCCTCGCCGGCATGCGTGGGCTCCAGGACGAACTCCCGGAGCCGACCCTGATCGAGGAGGATCCCACCGGGCTAGACGAAGAGGAACGGCGGAGGTTGGGCATCCGTGAGCTTCCTGGTTCGCTGTACGAAGCCCTCGGAGCCCTCGAGACGGACGCGGTCGTCAGGTCCTGGATCCCGTCCGACCTCTGGGACTGCTATCTGAGCGTGAAGAGGAACGAGATAGACCTCCTGGAAGGAGCAGAGCCAGGGGAAGCCTGTGAGCGGTACCTGCGTGTCTACTGATCTCCTCGAGACACTCCTCCATTCCCTGGAAGAGGAGCTTCCGCGAGCTCTCGAACTGCGCGAGCGGCTACATATGATTCCTGAGCCGAGCCATGGGGAGCACGCCACCTCCGGTCTCGTCGCGGAGGCCCTCAGGACGAGGAGCGTGGAGTCCGTCGCCCGTACGGGCCTCCTGGCGCGCGTCGGACCTCCGGGGGAGGCCGTCGCGGTGCGGGCCGAGCTCGACGCCCTGCCCATCGAGGAGGAGACAGGCTCGTCCTTCGCCGCCACCAACGGTTTCATGCACGCCTGCGGCCACGACGTCCACATGGCCGCGCTCGCGGCACTGTTTCGGGCCGCTGGGCGGAGCGAAGGATCTCTACCGAAGCCTCTCGCCGCCCTCTTCCAGCCGAGCGAGGAAGCTTACCCTTCGGGGGCGGATCTGGTCGTCAGAGAAGGTGTGTTGGAGGAGGAAATAGGCGCGGTCGTAGCAGCGCACGTCCACCCCGACGTCCCCTGGGGCTCGGTCAGTGTGGAGGCCGGTCCGGTAAACGCTTCCTCGGACAACCTGCACATAACCGTCGAGGGATCCGGCGGCCACGGAGCCTATCCCCACCGTGCGCATGATCCCATACTCGCCCTCTCTCACGCCGTGGTGGCGCTCCAGTCGCTGGTGAGTCGCAGGTTGGACCCTACGCACGCCGCGGTCTTCAGCGTCGGTTGGATGCGTGCGGGATCCGCCGAGAACGTCATACCGGGCGTCGGCGAGGCCGGCGGCACGCTGCGCGCCCTCGATCCCGCCGATCGCCAGCCTCTTCGAAGGATGGCCCGCGAGATCGTGGAGAACACGGCCAGGGCGCACGGCTGCGTTGCCAGGATAGATGTGACCGAGGGAGAGCCAGTAACCCTCAACGACCCGGCTCTGGCCGAAGCGGCGCGCTCTCTGCTTCCCGAAGCTGGCTTCCAGCCAGCACCAGCGATGAGGTCCTGCGGGTCAGACGACTTCGGCTTCTATGGTCGAACGTCACCGACGCTCATGCTGTTCGTAGGGCTCAAGAACGGTTCTGGCACCCAGAACGTACCGCTCCACCATCCGCGGTTCTTGCCCTCCAACGAGGCAGTAAGAGCGGTCGCCCGGGCCCAGGCCGTCGCCTTCACGGCCGCTGTGACTTCCCTTGACCAGATCCCCCTCGGACCAACGGCGGGTAAGTGATGCTTTGAACGGAGGCGGCGCATGCAAACGATAGACCTCACCCAGGTTCCTGTCGTTGACAACCACTGCCACAGCATAATGCGGGATCAGACGTTCGATGACATTGCGGGGTGGCGACAGTCCTTCACCGAGTCCACGGACTCTGGTATGGCGCGAGACCACGTCGCGAGCACGGCTTTGTACCGCCGCCTCATCCAGACGCTGGCCGACTTTCTCGGCTGCGAGCCGGAAGAGGAAGCTGTGTTCGCAGCCAGGACCGGTAGGGACGGGCGGGAGATCATAGGCGCATTGTTGCGAGCCGCGAACGTCGATACTCTCCTCCTGGACACGGGGTTCCCACCACCCGAAGAAGTGTTTCCTTTACCAGAATTGGGAAAGCTCGGAGGCTGCCGCACGGAGCCGATGCTGAGGCTCGAGATCCTGATGGAGAGTCTTCTCGCGGAACACGATTCTCTGGAGGATGTTAAAGGGGCGCTTGCCGCCGAGCTGGATGATGTGCGGGGCCGGGACTACGTGGCGCTCAAGAGCATCGCCGCCTACAGGACGGGCCTGGACATTCGGGAGTGGCCCCGCGAGGAGGCCGAAGAATCGTTCCACGAATACAGGCGGGCCGCCGGGGCGGGCCATGCGCGTCTCGCCCACAAGCCGCTCCTGGACACCTTGCTCCACGTTGCGTTCGCACAGGCGGCCCGGCAGGAAGTCTCGGTCCAGTTTCACGTCGGCTATGGTGACGCAGACACCGATCTCCTTCTCGGCAATCCTCTCTACCTGCGCCCGGTGCTTCAGAGGCCGGACTATCGTGGTATGCCCGTCGTGCTGCTGCACGAGTGCTACCCTTATACCAGGCAAGGCAGCTACCTGGCCGCCGTCTACGAGAACGTCTACCTGGATCTCTCCTACGGCATCCCCCTGCTCGGCTACGGCGAGATGCTCTCCTTCACCCGGCAGGCACTAGGTGTCGCCCCGAGCTCCAAGCTCATGTACAGCTCCGACGGCATCGGGGTGCCCGAGCTACACTGGATCAGCGCCATAGACGGACGGCGCGTGCTGGGCGAGGCACTCGGAGAGCTAGTGGCGTATGGAGAACTTGACCTCCTCGAGGCCGAAGCTGTCGGCGAGGGTATGCTGCGCGGCAACGCGATACGCGTGTACAGGCTCTAAAGCAATTCTCGAGATGCTGTCCTACCGCGAATCGCATATGCCGCTACAAGCGAGAATAACGAGATGACATGCTGATAGTGCGGGGCGTGGCGCGAAGGGTTATCCTATACGTTAAGTCGTAATCGAGGCTTGTGGTCGAGTTCGGGGGGCGAGAGCATTGTATCGACAGGCACGCTTGGTTGGTGTGCTGCTCATCCTGCAGGTGGTCGCGATGGTGGGGCTCGGCGTCTGGTTGTTCAGCAGGTTCGACTGGAACCGGGCTCTGAACATTACCAGCGGGTCGGGCAAGATCAACGTCCAGACCATCGAGGGGCCGTGGTTGGAGCCGCTAGTGCGGGCGCTCTTGTTCGTAGTCTACTTTCTCGGGCCGGCGATCCTGTTGCTTCTCGCCGGCCTCGGCTTCGTGCTGCTCAGGCGCCGGGGATGGATGCTGGCCTCGGTCGCGCAGGCCCTGATCATGCTGGCCTGCCTTTTCTTCTATGGCGACTCGCGTCCATGGTTCGCCTACCCTTTAATCGCGTACTGCATCTTGATGATCCTGTTCTTGAACTCTCGCAGCGTGCGGGAGGTAGTCCACCGTAGACGGCTGACGCCGGAGGAGGCTAGACCGGAGATCGCACATGGCGAATGAGGAGAGCGTGGACGCGAGGACCGCCGAGGCGCTGCTGCGCCGCTTCGAGCCCGTGATCCGGTTCACCAAGGGCGAGTGGTTCTACCCGATGGACTGCGAACCCTACGTCGACGCCTGCAGCCTCTGGGTCGCACGTCCGGGCGAGGACGCCCTCTGCGTAGTCCCGGCCGGAGAGCTCACCCTGGAGAGGCTAGCCCAGCAGCCGGAGGACACCACCGGCGCCGTACACTACCTCAAGATCCCCAACCCCAAGGAAGGGGAGGATCGGGGACGCCGCGCGCGGCGCTCGCACACGAACCCCGATTGGCCAAAGGAGACCTTCAGGGCCGGCAGGGGCCGCCTCGCGCGCGTCGGCTACGTCTCGCGGCTGGCGGACGCGCTGTTCTCCCTGGCGCTGCTGGCCAGGGGGAGGGTCCCCGGTGGGGACGTGGAGGGTGGGCGTGTCCTGTACGGCCGTTTCATGGAGGAGGGGCAACGCTTCAGGTACCACGGGCACGTGGTTCGGCAGGACGGTTGGATCGTCTTGCGGTACTGGCTCTTCTACGCGTTCAACGACTGGAGGAGCAATGTCTTCGGCGCGAACGACCACGAGGCCGACTGGGAGAAAATATTCGTGTACCTCTCGGAGTCGGAGTCCGGCGAGGTAAGGCCCGAGTGGGTGGCCTACGCGGCGCACGAGGAGACCGGCGACGACCTCAGGCGCCGGTGGGACGACCCGGAGCTGGAGAAGGTTGGCGAGCATCCCGTGGCGTACGCCTGTGCCGGCTCGCACGCGACCCGCTACTTCCGGGGCGAGTACCTGACCGAGCTCGCTTTCCCCCTGCCGCGCGTCCTCTCCGCGGTCAGGAGGATCGCGCGTCGCTTCTGGTACGTAACGCTGCGCCAGTACGCCGACGAGGACTACAAGGAGAAGCCCTACGAACAATTCACCATCCCCTTCGTGGATTACGGGCGCGGGGACGGGTGGTCGGTCGGGCCCGGGCAGGACAGGGAGTGGGACCCCCCGCGCCTCATGAACCCGTTGCCCTCGTGGGTCTCGGGATACCGGGGGCTGTGGGGGCTGTACACCCGGGATCCCTTCGAGGGAGAGGACGCCCCGGCGGGGCCGATGTACAACCGCGACAAGACCATCAGCCGCGAGTGGTTCGACCCCGTAGGCTGGGCCGGTCTCGACAAGGTGCCGACCCGGGCGGAAGAACTCGAGGTCATAACCGGGCGCCAGGCGGAGATCGAAGAACGCCGGGCGTTTCTCCGCTCCGAACTAAGGGAGAAGAGCAGCCGGCTGAAGGCGCTCGGCATGGACGCTGAAGCCACACGCAACCAGTCCCACCTGAGCAAGCTCCACGGGGACCAGACGCGGCACATCGAAGACCTATCCAAGGAAGTCGAGACGCTGCGCGCACAACTGTCCGACGACGAAGTCCTCGCCGAGTCCTTGAAGGATCATGCCGAACGCTTGAGAGACGGTGAGCGTCCCCCCGCGCACGCCCACATAATGCACGCCACGCGCCCCGTCTCCGAGGCGGAGACCCACGCTGGGAGGGTGGCGCAGCTGTGGGCCTCGATCAGCATCACCTTGGTACTTGTGACGCTCATCCTCATCATCGCCTACGAGAGATCGCACCTTCTCTCCGCGCTCGTCTTCGCCATCGCCATGTTCGCGTTCATCGAGGCCGGTTTCAGGAGGCGACTAGCCAGGTTCATAGTGAGCGTTAACGTCGCGTTGGCGGTAGTCGGCGCCCTGGTTCTCCTCGAACACTACTTCTGGAGTGTTATCGTCCTCGCTGTCCTGGCCGTAGGACTCTACATCCTGTGGGAGAACCTGCGGGAGCTAGGACGGTAGCATCCGAAACCGGATCTACGGAGCTGGAGTATAGAAAGGGAGAAATAGGGCGGTCCAGTTGTCGTTCATGCGTCGAGCACTACGCTAGATAGAGTACTGCCGATCCGTAGAGATTCATATGGAGACCTTCTTACTTATATAGACTTAGCCCATGACTTAGTTTATTGTCGTAAGAGATGAACACGTCGAAAGGCGCGATACGGAATGGCCAAGACGGTAAACGTCCACGAAGCCAAGACCCATCTCTCGCGATTGCTCGAACGGGTGAGCCAGGGAGAGGAGGTTGTGATCTCCAAAGCTGGCAGGCCTGTGGCCCGGCTGGTCCCTGCTGGGGAGAGACCAGAGCGGCGCGAGCCCGGCACTGCATCGGGGCGGGTGGTCGTCGGCGAGGACTTCGATGCGCCGCTGTCGGAGGAGGTTCTGGAAGCCTTCGAGCGGTGAGAGCGCTGCTCGACACGCACGCCTTCCTGTGGTGGATCTCCGACGACCCCAGGCTCTCCGAGAAGGCAAAGGAGATCATCTCTGATGGTCGCAACGAGCTGTTCTTCTCCGCGGCGAGTGGTTGGGAGATCTCCATCAAGGCCGGCCTAGGCAGGCTGGAGATCCCCAGGGACCTGCAGCGATTCATCGCTGACCAGCTCTCCCGCAACGTTATCCGGGTGCTGCCCATCTACCTCAGTCACGCACTGCACATCCGTACCTTACCCGATCACCATCGGGATCCCTTCGACCGCATCCTCGTCTCCCAGGCTCTCCTCGAAGAGATGCCCCTATTGAGCTCTGATCCCCAGATCTCACGCTATTCCGTCGGAGTCGTCTGGTAGGATCGGATCAGTCGGCGGAGAAGGTTGCGAGGAAGTTCATCGGTTCATCAAGCTCGTCTATTCCACTTACCCGATCGTAACTCAGGAGAGATTCTCGAAGCTCGACTTGGTGAAACTGGCCCAGTAGTATGGAGAGAGCATTTCGCTGCTGGATCAGTAAGGCTGCGGCGGGTTTGCAAAGTATAAAGATCCTACCGATTGCCCAGCTGGTAGACGAGACGTTTACTCCGACGAACCTCTTCTGAACCGCAGGCTATAACTCAGGTTGCATTGTGGGTTCTCGCCATCGTTCGCTCCAATTGGCCCATGCTGGCAGGTCGTGTTCTGGCCTGTTCTAGCACGTCGGTGGGTCCTACCTGGCGAACGATGTAACGGTCTGTCTCTGATCTCGATGGCAATTCTGCTTCTGGTGAGACTAGCAACTTCTCATACGACCTCGAAGTTAGCCATCATCATCATGTCCTCGTGTTCGAGGTTGTGGCAGTGGAAGACATAGCGGCCCTTATAGCCGTCGAAACGGACGAGCACACGAGCCTCCTCGCCCGAGGTCAGGTCCACAGTGTCTTTCCAGCCAGCGTCCGTTGGCAAGGGCCTCCTGCCGTTGCGGGAGAGCACCTTGAAGTGGACCAGGTGAAGGTGGATCGGGTGCGCCGCGGGGGCCGCCCTCAGGTGCCAGACCTCAGTAGACCCCAACTCCGGGCTGGCGGCCATACGCTCCGGGTCGAACGGCTCGCCGTTGATACCCCACATCACCCGGCCCTCGTCACCAACCCGCGTAAAGCGGAACTCGCGCGTGCGCCTGGCGCTAGATTCCTCGAGCCCTTCGAACTCCTTCATGTCCGAAAGTCGTCGTGGGACCTCACTGGCGTCTTTCTCTTTGCGGGTGACGCGAAAGCGCATTACACTCGCGGTCTTGCCCTCGCCCATGCGGTTCTTGAGCGTGACCTCCGTGCCGACATCGTACTCCGAGAAATCTATGACCACGTCGAATCGCTCCGCCTGCGCGATGCGGATCGTACGGTGGAGGATCGGCGCACCGAGCAGACCCCCGTCGCTGCCGACCTGGACGAAAGGGGTATCGTTTCCCGGCTCCAGGGCAAGCTCGTAGCGGCGGGCGTTGGAGGCGTTGAGGATGCGGAAGCGGTACTTCGTGTTCGAGACCTCCATCACCGGCCACGGAGATCCGTTGACCAGGATGGTGTCTCCGAGGACGCCGTCCATGTAATCATCCTCGACGCCAGGCTCACCCATCAGCGAGGGATCCAGGGACGGGTAGAGGAACGAGCCGTCCTCATCAAAAGAGCGGTCACAGATCATGAGCGGCACGTCTTTCTCGCCCTTCGGGAGGGGCAGGGCGTCCTCTTCGTCGTCGCGGATGATGTGAAAACCGGCGAGCCCCCGCCAGACCTGGGGTCCTGTGAAGTCCATGCGGTGGTCGTGGTACCAGAGCGTGGCGCCGCGTTGCTCGTTCGGATAGGCGTAGTCCTTGAAGAGATGGGCGTGCTCGCCCGCTGGATCGTGATGCCCCGAGCCGTGGCTCGCGTGCGCGGAAGCGCCATGCTCGCTTCCTTTGGGTAGGATCAGGTCCGTGGGGTAGCCGTCGCTCTCTGGCGGCGTCCTGCCGCCGTGCAGGTGGACAGAGACGGGGGCCGGTAGCTCGTTCCACTGCCGGATTACGGCCCGCCTGCCGCTCCTTGCTTCCACGGTAGGGCCGGGGAAGATCCCACCGTAGCCCCAGACCTCCGTCTCGAGACCAGGCAGGATCTCCGCCTTGCCAACCTTTTGGACCATCTCGTAATAATCGGTGTCCGCTTCGGAGCGTGCTGGCTCAAGCACCGGGGGCACCGAAAGCGGCACCATAAATGGCTCGGGCAGCTTCGCCTTGCTCGACAACAACGTCCCCGTCGAGCCCTCGCCAGATCCGGAGCACGCGCCGAAAGGGAGGGCGAGCGTCACCGCGCCCGCGAGCCCCAGCCGCAAGAACTCCCCGCGCGAGATATTCACGAATGGATCACCCCTTCCCACGCCCGCCTGGCGGCGAGAAGGCTCAGCCAGAAGATCAGTAACGCGTTCAGTGGGTGCAGGGCCGCCGTCGGTACGGTGGAGTTGGCGAATGCGTACTGCACGCCGACCAGGACCACCAGACCGAAGGGCAGCAGCCTCAACCCCCACGGCAAACGGCCGACGAAGGCCATGGGGATCATCAACAAAGGCAGCGGTGTGAAGAGATGCACGAAGCCCAGGTGCCAGGACCAGTCCGCCCCGAACGCTCCCATACCGGCGAAGAACACCTGGAGCATGACGCAGGCGACGAAGACCGAGGAGAGCAGAGCGTAGCCGATTCGTGCCAGGCGAACAGGGATGGAGAACCTGGTCGTCCCTTCTTTGGGTGGCCCTACAATCGTCTCGACTCGCGCTGGATCACTCGGCGTCTCTACAACACGGACCATTGCAGGGTGCCTCCTTGCTGGTTGCTTGCGTCTCAGCCTGAAGGTACGGCTGAACCGGCCGCAAAGGCATCGGCTGAAAGGTAGATCTGGGTGGTTCATCGGGGTTCATTCGTGGCCGTTGCGGGATGGAGAGGCTTGTTCGTGCGGTGGATCGGGGTGCTCCAGCGTGGGAGCGCTTACAGGCCCGAAGAGAGTCCTACCGAATCAGCCCGAGCTCGCGCGCTCTGGTGATGGCCTCGGCGCGGTTCCTTGCGCCGAGCTTGCGGTAGATGTTGCCTGTGTGGCTCTTGACGGTGCCCACCGAGACGAAGAGATCTCCGGCTACTTCTGAGTTGGTCTTGCCCGAGGCGAGGAGGCTCAGCACCTCGATCTCGCGTTCGCTCAACGGATCTTCGGGAGGGTCATGCGCGACGAGCCGGCCTGGTGCTTCGCTATCCTCCGCCCCGGACAGGGACGCGGAGGCCTCTACCGGCAGCCCTGTCCTGTCGCGCCCGTTCAGGGCATAGGCCATGACGCCTTCCTCCGTTCGCAGTTCCAGATGTCCTTTGCGGGCCAGCGTATGGAGGATCCTCGACGCTTCATCAACGGTGAGGGAGGTCCGCATTGCGGCCGTGGCGGGGGTGAGCCTGCCGTGTTCCTCCAGGGCGCCGAGCAGCTCTTTCTCCCTCGTATCAGGGACGGAACGACGGGATTCTTCGTACACTGCTATGGCACGGTTGATCTGCCTCAGGAGGAGTATGGGAGCCGCCACCCCGATACCAAGGACGGCTACCCATATTATGCCGACATCGGCCAGTCCCCTGTCGATCACGAACACTACCGACACCAGCAGGATGAAACTGCACCACACTCCAACGCCGAGCGCCGCCAGAACCCGTGTCAACACGGCGCATCCCCGAGAGTGAGACCAACTAACTCCAGACCGCGCCTGAAGTAATCGTCTCCCATCCGTCCGGGAGCCCCTGCGCTCCGATGCTCCATGCGGAATCTCTCCATCCTGTTTCCATCCGAAACCCGGGCGCTACGCTTGCACCACTCCAGAGAGTATACGCAAAGGGTCGACCCAAAGATTCAAGCTCCGTGAGCGAAAGCCCCAGACCCGCGAGTCGGGTACCGGGGCTTTTCCTGGGTATCAGACTCCAAGGTTTCCTGAAGCCTGATACCTGTAGCCTACCTCTGTTCGAAATCCTCTCCTGGTGCGCCGCAGACTGGGCATTCCTCAGGAGGTTGAACTCCCTGCAACTCCTCGCCGCAGGTTGTGCAGACCATCGTTACGGTCATGGGTGGGTGGGGGGCTTCGCCGTCTTCGGCTTCTATTTTCTCTCCCGTGTCCGTGGCAAGGTCGGCGATGGAGACCTTGCCTGTTATGACGTCTTCCATCGTGGTGCGCGCTCCTGTGAGCGAGTCCTCGACGAGGGCGAGGCTTATGTGCGTCGTGCCGCGTTCGCGGGCGAGCTTCTCGGTCATATTGCGTGAGATGTTCCGCATAAAGCCCTTGGGCGCCCGCTCCAGGCGCTCTATGGCGTCGTCGGTCCAGGTGAACTCTTTCGAGCCGCCCTCGGGGACGTTGGCGCCTGCCTTCTGGAAAGCGCTGTGATCGATGGGGCACGTGGCTCCGCTCGACTCCTGTACCTGCTGTTTGGCGTGGCTGACGGGGCAACCGCCGGACTCGACCTCGGGGGCTTCGCGGCCTGTCTCCTCCCGGTACTGCTGCTCGACGTACTCGCGCGTGATCGTGGTGTATCCCTTCTTGAGCGCGCTCTTCTCGACGCGCGCCTTGACGCGGCGTTTCTCTTGCCACTCTTCGAGCGAGTCGAGGAGGGTTGTGGCGTCGTCGGTCCAGTGCAGCTCGCGGCCGTCGTAGACCTCAGAGAGATTCAGGTTCTCGTCCCCTACGGTCGTGGCTATGTCGGCGTCCACAGCGTGGAAGTGAACGGGACCCGAGCCGCAGACAGGACACTTCGCGGGTTTGCCCTTGGCCACGTAGCGGCAGACATCGCACTCGAAACGGTCCTGACCCTGGGCTGAGCGGTGGATCTCCTCCCGCACCTCGGCCGAGATGCCTTCGATGTCGCCCTGGTCCTCGCTCTTGCCGAAGCCGCCGCGACCTGCCTCGAAGATCTCCTGCTTCGCAGCCGCGTCGCTCCCGTTCGCGCCATTCTTGTGGCCGTCGGTCCCGTTGCCGTTTGCCTTGTCGGCGGTACGTTCGTCGAAGTCTTTGAACAGGGAGTCAATTGGCTTGTCCTCGCCCATCGCTTCGGCCTCGCGCATCTGGTCTCCGATGGCGCGCATCGACTCCATAGCACCTGGGGGGAGGATGCTCTTTATGACCTCGTCGATGACGCCCGTGGTTATGACCGTGTAGCCCTTCTCTATGGCGTAGCGGATGATGGCGCCCGTCGCCATCCCGACGACGAAGCCGGGGATGCGGTCGAGGCGCTCCAGCGCCTCCTTCGTCCAGGTCATGTGCTCTTCGGCGGTGTACAGGTCGGGGGCCTGGTACTCGTAGTTGGTTATGAGGACGTTGGTTGGCAGGAAGCGCATCATGTTCTCGGTGTTGCCCCCGATATCCATCTCGTCGTCGGAGTGGTACCCAATGCGACCCATCACGACCATCGTCGGGTTTACCTCGTTTACGTACTTGTACGTCTGCTCGAAAGGCTTGCCCGCCAGAAGCGTCGTCTTCAGCTCGACGCCCTCGTCCTCGGCGATCTTCTTGGCGATCTCCAGGTGCGCCGTGTAGATCTTGGCGAGTCCAGAGTCGATGATCTCCTCGTGCAGCTTCTCCTGCTCTTTGAACCTGAAGACTTTCTGGGCCTTGCTGGAAAGAACGCCGGCTATGGAGTGGAACATCGCGTAGTGGAAGTACGGGTCGAAGACGCTTATGGCCTCGACGGTCCCATCGAACTCCCGTGCAAGCTCTATCGCCCTCTTGAGGCCGCCGAGCGACTTGGCCGAGCCGTCCACGGCGACGACGATATGCTCGAAGGGACTACGATCGAGGTCCTTGACGATCAGGGTGTCCGCCTTCTCCAGGCGCCTGACGACTCGCTCGGTAACGGTGCCTAGCACCGTATCCTTGACGGCGGCCATGCCCATCGCGCCTATAACGACGAGGTCGAAGTCGTTCTCGTTGACGTCCTCGACGATGACCTTGAAGTTCTTGCCTTCGAGCGAGCGCCTCACGAGCTCGACGTCGTACTTCTCACAGAGAGGTTCCAGCACATCGATGTAGGAGTCGGTGATGATCTCCAGCCCCTTGGTGATGAGCTGGTCGTGGATCTTGCGCTGGCGCTTCATCTCGTCCTCGTCGCGGAACTCCTCGGGGAGCCCGCTCTCCATCTGACGGAAGCGGACGTCGTGCATCTTCGCGGCGTAGGCATGACAACCAGCGACCCTGCCCCCGAACTGCCGCGCCACGTCGACGCCGATGACGCACGCCTGGTTGGAGTAGTCCGAGTTGTCTACCGGGACGTAGATCTCTTTGTACATATACCCCGTTCTCCTAGCTTCGCAGGACGCCGAGAAGTCTCTAGCTCCGTCGTGCGCAAAGTACGGCACTTCTCCGCGCCAACGTAGCTTACCGTTTAGCCCCATACACCGCAAATAAAACCATTCACAGTAGAATGAAGATTTCGAGATTCAGAAGTTGGAGTTGTCCGCTCGCTCCGCGTTGCCGGACAACCGCTCGTGGTTGTCGTAAGATAGCCCGGAGCTTGGAGGGAGTGAGGTAGAGATGGGCTTGGAGAAGGTGGATCAGGGCGTGAGGGCGGCGAAGGATCACGGACCTTACGCGGACGGTGCGGCCTTCGTCGATGGGCGGTTCGTGCCCGTCGGGGAGGCGCGGGTCCCGATCCTGGACTGGGGTTTCCTGCGCTCGGACGCGACCTATGATGTGGCCCACGTCTGGCGCGGCAGCTTCTTCCGTCTCGAGGACTACCTCGACCGCTTCGAGCGCTCGATGGAGCATCTGCGTCTGAGTCCGCCGTACGACCGAAGTGAGATCCGGGACATCCTCATCGAGTGCGTGCGCCTGAGCGGGTTGCGCGACGCCTACGCCGAGGTCATCTGCACGCGTGGCATCCCGAGACCCGGCTCACGCGACCCGCGCGACTGCGAGAACCGCTTCTACGCTTTCGTCGTGCCTTTCATCTGGATCGCAGATCCCGAGAAACAGAAGAAGGGGCTGCACGCCGTAATAGGCAGTAAGCAGCGCATAGCACCAGAGTCGGTAGACCCGACCGTCAAGAACTATCATTGGCTCGACCTTGAGACCGGGCTCCTCGAAGCCTACGAGCGCGGTGGGGAGACGGTGATCCTGGTAGACGCTGACGACAACGTCGTCGAGGGACCTGGATTCAACGTCTTCGCCGTGAAGAACGATGCTATCTCCACCCCTGACCGGGGCGTCCTCGAAGGCATCACCCGCAAGACCATCATCGAGCTCGCCGCAGAACACGGCATCCAACTCCAGGCCCGCCCCGTCCCGGCCGACGAGCTCAGGCGGGCTGACGAGGTCTTCCTCTCGAGCACAGCCGGCGGGGTTATCCCGGTCACGACCGTAGACGGTAGCGCCGTTGGAAACGGGGAACCCGGTCCCCTGGCCAGGCGCTTGCGCGAAGCGTACTGGGAACTGCACGACGATCCGCGCTTTTCCCTGCCCGTTAGCTATGACTAACAAGCCTCTCCTGCTGACAAGAAGCTGAAGTTGCTGAAAGGCTGATGGCTCGTCGTGCCTAAGGCTCAAGTCTAAGGCACGACGTCATCAGGCGTGACCTCGCCAGCAGATCCGTCCAATGTGATCAGCTGTCCTGTACTTATGCGACGCGTGGCGTCGGGAACACCGACGACGGCAGGGATGCCATACTCGCGGGCGACAATGGCGCCGTGCGACATCGGCCCGCCCATCTCCATCACCAGGCCGCCTGCAGTGAGGAAGAGGGGCGTCCAACCAGGGTCCGTTGATGGAGCGACCAGGATCTCACCGGGTTCCAGGCTGGCCTCACCCGGGTCCAGGATCACACGCGCCTTCTCAGTCACAACGCCGCCGGACGCTGGCGTGCCGAGCAGGACACCCTCCGCCCTGGTCGCATCGTGCGGTTCTGAAGCCGGTTCGGTGCCGTCGGAGAGGAGTAGACGCGGCACGTGCCTGCGTCCTATCTCCTGCTCGTAGGCAGCGCGCCGCTCACGGACCAGAAAGCGGAGGTCCTCGCCCGCCAGTGCTGCCCATGCTTCGGGTATGGAGACGAAGAAGACGTCACCTGCGCTCTCCAGGCGTCCAGACTTGGCCAACTCTTCGCCAACAGCCCAAAGTAGCTCCCTGGCACGCGCCACGAGCAGGATGATGCAGTATTTTGGCATCTCCCGCAGTCCGGATAGCTCTCTGGCACGTCCAAACAGGAACCGGACGAGCACCCCGCGCAGACGGCCCTCTCTGGTGGCGCGACGGGTAAGCTCGTCGACCATCTCCCCGGCCTCGTGTGCCGCCCGTCCGAACTGTACATCGGGGGCTGCCTGCGGGTCGTCGAGGCGCAGGTAATTCGCCAGCACTCTCATGATGTACGTCGGATCCTCCGACCAGCGGGGCAGGCCGAGATCTATCTCCGCCACCCCGCGATGCCCGTACAGGCGTAGGAAATCTGCCAGACTCGTCTGGAGCTTCGGCGGAAGGGCCCCGACGCGATAGTCTTCTGCCAGACGTTCCGGCGGGGTGTCACCCAGCACTCTGGCGATGTCCTGGTCTGCCCGCGCCTCTTTCGCGAGTGCCCAGAGCGCCAGGTCCATCTCCGTCGTCGGGTTGTGGGGGAGCGCGCGCATCGCCACCCGCCGTTCGTCGTCGGTGGCGAGGTCTCCGAGGAGTTTGCCTGCGAGGGCATTGGCCGCGAGCCCGGCGGCGAATACCGGGGGTACGTTGGGCAGCATGTCCGGTGGACCGCCAAGCAGCAAGCGCTCTGCGACGGAGAGGCGCTCGGCGGTGCCAGCGTCAGGAGTCACCTCGCCCGCCGCGCGGAGCCGCGCCTCGACACGCGCCGCACGGGCTCTCGACTTCTCCGGGCGCGCGAGCGCCCCCACGACACGCAGGGGGATGCGTCCGCGCACGAACACCGAGAGGACGGAGCGAAGGACGGCCAACCAGGGCGTCGGCGCGGTGGCCAGGCGAGGATCGGTCGCCAGGTGCTGGACGATGGGGACCGTGCGTGCCTCCATGTGTCGCATCGCACCATTGAATAGCTTGCGTCCTTGCTCGCTGCGCAGCACGGGGGTAATGTCCGCGAAGATGCGTCCGGCAGACTCGGTGAAGAAGCTTGCACCCGCGTATGGATTGCGTGGGGGACGGCCTGCAAGCGTTGCAAATGCCGAGGTTATGAGGCGGATCGTCTGGATGCCCATCGGAGTCAGCGGCCGGTAGACGCCCTGGGCGACGTTGAAGGAGAAGTAGACGCGCAGGTCCTCATCGTTCGTCGGAGCCTTCTCCGGCAATGGGAAGAGGGTAGTTACCGGGCGCGCCTGCAGCAGCCATACCTCTCCGTCACCGTCGATCGCCCACTCCGTGTCCTGTGGCACCCTGTAATGCTCCTCGACTGACGCACCAAGCTTCGCCAGGGCCAGGATCTGAGGGTCCGAGAGGGAAGCTGTGTCTTCGCCCGGGGAGAGATCGACCCGCTCTGTGCCGCTGCCTGGGCCGGCCATGATGGCGACACGCTTGTCTCCCAAGCGGCGCTCGACTATCTCTCCGGTCGCGGTATTCGCGACGAAGTGGTCAGGGTTGACCATCCCCGAGACTACAGCCTCGCCCAGGCCCGGGCTGGCGTCTATGACGGCCTGCCGGCGCTTCCCGGTGACCGGGTTCGCGGTGAACAGGACGCCGGCGACCGAGGCGTCGACCATTCGCTGCACGGCGACGGCGAGTCGCACGCTGTGTGGGTCGATCCCATTCGTAGCCCTGTAGCTGACGGCGCGGTCCGTCCACAGCGAGGCCCAGCAGCGGCGCACCGCGTCGAGAACGGACTCTACACCGACGACGTTCAAATACGTGTCCTGCTGGCCCGCGAAGCTCGCCTGGGGCAGATCCTCAGCCGTGGCCGAGGACCGGACGGCCACAGGAACGGGCGCGCCGCCTCCCAGCTCCTCGTACGCCTCCGCGATGGCCCACCCTAGAGAGTCAGGGACGCTTGCATCCGAGACGCGAGTCCTCGCCTCCGTAGCGAGCTCGGCCAGGCGTGCCGTGTCCTCGGGCTGCGTCCCGGCCAGCGAGGCAAGCGTGGGCCCCAGCCCTGCATCTGCCGCCACCAGGTCGTATGCCGCCGTGGTAACACAGAAACCGGCCGGTACCGGAAATCCAGCCCTGGTCAACTCGCCGAGGTTCGCCGCCTTGCCGCCGGATACTGCCAGCGCACCCCTGTCTATCGCACTGAAGGGTAGTATCAGTCCAGGCCCGCCGTTCTCAGGCTCATTCATCTTCACCCTTCGTCCTCCTTCCCTTCGAGACCCTGCAAAAAGATGCCCACCACCGTCTCTATGTGCTCCTCGTCGGTTAGGCCGTCTTCCCTTATGGCCGCGAAGAACATCTTGCCCCCAGCCTGGGGAAGGAGCATCCCTATAAACGCCCTGGCGCTCGCCCTCACGTCGTGCTCCTTTAGCCTGCCCAGCTCGACCTGGCGCGCCATGTAACTCTTCAGGAACCCGAGCACCTTTTTGATCACCGCGTTGCCGAACACCTCAGCGACCTCGGGCCGCCTCATGGCTTCTCCAATCAGCAGCCGCGCCATTCTCTGGGTGGCGCGACTATCAAACGTCGAGAGATACCTCCTGGCGATGTTCGGCAATACCTCTTCCGGTGGAAGGTCCAGCAAGCTCGCAGGGTCCCGCACCGCACGCAGAACAGGGATCCTGGATTCCAGAACCTCCCTGAAAAGAGCCTCCTTGTCAGGGAAATACCAGTAGATGAGCGCCGGAGACTGCAAACTCGCCGTCCGCGCAATGCTCTTGATCGTCGCCCCCTTGAAGCCCTTCGCAGAGAACTCCTCGAAAGCCGCCTGCAGGATCTGCGCCCGCCGGTCCGACACCTCAGCCACATTGCCCCTTTATTGATCGCTCAACCAATAACGCTACTCTCGATAGAACGTTCAGTCAAGAGGTGTCGAAACGAGCAACGGTTTCGGACGTACACGTCATCGAAGGGGTAATCGAAAGCGAGGCGTAGCCATGCGCAATCCCGTACTGGCCGCCATCCCAAGCCCCCTCGTGGTTGGGCTCGGCCAGAGATCTACAAGTCAAGGGTGTGATCTTCATCCTCATCCAGCTCATGAACGGCGCGCTGACGGCCGTACTGATCGGCTGGTAACTGCTCCCGATTATGGGCCATGTCGACGCGTACATTACCGCGAAGCGCAACGACGAGCGGTACAACTTCAGGTAGTATCCGTCCCATGGACGAACGAGACCTGCTGACCCTGGAGAGCGCCGTCACGGCCATAGAGGAGGCGGCCTCAGCTGTTGCCCGCGAGGTCGAACGCGACCGGTTGCGCGAGACCTCACTCACCCGCCTCTCCACGGTCGAAGCCGAACTGACCAGAAGCCAGCTCGCACTGGAGAAGATCATCCAGGAAGAAGCAAGTCAGCATTTCAGCTAGTCAGCGATTCAGCAAGTCAGCACGCGCCCTGACGGGCGCTGGTCAGCATTTCAGCTTACTCGTGCGCAAGCCCTGACTGACATGCTGACAAACGAGGGCCGCAGGCCCGAAGCGTGCTGAAGTGCTAATTTGCACATCCCCTGGTGCTGACTGGGTTGGTACGGTCGGCGGCCATCCGAAGGTGACGGTGGACTATTCTGGAGGGGACCCCGTAGCCTGAGTTGTCCGAGCCGGTGCGGCTGGCGAAGATGGTCGAGACGACCCGCCCGTATTCGTTGACGGCGGGGCCGCCCGAGTTGCCAGGCCTCACGTATACGTGGAAGCCGGTGACGACGCGCTGCACAGGGCCACGGTCGTAGGCGTCGCTAGAGGTGACCCATCGCGTCGGTCCCGTGCGGGCCGGCTCGATGTCGATCGGACCGTTCTCGGGGAACCCGATCACGGCGGCGGCCTGGCCGCGCCGGGGCGCCGTAAGACGTAGCGGTGTCAGGCCGAGACCGTCTACGCGCAGGACAGCTATGTCGTTCATCTCGTCGAAGACGACGACCTCTGCAGGTAGGTGCCGCCCCATACCCTCGACCTGTACGCGCGTCGTAGTTTCCCCGGCCACGACGTGGGCGTTGGTGACGACCAGGTCCCGGCCCGCGACCCAGCCCGAGCCCTCCACCCCGTAGCCGCAGGCTATTCCCGTTACCCGCAGCGTACGCGCGCTCGCCGCCCGCACGTCGGGATCTCCGACGATGCTTCCATCCGGGGGTGACACCTCTGGTTCGGGACCCTTGATCTGTGGCAACGGCTCCAGGTCGGCGACCGCATGCATGATGAGCCCGGAGGGCATTCGGTCCTCGAGTGAACGCAGGATACTGGATTCTCGCACCACCGGGTGCAGCCCAGCGAGGGGCTGTGACCCGAGGGCGATGGCGCCGACGGCCCACACCAGCACGAGGGAGAGCGCAAATCCTAGCGCTGCCCCGCCAAATGCGTCCAGCGTCTCGGAAGTCGGGCCCGTGAGACGGTCCCTGATCGAACCTCCTATCGTCCTGGCGACGACCTCCCCGAGCACAGCGAAGGCGAGAATGCTACCGAGGGTTATACCAGCGCTGTAGAGGGAGCTCCCGCCCTCGGGCATGAGGACGAGTGCGATCCTGGACCCGGCGGAGGCGCCGACGACGACGCCAACCAGTGAGAAGACGCCGGCGAGAAAGCCCGTCCTCGCGCCGCGCAGTATCACGACGACTACGAAGAGCACGATAAAGACATCCAGAAAGTTGGGGTCGCCGAACTCCATCGACAGATTCTACCGCCGGTGCAAGCCCTTTACCGCGTATAATCTCTTGACCATGAATGCGGCGGAGTTCTTACCGGATGTGCAGGCGGTCCTCGAAGAGAGGAACGAACCGTCCTACCGCATGCGCCAGATCTACAGAGCCCTCACCGGTTCTCTCGTGCGGGACTGGGAAGAAGCCACGAACTTGCCCAGGGGACTGCAGGCGGCGCTCTCTGAAGGGGCTCCGGCGGCCGCCCTGACTCTGGAGCGTGTCTCCCTGGCTACCGACGGTACGAGAAAGTATCTGTTCTACACCAGCGACGGCCACGCCATAGAGACGGTCATGATCCCCGAGAAGGCCAGGCGCACGGTATGCATCTCTACGCAGGTCGGATGCGCGATGGGCTGCACGTTCTGCGCTACGGGGTTGCTTGGGATCAAGAGGAACCTGAAGGCGCGTGAGATCGCCGAGCAGGTCTTCGTGTGCGCCCGCGACATCGCGCCGGAGAGGGTGTCCAACGTCGTAGTCATGGGTATGGGCGAGCCGATGCTCAATTACGACGCAACTCTCGGGGCGTTAAGGGTCCTCA
This sequence comes from uncultured Rubrobacteraceae bacterium, assembly GCA_902806095.1. Taxonomy (GTDB): domain Bacteria; phylum Actinomycetota; class Rubrobacteria; order Rubrobacterales; family Rubrobacteraceae; genus Rubrobacter_D. Next base: position 31,395 of record CADCVF010000013.1, read on the forward strand.
ACGACCCTGACGGCTTCGGCCTTGCCGCGAGGCACATCGCGGTCTCGACCAGTGGGTTGGTGGAGAAGATCCGGCGCTTCGCAGACGAGCCGGAGCAGTTCCACCTGGCGATCTCACTCCACACCCCCTTCGAGGACGAGCGGCGCGGGATCATGCCCGTAGCAGCCCACCATACCATCCCCGAGCTCATGGATGCTGCCCGCTACTTCGTAGCACGGACACGCCGCAAGCTCTTCTTCGAGTACACCCTGCTCGCCGGCGTCAATGACCAGCCACGCCACGTCGAGGCCCTGGCTGAGCTCCTCGACCACCCGCTCTACCACCTGAACCTGCTCCGCTTCAACTGGACGGATACGGGCTTTTCGGCCACCTCGAAAGCGGATGCCAGGAGGTTTCTCGAGTACGCCAGAGAGCTCGGTCTCTCGGCGACGCTTCGTCCGAGCAGGGGCCAGGACATAGACGCCGCCTGCGGCCAGCTCGCGGCGAAGGATCTGCGCGGGCGTCCCGCTATTCCCATGGCCTAGCTCTTGAAGGGCGGACCCGCAGAGAGGCTCGACCCGCGGGCGATCACATTGTGGAGGATCACCGGCGCTCTCAACATGCTGCCGCTCCTGGTCGGAGCCTGTTTCGCCGCCCTGGGGCTGTTGCGCTTTGGGGACGGGTCCGTGCTCTTCGGGGTTCTGCTCGTGCTCGCTGTCGTTGTACTGGCCGGCGTGGTCGTCGGGGTGGTGCCTGGGATGCGGTGGAGGAGGTGGCGCTACGAGATTCGGTCTGACGAGGTTGATTTGCAGCGTGGGATCTTCTGGATCAGCCGCACGCTCGTGCCGCTGGCCCGCATCCAGCACGTGGATACCAGGCAGGGACCCCTGCAGCGGCGGTTCGGGCTCTCGACCGTAGTGTTTTACACCGCGGCCGGGCCGAACCAGATCCCCGAGCTCTCGACCCCCATCGCCGCCGAGGCGCGGGACCGCATCGCCGAGCTGACCAGGGAGCAGGATGAGCTCTGAGAAGCATCTCCACCCTGTCGGCATGCTCGTCGGGGCTATCAGTACGTTGCGGCGCTGGATCAGTGGGCTCGTCCTCCCAGGCGTATTCCTACTCGTGAGCCAGGGGTTCAGCCTGTGGACGGTGACACTTTTCCTGCTCGGCGTCATCGTCGTCGCCGTGCTTGCTGCCCTCTGGGGTTTTCTCTCCTGGCGGGCGACGACCTACGCGGTGACCGGCAACTCATTCCGGTTGCGCCAGGGCGTCTTCCAGAAGAGCGAAAGGACGATACCCCTGGATCACGTACAGTCCGTGGATACCGTCCAGGGGATCATTCAGCGTCCGTTCGGCGTCTACGAGGTAAGGATCGAGACAGCCGGCGGAGGCGTGAGCGACCCTGACGCCTCGCTCTCCGCGCTGGACCGGGATGCGGTACAGACGCTGCGGCGTGAGATCGAAGGCTCACAGATTGAGAGGTCAGAGGAAAGGATGGGTCCAACGATTCTCCGGCGCCTCTCGACGCGCGAGTTGCTGGTCGCTGGTGCCACGAGCGGCCAGATCGGGGTAGCCTTCTCGGTGCTCGCCATCGGGTTTCAGTTCCTGGATAATTTTTTCCCTGAAGACTTCGTCCGGCGCCTCGCCGAGACCCTCGCGCCGAACTGGCTTATGGTGGTCCTGATCCTGGTGCCCGTGGGCTTGCTCCTGGCGTGGCTTCTAGCGATAGGCGGAACGGTCCTCGCCTACACCGGTTTCACGCTCTCCCGAGAGGGGGACTTCCTGTACATCAAGCGCGGCCTTCTGGAGCGCCGCGAAGCGACCATACCGCTCGCCCGCATACAGGCCGTCCGCATCTCCGAGGGTCTCCTGCGCCAGCCTTTCGGCCTCTGCTCCCTGCGCGTCGAGAGCGCCGGCTATGGCGAGGATGCGGGCGTCTCGGCTACACTCTTTCCTCTCCTGCCTCGCGACGAGGTAGGGGAGTTCCTCGCCGTTGCGGCCCCCGAGTTCGCGGTCGCTCCAACCTTGAAACCGCTCCCGCGCCGCTCTCTCCGGCGCTACGTCTTCAGGGCCACGTTCGTGTACCTGATCATCGCCTTCGCCGCCGCGCCTTTGTCCCTCCTCGTACTCCAGTCCGCCCTGGGTCTCCTCGCGCCCTTCCTGATACTACCCGCCGCCGCGTACGGATGGCTCTGTTACCGGGATGCAGGCTGGGCTCTCGAAGAGGATCGGCTGGTCGTGCGCTACAGGAGCCTGGGCCGCAAGACAGCCGTCGCCCCCCGGCGCCGGCTTCAGTCGCGCGGCGTGACGCGTAACCCGTTCCAGCGGCGCGCGCGGCTCGCTACCTTTCTTGCCGAGGTCGCCTCAGGATCTGGGGGATCCGCCTTGCGGATCAGAGACCTCGACGCGGGAGCGGCCGAGACGCTGGCGGGGGACCTGGGACCGGGAGCCCACCTCGAAAGAGCGTAAGGTCAGGTAGCACCGCCTGCGGCGCCTGCGATGGCATCGGGCGCTGGCATCATGGGGGTGTTCACACGACTAACGGTGCTCTTGCCTTCTTCGTCTTCTTCGAGCATCCAGACTTCGTCCACGAGGGCCGATTCCTGAACCTCGGCGACGTGGGAGATTATGAAGATCTGGCCGAAAGAACGCTTGAGACGCTCCAGCGCGAGTAGCACGTTGTTGCGCCGCCCGGCGTCGAGGCTCCCGAAGACCTCGTCGAGGACGAGGAAGCCTAGAGGGTTGCCTCCTCGGGAGGACACGATCCTCGAGAGCGCCACCCTCGCGGAGAGGCTGGCGACGTCTGACTCGCCGCCCGAGAAGCGTTCGATGGCGTAGGAATCGTCGAAGCGGTCGAAGAGCTTGACGCGGTAGTTGTCGTCGAACTCCATCCGCTCGTAGCGGCCGTCTGTGAGCTCTCGCACGAGGTTGGACGCCTCGACCTCGAGCATCGGCCGCGCCCTCGCCGTCAGGCTGCGGAAGAACTCAGTGAAGAGGCCGTCCATCTCGTCCATCCGGGCCGCTTCGGAGGCCCGCTCGTTGGCGAGCTTGCGGTCGGACTCCAGCCGCGCCAGCTCCGCGTTCGCCCGCTCGATGCGGTACTCTGCATCCTTCCATTCGCCCCCGAAATGCTCGCGGGCATCCCGCAGTTTCTCCGCTCGCTCCCCGGCCACGGTGACCCGCTCCCCTGCGACCTCGTATGCGGCCTCGTCGAAGCCGAGGGCAGCGAGCTTCTCTTTTGCCTCCGCCTGCCGCTCGGCGGCCTCCTTTCCGGCCTCGCGCGCCTCTTCCAGCGCCAGCTTGACCTGGGGACGGGTCTCTAGGCGGCGCTCCAACTCGGCGGCCCGTCCGCGCGACTCGTCCAGCCGCGCCTTCTCCTGCTTCTTCTCGCCGTGGGCCTCAGCGTCGTAGGAGACCCCGGCGAGGTCTTCTAGCTCGTCCACCAGCTCAGAGGTGCGCTTCGCCTTCTCGGTGTGTTCGCGGGCCAGGCTCACGACGTGCGGACGGGCGTCCCGCAGATCTCGCAGTCGCTCGCGCCGGACGCGGGCCGTCTCCAGGTCCGCTTCGGTCGGGGCTACGGAGCCGTCGAGGCGGGCAGCGAGCTCGCGGTGGCGTCCCCTGACGTTCTCAAGGGCTTCGAGCCTCTCAGTGGCGCGGTCTTCGGCGCGGACGAGGAACTGCTGCACCTCCCGCCAACGACCGATCTTGGCCGAGACCTTCTGAAGCGTCTGCTCCGCGGTGTCGGCGGAGTCGGTGAACTTGCCGGCCTCCTCGGTGTCGCGGGCGGCGAGACGCCGGAGGGACGCCACCTGACGATACAGGGTGTCGGAAATCTCCTCCTGCTCCCCGCTCTCGAAGCCGCGGTGGCAGGTCGGGCAATGGTCCTCGGCACCGCTCACTATAGCTTCGCGTGCCTTGTCCACATTCTTCGCCTCGCGCTCATTGGCGTTGGCCCTGCCCCTGTGGTTGGCAGCCAGCTCCTTGAGCTTCTCCGCCTCCTCGCGCAGTTCGCGCTCGCGCTTCTCGAGGTCCTCTCCGCCGGAGACATCGTCCAGCTCTTCCGCAAGACGCCGCGCCTCAGCGACCGCCGCCTCGTACCGCTCGGCGGCTTCGCGCTCTTCCCCCGCCAGGAGCCCGAGGTCCTCGTGACCTGAGGCGGTCTCCCGCAATTCCTCGTAACGTGCCTGTGCGGCCCTCAGTTCTTCTGCGGCATCCCCCAGCACCTCTCCGGCCTGGAAGAGGAGGTCGGGGCCGTCCAGCTCGAAGAGGTCGGTCCATCCCGGGACTGGCTCCTCGTCGGATTCTTCATCATCCAGGCTTTCGAGCGTGTCCCACACTTCGGACTCGATGTCGGCGACGCGCTTCTGGGCCTGGAAGAGTTCACGCCTGTTCTGCTCGTGTCGGTCGGAGCGACGCTGGTCTTCTTCTAGCCCTTCGAGTTCGGTCTCCAGCTCCGGTAGGCGCTCCAGTTCGGGCTTGAGGCGTCCGATCTCCTCCTCCGCCCGCGCCAGCTCTTCCAGATCATGCTCAGCATCCGCGGCCCGGTCTTCGGTCCGCTGCCGCCCTGCTTCGGCCCTCTGCAGTTCGCCTGCGAGCCGGTTGTGCTCCCGGTACGCGGCGTCGAGCGCGGCGCGAGCCTCGGCGGCTTCCTTGCGCGCTCTCTCGGCTAGCTCGTATTCCGCGAGGACCTTCTCCAACTCGACTTCCAGGCGCTGGAAGTCGGATTTCGCCGCTTCGAGACCGGTGTTCAGTTCGTCCAGGTTGGCTTCGGCGAGGCGGCCTTCGAGGAGCCGGGCTTCGGAACGGAGGTCGTTGCGGTCCTCGCGCAGGAAAGATTGGGCTGTCTCGACGCTGCTGATACCGAGGAGCCTGCTGATCTTACGCACCCTGCTTATGCCCTCGTCGTGGGCGAAGAAACGAAGCTCTTTCTGGCGGGCGTAGAACGTCGCCTCGAAGGCCGTCCTGTCCATCCCGAGCAGGTTCTCCTCCACCCAGCGGGTCACGTCGGCAGTCCCGCCGACCAGGGTTCGGCCCTGAGCATCCAAAGCCTCGGCGCTCGTCGAGCCGCTCTTGAGTCTTCGCCGCACAGTAAAGGACCCGCCGTCGGTCGCCAGGGTAACCTCGACGGTGGTCGGGTCCTTCGTCGAGCCCCCGCTCCAGGGAATCGACTCGTTGGCGAAGCGCGGCCCGCCGCCGCGAGAACCGAAGAATGCCCACAGGATGCTCTCGAACAGGGTCGACTTGCCGGCGCCGTTAGGTCCGACGACCCCGATCGCTCCCTCGGGCGGAAAGAGTTCTATGGGCTCCCTCAGTTGCTTGTAGTTCTCTATAAAGAGGCGCTCCAGGATCACGCGGCGCTCTCCGGTTCTTCGCTCGCCGCCCGCACCAGGTACGCACGCCCCTTCTCCAGGAACTCTTCTGCGAACTTCGCCTCGAGCTCGCCGCGCTCCCTGCGCTCGGCCACAAACGCCGCGAATTCCTCTCCGAGTGGTCCGAAAACGGCGGTCGAGGAGCCGTTGCGCTCCATGTCCTCCGGTCGTTCCTCGGCATGGACCTCCAGCGAGAAGTTCAGGCAGCGGCGTTGCAGATCCCTTAGCAGCTCGCGGTCCACGCCGCTCGCCACCCCGCGCCTGACGTCGTAGGCCCTGAGGCGCACGATGGCACCGTCGAGTTCGACGCCAGAGGTCCTTTCGTGCACCGTCTCTGTTAGCTCGGCAGCGTCCATGTCGCGGGCACTGATCTTGGGCAGATCCAGCATCGGACGCGTCTCAATTTCGACGTGCTCGACGCTCTTTAGTCCCTTGCTGTCGAACTCCACGATGGCGAAGCCAGGCTTCGATTCGACCTCCCCGAACCCGAATCGTTCGGTCGCGCCCGCGTAGAAAGCGTTCGGCTTGTGCTCGTGGAACTCGTGGTAGTGGCCGAGGGCGATGTAGTCGAAGCCACCCTCAAGCATCCCCGGCTGCAGGTTCGCCTCTCCCATCTCGTGCTGGCGCGCCTCGAGACCAGGCACCAACCCGTGCGTGACGAGTATGTTTACATCCGCGTCTCGGGACGGCGTCACGGCCCCCGTCCCGAAGACAGCGCCGTGCGGCACGAGCGTCACGCCAACGGTTGCGCCATCCACCTCGACAGGCTCGTAATCTATCTCGAAGCCGTGGGCTGAGATCGCGTTTACCAGGTTCGCATACTCCAGAGCCGCGGTCGTAGAGCGCAGGCGTGGCGTCTCGTGGTTGCCCGCTGCGACCAGGTAGGGGATGTCCCTTTGTGTTATGCGGAACGTTTGCTTCAGGAAGCCGATGATCACATGCGTCGCAGGACGCACAGAATCGAAGACATCGCCGGAGTGAAGCACCAGGTCCACATCCCGCTCCAGGATGGCGTCGACTGACCGCCCGTAAGCGTCCTGGACGTCGACCTCGCGCTGATTGCGGCTAGTCTCCTGATGGAGCTTCGCGTACCTGCTGTACCCCAGGTGCGTATCCGAGATGTGGGCTATGCGGACTATGTCTACATGATCCCTTCTATTTGGAGGCCCACGCTATTCTAGCTGGATCATCGGGCAGTTCACGAGGCAGTTTCGTAGCTATCTGTCGAAAGTGGTCATTCACAGGCGAGAGATCAGCTCATCGTAATCGGCGTGCGAGCCGATCCAGAACCAGATTATGGTGTCGTCCTCAAGTAGACCAAGCGTCCTGTGGTCCTTCGTTACCCGGGCAGAGTAGATCGGCTTCGTGGAGTGAACGCGTTTGAAGCGTAGCCCGGGATGATCCGGGTTCTCGACCAACTGCCTGTAGGCTTCTCGCGCCCTCTTCTTGATGGGCTCCGGCAGTCGTGCAAAGGCCCTTCGGAACCGACGGGTTGTCCTGGACCTCAAAGCGATTCAGGTTTCAACTCTTTGGTCTCTCCTCTCTGGTGTTCTTCCGATGCTTCCCGTGCGAGTACAGACAAGGCATCCTGCGTTCCGGCGAAGCGCCTTTCCCAATCCTCTTCCGCAGCAAGCTCCGCTAGCAACCACTCGGCCACTGCGTCTTGCTCCTCCTCGGGAAGCCGGGAAGCAACTTCGAGAGCTTTCTTCAGGGAATTCTCACTTACAGCCTTCTTCCAAATGGTCGCTTCCCCAGCATCTTCATCGTATTCCCAGATCTCAACTTCATCCGGGACAAGGTGGTCATGCGTGCGAATGTAGTACTCGGCGAGGGTTTCTCCCTTTTTGTCGCTATAATCTCGCAACACGAAGAGAATCTTTCTATAGTCTTCAGGTGCCATTGCAAAGTAATACATTGCCTCGTTCCAGACAGTCATCTTTGCGCTCGGTACGTATCCGTCCGTCGTCCATTTGTGAGACTTGCACTCCACAATAACTTCAGCGGACGCCGAGCCTAGATCGAAGCGGTGCCCCTGCTTTTTCTCACCTATCCCAATGGGTAAGCTGAAACCTCGTACAAGACGCAGGCCTTGCGAAGCGAATACTTCCTGGGCTGCTCTCTCGAAGTCGCTACCTACATGCGCGTTCGATACAGAACCTATGCGTTGAAAGCTGATCATGACTTGGACCTCGCGTTCTTCCCTTGTTTTTAGGAGCTAGTCCGAACTTCAACGGAGTGCTCTTGCTACAGTTTACAATCCGGGACAACTGCTTTCGTGATCATTGCAAGGCAACTGCTGCACGTTGCGTCTACGCAATCCTACTTATGTCTGCGGACGCGCCAAGGGTCACGCCCGAGAACTTGAAGGCTTATTGTCAGCACGACCGTCGATCATAATAATGTCTCCACTCTCTTCTGAACCGAGTGCCCGCAGGATGCCGAATACTTTAGAACGTTCTTTGTCACTGAAGAACAGAATTACCTTGAGCGCGTTCGGCGCGTCGCTGGCAGACTTGTAGACTTCGACCTGTTTCTCAAGATTCTGTTGCAGCTTAGTGTTGCTGGCGAGTTTGAACTCAACTAGCGACTTATCGAGTGCACCACGAGAAATCTTGAAGTCGACCGGACCGCGCCCGTCATTTACCTCGCGACCAACATCCGAAAGAGTAGCGAAGCAGGTAAGGCGAAAGAGGAGTTGCAGATCACTCTCTCGTCGAAATGGCTTGCCGTTAGCGTAGAATAGACGGTGCCTGCCCTTATTCTCTACTACGTCCTTAAGAAACATTACTCGGGCGCGGGCCTATACCTTTAGTTTGGTGCTATCGCTCCCCGTTACAAGGCCACCATTGTGGGAAAGCGTGTGGCGAACTTGGAATATGGCTTGAATCGCTTTGACGGTTTCGTTGAGTGGTGACTTGGGATTGTTCACGTTGTATCGCCGAGCGTTTATGAGCATCTGCGTTGCTTTATCCACATTGTCTAAATCATGGAAAAGCTGATGCTCGAATAGCAACGCTGCGATGTTTACTTCTCCGGTCGTAGACCAGAGTACTCGTCCATCAATTGCCCCTTTGATGTTGCCGGGAGGCACGAACTCTCTTAAAGCTGAAGCTAGGGCGATTAGAGTTTGCTTGTAGAAGACCTCAAAGCTGTTGATTGCTTCAAGGAGAGTGAGATGTTCGGCATACCATCTGTACTTACGGTAAACGGCATCTTTGGGCCCCTTCTTCCGGCCCCCTTCCATTTCCGTAAGAGCCCTTTTCGCATCTTGCAGATCACGGTGTCTATCGTCTATCCAGTTCAGGAATTCTCTTGGTGTCGAAGCAAGTCCTTGAACTGTTTGAGTAGACTGGGACCCAGGTTCGCGAGATGCCTTATCTCCCTGCTACTACTGGTTTCTACTTGACTCCGTTTCTCGAAACGTACGATATTGGTTGCACCTTTGGGCCTAGGCATACAACCAACTCCTCATTCGGTCCGGGCCGGAGAGAATTTTAGAGACTTCGCGGCGGCAGGACGAGTTCCTGGCTGGGTGCTTGACGTCAGTGCACAACATTTGTGCAAATTAGTGGGCAGATCCCTAGCGTTCGCTACCGACACGTCGGCGCTAGGCATTCTGCAAGAGTGAGTTCTCGACTGCTTGCGGTAGTTTCAAAAGAAAGAAGCGTTTCGCTGGATAAAGGTAATCTTCGCCGCTCTCGTCAACGATCCGGAGGTCTCCGTGTGTTGTAGCGCCTTCGTCTGGCAGCACGCGATATATCTTATGCAATTCCAGGGACGCCGGATATCCATCGTTATTGACGCAGACAGCGAACCTGATGCTATCCTCATTCTCTCCCATGCCTCTAGTCCAGATACCGCTTTCTCTTCATTTCCCTCTTACCTATACCGTGCGCTTCGTACCAGTGAAGTTCGGCCAGCCGGATTCTACCATCGCGCAGTTGTACCCGCGCTACACCTTTGAGCTTCCGCCACCTGCCACTGCCATAGGCCCGGCGTAATCTCGCAATTTCCCTGATACTGCTACCGACCGTTAAGGTCTTTATCTCAGAGATATCACCGACGATCTCGAAGCTCATCGAGACTGCCCCCGGATGTCCCTCGGCTAGTCCCTCATCCGATCCAGGCCGGAGAGGATCCTGGAGGCGTCGCGACGACCTGCCCCGGTCCTCGCAGGACGTTTGAGGTTCCAGCGGAAGTTCTTGTATGGATCTGCCGCGCCGTGGCCTGTGCGGTGTGCCGCCTGCACGGCGTCCAAAGCCTCGTAGATCTCCTCTTCGGGAACGCCCTGTATCTCGGAGCGGATGGTGGTTATGGCAGGCGGTTTGGCCGTCAGGTTGCGCATGACGGCGAGGACCGAAGATGCCGGATCCCCGCGCTGCTCGCCGAAGATGTCGGTGCCCTGCTTGCCCATGAGGACCGGCGGTCGCGGGAAGCGGCCGAAGACAGGCACGGCGTAGTGGGCGTGCCTGAGAAGGAGGCGGCCTTTTTCGAGCTGCAGCAGTTCTTCTCTCGTCGTCCCCGAGAAGGAGCGGTAGCTGGAGTTGGTGAGCTCTTCGTCGCCGATGCGGCCGTAGAGGCTCGTCGCGGCGTTGCCGATCACCTCGTCATCGACCTTGCTCCTGAACTGCTGTGCCCCGAAGAGCGTGAGGCTGAGGTGCCGCCCCCGCGCGCAGATGTCCACAAGCGTGTCCTTCAAGGACGAGGTTCTCGAGTGGCCGGACGGGGCGTACTTGTTTAGCTCGTCTACGAAGATTATGAGCTTGTCCACCCCGAGTCTGCCAGTCTCTGCGAGCTCCCAGATCTTCGAGATGACGCTGGTGACGATGAGATCCTGTGGCACACCGGTGAGCTGGGAGATGTCTACCACGCGCATTTCATTGTCCTCGAACGGACCGTCCGCGCGCGGCAGGTCGCCGTGCTCGACGCGCCCGTGCGCCAGGAGGCCTCCGCACTTGTTCGGGAGCACCTTGAAACGGTTGCGGACCTTGGCGATGGTCATGTGGTTGTGGCCGTTCCAGGATGAGACGTTCTTGCCATCCTGGCGGGCGGCCTCGAAGTAGTCTTCGATCTCATCAAGAAGCCCGTAGAAATCCGCCGTTGTCCTGACGCCCTTGTCACGCAGCTCCTCTATAAAGCCGCGGAACTTGTCATCCATGTCCGAGGGCTCGAAGACGTAGCCGGCGTAGGGCAGCACGTCCCCGAGTTCCCAGAGCACCGGATACACGCAAGAATCTTCCCCTCGCGCGCTTCTCAAGGTATTCAGCTTGCGCGCGGGGATGCCCTCGGCATGCACGATCCGCTCCCCTGACTCCATCCCGTATCGCAAGGGGGCGAAGATCCTGAGGTTCTCGAAAGGCCTGACCTCGATACCGAGGGACTCGTACATCTCCCTATCTTCAGCCGGCAATCCTCGCTGCCCAGCCTTCTCGTAGCGCTCCGCGAGCTCGGGGTCGTCCTCCGCGATTACCTCGACCGGCTTGTCCAGGAAAAGGAGGTCGGCACCCTTCACGTTGAACATGAGCGCGGCGACCCTCTTGTCCTCGACGGTCTGGAACGTGCTCGCTATGGTAAAGAGGGCGTGGCTGGTCTTGGTCGAGAGACCGCTCATGCCCGTGATGTTGAGATGGCCAGCCTCGGGCCCGAGCAGGTACTCCTCGTCCACGTAGAGGGGTGTGCGCTGAGGACTTCCGTTCTTCTCGTTGCCGTTCTCGTGCAGGAGCATCGGGATGCTGTGGCCCGAGAACTCCTCGGTCCCGAGGGCGAACTCGATGGCCGCGTTCGTGGCGAAGAACACGGGGCCCGTGCGCACGGGGCGCTTGGACTTCTTACGTTCGTCACGGTGCTTGGTCGCGAGGACGCGGGCGCGGAAGACGAGTATCTCGACCCGCTCGGAGAGCGCTTCGAGCGAAGGATCGCCGTCGTAGGCGTAGAAGTCGTCGAGGAAGCTCTGCAGGTCGGAGTAGCGGCGCGGGTCGTCGAGGACGGCGACGGCCGTGGCATCCTCTGACTCGGCTGCGACGATGTGCCCGATGTCCAGGTTCTGGGCGGCTTCGGTCTCAGCGGTCCAGAAGAAGAACTCGTGGGCCGTGGCCGGGCTCTCCTCGCTGGTGACGACCCGTCCTATGGGACCCGAGGTCTGGTCAAGGAAGTCTTCATGCAGCATCTAGTTCCTCCCGTTGGATGCGAGTTGGCGCTCCAGCCGTGCGTAGGCCCTCTCTGAGCCCTGCGCCAGCGGCTTCAGGATCTTCTCGACGTACTGGATCGGGTAGATCATCGCCGGCCACCTCGGGTCAGGCTTCGCCAAGGGCGCCCGCTCGGCGAGGATCCAACGCGATATCTCATCGATTAGCTCCGCTTCGGTGTCGCGCGGCGCTTCGACGCGCATCAGCGAGCCGAGGGCGTCGGCGCCGGGCTGCGGCGGCCACATCCTGAGATACCACGAGGTCCGGTGGTCGCCCGGGCTGCGCCTGAGCTGCCAGTCCGGGACGAAGCTCGTCGTGCGCATCCCCGGTTCCAGGTCCAGCAGCATTCCGACGTCCTTCCCCACGAACTCGGGACGGGCCACGCTCTTTATCAGGCCGATGGCTCGCCGGCTCGATTCCGGGAGATCCTGCAACTGGCCGTCAACCGCGATCCAGGCTTCGGAATCCTCGAGAACCCTGTCATCACCCTCCCATCGCCTGAGAAGTCCTCCCTCCAGACGCTCCCTTAGCGACCTGACCCTCCCGCGCGCTCTCTCCCTCATACCTACATAGTCGGACGGGTCCGCATCAGCTATATACTCCGCAGAGTCGAGGACGAGATGGGGGCAGGAGGGGACCTCGTCAGGGTCGAGTTCGGAGAATCCCGCCGCGAGAAGCAGCTCCCAGAACGCTTCGACGCCGGCGTCGCCGACGCTGCGGGGTAGGATCACGGCCTGCACCACCAGGGGCGGATTCTCAAGTGGCATCCGCGAGAACCGCCTCCCGCAGCGGTTGATGATCGTGGCCGCCACCGTCGATACGATCACGGGGGACATCCCTATGCGCCCGATCTCGCGCGAGCTCTGCACCCCATCCAGGAAGTAGCAAAGCCGTGAGGTGCCGTCGTGGCCGCCTAGGTCCCTGGATCCCACCGGGGACTCGAGGTGGTGCGGGCGCCCGGTTGAGGGCGGCTCTTCTTCCTCAGGGAGGCGCTGGTCGAACTGCTGGGCCTCCAGATCGCACGGTCCCGCACTCGCGGTCACGTGGATACCTTCGCGCCCGGCCCCTTCTAGCGCCTGGCTTATCTTCGCCACAAAATCATTGACAGATCTCCCCGCCTGCATACGTGGCAGTATACGCGGGCTCACCGCCGAAGACTATCCTTCTTCGTCAGGTTCAGGTACAGGAAGCTCGAACTGTTGCCCGGCGAGCCCGACAGCCGCCGAAAAGCGACGGCGTTCCTCTGGCGTCTCCGTGTAGGCGTCACGGGCCATCTTGAGGACCTTCTTCGTCTCGCCGCGTTGCTCCCCGGCGTTGGGGATCTCCTTGGAGAACGCGTACGCGAGGTCGTCGCCGCTTGCGGAGTAGAAATGAATGTAGATCGACTTCTGGCGGCCGAGGCCCGCAAGGGCCGTGTCACCACTGACCTGGGAGACGTTTAGGGCGGTGCCGGCGGAGAGCGGTTCGCCATCCATCGGGTAGACGCTGAGGGCGAGGCGGACGACGGGCCCGTAGAACGTCTTGTAGAACTCCAGCCGGCGCACGATACGGGCGGGGCCGCGGACCGCTTCTACCTCTTCCTTTTCGGCGGCTATGATTATGTGCCCTTGCGGCGGACGCATCGACTCGCGGCCCTGGGTGGAGATCACCCGCGCCTGCACGCCTCTCTCTGCGACCGCCTCTGCGAGGCTCTTCCGGACGCGCTCAGGAACATCGAGACCCTTGCCTTTTTCGGTCAAAGAGCGAACCTCTCGAAGAAGCGGGCGAAGTAGCCTATGGCCTCGAAGTAGTCGTCCAGGCGGACCCACTCGTTCGGGGAGTGGAGCCGGCTGCCCGTATTCGCCACGCTCCCGGTCATAATGGTCGGTATCCCGAGCTCGGCAACCATGAGAGAGGTCGGTCCACTCCCCCCGATAGTCGGGTAAACCACAGCCGCGCCTTCGCCCAGATCCTGCCACGTCTGTATTGCGGTTCCGACGACGGGTGAGTCGACGGGCGTCTTGGCCGGCTCGACACCGTGCAGGTCGACGACCTCGATATCCTCGAACCCGCGCTTTCTGAGATGAGACCGGATCAACTCGAGTACGGGACCTGGGCTCTGGCCTGCGACGAGCCTGAAGTCCATCTTCACGAACGCCTCCGAAGGTACGATGGTCTTCGAGCCTGGACCGGTGTAGCCTGACTGTATGCCCGCGATGTTCGCGGTCGGGCGCAGCAGCATCTCGCGCAGCGCGTCCTGGCCGCCAAGCCCCCGGTCGAGCGCCGCTACATCCCAGGACTCCCGCAGCGCTGCGTCGTCGAAGACGATGCGGTCTATGGCTTCTAAGTCCTTCTCCGAAGGTTCTTCGGCGAGGGCGTCGAGGCCGTCGAGTGTGATCTCACTGTTTTCGTCCTTGATGGTCCTCAGGGCCTGGATGAGGCGCCACACAGGATTGGGGGCTATGCCGCCGTACATGCTGTGCAGGTCGTGGGAGGCGCCGCGGGCGCGCAGCTCCACGTAGGCCATCCCTTTGGTGCCGCAGAAGATCATGGGCCGCCCCGCCTCGTCTTTCATGGAGCCCTCCCAGAGGCAGGCGTCGGCGGAGAGCAGATCAGAGTTGGAGCGGACGAAGGGCGCCAGGTTGGGGCTACCGATCTCTTCCTCGCCCTCGATGAGGAACTTGAGCTTGAATGGGAGCGGGCCGTGCTGCTCTGTGTACAGGCGCAACGCCTGTATGCGGGCGAGCACGTCGCCCTTGTCGTCAGCGACGCCGCGGGCGTAGAGGCCCCCGTCCCTTATCGTCGGCTCGAACGGCTCGCTCTCCCAGAGATCCAGAGGTTCGGGTGGCTGCACGTCGTAGTGGCCGTAGGAGAGGAGCGTCGACTCGCCAGAGCCGACCTCCGCGTAGACCACAGGGTGCCCTTCGGTCTCCATGATGCTGGCCTCGGCACCGGCCTCCTCCAGCTTCCTCGCCACCCACTGTGCGCAGTTGCGAAAGCCCCCGTTTTCATCCTCTCGGGCGGAGATCGAAGGCATTCGAAGGAACTCGTTCAGTTCCTCGAGTAACTCTTCTCTCGAGCCGTCCACGCGTTCACCCAAGTCCATTCGCCAGACCTCCTTTGTGACTACGATGAGGTTAGCACTTTCGCGCCCGTCCTTCGCGTGGTCCATCATAGAGCTTGCTGATATATTGAGATCCGAGGTAAACCTGTGGAGAAGAGACCGGATCGCGACCCGGAGCCCCACCGCAGAGGCCACCATAGGTGGGACTCTGACGATTTCTTCGGCCTGGACGTAGAGAAGATGAGTCCAAAGGCCCAGGCCGTAACGGGCGCGGTGACGGGCGGTTTGATCCTCCTCGCCGCCGCACTCCTTTTGGCTTTTACCAACTTCTGGTGGCTGATCTTTATCTTCGGGTGGGCGGTCTTTCCAGCCTTCGGCGTCTTCGCCAGGGGTGTCGCCGGCCTGGTCGATACCCGCCCGGAGCCTCAGGCAGCGAACGCGAGGGAGCGTGAGCTACTCGAGGCCTTACAGAGGAAGGGTGAGTTGACGCCTGCGCAGGCTGCTATGGAGACCTCGCTAACGGTAAAGGAGGCGGACGAGATGCTCGAGAATCTCGCGGCCAAGGGGCACCTCGACGTAAGGGTGCGTGGGGGAGGGCTGTTCTACGGATTGTGGGAGACCGATTCTGAGGCCGAAAGAAGGAGGCTCGGGGATGAGTAGTCGGGTTTCTGTCGTAACACGCTCATGGTATTATTCAGGACCCGGAAGGGGTTTTCGGCGCGTGTGATCTGGAGTATAGGGTAAACACTGGTTCATGGGAGAACGTAGGATACCTGAAACGCTCGAGGAGGCTTACCGCCTGCGGGATACGGCCGACTCGTTGGTGGAGAGAGACTTCTACCAGGAGCAGGTCTACCATCTGAGGCGCGAGGAATACCGCTCGCGCGGGATAAGGACGGAGATCTCCTCCCGGCGCCGCGAACGCCAGAGCGCCATAGAGTTCTCGCGCGAGATGTTCTTTCTGGAGGTCGCCGAGATCTCCGGCCAGGTGTCGGGGGGACGCGGGGCCCGCGCCGCCCAGCACGAGGCCCGCAAGTACGCCACGCGCCTCGACACGCACGCGTTCCTGAAGCAGCTCGCCTCACCCCATTCTGGTGCCGTGGAGTTGTACAGGCGTAACTACCTGGAGCTACTCCGGATGGGCAAGTCACCATCCGAAGCTTATTACCTCTCGCGGGTCATCGGGCTCGCGGGGGAGGCAGAGTTCAGGCAAGCCGTCGAGAGCGTGCGCGAGACCGGCTATCCGGCCCGCGGAGGCGTAGCCTACGCGGTGGAGCGGGCAGCAATCCAGATAAGGGACCTGCCTGGTGGCATGATCCTGATCCTTCTCACCTTCTTCGCCTCCCTGTTCGCGTTCGTGTGGGCTACCCAGACCTGGGATAAGGCAGAGGCAGGCACCATCTTCTTCGTCTCTTTGGGCCTTATCGCGGCCGGGGCGTTGATGTTGATCTCAGCGATCTTTATCGTTACCTTTATCAGGTCGATAAACAAGTAGCCCCACCCTCGGGGTGCGAACATCCTGCGGGAGGCCCCGATCCACGCGCCGGTGCCCAGGTCCGAGATACCACAAGAGACGCCACTAACCCACGGCGGGCGTCGGCAACGCCGCGAGCAG
>CADCVF010000013.1:47595-47887 GCA_902806095.1 uncultured Rubrobacteraceae bacterium
GGGCGTCTCCTTGTTGCGCTGCCTGCCCTGATCGGAGTCCTCACAGGCCTGCTCTACTTTGCGCTCTCGATGGAGAGAGAACCGGTAGCCCGTCTGTCCTGCACTGTCAATCTCCCGCTTTTCAACTGTCAATAACTGTCAAATTAACTGTCAATCCCTACCGCGTAAAGTCCTCCTTTCTCCGATGACTTGCCTTCGGGGTAGTCAGCCTTACCGAGATAGATTTTCCTTTGCTCGCCGTCATCGTGGTATTGGAAATACCAATAAGGCCCACGCCCCTGCAGCACTGAGG
>CADCVF010000014.1 GCA_902806095.1 uncultured Rubrobacteraceae bacterium
TTACCCGCCGCGTAGGCGAGGAGCTCGATCCTGAGGAGGTGGCCGAGAGAGTCCTCCGGGGCGTGACGGAGGGCAGGGTCAGGACCGTGGACGGTAACGACATAGAGGTGGCTGCTGACTCGATCTGCGTCCACAGCGACACCCCAGGGGCCGCGAGGCTGGCCGAGACCATAGTGCGCAAGCTCGGGGATAACGGCGTTGAGGTAAGGCCCGTCGGACGGGCGGAGCAGAGGGTTCCCTAGCACGAGGAGAGTTCGAATTGGCGAAGACCGTGAAAGCCCAGATGCCAGGTACCTTCTACCGCCGCCCCGATCCGGAGAGCGACACTTACGTCGAGGAGGGTGAGAAGGTCTCGGCCGGAGATACCGTCGGCCTGATCGAGGTCATGAAATCGTTCCACGAGGTCAAGGCCGAGGAAGAGGGCACCATCGCCAGGTTTCTCGTGGAGAACGAGGAGGCCGTGGACGCGGGCCAGGATCTCCTAGAGATGGAATAGGATGCCGGCACACCTCCGTAACCGCCCGTACGCACAAGATCAGGGGAGACTTCGCGGTGCACAATAGAAATGGCTGCTACTGGTTAAAGGACTCCGACTCGAAGGAGGAGGTTGCGCCATGACGGAAATGGCCCGACGATACATGGGGAACAGCGTACCACGCAAAGAGGACCCGACGCTCCTGACGGGACACAGCAACTTCACCGACGACATCCGACTGCCGGGAATGCTGCACATGGTCTTTCTGCGAAGCCCCCACGCCCACGCCAGGATCTCCTCAATCGACGTCTCGGCCGCCAGAGAGCAGCCCGGCGTCGTGGCCGTCTATACCAGCGAGGACCTGGCCGACGTGTTGGAGGGTAGCGCGTTGGATGCCGACAGCGCTCCCGGCTACGCTGTCGAGATCGACAAACCGGCCGGAAGCGAGGCCGATGTCACCCCAACTGGTAGCGAAGAGTCCGCCGATGTGTCCGAGCCTCCGCCGAGGACCTTCTGCGGCTGGCCGGTCACGGAGAACATCAAGATCCCGCACCACTCGCCGCTGGCCCACGACGAGGTGAACTTCGCCGGGGAGCCCGTGGCCGTCGTCCTGGCGACCGACCGCTACAAGGCCCAAGACGCCCTCGAGTTCATCGAGGTCGAATACGAGCCCATGAACCCGGTGACGGATATCGAGGATGCGCTCGAAGACGGAGCTCCCCTGGTGCACGAAGAATTCGGGACCAACGAGTGCTACGTCTGGCCGCTCGCGACGGGAGACATAGACGAGGCCTTCGAGAAGGCGGATGTGGTGGTCAGTGGACGCTACATCCAACAGCGCCTCATCCCCAGCGCCATCGAGACACGGGCCGTCATCGCACAGCCCGAGCCGCTGGATAGCTTTACCGTGTATACCTCGACGCAGGTTCCCCACTTCGTCAAGGATGTGCTCTCCTTGATGTGCGGGGTGCCCGATACCAAGCTACGGGTCGTGGCGCCGGACGTCGGAGGGGGTTTCGGGTCCAAGCTGAACGTGTACTCCGAAGAGGTGCTGGCGCTGGAGGTGGCGCGCAAGCTCGGGGCACCGGTGAAGTGGGTGGAGGACCGCTCCGAGAACCACCTGGCGACGACCCACGGCAGGGGACAGGTCCAGTACATCGAGCTCGCCGCGACGAGCGAGGGCAAGATCCTCGGGATGAAGGTCAAGCTCCTGGCCGATATGGGCGCCTACCTGCAGCTCCTAACGCCCGGCGTCGCCATCTTCGGCTCCTTCACCTACCCTGGCCTCTACGCCTTCGACGCTTACTCCTTCGAGTGCACCGGGGTCTTTACCAACCTCACGCCGACCGACGCCTACCGCGGTGCCGGGCGCTCCGAGGCGGCTTACGCCCACGAGCGCATCATGGACGCCCTCGCCCGTGAGCTCGATATGGACCCGGCGGAACTGCGCCTGAAGAACTTGATTCCGCCCTTCGACGAACCCACCACGAACCCGGCGGGCGTCCAGTATGACTCCGGCAACTACGAGTCTTGCATGAGGAAGGCCCTGGAGCTGGCGGACTACGAGGAGGTCCGCGCCGAGCAACGTCGCCGCCGCGAGACTGCTGACGTTAATCAGATCGGCATCGGCATCGGTAATTTTACCGAGAGCGGTGGTCTCTCACCCTCGAAGGTCTCGGCGGCGGTCCGCCTGCAGAGCGGCGGTTGGGAGGCCGCCACCGTGCGTATGTTCGCCTCGGGCAAGGTAGAGGTCGTCACGGGTACCAGCCCACACGGCCAGGGCCACGAAACCAGCTGGTCCCAGATAGCAGCCGACGCCCTGGGCGTCGATGTGGACCACGTGGAGGTCCTGCACGGCGACACGGCGATAGCCCCCTACGGCCGCGACACCTACGGCTCCCGCAGCCTCCCTGTCGGGGGCGTCGCGGTGCACCTCGCCTGCGACAAGGTGGTGGAGAAGGGCAAGAAGATAGCTGCGCACATGCTGGAGGCGGCGGAGGAGGATATCGAGTTCGAGGGCGGACGCTTCTCCGTGGCCGGTTCCCCTGACCAGAACGTCACGATACAGGACGTCGCCGCGGCGGCTTACCTGGCTGACAACCTCCCCGAGGGGATGGAACCGTTGCTCAACGAGGACTACGTCTTCGATCCGCCCAACTTCACCTGGCCTTACGGGACCCACATCTGCGTGGTGGAGGTGGACACCGAGACGGGGATGGTGACCATCCCCAAGTACGTGGCGGTGGACGACTGCGGGCCGGTGGTCAACCCGGCTATCGTGGACGGCCAGCTGCACGGCGGCATCGCACAGGGTATAGCGCAGGCCCTCTACGAGGAGGCCGTCTATGACGACGAAGGCAACCTGGTGACAGGCACGATGGTTGACTACCTCGTCCCCGGCGCCCCCGAGATACCGAACATGATACTCGACCGGACAGAGACTCCATCCCCTACCAACCCGATGGGCGTGAAGGGCATAGGGGAGTCGGGCGCCATAGCCGCCCAACCGGCCGTCATAAACGCGGTCATAGACGCGCTTTCGCACGAGGGCGTCACCCACGTAGACATGCCGGCTTCTCCGATGCGGGTGTGGCAGACCTTGCAAGAAGCCCGAGGCCAGAGATCCGGCACACGCGACGCCGACCTCTCAGGACGCCCTTCGCTGTCGAGTAGGGCGGAGCAAGACGACGTCGATAGTGTCTAGCCTAGGGACGGACCACCGTTCGTCCCCGGTCTCCGGCGCCGCAGGTACCAGCAAGTGTTTCATTCCCGAAGCTCCGGGTAAGTAAAGTAACGTACATTCCCGGGCAGAGGAGGAACAGGTGGGTAGAAGCGGCAGGCAGGACAAAGACGAAGGCGCCATGGATAAGGCAAAGGGCCGGATGAAGGAAGCGGCCGGTTCTCTAACCGGTGACAAAGAAACGAAACGCGAAGGCCGCTCGGACCAGCGCCGCGGAAACATAAAGGATAAGAAGGGCAACCTGAAGGACCTTCTGAAGTAGCTACAAGGCTTCAGTTGAGAAAAGCAGAATGACAGGCGAGAGGGCCGGGGAGATATCTCCCTGGCCCTCTCTGTCCGCAGCCGCTCCGCAGTCCTGTTGATCCGCTTTGTAGTATCCACTCTCGGCCTCCCGATAATGGACATCACATACGTGCCGCATACAAATATCAAGCTGGTCAATGGTGACATGGATCGCGGGCGAAACTCGGTTGTCACCATGGATTAGATTCTGGCCTTTACACCCGGAGTCGCAAACTTTAATATAAGCGTCCGGCAGAGTCATCCAGGCGCAGCGGGCGTCGTGACGTGTTGTGAGAGGGCTTTCACAGGAGGCTTGTAACGAAGATTCGGTCCGATCGTTACCGCCTTGTTATCTTTGGTCTGTATGCTAACTGAGCGCGGCGTCTGGTGGAGACAGCGAGAGGTGATGAGATGCGTTCGAGAAATCTGGTGCTGATACTGGCGGCCCTAGCGTTGGTCGTGGCGCTGAGCGCTTGCTCCTCCTCAGGCCAATCCTCCGGTGCGGGGCAGAAGGATCAGGCAGAGAAACAGACTTCCGGGGAGCAGGCACAGAAGCAGAAACCTGCAGAGAAGACACCCAAGGACAGGCAGAAACCTCCCAAGAAGATGTCGAAGGAGGCAAAGAGCAAGCAGGTCGCGCCGAAGAAGGGTGTTGAGCAAGGGCCTCGTAAGGTAAGGAATGCGCTCGAGCCCCCCAAGGACAAGACCCTCAAGCTCACGGTTCCTGGGATGAAGCAGATCGAGGACGACACCATACCGACCGGGACAGGCACCAACGAGGCGCTGTTCCGGGATCACGCCGCTGTCCATCTTAGGGACACGGGTTTCCCGTGGCAGAGGACTGCCAACGTCTACATCGCGGGACACCGCATCGGGTTTCCTGGGACAGATAGCAACCTGGCCTTCTACGATCTCGAGGACTTGAAGAAGGGTGACAAGGTTTACCTCGAGGACGCGGAAGGCAGAGAGTACACTTACCAGGTCTTCAGGAAGCTTGTCGTCGAGCCCACGAACCTCTCCGTACTTATGCCGATCAAGGGCAAGAACATCGTCAGCCTTCAGACTTGCACGCTGCCTGACTACACAAACCGTGTCATCTACAGGGCCGTGCTCAAGGACGTCAAGTCGTAATCCATGGAGAACCGCGGCTACGGAGCGATGAACCTACAATAAGAGCCGTAACGCCTGCGTACGATCTGCGGAGGACGGTAACGTTCAGAAGAGGTACGGTAGCGCCTGTGCGCTATCGGGGTTAGGTCGTATCCGAGCGGGGCATTGGGAACGGATGAAGGAGGAGTGATGACGGCGCTCTCGAAGGATGGCGGTCCGGCCTTCGGGGCCCACGCTTTTATCTGGGCGGGTGAATGGACGCGCGAGGGCGCCGAGCGTGTTATCTCGGGCGCCGCAGAGGTTGGCCTGGATTTTGTAGAGATACCGCTCCTCGACCCCACCTCGATAGACGTCGAGCATACCCGCTCCCTGTTGGATCGCTACGGTCTCGGTTGTTCGTGCTCACTCGGCCTTCCCCTGGAGCTCCATCTGCCCTCTAACCCAGAAGGCGCACGACGCTTCCTCGAAGGGGCACTGGAGGCGACGGCAGCCCTTGGCTCGCCGGTGCTCACGGGTTGTCTGTACACGCACGTGGGCACGCTGACAGGCAAGCCCCCCGAGCCTGCGGAGCTCGGGATCGTGGCCCGCACCCTCAAGCAAGTGGCCCGTCGCGCCGCCGAGTACGGCGTCGAACTTGGTATCGAGGCCATCAATCGCTACGAGACATATCTCGTCAATCTCGCTTCTCAGGCCGACGAGCTGCTGAATCGCATAGACGAACCCAACGTCTTCGTCCACCTCGACACGTACCACATGAACATTGAGGAGAAGGGCTTCTACGAGCCGATCGTTTCTTTGGGATCCCGGCTCGGCTACATCCACCTCTCCGAGTCCGACCGCGGCACGCCCGGGACGGCCAACGTCCACTGGGACGAGGTGTTCCGCGGCCTCGAGGACATCGACTACGGCGGCGATCTCGCGATGGAATCCTTCGCCGCCGTGAACGAGGACCTCATCGGCGCGACGGCGCTATGGCGCGACGTTGTCGGGAACCCTGACATCCTCGTCCGGGACGGGATCGCCTTCCTGCGCGCGAAGGGAAAAGAGCATGGTGTGCTCGGATGAAGGAGAACCGTCTGTCCCCAGGACGGGTGTAAGACTCCCCGATGCTCCTCGGCCTCGACCTCGGGACGAGTTCCGTCAAAGCGCTGCTACTGGACGAGAGCGGCGACACTCTCGGGGATGGGTCCGCCTCCTACGCGGTGCGCGCGCCGCGTCCGGGCTGGGCTGAATCTTCCCCGGAAGACTGGTGGGAGGCCGTCCTGGAAGCGACGGCCGCTGCCGTTGGCCGGAGGGGAGCGGAGGTGAAGGCTCTCGGGCTCTCGGGCCAGATGCACGGCGTTGTCCTCGCAGACGAACTTGGCCTTCCCTTGCGGCCCGCCGTACTCTGGGCTGACGCCAGATCCAGTGCAGAGCTGGCAGCTTACCGGAGGCTCGACGACGACCTGGGCCGCCGGCTCGCAAACCCGCCGGCCGTGGGCATGGCAGGCCCGAGCCTCCTGTGGCTGCGTGAGCGGGAGCCCGATACATATGAATCCGCAAGATGGGCGTTGCAGCCGAAGGATTGGCTCCGCATGCGTCTTACGGGGGAGGCCGCCGCAGAACCATCGGATGCCTCGGCCACCTTGCTCTACGATCTCATCGCCGACGACTGGTCCTACGCGGCGGCCGAGGATCTCGGCCTCCGCACAGAGCTTCTGCCTTCGCTAGCCCCCTCCGCCGCAGTCGCCGGGACGTTAGAGGGAGAGGCCGCCACCGACCTCGGGTTGAGGGACGGACTGCCCGTTGCGGCCGGGGCGGCCGACACCGCGGCCGCCATGCTCGGCGCCGGACTCTTGCGGCCAGGTCCCGTGCAGCTCACCGTCGGCACGGGCGGCCAGGTCGTGACGCCGAAGGAAGGGCCTGACCCCGACCCGCATGGGCGTACCCACCTGTATCGGGCAGCCGTACCAGGACTCTGGTACTCGATGGCGGCGGTCCAGAACGCAGGCCTCGCCCTCGAGTGGGTCCGCAAAATGCTCGGCGCCTCCTGGAACGATGTCTACGAGGAGGCCTTCGCAGTGCCGCCTGGCTCGGGAGGCGTCACGTTCCTGCCATACCTGAGCGGAGAGAGGACGCCGCGTTTCGACCCCGGCGCCCGTGGCGCCTGGACCGGCCTCGGCCTCGACCACACGCGCGGCCATCTCTTGCGCGCCGCCCTCGAAGGCGTCGCATTCGCCCTGCGTGAGGCCCTCGAGGCGCTCGAGGATCAGGGTACCCTGGCCCCCGAACTGCGCCTCGCAGGAGGTGGAACCAGAGGAGGCTCGGGCGAACCCTGGCGGCAACTACTCGCCGACGTGCTCGGCCGCCCGTTGTGGCTGTTGCCCGATGAGATATCCTCCGTCGCATCGGCCCGTGGCGCCGCTTTCCTGGCCGGCCTCGCCTCCGGCGTCTACCCCACAGCCGAAGACACGCTCCCCCTAACCCCAGAACCCGAGAGCCCCATAAGGCCTGGCGAGACGGCCTACGAGCCCGCCTACGAACGCTACAAACAACTCTACCCGAGGCTCTACGGCTGAGAATCTGAGAGCAGACTGATGTGCAGGAGCCATTTACCTACACTGAACCGCGCACTCGACTACGAGAGAGAACAAAGAGCCGACAAGCTGAAACGCTGACAAGCGGAGGCGAAGCCGGAGCGTGCTGAAGTGCTGACAAGCTGAAGTGCTGAAATGCTCTCAATTGTGAGTGAAGCCGCTAAACCGCTAGATACTCCTTGCTACACTACACCCTGAGATGACGAGGTGGCATAGATCTTGCTGAGCAGAGAACACTCCGGCTCCCTCAGAGAGAACGGCGCGGCATCCGACGCCCGCTGGCTTCTGGCCGACCGGGTGAGCCATACGCTCTCAGAGGCACGGCTGGAGAGCGTCGCCGAGGAGGTCGAGCGGATCGTGCGTCTCACCGTGCTCGCAGGACGGATAGACCCTTTCAGATGGCTCTCAGAGCAGGAAATGTTCCCGAAGGTCTACTGGTCGGGGCGCGGGGATAGAGTCGGGGTCGCGGCCGTCGGGACCGCGGACCTGCGGGAGGCCGGCGTCTCTGAGGGTGCCGGATCTTTATCCAAGTTACTCGCATCATTGCCCGATTCAGGGGTTTCGGGGGCTCGCTACTACGGGGGAGCGCGCTTTGATCCGCTCGGGAAGCCCGACGAAGAATGGGCCGCGTTCGGCGCTTACCGATTCGTCCTGCCGCGCTTCGAGCTGCACGCCGGGGAGACGGAGACGACGCTGGTCTGCAACCTGGTACTCCCCAGGGATACGGACTACACCTCGATGGTAGTGCAGGAGATCGAAGACCTCTCGTTGCCCGAGGGTACGTCAGGTGCCCTGTTGCCGACCCCCTTACTCCGTGAGGATAGCCCCGGCCCGCAGGGTTGGAGGAAGAACGTCGAGCGGGCCCTCGGCGCGTTTTCGGAAGGACGCCTGGGGAAAGTCGTGCTCGCCCGCAGGGCCGAGTTCGGTTTCGATGGGGACCTGGACCCCACGCTGCTTCTCGAGAGCCTGAAGGCGGCTACGCCGGACTGCTTTCATTTCTACGCCGAGCCTGAGGATGGGACGGCGTTTCTTGGGGCCTCCCCCGAACGCCTGTTCCGCCGCGATGGACGCCTGGTGGAGAGCGAGGCCGTAGCAGGAACCAGGCCTCGTGGGGCATCCTCGGCGGACGACGAGGGGCTGCGCGACGAGCTGTTGCACAGCGCCAAAGACAGGGTCGAGCACACTTATGTGAGCAAAGGTATCAGGGAGGCGCTCGGGCCGCTCTGTGACGAGCTAGAGATAGAGGATCGCGTTTCGGAGATGAAGCTGGCGCGGGGAAGGCACCTGAGGTCGATGGTTCGTGGGACGCTCAAGGAGGGCGTGACGGACGCCTGGCTGCTCGACGCCATGCACCCTACTGCCGCCGTTGGTGGGTATCCGCGAGGCGAGGCGCTGGAGGGGATACGCGCCCTCGAACCCTTCGACCGGGGCTGGTACGCTGGTCCTGTCGGTTGGATCGGGGCAGACGCCTCCGAGTTCGCAGTCGGCATCCGCTCGGGACTCGTGCGGGGACAAACGCTTGCCCTGTATTCGGGGGCCGGGATCGTCGCCGGCTCCGTGCCTGATGAGGAGTGGGCCGAGATCGAGCAGAAGATCGGCGACTTCACCGGGATGTTCGGGCTTGAACAGGGACACACCGCGCGCTAATCGCCTCTGGGCGCACCTGATCGTCGAAGAGCTTCTCCGCTGCGGCGTAGACTTCTTCTGCGTCGCCCCAGGCTCGCGCTCGACGCCCCTGGTCGCGGCGCTCGCCGCGAACGAGAAGGCCCGTAGCCTCATCCACTTCGACGAGCGCGGGACCGCCTTCGCCGCCCTCGGTCACGCACGCGCCACCCGACGTCCTGCGGCCTGGATCACGACATCGGGTACCGCGGTCGCCAACGGCCTGCCTGCCGTCGTCGAAGCCGCGACCGACGGTGTGCCCATGATCCTGCTCACCGCCGACCGCCCCCCTGAGTTGCGCCAGACCGGGGCAAACCAGACCATAGACCAGCCCGACATCTTCGGCGACTACGTCCGCTGGCGCTTCGACCTGCCGGCCCCCGACTCTGACATCGACCCAGCTATGGTCCTGACCACCGTAGATCAGGCCGCCTACCGTGCAGTCCGAACGCCACAGGGCCCCGTCCACCTGAACCTGATGTTCCGCGAACCTTTCCTCTCCGATCCGGAGGACGACGGTGCCCTATCCGGACCATCCTCCTGGGCGCAAAGCGGCAAACCTTACACCCGCTACGCCGCGTCCAAACCCACCGTAGACGAGATGGAGATCCACAACCTGTGGGAAACGCTTCGCCCTGTGGGACGCGGTCTCATCGTCGCTGGCCGTCTGGCCTCCCGTAAGCAGGGCGAGGCTGTTCTGCGGCTCGCCGACACCCTGGGCTGGCCGCTACTACCTGACGTGGGTTCCCAGGTCCGCCTCGGCGCAGATGGCCACGCCGCCCACTACGATGCGCTTCTGGCGGGTGACTCATTCACGAGGACACACGTGCCAGAGGCTGTTGTCCACGTCGGAGGAAGGGCGCTCTCCAAGCGATTGGAAAAGTTCGTTGCTAGCAGCCGACCCGACCCTTACGTCGTCGTGCGCGAGAACCCTTTCAGGCTCGACCCTGCCCACCTCGTTACCCACAGCATCGAGGCGAACGTCCTTGACTTCTGCGCCGCGCTGGTCAGTGCCGCTGCCGAAGACCCACCGGCGATGGACTCTGCATGGACGGCGGACTGGCAGGAGGCATCGGAGGAGGTGGCCCGCCATCTGGATGGGATCTCCTCCGGAGAACCTAATGAACCGCTCGTGGCCAGGGTCCTATCGCGGAACGTACCTCCGGACCACGGTCTCGTTGTCGCGAGCAGCATGCCCGTGCGGGACCTCGATACCTACGCGGCGACCGACGGCGTACCCGTCCCCGTCGCCGCCAACAGGGGCGCGAGCGGCATTGATGGCACCGTCGCTACAGCGGCAGGCTTCGCAAGGGGCCTCGGACGCCCCGTGACGCTCCTGATCGGGGACCTTGCCCTGCTTCACGACCTGAACTCTCTCGCCATGCTGCGCGACATCCAGGTCATCGTCGTGGTGCTCAACAACGACGGTGGCGGCATCTTCTCCTTCCTGCCCATCGCTAGCCAGGAGGAGTTCTTCGAGCCGTACTTCGGCACGCCGCAGGGCGTAGGCTTCGAGCCAGCGGCACAGATGTTCGGCCTCGCCTACGAGCGTCCTGGCACGATGGAGGACTTTGCCCAGGGGTACGGCTCTGCGTGTGCCCGCGGCTCCTCGACACTGATCGAGGTTCGCACCGACCGCGAGGAGAACGTGGCATTGCACCGCAAGATTCTCGAAGAGGTAGCAGCCCTGGTAGAGAAGGTGTGATACGGAATGGATCACCTACGAGGGGTGCTTTCCTGATCACACGACATGCGCCTACCGGATAGTCTGAACTACGAGGTCTCGGGCGACCGCCTGTCTCCCACAGTCCTCTTCCTGCACGGCTTTATGGGTTCGTCTGCCGACTGGCGGGATGTGATGGTGCTGCTAGGAGACCGAACCTTCTGCATCGCAGTGGACCTGCCGGGGCACGGCGCATCGCTGGGAATGGCGCCGGTTACGTATACGATCGAGGGCGCGGCGCGGGCAATGATCGGTATCCTGGACGACCTCGAGGTCGTCCGTCCCATAGTCGTTGGTTACTCGATGGGTGGGCGGCTTGCCTTGTACCTGGCCCTGCGTTACCCGGAACGCTGCGCGGGGCTCTTCCTCGAATCGGCCTCACCCGGCCTGGAGAGCGCCGATGAGAGGGCAGCGCGCCGCGCGGCGGATGAGTCGAAGGCGAGACGCCTCGAATCAGGGGACTTCAGAGCGTTTCTTCGGGACTGGTACCGCGAGCCGCTCTTCGCGTCCCTGGCACGGGACGAGAACCTGCTCTGGCGAACCATCGAGGCGCGCCTACGCAACGATCCTGTCGAGCTCGCCCTATCTCTTCGGGGGATGGGAACGGGGAGACAGCCTTCGTTATGGGGAGAACTGGAAAACCTCACCGTACCGACGCTCGCCGTCGCCGGAGGGCTTGATGGGAAGTACGCTGGGATCTCATCGCGCCTGGCGGGCATCAACCCACGGATAATATCCGCAGTGGTCCCTGGAGCAGGGCACAACGTGCACGCCGAGACTCCGGCGGCATACATCTCCATGCTCGGGGGTTTTCTGGATGGACTATTTCTTGGGCTGGGTGAGGCTGAACCAGTTCCCTGAGCTGTCTTTGACGATGGCCTCCGTGCCGTGGAACCGTTCCTCGGGTGGCGACACGAACTCGACGCCCTGACTGCTCAGGCGCTCGTAGTCGCCGTTGATGTCGTCTGTCTCGAATACGCCGATGCCGAACGTACCCTTCTCGACCAGCGCCTTCATCTCGCTGGCGGCTTCGGCGTCGAACATGGAGCCGAGAGCTATCGGCATCAGGACGATCTCGAGGTCCGGCTGTCCTTTCGGGCTTACCGTCAGCCAGCGGGCGGTGCCTTCGTCGTTCATGGGCATGTCGGTGCGGACCTCGAAGCCGAGTTTGCCGCGGTAGAACTCGAGGGCCCTATCCTGGTCGGTCACGTAGATAGTCGAATGGCTCTGGCGCTTGATCACGGCTTACCTCCTGGTCTCGGTGCTCTGGCCCGAAGATACCACCGGCTCCATGCCTTCTGCTTCTCGAAAATTGCGCTCTCCCGAAGTTCCGTACAACATGGTGAAAAAGCATGAGGGAACGAACAGTGACCTGACCTTAGAAGGAACGGAGGTCGTCGAGCGGGAGTAGCGCCTGTACTCGGAAGGGGAGAGGCCCACGCGATCTGCGAAAAGGACGCTGAAGCTGCCCAGGCTGGAGAAGCCTACCTGGAAGCAGGCTTCTGTGACGTTATGGCTCCCCTTCGCCAGAAGTGTCTTCGCCCTCTCTATGCGCAGACGCGTCAGAAACTCGTGCGGTGTCTCCCCGTAAGCCCGCCTGTAGACGCGCAGGAAATGGTAGGGAGAGAGGTTCGCCTGGGCCGCAACGTCGAGTAGAGAGACGGGACGCTCGTAGGCGTGGCGCATGAATTCCCTGGCCCGGGTGAGGCTCCTGTACGTCTGAGGATGCATGTAGAGAGAGTACAGGACGCTCTCAGTGAGCCAATGGCGTTATGGAGTGGAGCTAAGCACCTCAATGAGGGACGTTTAGATCCCATATAATCCGTTGCATGACTAACATACAGTGGGAACCAGCCGGAGAATTCGAGGACATCAGGTACGAGAAGGCGGAGGGGATCGCTAAGATCACCATAAACCGCCCCGAGGTCAGGAACGCATTCCGTCCGTTGACGGTCGTGGAGATGCAAAGGGCTCTCGAAGACGCCCGCGAGGACCACGAGACGGGGGTCATCATCCTGACCGGAGAAGGCCCCGACGCTTTCTGCTCGGGTGGGGACCAGAAGGTACGAGGAGACGCCGGATATCTCGAAGACCCCGCCGACCCGCGGCGCACCCCAGGAGGTGAGTCTATCGGGCGCTTCCACGTCACGGACCTGCACGTTCAGATCCGGCGCTGCCCCAAGCCAGTCGTCGCGATGGTGGCAGGATACGCAGTCGGCGGGGGTCACGTCCTGCACGTGATATGCGACCTCACCATCGCTGCCGACAATGCGAAGTTCGGGCAGGTCGGCCCGAAGGTCGGCAGCTTCGACGGCGGTTTCGGCGCATCCGTCCTCACCAGCCTCGTCGGACCGAAGAAGGCGAAGGAGATGTGGTTCCTTTGCAGGATGTATTCTGCCGAAGAGGCGCTAGAGATGGGGCTCGTAAACGAGGTCGTGCCGCTCGCCACACTCGAAGACGAGACCATCCGCTGGTGCCGTGAGATGCTGGATCGCTCGCCGTTCGCGCTGCGTCTCCTGAAGGCGAGCTTCCACGCCAACGAGGACGGGTTCGCCGGCATCCAACAGCTCGCCCACGACGCCAACCTCCTCTTCTACGGTAGCGAAGAAGCTCAGGAAGGGCGCGACGCCTACAAACACAAACGCAAACCAGACTTTTCGAGGTTTCCTCACCGTCCCTGACGTCCTCAGCAAGAGACTATCCCATGCAAATCCTGTTGCCTGATACCCGGCTTGTGGAAGGCTCAGCCTTTCCGCAAGCTGCTTCGAGGCAGAGCTTCGCCTTCTGCCTCGACACTGGAAGGCGCCAGATGGCTAGATCCGATCACCGCCACCAGTACTACGATTAGCAGTCCTGCTAACACCAGCGCGGGCACGAGGAGACCGACAAAGCCGACCGCGACGCAAGCCAGTGTCCCGAAGAGCTTCATCTTGTACACCACCCCCGTCAGCCTGTAGCCGAAGAGGGTGTGGGCGAAGAGGTACACGGCCGGACCCGCCGCCACCGCCGCAACTTCGTATGGCGGCAGGACCTCCGTGGGGTGGGCGATCACCAGCTCGTCTCCGACGGCGGAGAGGATGATCCCGGCGACGAACACCACGTGCAGATAGGTGTAGGCGTCTCTGGCGAGAATAGTCCTGTTCTCGGAGATCTCGAGGTAACGCTCCCCGATCGTCGACACGGACGTGAAGTACAGCCACCAGATCGCCGCCGCTCCGAGGAAGGCCCCGATGAAGGCGAGGATTCGGGAGGGGGTGAGCTCCAACCCTGAGATGGTCGCCCCGGTGAGGACTATGGACTCTCCCAACGCGAGGATGATGAACAAACCGAAGCGCTCGGCGAAGTGCACTGTTCCCACGTTCCAGGTAGCGGGTGGGAGGCGCCGCCGGCCCGGTACCCAGTAAGTCACGAGCGGTGCACAGTAGTCGAGCGCGAGCGCGAGCAGCCAGAGTACGACGCGTTCCGGACCGTCGAGCAGGGCTCCTACCACCCACAGCATGCCCACCACTACAAACCAGGTGAGGATACTTCCGGCCCGCTCGCGTTCGACCGTCCCACTATCCGCCGCCGCGAAGGTCAGGAAAGAGTGCCTTCCCACCTGGATCGCAACGTATGAACCGGCAAACAGCAGCGCATGAGCCTCGAACGCCTGCGGTATCGCCACCGACATGAGGAGGCTAACGAGCATCAGGGCCAGGAGCAGCAGACGGACAGGGACGGTCTCCGTATCCAGTTCGTTTGTGGTCCAGGTCGTGTAGTTCCACGACCAATACACCGCGAGAAGCACGATCAGGGACTGCAGGACACCGGCCCACGTCAAGTGCTCGAGCAGCAGGTGAGAGACTTGCGTGATCGCGAATACGAACACGAGGTCGTAGAAGAGCTCGAGGGTCGAGGCCCTCTGGCTCGCCCCATCCGTCAGTCGTCGCCTCACATATCCCACGAGAGCAGTCTAACCACGTTCTGTCCCGGCCGCGATAGTCAGGCCCCAAACGCGCGACGAGCGAGTCCAGTTTTTCGCATCATTCAACGCTTGCGAATACGCAAGCAAATCTCCTTTCTGCACCCGTTCGTGACAAGTGTCAATATGACGACCAGATGACGCCGTTATGCTGTCAGAAATTACCGGGATGAAGCTAACCCGCTACGATCTCTACAGCTACAGCCTGCCCTTCTACAGGCCGGTGACGCTCGGGGGCATTACGCTCCGTCATCGAGAAGGCCTCCTCCTGAAGCTGTCCGGCGACGATGGTTCAGGGGGCTGGGGCGAGAGTGCGCCGCTCCCCGGCTTCAGTGGGGAGAGATTGGACGAAGCCGCCTCGCAGCTGCGCCGGCTCGCCGGCTCGATGATGGGCCGCGAAGTTACCGACGATTGGGTGGACCCGTACGGGTCGTTTGGTCGTGAGCTGGACCACGCCGCACCCTCCGTCCGGTTTGGGTTCGAACTGGCCGTCTGGAACCTGTGCGGGGCTTCTTCCGGGAGGACGCTGCCTGAGGTGGTGACGCCCGCTCCGAGGACCGTGGTACCGGTAAACGGGTTACTTTCGGGATCCCCCGCGGAAGTACTCGTGGAGGCGCGGCGCATGAGGGACACAGGTTACAGGAGCGTCAAGCTCAAGGTCGGCACAAGTACCGTCGCCGAGGACGTCGCCCTCGTCCGCGCGCTGGGTGAAGAGCTAGGCGAAGATATCTCCTTGCGTCTCGACGCGAACCGGGCGTGGGGCTACGAGGAGGCGGCTGAGTTCGTAGGTGGCACGGCGGGGGTGCGCTTCGAGTACGTCGAGGAGCCGCTCGCTGACCCCGCGCGGCTGCCCGGGCTCGTCCGGCACTTCGGCGTGCCTGTGGCGCTCGACGAGTCGCTGGTCGGGATGGAGCCGGAGAAGGTGGAGGAGACCTTCGCGGTGGCATTCGTGCTCAAGCCGACGCTGCTCGGCGGTATCTCGCGGACGCTGCGGGCGGCGGGGCGGGCGCTCCGCCTCGGCGTGACGCCCGTTATCAGTTCGGCATACGAGAGCGGCGTCGGGACGGCGGCACTGGTAGCGCTGGCGGCCGGCATCGGAGATCGCCCTGTTGCAGCAGGGTTGGATCCCTACCGCATCATGGCCGAAGAAGTCCTCGAGACACCTCTGAACCTGCCGGCTCCGAGCGTCGACGTCAGGGAGACGGCTGACGCCTCACGCACGATAGATGTTCGTAGACTGGAGAGACTCTAACGCCTCGACAACTCTGTGCGAGTTTGTGACGCTGAGGTATACTGTCAGGCATGTAGCGATCTTCCTTTGCAATAAGTTCCAGCTTCCTTCTCTAGTCTCGCAAAGGACCTCCACGTGCTCGCCCAACTCAGAAACGTCTCGCTCTCGTTCCCCGACAAGAAGGTACTCGAAGACGCATCCCTCACCGTCTATCCTGGGGATAGAATCTCACTCGTGGGCGAGAACGGCGTGGGGAAGACGAGCCTCTTCCGCATTCTGAAGGGACGCCTGGCGCTGGATTCAGGCGAGGTCTCGCTCTCCAGAGGGGTCCGCATCGGGCACCTGGAGCAGGACTTCGCGGGCATGGAGGAGAACTCGAGACACACCTGCATGGAGGTGGCGCTGGAGCCTTTCGGGCCCCTGATCGAACTGGAGAAATACATCGAGATCCTCGCCTCCAAGCTCGGCGAGGCGGGAGAGAGCGAACGCACCTCGGAGTTACTGGCCGATCTGGGCGAAGCGCAGCAGCGCCTGGAGGTCTCGGGCGGCTACGAGTTCAGGGCGAGGACACAGTCTACGCTGACGGGGCTTGGCCTCTCGAAGGCGTTCTGGGACCGCGCGGTCTCCGACCTCTCCGCAGGCCAGAGGGTGCGCCTCGCGCTCGCGAGGCTGTTGCTGGAGGATCACGACCTCATCCTTTTCGACGAGCCGACCAACCACCTCGACGTCCCCGCCCGCGAATGGCTCGAAGGACACCTCGCGGGGATCGACGCAGCCTACGTCCTGGCCTCCCACGACCGGCGCTTCCTCGACGCCGTCTCCAGCAAAGTCGCCCACATCGATCGAGGCAAGCTCACCGTCTACTCGGGCGACTACACCGCGTTCAGGCAACAACTGAGGCAGGCCGAGGAGGAGGGATGGCGCAGGTACGAGAAGAGCAGGAAGCTGGCGAAGAAGCTGCAGCGGCAGGCCCAGGACTACCAGAGGTGGTCCGACGCCGGCGAGAAGAAGAAGCGGGGCGCGGCGGACAAGGGGTTCGTCAGCCACAAGGCAGCGAAGGTCATGAAGCGTTCGCTCGTGGCGCGGCGCCGGATGGAGGAGGCTGGCGAGAACGCCAGGACGGAGAAGCCGTTCGAGAAGGACGCGGTCAAGATAGAGTTCGGGACCTCCAGGGGTCGCAGCCTTCTACGCGCCGAGGACATCGTGGTCGGTTACTCAGAAGAACGTCCGCTGACCGGTGAGCTGTCTCTCGATCTCTGGGCTGGGGACAGGCTCGCTGTCCTCGGGCCGAACGGTTGCGGCAAGACCGCGCTTCTGCGTACCGTGCTCGGTGAGATCCCACCCCTGCACGGCGATGTTCATCTCGCACCTTCCTCGAAGGTAGGCTACTTCGATCAGGACAACCGCCTCGTGCCCCCTGACGTCACGGCCCTGGAGGCGGTCCTCGGGAGAGGACGCGACGAGACCCTTGTCCGTACTGTCTTAGGCAGGATGGGTGTTAGGAGGGAGACCGTCAACAAGAAGGTGGCGAAACTGAGCTCCGGCGAGCGCGCCAAGGTGCTCCTGGCCGGGCTCATCCTCGTGGACAATAACCTCCTCGTCCTCGACGAGCCCACGAATTACCTGGATATAGAGACCCAGGACGTACTGCTGGAGGCGCTGAGAGACTTCCCCGGCGGGATACTTTTCGTCTCCCACGACCGCTACTTCGTGGAGGAGCTCGCAACAGAGACCCTGACGCCCGGGCTAACATAGTGCCGTGAGCGACGACACTCCATACGTCCCCTGTCCTCTGCGGTCGGCGGCCCTCGCAGCACCGGAGACCGCTGCCCTCGTCGGCCCGCGGGGTGCCACCTCCTACAGGGAGCTGGACAGGATGGTCTCGGCTGCGGCGCTTCATCTAGGAGAACTCGAACCGGGGAGCCGGGTGGCGCTCTACTTGCAGAGAGATGAACGTTACGTGGCGTTGGTGCTCGCCCTGATCCGTGCCGGCCACGTGGCCTGTCCCGTCAGCGACCGCCTCCCACCACAGGGCGTGGCACCACTTCTCGAGAGGGCGGCCTGCTCGGGCCTGGTCTCCGAAGACGAAGAGCTCCTGCAAACGGCCGGCGCCGACCTCCGCAGGCCACAGCCCGAGACCTTGCTCCGAAAGGGTGGGCAACATGCGGAGCCTACGGACATTCCACTGGAGCGCCCCGCGACCATAATCTTCACCTCGGGGAGCACCGGTGTCCCTAAGGCGGCACTCCACACCTTCGGCAACCACCACCACAGCGCGCTCGGCTCGAACGCCAACATCGATCTCAGGCCAGGCGACAGGTGGCTCCATTCTTTGCCGATGTATCACGTCGGGGGGCTCTCTATACTCTTCCGGTGCCTGCTCGTAGGGGCGACGGTCGCGCTTCCGCGGCTGGGGACTACGCCCGCCAGGGCTATAGCCGGCCTCGGTGCCACACACGTCTCGCTGGTCTCTACCCAACTCTCGAGGCTGCTGCGAGAGAGCGCCGGCCTGGGTGGGCTCAAGGCCGTCCTTATGGGCGGAGGTCCGGTTCCGCCCTCTCTCGTAGACGAGGCGCTCTCCCGCGGACTGCCGGTCCACACCAGTTACGGCCTCACGGAGATGGCCTCGCAGGTCACCACGACACCACCAGGCGCCACACCGGAGGAGCTGCGGACCGCGGGCCGTGTCTTGCCGAACCGCGAGGTCTCGATCTCTGAGGAGGGGGAGATCCTGGTCCGGGGCGCGACGCTCTTCGCCGGCTATACCGAAGGCGAGGGGTTGGACCTTCCTCTGGACGCGGACGGCTGGTTCCATACCAGAGACCTCGGCGAGCTCGACGAGGGCGGCTATCTGCGGGTCGGAGGACGTATGGACAACCTCTTTATCTCGGGCGGCGAGAACGTTCAGCCCGAGGAGATAGAAGAGGCCCTCTGCCATCTGGAAGGGATCGACGAGGCTGTGGTCGTGCCCGTGCCCGACGAAGAGTTCGGGGCAAGACCCGTCGCCTTCGTACGGACCGACGGAGGGGTGAGGAATCTATCGAAAGAGCTCGAGCCGGTCTTGCCACGGTTCAAGATCCCTATCTCCTTCCACCCGTGGCCCGAGGAAGCGCGAGGAGGCATGAAAGCAGACAGGGCCGCCCTTGGTGAGCTGGCGCGGCGGTTGCGCAACAGAGGATGAGGGCGGACGCTCTCGTGGATCAGACCGTGGCCACGCGCTCTCCGGACTCGAAAGATTCGATGGCCGCATAGCCCAGTTCGAGCGCCCGGTAGCCGACGCGGGCGTGAACTGGCGGCTCTCCGCCGCGTCTGAATGCGCGCAGGACTTCGTCTACATACCTGTCGAAAGTCCTGTGGAACTCGCGGTCCTGGTCGTTGAAGTATCCGGCCTGCCACACCCGCGCAGTCTCATTACCGATGGCCTGGAACGTATACTTGCGCACGGTGTCCTCAATGAGCACACGTCCCGTTGTGCCGTTGATCTCCAGTGAGTGCGTCCCGCCGTAGGCGTAGGACGAGTCGTAAGAGCCAAGGAGGCTGCCGACCGCCCCGTCGGCGAAGCGCAGGGCGAGGGAGATCGTACTGTACCCGCGGCCTGTCTTCTCTGTCATCTGGGCCATGACGGATTCGATCCTGCCACACAGGTGCTCGAGCATGTCGAAGCCGTGGCATTGGGTCTCTATGAGGTTGGCGTGGGGGTGGGGGGTATCGGATGGCTCTCCGCCGAAACGCCACGTAGCGAAGACTACCTCGCCGAGCAGCCCTTCCTCTATCGCTTCCCGCGCCATCTGAACCGGCCTGGCGTAGCGGTGATTGAAGTTGATGGCGAAGAAAAGGCCGCGCCTGGAGGCCTCGTCTAACAGTTCTTCGGCCTCTCCCAGGTCGAAGACCAGGGGTTTCTCCACGAGAAGGGGGTACCCTGCCTCTATAACCTGGAGGGTCGGCCCGAAGTGGCCGAGGTTGGGCAGGCAGAGGCTTACTAAGTCGGGACGCTCTTTGTCCAGCATCTCCTTAATATCGAGGTAATGGCCTGTGTCGAACTCTTCGGCCCGCGGCTCTGTCCTCTCCTGGGTTCGCCCTACTACAGCGCAGAAGTAAACGTCCTGACGGCCGGCGAAGATGCGCGCGTGCTGCCTCCCCCAGCCTCCAGCTCCGATCAGGGCGACCTTTATGCGCCCGGCCCGGTTCATTGCTCTACTAGCACCTTGCCCGTCTCCCCGCGCAGGAAGATCTCGAACGCCTCCTGAAGATCCTGTAACGCGACCCTGTGGGTGATGATCTGTCCGAGATACGGCAAATGTTCGTGGAGTATCTGCATATTGGAGTGGAGCTCGTCGTAGCGGAAGTATTCGCTCCCAAGCACGGCGCGTTCTGGTGCGATCAGATCCCGCGAGACGTCGAGGCTCAAACCTTCCCCGTGTCCCGCGCACACGAGCACCCCACGCTTCGAGAGAGCCTCCATGTGAGACTGCCTGGCCGGCGCCTTTCCGCTCGTGTCTATGGCCAGGTCGACCTCCTCGAGGCCGTGCTCTCGCAAGCCTTCGAATAGCGTCTTCTCTCTGAGGTCTATGGTCTTGCCGCCGAGACGCCCGGCGAGGTCGAGCCTGTAAGGGGAGAGGTCGGAGATCACGACGGAGACCTCAGGACCCAGCAATATCTTCGCCATGGCAAGCGTGCCGAGACCGACAGGACCTGCACCGGCGATCCCGAGTGACCGAACGTCCTCCCGCAACCTCAGCCCGCGCTTTATAGCATGCCCCGTAGTGCCCATGACGTCGAGGAGCATGGTCGCCTCCGCCAGGGGGACGTCGTCCCCTGTGGGGAAGAAGACGTTCTCGTTTACGAGGACGTAAGGTCCGTAACCGCCATCCTCGTTGAAACCGTAGTCGCCCCGCTTGTTCGTGCACTGGTTGGTAAAGCCCAGCGCGCAACTGCGGCACTCGCCGCAGAAATCCATCAGGTAGATCACACCACGAGTACCGACGGCCGTTCGCGTCTCGGGCCCCGCATCCACCACGACCCCAGCCGCCTCGTGGCCCGGCGTCACACCTGACCCGTCGAAGAACTGGCCCCTCTCGGAACCGCACAGCGCGTTGGCTTTCACCGCGATCGACAATTGCCCACGCCCCGGTTTCTGTACCGGCTTGCGTACGAAACTTATCTCCCCTTCCCCAAGAAACCTGGGGACGAGCATCTCGGCGGGTACAGTGTCGCCCGTCATCCCCACCGCCTCTCGGAGATGCCGGCTCTTGATCCATGACACAAAGATATGCTAGCTTGTGACACAAGTAAGATTATAGGTGGCACAAGTGGGGGTGTAAATAGACTAAGTTGGGCTTGATAGAGGCTGTCGACCCGACCCTGGATGAGGAGGATGTTGCATGAAGCTAGCGCTGCGCGAGGACATGTGCCGGGGTGAAACGTTGGCCGAACAGTTATCGTGGCTCGATGGCATCGGGTTCGAGGGCATCGAGTTGTCGGCGGCATCTTTGGATCTGCCGCCGCGGGAGCTCGAGGAGACCTTCGCCGACTCGTCGGTCAGGCCTGCGAACATCGCCGGTAGCGGGGCCCTGCTCGACCCTGACCCTGCCGAACGCGCCGCGGGGAAGGAATTGATGCGCAGGCGGTTGGAGCTGGCGGCGACGCTCGGCGCGGTCGGCCTCCTGACGGTGCCGCAGTTCGGTTCTGCGCCGCGCCTGCCCGACCTGTCCCCGTATAAGACGGGGGCAGAGCTCGAGCGTGAGTTGTTTGTGGAGCAGCTGGAAGAGCTCGCGCCGGCGGCCAGCGACGCTGGCGTGCCGATCTTCCTCGAGCCGCTCAACCGTTACGAGCAGCACCTCGTCAACCGGCTTGAGCAGGGCGTCGCATTCGCCGAGCAGGTCGGTGGTGGGGTCGCGATCATGGCTGATTTCTTCCACATGAATATCGAGGAGGCTGACATCGCGGCGAGCATCCGTGCGGCCGGGCAGCACATCGTCCACGTCCACGTCGCCGACAGCAACCGCCTCCAG
Organism: uncultured Rubrobacteraceae bacterium; assembly: GCA_902806095.1. Taxonomy (GTDB): domain Bacteria; phylum Actinomycetota; class Rubrobacteria; order Rubrobacterales; family Rubrobacteraceae; genus Rubrobacter_D. The sequence continues at coordinate 21,772 of CADCVF010000014.1, forward strand.
CCCGGTAAAGGACACCTCGACTTCACTCCAGGCTTCGCCGCGCTCAAGGAGGTCGGCTATGATGGGTACCTTGGTATCGAGTGTAGGGTCTCGGGCTCCTATGACGAGGCGTTGGCCGAGTCTGTCGCGCTTCTGAGGGAGCTTTGGGACGCCGCGTAGTGAATATTGAGAGGAGCAGACTATGACGACCCGATTCGGTGTATTCGTACCGCAGGGCTGGCGGATGGACCTTGCCGAGATAGAGAACCCTGTCGAGCAGTACGAGACCATGACGAGTGTAGCCCGCGCGGCCGACGAGGGCGGGTGGGACTCTATCTGGGTCTTCGACCACTTCCACACCGTGCCCACGCCGGAGCTCGAGACCTGCTTCGAGGCCTGGACGATCAGCGCGACCCTGGCGCGGGACACGCAGAACGTCAAGATCGGTCAGATGGTCGGCTGCAACGGCTACCGCAACCCAGCGCTGTACGCCAAGATCTCCTCCACCGTCGACGTCGCCAGCCACGGCCGGCTGTACGCGGGTATCGGGGCGGGTTGGTACGAGCACGAGTGGCGCGCCTACGGCTACGGGTTCCCCGAATTGCGCGACAGAATGGGCATGTTCCGCGAGGCGTGCGAGATCATCCACCGTATGTGGACCGAGGACTACCCGCGTTTCGAAGGCAAATACTATACGATCGACGCGCCCATCAACGAGCCGAAGGGTGTCCAGAAGCCTCACCCTTCATTCTGGATCGGGGGCGGAGGAGAGAAGGTTACGCTGAAGCTCGTCGCCAAATGGGGCGACGCCTGCAACGTCGCAGGTTCCGTCCCTGCCGACGTCGACACGATAGGGCACAAGCTCGATGTCCTGAAACGCCACTGCGACGATGTCGGCCGGGACTACGATGAGATCATCAAGTCGACCAGCGTCGAAATCCACGTCGTCGACGACATAAACGAAGCCGAGCGGGCGACCGCAGACGCACGCGGCGACAAGCCCTACGACGATTATGCGACGGGCACCATCGTCGGTACGCCGGAGATGGTAAGGGAGCGTTTACAACCCGTGATCGAGGCCGGCATCGACTACTTCATCGTTACTATTCCGCGCGAAGCCTACGACCAGGAAGCGGTCCGACGCTTCGCCCGCGAAGTCATCCCGCTGTTCGACTAGGGAGACGAAGGGGTCGAATGGAGACCGGGAGACAGCGGACTCGCCGGTTGGCGTGGGAGGGCTGCCTGAACGTCCGGGACCTGGGTGGGTATCCTGCGGCGAACGGGCGGGAGACACGATGGGGAGCCGTCGTGCGCTCGGACAACCTCTCGCCCCTCACGGAAGCCGGGCGTAACGCTCTCCGCGACTACGGCATAGGATCTATCATAGATCTGCGCATGCCGGACGAGTTGGAGCAGCTCCCCAGCCCGTTCGCCGAGCCCGAAGAACCAGGCATCGCGTACACGAATGTGTCCTTCATAGATCCAGCCGTACCCCCACCGGATGAGTTCACCACTCTGGCCAATAGTTACGCGGGGATGCTCGAACGCTTCCAGCCTGAGGTGTCCGAGATCATGGGGACCATCGCCAGGGCTCCGGAGGGGGGCGTACTGGTGCACTGCCACGCCGGCAAGGACCGCACCGGCCTGGTATGCGCCCTACTGCTGGAGCTGGCAGGCGTGGATCGGAAGACCGTTGGCGCGGACTACGCCCTGAGTGAGGAGTGTCTTAGGCCGCGCGTGGAGGAGTGGCTGGAGAACAGGCCCCCGGACGAGCGGGCCGAGCGAGAGAAAGAGCTGTCGAAGTACAGTCCGCGAGCTGAGGTGATGGTGGAGGTGCTAGACCGCCTGGACCAGAGATACGGTGGTGTAGAGTCGTATCTCCTCCAGGCAGGCGTTGCCCCGCAGGAAATCGCGCGCCTGCGTGAGAAGCTACTATCCTAGCGTGCAGGGTAGTCTGCGAACAGGGCCCAATGCGCGGTTCCGCGCCATCGATCACGAGCCACCGTCACTTGCTCGCGGCACACGCCACTCAAAGACGATGCCGTTTACCGGGTCCTCCCGCGGTGCACCCGCAAATGTGAAACGGCACTTCCTGGCGATCGCTTGTGAAGCAGTGTTATCGCGCGAGGTAATAGTGACTAACTTCCTCAACGTGGTTGCGTCGATGCCGAATTGCTGAAGCAAGCGAAGCGCATTCGCGCCGATTCCACGCCCTCGAAGTTGTGATTCAAACAAGTGATAGCCGATCAAGCTCTCGCCAGAAGCCAGATCCATGTCGTGCAGAAAGACCTGGCAAACCGGTCTCTGGCTGTAAAGGATACTGAAATAGTAGATATCGTCGCGCACAAGCGCTTCTGCAAGCCAAGCATCAAACGCTTCGACGGCGTCAGAAGCTTTCGGGACACGGTGGAGTACGTCAGTATCCGGCGATCCAATACTGACATTCCCATCGCTGTATGCGGGACCGCTATGCAGCGTCATGGATAGATCCTGACCAATCCCTGGAATCAGTGCCCAGCACGAAGCCGAACAAAGCGGATCAAATCTCCACCTCTAGATCTCACTGTAGAGACCGCCCAGATGCGTAACATCACCGATGCGCTGCATGACGGAGTAACGTGGCGCGCCGCCGCGGATTCGGCCGTGCGGCCAGAACTGGATCTCTGTAATCGAAGCAGTCGCCAGAGGAAACTCGTGTTGCCACAAGCTATCCGACGAAAAGCCCAGCGCCCATCGGATGGCCGCATCGATCGTTCCGGAGTGAGCGAACACAGCGATGTCCTCACGTGGGTGCTGCTCGACCACCTCATTACAGAAGGCCACCACCCGCGCAGAGAACTCGCCGAGCGTTTCACCATTCTCTACACCTCGGTGCTCGGGACGCCACACGATCAGATCAAGCCGCTGTTGGATCGACTCGAATGAGCCTGTGCCGAGCTGAAACTCGGCCAGGCGCGGATCGACGCTAGGCCGTACGGCGAGCTGCTGGCACAACGGTGTCGCCGTTTCCAGAGCGCGAGGATACGGGCTCGAGTACACCACTACCGGTCGAGTGCCTGAGGCGAGTGCGTCGGCAAGCTGTGCCGCCTGACGGTGACCTAACTCGGTGAGCGGTGTGTTCTCATCGTAAGATCCATCGCTCGCTCGTGCTTGGCCATGCCGGATCAAGAGCAAAGTCGTAGCCGAGAACTCTTCGGACATGAAACCTCCTCCGCAGCTCCCTCGCCCCGCGGTCAGTGCTCGTTGATGACGAGCTTTACGCCCGTCAACCCAAGGTGGACGTCCGTTGACCAGCACGTCCCGACTCTGCGCTCCTGCCTCATGTGGAGGCCTACGGCGTCGGTGAGCGTGAGGTCTTGATCTGAGAACCTGCGTAGCAGCCGTGTCGCGCCAGCCTGCTCAGCAGAGCCCACACGCGCGACCTTCAGCGGTTTGAGGTCTTCGATCAACGCGAGAAACTGCAGCGCCCGGAACCGATCGTAGCGCCGCAGAAACCATGCATGCCCTTCGGCAATCACCAGGCTCGTCGTGAAGATTCCAGGCAGTTCCGAGAACAACCGGCGAAAGTGCGCGTGATGTGTATCCGATCGGTCATCGAAGGCAATAAATGCCGAGGTATCAACGTAAACCTCAGTCTTTTCGACCATAGACTACGTCGTCGATGTTCTGGCTCGATCGAGGATCCCCGGACTCAACCATCCCCGCATAGCGCATCCAGGGTTTGGCCTCATCAGCAGGGATCATCGTACGCAGCGAACGTCGCAGCAACTCCGCCAGCGATATTCCAAGACGCTCCGCCTCACGCTTCGCAGCAAGGTACTCCTTCTCCGTCAAACTGATCTGGGTACGAATCATGATAACAGGCTAGCACGTTTTGTTATCATGTTGCTATGTTCCGGACCGTCGCCTATTGTGCTCACGGGAAACGGATGCCGAGCTTGATCGAACACTCGGGATGCTCGTCTATTGAGGATCTGACCAGATCTCTGTTGCAGCCATCGGGATGAGTCTCGGAACACAAACAGGGAGCTACGATTTCGGGTGTTGTGGAGTGAGCATGAATCAGAGTTATCCTTGACCCTAGCTTAGAGCTTCCGCCAATAGGCATCGAAGTCGCATGACAAACGGGCACGAAATGTTCCATCATCCGGGAAGGTCTCTACGCTACCCGACGAAGGAGGGTACCCGTGCCCCACTACTGCTAGGAGGGGCGACCATCCCGATGATCATGAGCCCTAATCTAGCAAGTTAGAGCTTCCGTCTCTAACTTGTTATTCGGCGTCACCCCACCTTGGCTGCAGTTCGGCGCTCGTCGTTGAAAGGCATCATCGGGTCAGGTCTCATTACGATAACGAGACCTGACCCGTTTTCTTCCACGTCTATTGAGGTCCGAGGAATCTTACCACCGTAGGTGGCCTCTATAGGGGAAGTTTCCCGCTTCGATGTCGTCCTTCATGTCAATTCGCCCGGTGACACCCTCGAAGTCACCTGTGCCACTGCCCTCTACGATAGGATGTTGACAACGCCCAAAGATCTCTGTAGCCGGGTCGGTCACATCTTCGTACTTCGCCTCGAATCGGTAAGTCGTTTCGAACGTACCGGATCCATCCGAGGCAACGAAGAGCTCGGTTCCCGTCTCTCGGTAGGTCCCACTTGGCGAGCTTACTGCGGTCTCGACGAATGTGTAGAGACAACCTTCTTCCAAGTCCCCGCTCATGACGAGGGCATAGGCGGCGCCCGCACCTTCGGGGTCAACACAGTCACCCTCTTCGGCATAAGAGCCGATTCCCGATATCTGCGTGGCTCCCCCTGCGAACGCCGGAGACGGAGCCGTCGAAACAACACCGATAAATGCCACTATCGCCAGAGTAATGAGCGTTAAGATTGTTAATCGTCGTTCCATGATTCTTATCTCCTGTTCAGTGATCCTTGTTGGAGCGGCGCTCCTCCACCAATCGACGTCCTCTGCAAGGAGGGCCATCACGGAAGAGTTCATTTATTGTGAATGTCCCATCCGTAGTTTTCGCCTCCGGCATCCATATTCGCGGGGGCTGCTGCCGCGTCGGGGTTGCCGCCGCCACTGTCGCTCGCGGAGCTTGCTGCTGGCTGCAACGTGATGAGCAACGTGGACAACGTTACCACCACTACGAACAACACGGTCGTGGTTAGTGCCAATGCCGCCGTCAGCATCGGTCGGTGGTCGAATCTAGCAATCATCGCTTCCTTCCTTTCTCCGTTGACCTTACTGTCGAGGAGCATGATGGCGCTGCAGAGTTGCAGAGAGATCGGCCAAATGGCCCAATAGGGATGCCCATATTGCCGGTGAGGGACAATGGGCATAAATGCCCACAAGGAAGCTACAGAGCAGGGGAACCTATAAAGATAGAGTAAGACGTACAGTGGGTCATGCGAGCCCGTGTTCTAGGGCGAAGCGTGTAGCGGCGACCCGAGAGCTCACTCCGAGCTTGTGGTAGATGGAGTTGAGGTGCCTCTGGACGGTGCGGGGGCTGAGGAAGAGTCTTTGGGCGACCTGGACGTTGGTCATTCCGGTAGCTACCAGCCCTAGTACCTCAATCTCCCGAGGAGTGAGCCCGGCCGGATGCTCGGACACGGGCGCTGAGAGTTGCTCAGTGGGCGCAGCGGAGGAGGTAATGGTGGAGAGTTCCTCTTCCGATAGGGCGTACTCGACGGCCTCCTCTAGTTCCATGGCTCTTCCCTCCGCCAGCGCCGCTTCCCACCTCTCCTCTATTCGAGAGCGAGCAGCCACCAAGTAGGGCTCCTGCACCGCACGCTCGCTGGGTGACTGCTGGTAGCCTATCGCTTCGCGCAGCGCCTGCGCAGCCCCAAACAGCTTGGCTGCCCGTTCTGCCTCTCCTTTAGTCCCGACGGCGCACGCCAACCCCTCCAGGCTCTCTGTCGCCATCAGTTTGTTGCCCAGTTTCTGGGACAGCCTCAGGTTCTCTTCGTGCCATGTCTTAGCCTGCTCTTGGTCTCCTCGCAGAAGCGCCGCCCACCCCAGTCTTTCGAGTGTCCCTGGGATCCTTGCGTGGCCCCCTAGATTTGCCCCTTGCTTTCGGACCAGCGCAGTGGCTTCCGAGTTGACCGTCATCGCCCGTTCTTGGTCGCCTTGGAGCATGAACTCGCACGCCAGGGCGCTCAAGAAATTTGGGAGAGGTGTCGTGTATCCCGACTCTCGGCAAAGGGCGAGGCCCTCCTCGTAGAATTGCGTTGCCCGCTCATGGTCGCCCTGGACGCTCGACACTCTTCCTAGGTTGAGCAGCGACCACACAACAGTGTACTTGTCCTCAGCTTCCCGGCCGAGTGCCAAGCTTTCTCTGGAAAGCTCTGTAGCCTGCTCGTAGTCGCCCCGTATCTCCGCCGTGATCCCCAGCAGGCGCAGTAAGGAAGCGGCTACGCTGGCCTCGATGTCTAGTTGCGCGCGCAGCTTGAGGCCTTCCTCAGCGGCGGCCACTGCCCGATCTACATCGCCCAGTCCCAATGCCATGTAGCCTACCCCATCCAGGGCCCTAGCCCGCGCTGATGACGCCCGGCCACCTTTCGCAAGCGCTTGCTCTAACCACCTGCGCCCCTCGTCGAAGTACCCCCGCGCTTCCCAGAACCACCAGAATGCTACTGCCATATGCAGCCCTAGTTCAGGTTCCCCTCGCTCGAGCGCCCAAGAGAGTGCCCCCCTCAGGTTGTCGTGCTCGGCCTCCAGACGATCCAGCCACGTCGCTTGCTCCGCTCCCCTCATCTCCATCTCGGTCTTTTCTGCTATACCGAGGAAGAACTCGGCGTGGCGGCGTCGAGCCTCCTCGACTTCGTCGCTCTCCTCGAGCTTATCTAGCGCGTACTGGCGCACGGGTTCGAGTAGCCTGTAGCGCGCACCTCCCGGGTCGCCCCCTCTGACCATGACCAGAGACTTCTCCACGAGCCCGGAGAGCAGATCAAGTACTTCTCTCTCCTCCACGCCGTCGCCTGAGCCCACGGCCTCTGAGGCCTCAAGAGTCCATCCTCCCGCAAATACCGAGATCTTCCTGAACAACTTGCGCTCGGACTCTGAGAGCAAATCGTAGCTCCACCCCAGCGCTCCCTGTAGCGTACGGTGCCTTGGCACCGCCGTACGTCCTCCGCGCGTCAAGAGCTCCAGAGATCCTCCGAGCCTCTGCGAGATCTGCCCGACTGAGAGTGTACCTACCCGCGCAGCGGCAAGCTCAATGGCAAGCGGGATGCCCTCCAGCATCCGGCAGATGTCGGCTACCGCAAGGGCGTTGGGTGGGCTCAAGGAGAAGGTGGGATCACGCTCCCTGGCTCGCTCGAGGAACAGCCGCACCGACTCGTAACCTCCTAGCTCCTCTGATGAGGGCGTGCCCTGAGGCTCGGGCACCGAGAGCGGAGGGACGACCCACCTGATCTCTCCTTCCACTCCTATTGCTTCGCGGCTTGTTGCCATGATCCGCAAGTGCGAGCATGAATCAAGGAGCCTGTCCACAAGCCTCGCGACTGCCTCCAGGAGGTGCTCGCAGTTGTCCAGGATGAGGAGCAACTCTCGGTTGCGCAAGACCTCGGCGAGGGTATCGGCAAGTGGCTGTGCGGGCCGCTCGGGTACCTTTAGGGCCTCGGCCACCGCCTTAGGCACCAGTACCTCCTCAGAGAGGGGAGCAAACTCCACAAGCCACACCCCGTTCGGGTAGGCCTCGACGAGGTCACGGGTCACCTCCAGGGCGAGACGTGTCTTGCCCGAACCGCCCACGCCGGTGAGAGTAAAGAGCCGTGTCACGGCCAACTCACGTTTGACCTCTTCTATCTCTCGCTCACGGCCGACGAAGCTGCTCCTCGGAGCGGGCAGATTGTGCTGAGGGGTGCTGGAAGGCTTGTGTGCTCTGCGGGTGCTCAAAGAGTATCCCTTTTGTAGTCCGACCACTTGCCTTGAAGGAAGAAGCCAGTAGCCTTGCGTTCCTGCTTGGGGCAGGGCTCCATTCTCCTCGCGGCGCTTGTGCACCAACCCGTCATCATTGTAGCAATCGGTCTAATGCGTCGTCGCGTGACGCCCAAGAGGACGACGTGGGTGGGATGCGGAGCAGTGCATTAGTCGCGAACGAGGCTGCACAGCCTCTCGCCCGAGATGCCGCTGATCACGAGCCGCTCCTTCGCGTTGCTGAGCAACTTCTGCGTCCAATCGACAGCTCCTCCATCAGCAAGCTCCAACGAACGACCGGATGGCAGGATGGCGTGAATATGAAAGCAGATCTCGGAGTAGTAGCCCCGGCCAGTCTGCCGGGACGGGTCGAATCGGAAGTCTACATCGGGGAACTGACCTTCCAAGGCAGCGATGACGCGCGAGCCGAAGCTTCCGTAGGAGGAGTCCGATGCGAGATCCGTCACGGAAACGCGCAGGGACGGACTCGGTCCGGCGAACGACCGCGCCGCGTGGAGGTAGAAACGCACGTGTTCCGAGAGAGCTTCGATCTGAAATCGTCCGCCGCCGACATCCCGACCAGCGCTGCAGAGCATGAACAGGCGGAAATGCGGCAGCAGGTGAGGATCTTCGTAGGCCTGAGTCCGCAGTAGCCGGTGGCTCGCCGCAAGGTGAACCGGAGTCGGAGCTTTCGGCTTCTGCCGAAGCAGTGCGCGGCGTCGCAGCGCACACTCCAGCGCAAGAACGTTCGTCGCGTCGGAAACAACCTCGACATTACGAATCGTCGCGAGAGACTTGTTCTGGCTGACGGTTGCTATGACCGAGTTCGTCCCGAGTGGACACACGGGCGAGAGCTCGATAGGTTCGAACTCTTCGGGCAATGAAGCGAACGCCACCTGGTCCCAACGCAGTAGGTCGCCTGGGTCGGTCGTTGCCGGCCGAACGAACCGGTTCGATTCGAAGTCCGACAGAACAGCGGCAGGGCTTCGGTGGTCAGCACGACGGCGATACACCTCGAGAAGGAGCGAGTGAAGATCAGCAGGTTCCAAGCGTTCTGTGAGGAGCGCGGCCAGATCCGCAACTCCCGTTTCTCGCTCTATGCGTCCGAGGATCTCGTCTATTCCCATTCCCGACTCACCGCCTGATTGTTAGACAGTTTGACGAGGCGACCGGCTAGAGGTTCTTTGCATCATACGAATCCTGGAGTGATAGCCACCCACCTTCTACGGGAAGCGGATTCCGAGCTTGATCGAACGCTCGGGGTGCTCGTCGATCTCACGGTATGCCTCGACACTCTCCTCGAAAGGCACCACCGGCGTCACGATACCTTCTGTACGGAGACGGCCTGAAGCAAGCCAGCCGAGCGCCACCTCCACCAGCCGCTCCAGTGTCCATGTGGGGGCCTCGCGTAGCGGCAGGCTCTCAACGCGGGCGGAGACGAGCTGCTGGCGGTTGACGTGGAACTCGTCGCCTAGCCTGAGTCCGGCGGCGTCCCCGCCATAGAAGGAGATCATGCAGATCGTTCCTCCGAACCTCGTGGCGCGGATGGCGTGGTGCAGCGCCGCAACACTCCCCGAAGCTTCGATCGCGACGTCAACGCCGCGCTGGCCGAACTGCGTCGGCACCTCCCAGTAGCCGCCGAGCACGCGCGCGCCATCAGGAGGCTCGACTTCCGATTGCGGAGCACCTGAGATGCGCCTGATGGCCATCCCCGCATCGCCGTCGCCGGCTAGCGGGTCGAGCACCGTGTCAGCGCCTAAAGCGTTCGCAACATCGCGGCGCGCCTCGATTGGGTCAACCCCTATTACCCGGTCAGCCCCGGCGATGCGGGCCATCTGGACGGCCATCAGGCCTATCGCGCCGAGTCCGAAGACGGCGACCTGATCCCCAAGACGGATCGAAGCGTCACGTATCGCCAGCGCCATGACCGCAGGGTCGAGACAAACCACCGCCTCAGCTCCGAGACCGTCGGGCAACGGATCTACCGACTCCTCATCGACGGTGTGTGTCTCGCGGACAGAGAGGTGCCCGAAGACCCTGTCCCCTACACGGAAACGCTCTACCTCGGGCCCGACCTCTGTGACAACGCCGACCGCCATGTTGCCGAGCGGGAAGTTGCGTGGCCCTTCGCCCGCCGGGCGTGGGATCATACACCCCCACTCAGGGTCGTAAGGCCTGCTCGCCGAAGGCTCGTTCCGATACCCGACCATCTCCGTCCCGTGCTTGGGCGAGGCGAACTCGGTCCGGATGCGGATCTGGCGCAGCCTTAACTCCTGCTCCTCATACTCCCGCAATACAGGCTTCCGCGGCTCCAGAGCTATCAACTCATGTGGCATCGCTGTGAACCTCCTCGTGTCCGTCCGCAATCGTCAACCCGCCCGCGCCGGTGCGGACTCTTGATCCGCCGCGAGAAGATAGTCTATACTGTGGCATAAGTGGGATTATAGGTAGCATAAGTAGGGTTGTAAATGGTAGAAGTGGGGTCTGCCGGATACCGCTACCGGGATCAGAGGCGTAGGCGAATGTGGGAAGGTTCCTGTGGCGGAGGACGTTGCCGTCATGGGAAGGATACCTGCACGCCGAGGAGGAACTAAGGATGGCAGAGCAACACAGGTTCAGCCGGGGACGCTTTCTGCGACTCTCCGCGATGATGGCAGGTGGCGCGGTGCTGGTTGGGTGTAACCTCGAGGAGGGTGGCGGTCCTCCCGGTTCGGGCAATGGTGGAGGCGAGGACGTCGACTTCAGCAAGATTCAGGCGGGCGGACAGAGCCAGGAGCTGGAGAAGCTGGCGGAGGACTGGAAGCCTTATGACGGCGAACCGGTAGAGATCTCGGTCTGGATGTACACTCCGGACGAGAGATCTTTGAACGCGTACAAGAAGGCGTTCGAGAAGAAGTACTCGAACATCAAGCTCAAGTACGTCATCTATCCGGAAGCAAACTACGTGACCAAGATCAACGTGGCGCTGCAGGCCCACAACCCTCCTGACGTAGCCATAGTAGAGGAAAAAGGCTGGATGAAGGCCGGCCTGGTCGCCGATCTCGCCCCGTTCTATGAAGCCTGGGGCATCCGCGTCGAGGATTTCGCCCCTGGCGGCGTGGGACGCTTTACGTTGGAAGATGGGCCAAAGCAGGGCGTCTTCGGCGTGGGCGACTTCCTCGCCGGCAACGTCATGATGTTCAACAAGGACCTCTTCGACCAGGCTGGTGCCGACTATCCGCCCGTGGATCGGTCGCTGGAGTGGCCTGAGTACGCCGAGCTCTGCCGCCAGGTGGCGCAGCCCAACGAAGACCCGACCAAAGCCGTTTACTGCGGCTCCGTGCCCGACTGGGGGTTCGGCATCTACGGGAAGTGGCTCTTCGGCCCCGACGGCCGGCGCGTCTTCGGCCACATGAACTCGGAGGAGCACATCGAGGCGTGGAACCTGGGCAGCGCGCTGGTGCGGGACAAGATCTCGCCGGGACAGATTCTCGACACGGTAGGTGAGCCCGACCTTTTCACCCAGAAGGGCACCGCGATGGTGTGGACGGACTTCACGTTCGTCCGAGACTACGAGGCGGCAGGCATCAACTTCGGGATCGTGCCGTCGCCGGTGCAGACCGGCTCCGTGTCGTTCGTGGACACCTGGACCACCGCGTGGGGCACGTTCGTCGAGTCCAAGAACCACCACGCAGCGCTGACCTTCCTGGAGTTCATGGGGACCGACGCGCAACGCATCAGGGCCGAGGTGTCGGTGGACCCGCCGCTCTCGCTCAAAATTGCCGAGGAGATCGACTACGGGGCGGGAGACCCGATCCAGGAGGAGTACCTGAAGGTGCTCGAAGCCGGCGCCAAGCCGCAGGTGTTCGTCCCTCCCCTGCCTGAGGGTGGGTGGGAGCCCGCCGAGGTTTACAATGACATGACAGTCCAGGGTAAGACCGACGCCAAGCCGATCCTCGAAGCCGAAACCAAGCAGACGCAGCCGTTGCTCGACCAGGCGTGGAAAGACTGGGATGCGCTCGAGAGGAGCTAGCGGGAGCAGCCGGATGGGAACACCGGAGGTGCCTGAATGAGCATGCCTTCACAGCAGTTGGGTAAGCAGGAGATCGCGCACCCCCAACCCCGCCGTAGCAGGGCCGCTGCGAAGGAAGAGCGGGTCGCCTATCTGTTCCTGATGCCCTGGTTCGCGGGGCTATTCCTGTTCCTCGGGGTGCCGCTGGTGTACTCGCTGTACATCAGCATGACCGACAGGCGTTTGATCAGTGCCGGCAAGGCGCACTTCGTGGGCCTCCAGAACTACGTCTACATGTTCACCAAGGACGCCTTCTTCTACAAGTCCCTTCTCATAACGATGAAGTGGATACTGATGAGCACGCCGCTCTTCCTGGTCGTCGGGCTGCTGATCTCACTCCTGCTCAATCAGAAGTACTTCGGGATGAACGTGTTCCGTACGATCCTCTACATCCCGGCCGTCGTCTCAGGCGTGGCCGTTGCGGTCCTCTGGCTGAACCTCCTCAATCCCGAGCTGGGCGTCGTGAACTACGTGCTGATACAGCTCGGCGTGGACAACCCACCGTACTGGCTGGAGGACCCCGAGTGGGCGATGCCCGCGGTCGTCCTGATGGGCTTGTGGGGCGTGGGCGGAATGGCGATCATCTACCTGGCGGGCCTGCAGAACATCCCGCCGCACCTGTACGAGGCGGCCACCATAGACGGCGCAGGCGCCTGGGGGAAGTTCCGCTACGTAACGCTGCCGATGCTCTCCCCCACCATCTTCTTCCTGGTCCTCAACGCCGTAATCGATGCGCTACTGATCTTCGGTCCACTGTTCGTGCTTACCGGCGGAACGGGCGGGGGCGGACCTGACAATTCACTGCTCTTCTACATGCTGTACCTGTATCGGATCTCGTTCGTTCAGGGGTTCATGGGCTACGGCACGGCACTCGCCTGGATCCTCACGATCATCGGCGTGCTCATGGTCGTCATCATGATGAAGCTGGAGCGGCGCTTCGTGTTCTACGAGTCGGAGGAGTAGGAGATGGCACAGCGTGCTGCGGAGAGGCCGGTCGTTACAGCGCAATCCCCACGGGTGCGGCGGTTCCCGCGGATGTTGCACGCCGTGTTCGTGTACACCATGCTCACCTTGGCGAGCCTGTTCATCCTGCTGCCGGTGGGCTGGATGCTGGCCGCCGCGCTCAAGCCGGATACCGTGCCGGTCTTCACCTTCCCGCCTGAGTGGTTCCCGACCGAGTACTGGCACTGGCAGACGTTCAGGACGGCCCTCTTCCAGGAAGAGTTCCTCCGCTACGCGGCAAACAGCGGCTTCCTGGTGGTCATGACGGTTCTAGGGGCGGTGCTCTCCTCCTCCCTGATCGCGTTCCCCTTCGCCCGGCTGCGGTTCCGCGGCAAGAACTTCCTCTTCACGTTCCTGATAGCCACGATGCTGCTGCCGGCGCCCGTGCTGCTCATACCCCAGTTCCTACTCTTTTACCAGATCGGCTGGTACGGAACCTACTACCCGCTCTGGGTACCGACCTTCGCGGGCAACGCGTTCTTTATCTTCCTAATGAGGCAGTACATGCGCTCGATCCCCATAGAGCTGGACGAGGCAGCGAGGGTAGACGGCGCCGGCTACTGGACGATCTACTGGCGGATAATTATGCCCCTGTGCGTGCCGGTGCTGACGGTGGCGGCCGTGTTCCAATTCATGTGGACGTGGAACGATTTCTTCGGACCCCTGATCTACCTCGACGACCCCGAAAAGTTCACGGTAGCCCTCGCCCTCGCCAGGCTGGTGCAGCGCGTCGGCACGGAGTGGAACCAGGTCATGGCCGCCAATCTCATCGTCATGATCCCCGTCCTGATCATCTACTTCTTCGCCCAGGACAAGCTGATCGGCGGTATCGCCAACGTGGGCCTCAAAGGATAGTTCGGCCCCGCACAGGAATGTGAGGGCGCTGCGCATAGCTCTGTTGCTGGTCGTCACGGCGGAAGTGTGCCTGCTCATACTGGCGCTCGCGCCGCCCGAGAACACACTTCCAGCCGACTCGGACTTGCCGAGAGAGCAGCGCGTAAGCGGGTGGCGGAAGGCCGCCGAACTCGCCCGCACGGACACCTTCGAGCTGACCTACGTGCCAGGAGACGTAAGACCCGAGTTGACGGTGCGCGGCATCCCTGGAGATAGCTCGCGCCCGCTCGCCGCCGAGTACGGGAACGGTCTACTCATGAGACAGGCGCACATAGACATTGATCCCCAGCTGGAGGATGAACCCGCGGAGGTGAAGGGGGCCAATGACGCCTGGTGGGGCATGATCAGGGAGAAAAGGTACCTCTATGTAAAGAGAGGCAAAACTCTGGTAATCATGTCTGGCCTGCCGAGGGAGGATCTGATCCAGACCGCAGGCTCGCTGAGACTCGTGGAGGTCAACAATGGCTAGGTGGCGCGCCGTCGTGGCGCTGGCGGCCCTGGCTCTCTTGCTCGCGGCATTTCTACTCGCCATACCTTCCGTACGTGCAGCGTTGCCTGGCATGACCCAACGCGCTGAATAGACGAACCCCGTTGTACGCTGGGACTTCGCGGACCCGCATGTCATAAAGGCCGGCGACGGCTGGTACTACGCTTACTCGACCGAGAACCTGACCTACGAACGCCTGGCGTACATCCAGGCCGCGCGCTCCAGGGACCTCGTGAACTGGGAGCTGCTTCCTGACGCCATGCCCGAGAAGCCGGAGTGGTCCGACACCACCCGCGACTTCTGGGCCCCGGGCGTCATCGAGGCCGACGGCAGGTACTATGTGTACTTCTCGGGCATCCGCGACGGTACCGAGGGCATGTGTCTCGGGGTGGCCACGTCAGGGACGCCCGGTGGACCGTTCGAGCCCGAGGGCGAGCCGCTGCGGTGCGGTGACGGCTTCGTGAACATAGACCCCATGCCCTTCGACGACCCGAAGACGGGCAAGCGCCTGTTGTACTGGGGTTCGGACAGCTCGCCGATCATGGTGCAGGAGCTTGCCGAGGACCGGGTGAGCTTCGCGCCGGGTTCAAGCCCGAAGGAGTTGATCTGTCCCAGCGGCCTGCAGCAGTACGAGCGCCTGATCGAGGGTGCGTTCGTCGTCTACAGAGACCCTTACTACTACCTCTTCTATTCGGGCGACAACTGCTGCGTCGTGCCCGTGAACTACGCGGTGATGGTCGCCCGTTCGCGCAGCGCCACGGGCCCGTTCGAGAAGAAGGCCGACGTGACGGGCGAGTTCGGCGGCAGCGTGATCCTGCAGCAGAACGACCGGTGGGAAGGTCCCGGTCACAACTCGGTCGTCAGGGACGAAGAGGGCAGAGATTGGATCTTCTACCACGCCATAGACCCCGACGACCGCTACAACCCGGGTACCGAGGCGTCCAAACGACCGATGCTCATGGACCAAATCGTGTACCGCTCCGGCTGGCCCGAGATCGCAGAGTCTTCACCCTCTACTACAGAAAGGCAAGGCCCGCTGGTGCGCTGACGGTGTATCGTCGTATGGCGCCTCGTGAAAGGCAACGGAGTCTCCATTCGGTTTCGCTTACCCCATCCGTGACCGCAGGTGTCGGGCGACCTCGGGGAGGATCTCCCTGGCGTTGCCCCTGATACCACACTCCATCGCCATGTAGCCATCGAAACCGATGTCGCGCAGCGCCCCGAAGGCCCCGGCGAAGTCGGTGTGCCCTGCACCCGGTTGGAGGCGGTTGCTGTCGGCGAGATGGACGTGGGCCATGTGGCCGTTCGCCTGGCGGATGGCTTCGTCGAGATCGTCCTCCTCGATGTTCATGTGGAAGAGGTCGCCCATGACTTTGATGGAAGGACGTCCGATTGCCTCGCATAGCTCGACTGCCTGCTCTACGCGGTTCAGCATGTGGTCCTCGTAGCGGTTGAGCGGCTCGAGCAGCACGAGCGCCCCCACGCTCTCCGCGTGCACGCCAAGCTCCTCCAGGGCTTCCAGCAGAACACGACGGTCCTCTTCCTCCGTGCGGGGCACCTCGAAGGGGGGCAGACGCCTGGTGGCGAGGCCGAAGGCTGCGGGTGTGATCGCGCCCCTCCCACCTAGCTCGGCTATTCCTGACAGCAGGTGCTTCATGTGCTCTATGGCCTCGCGGCGGCGCTCCTCTTCGAAATCCCCGATAAACCGGTCGGAGATCACGCACACGCTAGAGAACACGACTCCCCTATCACGCGCGGCCCTCAGGTCGTCGAGCCGCCCGCGCCAGCCATCTGTCCCCTGCAGCTCGATGCCGTCGAAGCCTGCTGAGGCGGCGAACTCCCACTTCTCCAGGATGCTCTCGCCCGGGAGTAGCTGCTCCTGGCACACCAGCTTCACGCCTGACGCCTCATCCCTTCAAGGCGCCGGTCGTGAGGCCTTTGATAAAGAACCGCTGGAAGATCAGGAAGAAGATCAGCACGGGGACGGTCATTATCAGGCTTGCGGCGGCCAGAAGCTCGTACTCCCCCGACCGCCCGCCCGCGAACAGGTAGAGCCCGGTGGCGAGCATCTGGTTGTCCGACCCCTGCAAGTACACCAGGGCCAGCACGAAGTTGTTCCAGGTCTGGAAGAAGACCAGTACCGCAAGCACCGCCACGCCCGGGGCCGACAGCGGGAGCATCACGCGCCAGAAAGCCTGAAACTCGTTGCACCCGTCCACGCGGGCGGCGTCGGCGAGGTCTTCGGGCAGGTCCATGTAGAAAGAGCGCATCAGGAACACGCCGAGGGGCACGCCGAACCCGCTGGCGCCCGCTATGGCGGGAAGAATGACCGCGGCTTTCGTGCCCAAAAGACCCAGGTCCCTCAGCTCGTAGAACAGCGGGATCATCACCGAGAAGAACGGGATCATTAGGCCAAGGATGAACACGAAGAAAATGAGATTGTTTCCGGGAAATTGGAAGCGGGCCAGGCCGTAGCCGGCCAGCGACGAGAGGGCCACCACACCGGCCACGGTGATGCCGGTGATCACGACGGTGTTCCAGAAGTACCCGCCAAAGCCCCCGAGCGTCCACGCGTCGTAGAAGTTGATGGGGTTGAACGAGCTGAACAGCGTGAACGGGTTCGCGGTCACGTCCAGCGGGTCTTTGAGGGAAGTAGAGACGATCAGAAGCAGCGGGTACAGGCTGAGGAGGGCGAACAGCAGCAGCACCACGTACTTGCCAGTGGAGCCCAGCCACCGTCTCGGTGCGCCGGTGGAGGCGGTGGACGCTATTCCTTGTCGCGGTTCAGTCATTTCTCTGGCGCTCCCTCAGTCGGACGAACACGACCGCCGAGACCAGGGACAGGACGGTGATCAGCATCGCCAGCGCGGAGCCGTAGCCCGCCTGGTTCTGCTGGAACGCCGAGCTGTACGTGTACGTGGCGAGCACCTCGCTGGCGTGCCCCGGTCCTCCCCCGGTCATTACAAAGACGTTGTCGAAAACCGCGAAGCCGCCGATGAGCGTGATAGACGTCACCATCGTGATCACCGGGGCGATCTGCGGGATGATGATGTACCAGGCCCGCTGGAACCAGCTGGCCCCGTCCAACATGGAAGCCTCCACCTGGCTCTCGTCCACGCTCTGAAGGGCCGCGAACAGCACGACCACGACGAACCCGACGGCGCCGGGGATGGCCGAGATCAGAACCGCGTACAGCGCCGTCCCCGGCTCTCCCAACCAGCCGCGGCTGATCTGCTCGAGCCCGATGCTGTCGAGGAACCTGTTCAGCGGGCCGAAGATGGGATGGTAGATCCACTGCCACACGATGGCCACGACGACCAGCGGAAGCACGAATGGGAGAAAGTAGACGGTCCTGAAGAAGAGGGACCCGCGGGCCCCACTCCAGAGGATGATCGCCAGGAAAAGCCCGATGATCACGGGGGATGCCGTCCCGACGAGCACCCAAACGGCGTTGTTCCAGAACGCTTGGAGGACTGCCCCGTCGCCGAACATCCTCGCGTAGTTCGAGAGCCCGACGAAGTCCTTGTTCGCCGTGGCGCCGTTCCAGTTGGTGAGGCTGAGGTAGATCGTGGTCAGGAAGGGATAGAGCATGAAGACAAGGTAGAGGGCCAGCGCGGGTGAGATGAACACGATCGCGTAGTAGAGCTGCTGACGGCGCAGCGGCGGCACGTACAGATGACGCTCGACGAAGCCTCGTTTGGGCCGGTTCACCCGTGTGGCTCCGCCTTCCATACCGGCTTGCATTCCGATCCCCTTCCTATTCCTGCGTGGCTATCTTGCCTTGCTTCTTGGCCTTCGCCCAAGCCTCCTGCAACATCGCGGCCTGCTCGGACGCGGACCTCGTGCCGTTCAAGACCTCCTGGAAGCCGGAGAACATCACCTCGTTGTAGTTCTGCGGGGTCAGGACGTCGATGTTGTAGCCGAAGGATCCCGCCTCCGTAGATTCCGACAGGTCGTCTAGAACCTGCTTGAACAGCTCGGGGAGATCAAGCCCCTTGGTGTCAACCGGATGCGCCGGAATGGTCTTGGTCGTCTCCATAACTGTGCGGGCAGTGTCTTCTTGCTGGTAGAAATCCATGAGGGCGATGCCACCCTCGGGGTTCTTGGCGTCCGCGGCTATGAACGAGCCCGCCCCTACACCCGCCGGCGGTGAGATGCCGGAGCCGTCTATGGACGGGAACGGGAAGAATCCGACCTCGAAGTCCTGGACGGTCTCGACGATCTCGGAGACGAGCCAGGTGCCCGTCATGTTCATGGCGGCTTTCCCAGCGTAGAACAGAGTGTTGGCGTCCTCGTACGTAATAGCGTTGACGCCCTCGGGATAGTAACCGTTCTCCACGAAGTCCCGGAAGAAGAGCTCTATCGCCTCCTCCACCTCCGGGGTGTCCCAGCGGCCTTCGCCGTACAGGATGTTGTCCAGCCCTTCCCTGCCCAGGAGGTTGCTGATCCCGATGCTGTACAGGTGACCCGCGGGCCACTGCTCGGAGTCGCCGAAGCCGAACGGGATCTTGTTCTGTCCCTTGAGGTTTTCGGCCATCGCCCGGAGATCATCCAGGGTCTTCGGCACCTCGGAGACTAGGTCCTTGTTGTAGTAGACGATCAGTTGCTCGACCTGGCTCGGGACCCCGTAGGTCTTGCCGCCGTAGGTGGCCCGCTGCTTGGCCCAGTCGTAGATCTTCCAGCCGTTTTCCTCGTACGCCTTGTCCAAGGGGTACAGCAGCCCCGCCTCCGCCAGAACGCCGGCGAAGCCCGGGCCGGTGTCGTAGCCGAAGAAGTCGGGGGGCTGCTCGGAGCGCAGCCTGGTCTGGATAACCTCACGGACCTGGTCGGGCGGTATGGACTCGCGCTCCACCGTGTACTTCGGGTTCTCCTGATCGAACCTCTCGACGAGCCTGATCGACTCCCTCTCCAGGGCCGCCGTCTCCGCCGTACCGACGAACATCCGGATAACCTTTTCGTTACTCGAGCTCCCGCCGCAGCCCGCGGCGCCTAGCAAAGCCGCGCCGGCGAGGCCACCGCCACCCAACCTCAAGAAATCCTTCCGGCTGACCGTCCTTCTCGTCTTCCGCACGCTCTCCTCCTTCTCTATTTTTGCGAACGTCCCCAACGCCGCATCGAAGCCTCACTAGCCCACCCTCGTCTGCAATACTCCCTCCGCCGCCAAGACGCTCGCACCCGTTACACCGGCCGTCTGGTCGAGTTCGCTCAAGACTATGGAGAGGTTCCTCGTCGCGAGCGGCAGCGAGCGTTGATAGACGGTGCTCCGGATCTCCGCAAGCAACGAGTTGCCTATGTTCGCCACGCCTCCCCCGACCACGATGAGGGAAGGGTTGAGCGTGCTGACGAGCGTGGCCAGCACTTGCCCCACGAGCCGCCCCGACTCCCTGATGATCTGGAGCGCATGATAATCTCCGAGGGACGCCGCCTCGCCAACGTCCCTGGCTGTGAGCGCGCCACGCTGCTCGAAGACCTCCCGTAGACGCAGAGAGAGGCCTTCCTCCGCGCACTGCTCCGCTTTGGCGGCGATTGCCGGAGCGGCGGCCATCGCTTCGAGGCATCCCTTGTTGCCGCACGAGCAGACCGGCCCGTCAGGGTCCACGCAGATGTGCCCTATGTCCCCGGCACACCCCTGGCTGCCGCGTTGCAGATGCCCGTCCGCGATGATGCCGCCGCCGATACCCGTGCCTATCTTGACGAAGAGCACGTTGTCTTCGCCCTTGCCGACACCGTCTCTATGCTCGCCGAGTGCCATCACGTTCACGTCGTTGTCCACGAATACGGGGGCATCGTACTCGTCGGCGAACGCCGCGCGTATGGGAAAACCGTCCCAACCAGGCATGATCGGCGGGCTCCTCAAGACGCCCGAGGCGTGCTCCACAGGACCAGGAACCCCTACCCCTATGGACAGGACGTCGCGCGCATCAGCCCCCTGCTCGGCGAGTAGCTCCGAAAGCAGCCCCTTGGCCCCGTCGAGCACACTCCGCGGACCGTCCTTGACATCCCCCGGCTCCCCGCGGTGTACCAGAATCTCGCCGCCAAGGGTGGACAGGGCGACGTCCGTGGAAGTTGCCCCGAGGTCAACGGCGGCTATCAGTCCGGCTGTATGGGGGATGCGCAATAGCGAGGAGCGACGGCCACCCTCCGACTTGGCCAGGCCGTCCTCGGCGAGGAGGCCGGCCTCGATCAACCGTCCTACCTCCATAGAGATCTTGCTCCTGCTGACGCCCAACGCATCCGTCATCTCGGAGCGCGATACAGGACGGTCCATCGTCCTTACGTGATGCATGATCTCAGCCTGAACGCGGTCCTCGACAAGCCGATGCCGGCCACCGGCTACCTCCGATACACCGTCTTCACTCCTCACGAACACAGTATAGACAAACTTCCTCCATACGTCCAACGACTTTTGCCGTATCTTGTCATAAGTTGGCGAGCCTGAAGCACGAACGTTGCTGGCGACGAGGTATAACAGGCCGGGACTCTAGCGAGTTCTGGGCAACACGGTCTTTGCTTTACAGGCCCATGGGCGCCTTGTCGAGGCGGGCGACTCCGCTCTCTATGGCCGCCTCTCGCACGGCGTTGGCTACTTGCAGGTGTACGTCGGGGTCGAGGGCGTCTGGAACCAGCTCCGAGCCGGTAGCCAGGGATGCGAGGACTTCGGCGGCTGCCAGCTTCATCTGTGCGTTGATCCGCTCCGCCCCCGAGAGCAGGGCCCCGCGGAAGATGCCGGGATAGCCGAGGACGTTGTTTACACTCCGGCCGTCGGCGGCGAAGGCCGCCCCGGCTGTCAGTGCGACGTCGGACTCTATCTCGGGGTATGGGTTGGTGAGCGCAAGGATCACCTGCCCCTCGCGCACCATCTCGGGCTCGATGAGGCCCGGCACTCCTGTCGTGGCCACGACAAGATCGGCCTCCGCCATGACGGTCTGCATGTCGGTTATCTCGATACCCTTCGCACTGGCGCGCTCGTGGGAGAGCGGGTTCGGGTCCGAGCCGAGCACACGTTTTGCTCCGGCATCGACGAGTAGGGCGGCGATCCCAAACCCAGCGGCGCCGAGCCCGATCTGGCCGACCACCTCATCCTGCAGCGTCAGCTCCGCGTCCCGGCAGGCCACGAGCGCGGCGGCGAGCGTGACGACGGCCGTGCCGTGGACGTCATCGTGCATGACGGGCTGGGGAAGCGCCTCTATAAGGCGGGCCTCTATCTCGAAGCACTCGGGCGCCGAGATGTCCTCGAGGTGGATCCCGCCGAACGTCGGCGAGATGCGCACCACCGTCTCGATGAACTCGTCAACGTCTTTGGTGTCTATGAGGATGGGCATCGCCGAGACGCCGGCGAGCTGTTGGTAGAAGACCGCCTTGCCCTCCATCACAGGCATCGAGGCGACGGGTCCTATGTCTCCCAAGCCCAGAACTCGCGTGCCGTTGGTGCAGATGGCGACGCTGCGCCCGATCATGGTCAGCTCGCCTGCCAGCGAGGGGTCCCCGGAGATAGCCTGGCACGCCCGCGCCACCCCAGGAGTGTAGACGTCGCGCATGTCCTGCACCGTCCTTACCGGGTGGGCCGACTCGATCACGAGCTTCCCGCCCTCGTGCCTTAGCAGCGCCCTGTCGCGTGCCCAGAGGACCTCGACGCCTTCCAGCTCGCCCAGCATGCCTACGATCCGCTCGGCCTGATCCCGGTCCTCGACCTCCAGCGTGATCTCCCGCACCGAAGCCTCGCGGCCGACGTTTACCGTCGTCACGTCCCCGATGAGACCTTCTCCTTCGGCAATCGTCCCTGCGACCCTGGCCAATTGCCCCGTGCGGTGAGGCACCTTGATGCGATACGTATAGTCGAGCGGCACAGCAAACCCCCTGACGTCCCGGCGGTACGATTCCATCTTCGTGGACTACCCACTCCAAACCCCGTATCCGGATTCTATATGAGGCCACACCCGGCGGCTATGTTCCGAGGTTCGCTCTACCCTACAACCGCTACGGCTTCGATCTCGATAAGGAGCCTGGGGTCTATGAGGGCGGAAACCTCTACCATCGAGGACGCGGGATATGGCTCTGCAAAATACCTTCTTCTGACCTCGTGGATCTCATCGTATAGTCCCATATCCGTTATGAAGACTGTTACCTTGACTATGTCGTCCATCCCACCGCCGGCCTCCTCGACCACGGTCTTCACGTGCTCGAGCACGGTCTCCGTCTGGCGCTTTATGTCTCCCTCTCCGACCACGTCTCCTTCTGCATCCATCGAGACCTGCCCCGAGACGTAGATCGTGCGCCCCTGAGGAGCCTCGACCCCCGAAGAGAAGGCGCCCCCACGCATAGGCGCCGGCAGGCTGGGATTACTGATTACACGCCTGGACAAAACGACCTCCTTACCCCGAATCCACTGCAGGGAGTACGGTAGCATCCGTCTCCGGTCCGCGCCTGATATAAACTCGCCGGGCAGGAGGATTCGAGGTGGGAGGACATATGCAGCGTACGTTCGACGTACAGGCCGTCCGCGAGCAGTTCCCGGCGCTAAGCCGGACGCATAAAGGCCGCGGTGTCATCTACTTCGACGGGCCGGGTGGTTCGCAGGTAGCGCGGCAGGCTATCGACGCCATCACGGGCTACATGGAGCGCGGCGGGGCGAACCTACACGGCGTCTTCCCGACGAGCACGGAGACAGAGGAGATCCTGTCCGACACCCGCAGGGCGGCGGCGGATTTCCTCGGGGCCGCGCCAGATGAGATCGCCTTCGGGGCCAACATGACCACCCTGACCTTCGAGATCTCCCGCGCCCTCGCCCGCGGGTGGGACGAAGACTCTGAGATCGTCGTCACAGAGCTAGACCACCGCGCCAACGTGGACCCCTGGCTCATCGCCGCTAGAGAGCAGGGGGCGAGGGTGCGCTGGGTCAGGGTAGATCCCGAAACCCTTGCCCTCGACGGAGAAGACTTGGAGCAGAACATCAACGAAAGGACGAAACTCGTAGCTATAGGCCTGGCCTCGAATGCGGTCGGTACCATAAACGATGTGGCCGCCGTCGCCGAGAGAGCCCACAGCGCAGGTGCCTTAGTCGCCGTCGACGCCGTGCACGCGGCCCCGCACATCCCCTTGGACCGCGACGCAATAGGGGCTGACGTCATCACCTGCTCGGCCTACAAGTTCTTCGGCCCGCACGTCGGCGTGACGGCCATAAGGCGCGATCTCTTCGAGACGATGGACGTCTACAGACTCGATCCGGCGCCGGATCACATCCCAGATAAACTGGAGACCGGCACCCAGAACCACGAAGGGATCGCCGGCGTAAAGGGCGCCCTCGACTTCATCTCTTCCCTGGGCGAAGGCACCTCTCAGCGGGAGAAACTCACGAGTGCCATGAACGCTACCGAAGAACACGAAGCCGCACTCGCCGAGACCTTCCGTACAGCACTCAGGAACATCCCCGGCGTAAAGCTCTACGCCGCTCCTGATGGCGTCCGCAAAACCCCCACCATAGCCTTCACGGTACAGGGACAGCCGCCCGATGAAGTCTGCGCGCGGATGCTGGAGCACGGTTTCTTCATAGCCGCCGGCGACTTCTATGCTTCGACGCTCGCCGAAAAGCTCGGCATCGGGGACAGCGGAGGGTTCATCCGCGCAGGCCTCGCCCCTTACAACACCGAAGAAGAGGTCGAGAGGTTCATCGAATCGTTGGAGGAGATCGTACGCGAAACCTGAGATCCAAGGCTGCGAAACCTGGGATTGTCAAGGGATCACCACATTCACCTACATCACCAGAGGTGGTAGACTGGAGAAATGAAGCGGGCGACCATCACGCTACCTGACGAGCTCGAAGAGGCGCTGGAGGCTTACCGGCGTTCTCAGGATTTACCCTTACCTCTTACCGCGCTGACACAGGCTGCGCTCCGGGAATACCTGGAGAAGCGGGGTTTTTTACCGCCTTCTTCGGGGCGGTCTTTCGGCATCACCCCGAACAGGCGCGGTAGTGGGAGTAAAGACGTCAGTTCAGAGCACGACAGGTACCTGGCCGAGGCCGCCGACGAAGGATGAGCGGAACGGTCCTGGCCGATACGGGGCCGCTCTACGCCGCCGCGGACCCTTCTGACGACCACCATGAGCGGGCGCAAGGGGATATCAGGCGGTTGAACTCGGAGGGTGTCGGGGTCACGGTTGCCTACCCGACGTTGTGCGAATGCTACTCGCTGGTCTTGTATAAGCTGGGCGCAGGGGCAGCGCAGGGATGGCTGGGGGAGATCGAAGGCGGCTCCTTCCTGATGAATCCTACCCCCGAGGACTTCCGCGAAGCAGCTGGCCTGATACGTGAGTATCGGGATCAGGCGTTGAGCATGTTTGACGCCGTCACCGCGGTCGTCAGTCGGCGGCTCAGTATGCCGGTCTGGACGTACGATCACCACTTCGACGTCGTTCGGGTCGAGGTGTGGCGCAACGGGTAGCCTCCGTCGAGTCCCCGGTTGTCGATCGAAGGTCCATCGGGGATACTTGTGTTCGAGGGGTGTGGATCAGAGACGACGGAGGTTGCGTGACTACCGACGCGCTGGGTAGGCTGCAAGCCTTGCTGAGAGAGCTCTTTAAGTGCGGGAGCAAGGAACTGGCGTGCGGCATCGACCGCGTCATGAACCCGCAGACGAGGTCTTCGTCAACATCGTCTCTTTCATCCCCGAGGCCGGGCCCTCCTACGAGCGGGCCGCGTCCAGGACCTCGAAGGCGGGCGGAGCATCGCGCAGGACACCGGCGGCACCAACCTTCCTGAGCAGGCCGAGCTCGCGCGGCGGACCATACAGCCAGTCGGTGCCGGAGAGGCCCATGGCGTTCCGCAACGCCCCCGAGTCCTTAACCGCGTCCGCCATCCCGAGCCGCTCCGAGAGTTTGGGTGCGGCGCTAGAGAGGAGGTCGATCTTCCAGCCCGAGAGGAGGAGGCTATCCTTCCAGCCGGGCTTCCAAGCGGAGGCGATGAGGCCATCGGTCTTCGTCTGGGCGCTGAGGAACGAGGCCGCGCTTCGTGCCGCCAACAGGTCGGCCCCGAGCATCTTGGCCGAGAAACCAAGGGTCGCGGACTTCTTCGGGATCGTCCCCGCCAGATCGGCCGCCTTGAAGGTGGAGGATAGCGAGGAGGCTCCTTTGAAGAGATCGGACAGCCCGTCGAACGCCGAGTACGGGCTGGACGCCTTGCCGAGCGCCAGGTCCTTCGCCGAGGCGACCCCCGCGATGTCTTTGAAGCGGCCCCCAAGGATGCCCTTGAGGCCCTCCCCCGCGAGGCCCATGTTCGGCTTGCCGAGCGCGACCGCCGCGTTCGCCCTGACGTCCGGGAAAGCCACCGTCGCGAGCCCGGCGGCAGCGCCGCCCACCCGGATGTCGCCCATACCGCCCAGGACCCCAGTAAGGCCGACTCCTGTCTCCGCGATTTCGGCCCTCCGGATGTCCGCGCTCGCACGCTCGACGACCTCCATGGCACTCTCCGCCGAGTCGAGGACCCTGAGCGCGGACCGAGAGAGCCCGAGGTCCACCAGGCCGGCCGTGCTGCTCCATTTGCGCTTCATCTGTTTCTTACCTCCACTGGCTAATTCTACTGTCATCCTCTAAAGGGGCACTACCGGAAGGTTTCTAGCCACGACCCGGAGATTTTCTCGAATAATTTCCGGAATCATGCTACACTTTTGTCGTACAA
>CADCVF010000015.1 GCA_902806095.1 uncultured Rubrobacteraceae bacterium
AACCCTATCTCCCAGCCCGGAAAAGAGTTTCACGCGTTACAGAGCTCCTTCTCTATCAGATCGCAAAGATCTCTACCCCATCCGCTTGCCCCACCACGGCGGCGCGGGCGATCCCGAGAAAGAGGCCGGTCTCTATCGCACCGGGTATACGCTTCATCTGCGTCTGCAGAGCGTCTGGCTCCGGGATCGCATCGAAGAGACAGTCCACTGTGTAGTGGCCTCCGTCGGTGACGAACGGCCTTCTCGGGTCCGAGTCATCCGTCCTTAACGTCGCGTCGCAGCCCAGCGAGGCGAGAGCGTTCAGGGTTGCCTCCCACCCGAAGGGCTCGACCTCGACCGGGACCGGACCCTTGCCCACGGATTCGACCAGCTTGGAGTCTTCGACCACGATCACGAGGCCGTCGCGTGAGGAGGCGGCCACTATCTTCTCCCGCAACAGCGCGCCGCCCCATCCTTTGAGAACGTCGAGGCCGCGGGAGACCTCGTCCGCCCCGTCCAGGGTGAGATCCGGCCGGGCCTCCGAGAGGGTGAGCAGCGGCACGCCGAACTCCTTCGCCAGCGCCACCGTGCGCTCGGAGGTGGGTATCCCGCGCACGCCGCGCAGCTCTCCGGCGGCGAGCAACTCCCCGACCCTCCTGACCACCCAGTACGCCGTCGTTCCTGTCCCGAGGCCCAGGACCATACCGTCCTCGACATAGCGATCCACCGCCTCGTGGGCGACGACGCGCTTGGGGTTTTTCACGGCGCCGCTCAATCCGGTATCGTTATCTTTTCGAGGCCCTTTTCAGCCGGAGGGAACTGGGGGTCGATCGCCTCTAAGGTGTCCGCTATGGCGCGGGCGATGGCCAGGTTGCGGTACCACTTCTTGTTCGCCGGGATCACGTACCAGGGCGCGTACTCTGTGGAGGTCGCGTAGATCGCGTCCTCGAAGGCGCGCTGGTAGTCCTCCCAGTACGCTCGCTCCTTGAGATCGTTGGTCGAGAACTTCCACCTCTTGTTCGGGTCCGCCAGCCGGCTCTCCAGGCGGCGCTTCTGCTCGTCTTTGGAGATATGCAAATAGAACTTGATCACCGAGATGTTGTTCTGGGTGAGGTTCCACTCGAAGTTGTTTATCAACTCGTAGCGTGGGCGCCAGACCTCTTCGGGGACCAGGTTCTTTACCCGGACCACGAGCACGTCTTCGTAGTGGGAGCGGTTGAAGATCCCGATGCGTCCCACGGCGGGAGCGCTCTTGTGGTAGCGCCACAGGAAGTCGTGGTTGGCCTCCTCGGGGTTGGGCGCCTTGAAAGAGGAGATGCGGCAACCCTGCGGGTTCACGCCGCTGAAGACGTGCTTGATCGCGCCGTCCTTGCCGCCGGTGTCCATGGCCTGCAGCACTATAAGGAGCCCGTGCTTGTTCTCCGCGTAGAGCTTGCCCTGCAAGTCCTGGATGCGAAGCCGCTGCTCCTCGAGCTCGTCCAGGACATCCCTCTTTCTCTCGTAGCCCTCGGACTGGTTGGCGTCTATGGCGGGCAGCATGATCCGCTCGCCGGGCGCCACACGGTAGTCTGGATACGCTTCCGGTGACCGAACTACCGCCTCGACTTTTCCGTTCTTCTTCGCGTCCTTCTTCTTTGCATCCTTCTTCTTCGAGCCCTTAGCCAAAACAGACTCCTTCCTCGATCGATCCCTGCAACGCGCCGTGACGCGCCGGTCGTTTGTCTCTTACCGGCCCGCCCATCGCTACTAGCGGGGTTTCTTTAGCTTGTAACCCGCTCCTTTCCCTCGTCGTCCAAGAGTCGCGCAAGTTCGAAAGTGTGCCTTTCGCCGGCCTTGAGCTCCTGGACCGCGCCGTTGACGCCGACCTTGATGGACCGGGCCAAGCCGTCGGCCTGGGTGGCGACCGTCAGTTCGTCTCCCTCTAACGAAAGCTCGATCGGGGTCTCGCGAAAGCGCATGGAGAACGAGAGTCCCTCCAGTTTGTCGCGGAGCTTCGGGTCCAGGTGGAGGACACCGTCCCGGATCTCGCTAGACATGTAGCCCCGTTGGATGAGGTCCAGCGTCCCCGCCATCACCCCCAGGTGGATACCCTCGCTGGTGGTGCCGCCCTGCACGTCCCCAACATCGCTGTTCAGGGCCGTTTGGTACATCTCCCAGGAGGCTTCGGGGTCAAATTCTGCCAGGACGTGGGCGTGTACGACGAAGCTCAAGGTAGATCCGTGGGTGGTCCGCGGCTCGTAGTACTCAACGTTCTTGCGCAAGGTGTCGGGACCGAACTCGTAGCCCAGCCGCTCGAAGATGTGCTCCAACTCGTCCAGGGGGAATAGGAAGAACAGCATCAAGACGT